>JBQTHO010000007.1:0-2500 GCA_052389795.1 Acidobacteriota bacterium | reverse complement strand
GTGGAGGACCGAACCAGTTTGGGTTGAAAACCATTTGGATGACCTGTGCTTAGGGGTGAAAGGCTAATCAAATTTCGTGATAGCTCGTTCTCGCCGAAATAGCTTTAGGGCTAGCCTCGGATGAATCGTCGCGGTGGTAGAGCACTGAATGGGCTAGGGGCCTCACAAGGTTACTGAACCCAATCAAACTACGAATGCCGTGAACGTCTATCCGGGAGTCAGACTGCGAGTGCTAAGATCCGTAGTCGAGAGGAAAACAGTCCAGACCGACAGCTAAGGTCCCAAAATTGTGGTTAAGTGGAAAAGGAAGTAGGGAAGCACTGACAGCCAGGAGGTTGGCTTAGAAGCAGCCATCCTTTAAAGAAAGCGTAATAGCTCACTGGTCAAGCAGCCCTGCGCCGACAATATAACGGGGCTTAAACCACATACCGAAGCTTCGGAATTTGAGATCTCAACTCTGCGATTTAGAGTCTCAAATTTCAAATCCCTAAATTTGAAATGAAGAAGAAGTGAAGAAGATCGCCGTCTTCAAAGTGCGGTTCGCGAAAGCGAATCAACCTTTGAGCAGATCGCAATCTCTCTTCGATCGTAGACCTGAGATCTCAAGTTGGTAGGCGAGCATTCCGTAGCTGTGAAGCGGGACCGAAAGGACCGTTGGAGCGATCGGAAACGACTCTGTCGGCATAAGTAGCGATAACGCGGGCGAGAACCCCGCGCGCCGTAAACCTAAGGTTTCCTGAGTAAAGTTAATCTGCTCAGGGTAAGTCGGTACCTAAGGCGAGGCCGAAAGGCGTAGTCGATGGAAGTCCGGTTAAAATTCCGGAACCAGTAGCAGTGCCGTGGGGGGACGCAGTAGGGTAGGTGAGACCGGTGATGGATATCCGGTTGAACCGTCATAGCCCGTCACTTTGGTAAATCCGGGTGACATTAAGGGTAAGGACGGGGACGAAAGTAGGGGGTCAAACCCTGAAAAAAGTCACTGACCCCAGCTGCCAGGAAAATCCTCGGGCGGCTCCAACTGTGATCTGACCGTACCGCAAACCGACACAGGTAGGTGGGGCGAGAATCCTAAGGCGCTTGTGAGAACTCTCGTTCAGGAACTCGGCAAAATGTACCCGTAACTTCGGGAGAAGGGTAGCCCACCTGAGACGTGGGTCGCAGAGAAATGTCCCAGGCGACTGTTTACTAAAAACACAGGTCTCCGCAAAGTCGTGAAGACGACGTATGGGGGCTGACGCCTGCCCAATGCTGGAAGGTTAAGAGGAGTGGTCAGCCGCAAGGCGAAGCTACGAATCGAAGCCCCAGTGAATGGCGGCCGTAACTATAACGGTCCTAAGGTAGCGAAATTCCTTGTCGGGTAATTGAATTGCCCGGGGCGGAAGTGATTCCGTTCCATTCAACCGGCTCAAATCGGTGAAGCCCTACCGGCGCTTGATGGCCGCGGGTAATACCGAGGGTAAGATTCGTCTTGTGACGAATCCCCGTAACGACTCAGAGGTTGAGACCCTCTGGATGGAGTTGTAAAACTCCATAACACGCCGGCCCTGGTCCTTGTCGATGGATTTGAATTCTTACATCTCCGGTTTTGTGGATGGAGAAGGTTGTTTCTGCGTCTCATTTCAGCCGAGCAAGCGACATCGCTTTGGCTGGGAGGTTCGGCCGAGTTTCTCGGTCAGCCAGAACGCAAATAGAGCTGAACTCCTATACATGATTCAAGAGAAGTGGGAATGCGGATTCATTCGGCCGGACAGATCAGACAAGACACTCAAGTTCGAGATTCGGAACGTCAGCGATTTGGTGGCGAAAGTGCTGCCACATTTCAAAGCGTATCCGTTGCTGTCATCGAAGCAAGCTGACTTTGAACGATTCGCAAGAATCTGCGAGTTAGTGAACAACGATCGACATCTCGAATGTGAAGGTCTCGAAGAGATTGTTCGGTTAGCGATGGAGATGAATCCATCGGGCAAGCGAAAGTATATCGGTAGCGAAATTCTCAATTCGCTGCGATCAGGTGAACGTATAGTCTATGCCACAGGAAACTGTGGAAGCTCATGAAGTTCCGACCTGCACGAATGGCGTAACGATCTGGGAGCTGTCTTAACGAGAGGCACAGCGAACTTGTAGTACCGGTGAAGATGCCGGTTTCCCGCATCTAGACGGAAAGACCCCGTGCACCTTTACTACAACTTGATAGTGGGTTCGGGCAAACGATGCGCAGGATAGGTGGGAGGCTGCGAACCGAGGCTTTCGGGCTTCGGGGAGCCAACGGTGAGATACCACCCTTCGTTTGTCTGGACTCTAACCTAGAGCCGTAATCCGGTTCAGGGACACTATCAGGCGGGTAGTTTGACTGGGGCGGTCGCCTCCCAAATTGTAACGGAGGCGCTCGAAGGTTGGCTCAGGCTGTTTGGAAATCAGCCGTAGAGTGTAAACGCATAAGCCAGCTTGACTGTGAGACAAACAAGTCGAACAGGTACGAAAGTAGGAGTTAGTGATCCGG
>JBQTHO010000006.1:0-369988 GCA_052389795.1 Acidobacteriota bacterium | reverse complement strand
GATGCGGAGCTTTTGCTGCGCGCGTCTCTACGCCTGGTCGGGCCGTTTTGGGTACTGGCTGATCGACTGGTTGTGAATTGGTAGCGAAGCCGGGGCTGTAGCCCGAACGTCAGGGAGGGAGTTTTTGCGAAAGGTGTCCACGCCTTCCCTGACGGTCGGGCTACTGCCCCATTCGGACGTCGACACATGAGCCACATGGGGTAAAATCTCGTGTGGCTTTTTTATGAGCGAGATCAAGGCTTTCAAGATTCGCGACGTTGAGATCAGTCCGCCGTTGGTGCTTTCGCCGATGGCGGGCGTGACCGACATTTCTTTTCGCCGCCTGCTGAAGCAGCGCGGCGGCATCGGCTTGACCGTTTCTGAATTCATCTCGGTCGAAGGTTTGACGCGCCACAATCCGAAGTCGAAACGGCAGATGCGCTTTTACGAAAACGAGCGGCCGTTTGCCGTGCAGATTTTCGGCGGTCGGGTCGAACGTATGCGGATGGCGGCTGAGATGGCGGAAGAAATCGGCGCAGACATTCTCGACATCAACTGCGGCTGTCCCGCGCCGAAAGTTGTAAAGCATGGCGGCGGCTCAGGCTTGCTGCGCGATCTGCCGCGCCTCGAAACGATTCTGAAAGAGATCAAGAAGGCGATCACGATTCCGCTCACGATCAAGATTCGCGCTGGGTACTCGGACAGCACTATCAACGCGGTGGATACGGCGAAGCTCGCCGAGGACTGTGGCGTCGAACACATTGCGCTGCACGGTCGGACGAAAGAGCAGGGCTATCGCGGCCTGGCGAACTGGGATTTGGTGCGCGCGGTTAAGGAAGTTGTGAAGGTACCGGTTTCAGGAAGCGGCGACGTGACAACGATTCAGCAGACATTCGATCGTTTTCGCGAGACTGGCTGTGACGGCGTGTTAATCGGACGTGGCGCGATGGCCAATCCGTGGATCTTCAGGCAGATCGAGGACGTGATGTACGGTCGCGAGCCGTTTCAACCGACACTGGAAGACAAGCGCGCGCTGCTGCTCGAATACTTTGAGATGCTGCAACAGGACATGCCGAAGATCGCGGCGATGGGAAGGATGAAGCAGTTGGCCGGACAGTTTACGCGCGGCTTGCAGGGCGGCGCGCTGTTCCGCACCGCGCTTTACCATTCACATTCAGTCGAAGAAATTCTCGGACGCATCTCGGAATACTTCGAAGCGATTAACAACGGCCGTCCCTACTACGGCGAAGGCTGTCCTCCAGGCGAAATCATCGAAGCCCCGGTGCTCGATTCCTGTGAAGCCGCGAGCGCTGCGGTGTAGTTCCTCTCGCAGACTATTTTCCAAGTTGCTTAGCCAGCCGATCGAGCAGCGCCTGCTCTTCAGCAGAAATCTTGCTGCCTAAACCCAGAATGCCACCTGAGGCAGCTGCGACGCGCGTGGAAAGTTCGAGCAGTTTCTTGCGATCGATCTTCTTTTCATCCGGTTGATCGGTGCCGGCGAGATCTGCAATGACGCGCAAGGTTTGCTCGAGGAATTCGTCGCTCGGCCGGTGCGTTAACCAATCATTGAGTTGCTGGTAAGCAGCGCCGTCTTCAGCCTCACCGTGAAGTCGCGCGGCCTCGAGAATCATTTCACGCTCGGGCCCGCTGACTTTGTTGTCGGCCCACGCGACGCTAATGAGCGGCATGAGATGCAGCAACGAAACCGTGTCGCGGGTGTACCCGAGTTCCTGCAACGTTTTCAGGATGTCTTCGTTTGGAATCCCGCTCGCTTCCGCAAGCTCTTTCATTTGCGCTTCGGCTTCGCGCCGCTTGCGAAGTTTTTCGATCAACTCTTGTTCTTTGCGATGAAAGTATTCTTCCTCGAGTCCTTTGCCACGCTTGGCCATTGCGTCTTCCGCCATTATTTGCCCTCCGATTAATGAAATGCCAGGCTCGTTGCCACCACAAGCCCGCTAATGATTCGCCGCGATCCTAACAGAACCCCTCGCGAGATGACCAATTCAAGTTAAGTCTGCTGCTTATCGGTTCGGTGCGCGTTCCTCATCTGTGCCCGAGCCAGGCTGAACAGGATCCAAGTTAACGCCACGGTTGAACTGGTTAAGACCACATAGATTAGCCACGGTGTCCGATCCGTCATCGGCACAGGCTCTTCCGCACGATCTGAATTACGAGTTATTGGCGTCGCTGAATCTGCGACCGCCGTCGCTGAAATCTCAAAGACGTCTGCCAGCGGAGCCCACGCTCCGAAGCCAAGCATCAATGTCAGAACCAATTTAAGCGAGGCACGCCTGCGTACCGTTGACAGGAGTCTGTCCCTCCAGTAAAGTCTCGCCGTCCCGCTTCAAACCAGTTGCGTCAGGAGACCGAAACAGGTCTCCCGAACCGGCGGTTCCTAACAACTCACGTCACGGAGGCTAAAAACGCATGGTTGCAAAAAAGAAACGCACGGTTAAGTCGAAGGCGACTAAAGCAGCTACTCAAGCTCGCGTTGCCGACCGCGCAACTCCCGAGCGTGGTCTGATCGACTGCATGAATTTGGAAATCCACGGATCCAAGTTGTGCATAAGTAGCCACTGTCGCGAACGCTGTCGCGTCGAAATCAGAATTACGTGTGGCGCCCGCCTTTCCAACGAGCTATGTTATTGGGATGGTCGGCGATGGGTATGCACCGGCGATCAAGGGAATCTTGAAGGCCACGAGTAACACGCGTTCACGGTAACGTGCTTCAGATCTGAAGAAGGAAGCACCATGGAACTCTCGCCCGGTACTCGGTTCGGCTCGTACGAAATCAAACATCGGCTTGGCGCCGGCGGTATGGGCGAAGTTTATTTTGCCCGCGACATAAAATTGAGCCGCCATGTGGCCATCAAGATACTTCTGCCCGAAGTCACTGACGACCAAGACCGTGTTCGGCGGTTCAAGCAGGAGGCCCGCGCCACCTCCGCGCTCAATCACCCAAACATTCTGACGATTTTTGAAGTAGGTGAAACCGATTCGCTCCACTACCTGGTTACCGAGTTCATAGATGGCGTTACGCTGCGTCAATACCTGAAGAAGCAAAAGCCGCCGCTTGACGAGATGCTGGATGTCTCAACTCAGGTGGCCGGCGCCCTGGCAGCGGCCCACGCATCGGCGATCATTCATCGCGACATAAAACCCGAAAACATCATGCGGCGCGCCGATGGATACGTGAAAGTGCTGGACTTCGGGCTCGCGAAATTGCTGCCGAGTTACGGTCAGGGATCGGCCGACACCGAGCTTGACACCGTCGTGAATCTCGCCACCGACCCCAAAACGATCGTGGGAACCGTGACGTACATGTCGCCCGAGCAACTTCGGGGAATGGAGATCGACGGTCAAGCGGATATTTGGAGTCTCGGCGTCGTCATGTACGAGATGATCGCCGGGCGGCCACCATTCGACGGGTCCAGCAAGAGTGACGTGATCGCATCGATTCTTCGTGAAGAGCCGCCACCGTTGACGCGCTTTGCCGACGTGCCTCCCGAACTTCATCGCATCATCGAAAAGACGCTGCGCAAAAAGCGAGAGGATCGATACCAAACGGCCAGGGACCTTCTAATTGATTTGCGGGATCTAAACCAGGATCTTGCGTTGGGCAAGAGGATGGATCGCATCCGCGGTACTTCATCTGGCGCACAATCAGCCGGCGCCACTGTCCCATTCATGAGCGAAGCCCGAACCGAGCGTTTGACCACGAGCAAAATCCACACAGGTCGAACTACGTCGGCAGTCGCTTCGATCATGGACGAAATCAAACGGCACAAAGTGGGTGCCACGACCGGGCTCGCGTTGTTGGCGGCGATTCTCGTGTTTGGGGCAGGGTGGCTTGCGGTGCGACGTTTTTGGCCAAACGTTCAGCCACAACCGCCGCAGGCATTGCAGTTCACTGAAATTGTAACCAGCAGCGACGTGAAAGAAGCTGCCGTCTCTCCGGACGGAAAATACGTGGCGGCCGTGGTCAGGGACGTCGGCCGCGAGAGCATAATCGTGCAACCAGTATCAACTCCGACGCAGCCTTTGAAAGTCGTAAGTGGCGGCGAATATCGCGGGTTGGTTTTTTCGCGCGACGGATATTCGATTTACTACCTGGCCAGAGGTGATCAGACGCAGGGTTTATATCAGGCTGCGCTATTTGGCGGCACACCGCGAAAACTTCTGGATCGCGTCAGTACGCCGATAACTCTTTCGCCGGATGGAAACCTACTCGCTTTTGTTGGCCGAAAAGAGGGAGGCACGGCGCTGATGATTTCTAATGCGGACGGCACAGGCGTGCGCGAACTCGCGGCGAGCCCGCCAAATTCACAATTCGGCACGGTAGTTAACCTGAATAATGGTCCTGCCTGGTCGCCGGATGGAAAGACAATCGCGTGTTCCACGATGAGTTCGACTGAGGCACAGATGAAGGTAGTTGCTGTCACTGTGGAAGATGGCTCCGTGAGGCCAATCGGAACGCGAAAGTTTTTTCTCGTCGGGCAGCTGGGCTGGATTAAAGACGGCACCGGACTAGTGATGACCGCGCAGGAAGCGATGCCACCCAAATCAACTCCGCAAATCTGGTTTCTGGAGTACCCTTCGGGCGAAGCTCGCAACCTAACAAACGACAGAAACTATTATTACGGAATCAGCATGACCGCTGATTCGACGTCGTTAATCAGCACCCGGTTGAGTCAAACGTCCCAAATCTGGATCGTGTCGGATCTTCTGACGCATCGAGTGCAAGCCTTGCCCGGAAGCAGGAACAAAGGATTCGGTGGCCTGGCGTGGACGCGCGAGGGACAGATTGTATATTCATCTGCCGAAAGTGGAGTGCTTGAAATCTGGAGCATGGATGTCGATGGCAGCAACTCAAGGCAGCTCACCTTCGATCGGCAAACTAATGTCGAACCGGCCGTTGCGCGCGATTACCCCAATTCCATGGTCTACGTTTCCTACGGGAAAGGGACACCAAACATCTGGCGGATGGATGTTCAGGCGCGGAATGGGAAACAGCTTTCCAGCGGAAGCTACGAGGATTGGCCGGATGTTTCGCCCGACGGCAAGTGGGTGGTGTATGCGGCTGACGATGGCTCCGAACTTCGTATTTGGAAAGTTTCGATAGACGGTGGAGAAGCGAGTCGATTAACTGAGAAATTTGCGCGGTCTCCCGTATTTTCGCCCGATGGACAAAAGATCGCGTGCCTCATGCGGGCGGAAGCCGGCTGGAAGTTAGCAGTCCTCCCGGCGAATGGTGGTACGCCAGAAACAACATATCCGATTGCGACAACAGAAGCCCAACAATGGCACGCGCCCCGCTGGACACCGGATGGTCAGGCAATAACCTACATCGTGACCCGCGGCGGCGTTTCTAACATTTGGAGCCAGCCGCTGAGTGGCGGCCCAGCTCGACAACTTACCAAATTCGACCAGGATGAAATATTCGCATTCGCGTGGTCGCCGGACAGCGAGAAGTTGGCCTGCGTTAGGGGAGTCAACACAATGACTGCAATCCTCATAAGCAACATCCCTCAGTAGCTGCTACCATTAGCCCGCAAAACGATTTCAATCACACGCTTAACCGCATGACTAAACCTGTGGTTCGCATCGGCATTATCGGCGCCGGCTTCGCGCGCACGACGCAGATTCCCGGATTCAAGAACTGTGAAGGCGCGAAGATCGTCGCGATCGCCAGCGCCCATCGCGAGCATGCCGAAGAAGTTGCGCGCGAATTCGATATCCCGAACGTTGAGGATGATTGGCGCGGAGTGGTTGCGCGTGACGACATCGATCTCGTCAGCATCGTGACGCCGGTCGTGACGCACTGTGAAATGACGCTGGCCGCGCTTGATGCCGGCAAAGCGGTGCTATGCGAGAAACCGATGGCGATGAATGCCGATGAAGCGCGCCGCATGAGGGAGCGCGCGAAAGAGAAAGGCGTGCTCGCGCTGATCGATCACGAACTCAGGTTTCTACCGGGCCGTCTGGCAATTGCCAGGCTAATTCGCGATGGCGCAGTCGGCCGCGTTTGGCATGCGCGCACGATTTTCAGCTCAGGACAGCGCGGCGATCTCAATCGACCGTGGAATTGGTGGTCTGACGTGAAACAAGGCGGCGGCGCGCTCGGTGCGATTGGCTCACATTTGATCGATGCGAGTCGTTGGTTACTGAACACCGAAGTGTCCGACGTCTTCTGCGACCTGGCCACTCGCATTCACGAACGGAAAGATGAAGACGGAAAAGCTCGCGAAGTCACTACCGATGACGAAGCAAACTTACTGCTGCGATTCGCTGAGAGCGAACTTACTGAACGTGCGACGGGTAACGCGGCGATGTCGATGGTGCAGGCTGGGGCCTCGGCTCACCTGATCGAAATCTTTGGCTCGCACGGCGCGGTGAAGGTTGACGGCATGGGTCAAGTCTGGACCGCTAAGAGTGGTGATACTGACTGGATCGAAATAGAAACCGACCGCGGCGAGTTGGCGCCCGGCATGGCTGAGGGCATTTGGTCGCGCGGGTTTACGGCCTTTTCTAAAAAGATCGTCGCCGCCCTGCGCGAAGGGCGAACCACCGTTGACGGCGCCGCGACTTTTGCAGACGGCTATCGGACGCAACTCGTTCTCGATGCCGCGCGCAGATCGAATGAGAGCGGCTGCTGGGAAAAACTGGCCGCGGATTAACGCGGATAACGCTGATAAGAAAACGAATAGACACAAAGCGGAGCGACCAACATCCTTCACGCGGTTTCACCGTCTAATTTTGGTTCTGATCCGCGTAAATCCGCGTTAATCTGCGGCTAATTCTTACTGCTTCGTAGCCGTCTCAGTTCCCGTCTGATCGCTGCCGTAACCACCCCACACACCATCGAGCGTTCCATCCGGCTTGATTTCATAAGCGACGAATCCGCAGCGCGCGCCGCCGATGCCGACTGCGACATGATTGCCGCGTTTAATGCCGACGCCATCCGTGTTGTTGCTCCAGACGAAGCGATGAACATTTCCCGCTGGTTCGACCGTGAGCTGAACTTTGTAGGGCGTGCCGTTTGGGTTCTTCCCATTTGCTTCGTAGTCGCCAACAAGGTCGGTGCCGCTGGTGCGGGTGGCGCTCTCGTTTCCCGCTTCGTCCGTTCCCCAGTTGCCCCAACGCCCCAGCAGCGAGCCATCGTCCCGGATTACGTAGTTGATGACACCACATCCTTTGCCGTTTGCCCCGGCGGCGAACGCCACGGCTACGACATCGCCGTTGACGACGCCGACGCCGTCGTACTGAGAGCCCGCGTTCCAACGGAATTGATAGACATCTCCATGCGGAATGATTTGCAGCGTGCCGCGATAAACCGCCCCGTTCGGATTCGTGCCGGTGATGTTGTACTTTCCGGCGATATTTGACGTTGTCGCCGGCGCGCTGGTGTCCGTCGAAGAAGACGTTTCCGTCGAGCTATTCGTGCTTGAGTTCGTCGGTTGAGTGCCACTGGTCGAGTTACTGGTTGACTTGCAGGCGACTACGCAAGTGACAAGCAGGACAAGCGCAATGCCGGCGTGGATTGATGAGCGAGATTTCATGTCGGAACTCCTGCTGCTGGGATGCCAAGGCGCGCTTATTTACGCCGCTAATCTGTTTCTTGTCAATGAAAACATCAGTGTCTATAGTTGCTTTCCTTCATCACCGATGGCCAGGAAACATCGCAACACCGCGGAGAGATCTTTTCGTATCGGCGTCGATACCGGCGGCACGTTTACGGATTTTGTTTACGCGACGGGCGGCGAGATTCACGTCTTCAAAGTTGCATCGACGCCAGACGATCCTTCACGCGCTATTACTCAAGGATTACGGAGAATCATCGAAGAGCATTCCGCGCCTGTCGCCAGAATCGAAATCGTCCACGGCACTACTGTCGGAACCAACGCGCTGCTGCAACGTCGCGGCGCGCGCGTCGCGCTGGTGACGACGTCAGGCTTTGAAGACGTTGTCGAGATCGGCCGCCAGGCTCGACCTGAACTCTACAATCTGAACGCGATCAAGCCGCCGCCGCTCGTCGCCGGCGATTTGAGATTTGGCGTTTCCGAACGCGTCGCAGCGTCGGGCGAAGTAATCGAACCGCTCACCAATGACGAGGTGGCCGGCTTGCTGCGGCAAGTCCGTAAAGGTAAACCCGAGTCGATCGCGATATGTTTGTTGTTTTCGTTCGCACACGCTGAGCATGAACGGCGAGTTCTGGAAACGCTGAGTGAGTTGCACGTTCCGCTCTCTGTCTCTCATCAGATTTTGCCCGAGTATCGTGAATACGAACGAACATCGACTGTGTGCGTCAACGCTTATCTGCAACCGTTGATGGGGCGATATCTTCGACGCTTATGCGCTGGGAGCGCAGGCATCTTGCCTGCATCTGCAAAAGAGAGCGGGCAGGATGCCCGCGCTCCCAGCTTCTCGTTGCGCGTGATGCAATCGTCCGGTGGCAGCATCTCGGCGGAAGCTGCGGCGAACGAACCTGTGCGCACTGTCTTGTCCGGCCCAGCGGGCGGCGTGGTCGGCGCGCTACGCGTGGCGCAAGCCGCGAAGCTCGAAAACATCATCACGTTTGATATGGGTGGCACTTCCACTGATGTCGCGCTCTGCGATCGCGACGGGATGCGGCTCACGAACGAAGCGATCGTCGCCGGCGTGCCGGTCGCTGTGCCGATGATGGACATTCACACCGTCGGCGCCGGCGGTGGATCGATTGCGCGGGTGGACGAAGGTGGAAGCTTACGCGTCGGCCCGGAATCGGCGGGCGCGGATCCCGGGCCAGCCTGTTACGGCAGGTCGCTTTTGCCGACAGTCACCGACGCGCACGTTGTGCTTGGCCATTTCCCAGACGCTTCGTTACTGGGCGGTGAATTCAAGCTGGATGAGCCACGTGCACGTAAAGCGCTGGAGAGGTTAGCCGCGGACTTGAGCAAAGCCGCACAGCGAAAAGTAAGCGCGGGCGAAGCGGCGCGAGGCGTACTCGACGTGGTCAACACAAACATGGAGCGCGCGCTGCGGCACATTTCGGTTGAGCGCGGACATGACCCGCGCGCATTCACTTTGGTTCCATTTGGCGGCGCGGGCGGATTGCATGCCGTCGAGCTGGCGCGAGCGTTGCAGATTCCGCGTGTGCTGCTGCCGTTTGCCCCGGGTGCGCTCTCAGCGATAGGCGTCCTTGCCGCTGACGTTGTGAAAGAGCAAAGCCGCACCGTAATGTGGGAAGCCGGCCCGGACGTCTCGATGAAACTCAATCGCGTGTTCCGCGAACTGGAAGCAGAAGCGCGCGCCGTCCTTAAACGCGAAGGCTATCCTGAACCCAAACAGCGCCACGAACGCTCGCTGGCGGCGCGGTACAAAGGCCAGTCGTTTGAGCTTCAAATCAAGCAGACGAGTGGGAACATCGCTGCGGCATTTCACCGGGCACATCGGGCTCGGTATGGCTACGCGCAGGAGAAGAATGTCGTCGAGATTGTCAGTGCGCGTGTCCGTTCCCTTGGCGTGGTCGAGAAATTGAAGACGCAGCGCGCAAACGTCGCTGCGAACGCCGTCGCGAAGCCAGACAAATGGGTCGAAACCTATTTCGGGCGAAAGAAGGTTCGGGCCGCGCTGTATCAACGCGAAAGGCTTTCGGCGGGCGCGCGTTTACGTGTGCCTTGTATCGTTACTGAGTATTCGGCAACGACGCTGCTGTCAGAGAATGCGAGCGCAATAGTTGATAGGCACCGGAACGTAGTGATTCAACTGAGGGATTGAGCAGTCCAGGGAACTAGTCAGGCAACTGTAGGTAAATGCAGTTAGGAAGGTGGGCTCCCCGCCTGATTTCAAAGCGGCGGCAAGCCGCTCTTCCTGACTGCAATAAACCATGAGGCTCACACATTTGGTTTGGCCGTTATCAACTTAAGCAGAGATGAAGAAATTCAATCCCACGACTCTTGAAATTTACCGCGCGTTGTACACGTCCGTCGCGGAAGAGATGGGCACGGCCCTGCGGCGGACTGCTTTCTCGCCGAACATCAAAGAAAGGCGCGACTACTCGTGCGCCGTGTTCGACTCGGCCGGTCGCGTCATTGCGCAGGGTGATCACATGCCGGTGCATCTCGGCTCGATGCCTATGGCGGTGGCAGCGGCTTTGCGCGAAGTCGAAATCGGTCCGGGAGATGTTGTGGCCGTCAACGATCCGTTCGCCGGCGGCACGCACTTGCCGGACGTCACTTTGGTGATGGGAGTTTTTGCAGAGGAGGCAGGAAGCAGACGGCAGACGGCAGGAAAGAAACGTGCTCCTGCCGCCCGCCTCCTGCGGCCTGCCTCCTGTTTGTTCTACGTTGCCAATCGCGCGCATCACGCAGACATTGGCGGGGCGACACCCGGTTCGATGGGAATCGCGACGGACGTGTACGGCGAAGGCGTGCGGATTCCGCCAATCCGCATCATGCGCGCCGGTGAAGTCTGCGAAGACGTGATGAAACTAATTCTCACGAATGTTCGCGGGAGCGATGAACGGCGAGCGGACTTCGAAGCGCAGATTGGATCTTTGAAGACTGGCGAAATGCGTCTGCTTGAGATTGTTGAGCGGCGCGGCGAGAAAGAAGCGCGCGCATACGCGCAGCACTTGATCTCGTATTCGTCACGAATGATGCGGGCGACGATTGCCGCGATTCCCAACGGAGCCTACGAGGCAGAGGAGGCTTTGGATGACGACGGCATCAGCGACGAAGAAATTCCGATCCGTGTTCGCATCACGATCAAAGGCGAACATGCGACCGTAGATTTCACCGGCAGCAGTCCCCAGGTCGCGGGCGCAGTCAATGCTGTAGAAGCGATTACCGTATCGGCCGTGTCGTATTGTTTTCGTTGTCTGATCGGGTGCGACGTTCCGGCGAGTGCCGGATTAATCGAGCCAATCGATGTCATCGCGCCGAAAGGAACGGTCGTGAACGCGCTGCCGCCGTCGTCGGTTGCCGGCGGCAATGTCGAAACCTCGCAACGGATCGTCGATGTCGTTTTCAAAGCTCTTTCGCACGCTATTCCTGATCGGATTCCCGCCGCCAGCCAGGGCACGATGAACAACCTGACGATTGGCGGCATCGATCCGCGCACCGGCCGAGAGTTTTCCTACTACGAAACAGTTGCCGGAGGCATGGGCGCGCGTCCGACGCTCGACGGGATGAACGCGACCCACACGCACATGACGAACAGCCTCAACACGCCGGCTGAGGCGCTTGAGTACGCTTACCCGCTGCGCATTCGTGAATATCGCATTCGCAAAAATTCGGGTGGTAAAGGGAAGTACAAAGGTGGCGACGGCGCGATTCGTGAAATTGAAACACTCGCGCCCGTGAGCGTCGCGCTGCTCTCTGATCGGCGCAAGCTGGCGCCATTTGGATTAGCAGGCGGCGGCAACGGCGAGCGTGGTCGAGCGTTTATCATTCGACGCGACGGTAGCCGTGAAGAATTAACTTCGAAAGGAAGCTGGCATCTTGAAAGTGGCGATCGGGTCCGCATCGAAACACCAGGCGGTGGCGGATACGGAAAGTAATCCACGGATTACGCAGATTACACAGATTAAAAAAACTAACCGTTTAGAGGCCGGACTTGTCCGGCCCTGCGTCCGCACAAGTGCGGACTCTAAACGGAAATTAGAATTTCTTTAGCCTTAATTCTGGGTAATCTGTGGATGTGCTAAACTGCGTGGTTTTCGAGACAAGTTCATACAAGATAACGATAATAATGAATCCTTCAGCAACAATGATTCGCACTATTGAACCCGAAGAAAACGAAGTACCCGCCAGAAGAGAACATACATGGGTTTCTCGCGCAGGTTGGGTTGAGGTGATTGCCGGCTCGATGTTTTCGGGCAAGTCAGAGGAATTAATTCGTCGCCTTCGTCGCGCAAAAATCGCGCGGCAAAAAGTGCAGGTGTTCAAACCTGAAATCGATTCGCGCTTTTCGGAAAGCCACATCGTCTCGCACTCAGAGATGCGTCACGAGTCTTCGAACGTGCACACGGCGGCCGAGATTCGCGCGCTGGTGCAGCCGGAAACTGAAGTTGTCGGAATCGATGAAGCTCAATTCTTCGACAACGAGCTGATTGCGGTGGCGAATGAATTGGCGGGACGCGGGATGCGCGTCATCGTGGCGGGACTTGATACTGATTACACCGCGAAACCGTGGGAGCCGATGCCGCAACTGCTTGCGATTGCCGAATACATCACCAAGACGCACGCCATCTGCATGAGGTGCGGTCAGCCGGCGAATTACACGCAAAGAACCTTTGAATCTGAAGAGCGAGTCGCCGTCGGCGGGGCTGGCATGTACGAAGCACGCTGTCGTGCTTGTTTCGTACCGCATGCCGACGCCCCGACAGTCCACGAGGGGTGATTTACTATTTCAGCAGCGGCTTACTTCGAGCGTTCGTATTAAGCGGTGAAGATTGTTTGGATGGATGCCGAGAGTTTTTGCGGCTTGAGTATAATTGCCGTTCGCGCCACGAATGGCAGTAATGATTAATTGCTTTTTCGCATCGTTGACTGCCTGGTAGAAACCCGTCCCGCCTGATTCTCGGCTTACATTTTCCAGCAGCCTTTCCGGCAGATCGTCAATCGTAATCAGCGTTGAGCTTCCTAACACAACAGCGCATTCAATTGTATTGTCCAACTCGCGTACGTTACCCGGCCAGGCATAGCGTTGAAGCAACGAACGCGCGTCCTCTGCAATGCCCATTACTTTGCGTTTACATTTATTGCTGTATTTAGAAACAAAATAGTTTGCCAGCAGCGGTATGTCGTCGCGGCCCTCCCGCAGATGTACGGCTCGTCGTCGTCCGTTTCACCGTAGTCGTAGATGTGAGCGATGTGCGGGTGAGAGAGGGCTGAAACGGCGCGCGCCTCGCGCAGGAACCGCGTCCGGAAATGCTGGTTGTCGCCGCCGCGTGCCGTCAACGTTTTTATCGCGACGCGACGACCCAGCACGGTATCTTCGGCAAGGTAAACCACACCCATACCACCCTCGCCGAGCTTTCGACAATTCGATAATGAGAGATAGTGCGGCCGATCATGTGACCATCGACGGCTTTCACGAGATGAGCGTTAGAAGAATGTGAACCGAAGACCTTGGGGCGTTCGGCAGATCAGTGTTGAGCGCGTCGCATTGTTGCTTGAGTGGGTTGGGATTTCAAGAGGTATTTAGGCGTCTCGACCACAATCGCCCACACGGCGGCATCGAAGCGTCGGCCCGGGTTTGCCCCCCAGCCCACCTTCCCCGTGGGTTGAGAACCTGCGTGTACGAGACAACGATTCCTTCGCGTCATCTGTCCAACCGCGCAAGAACTCTCTCCAACCACGTTCTAACCCTACAGAGCTACCGCGCGTTCTTTCACGGAAGCTTGCGAGTTCAGTCTGCAAAGACCGAGGTCTGTAAAGACCGGGAGGTCTCCCCGTTCTGAATCTGAAGCGCGAATCGCCCGAGCGGGGAGCGCCTTGAATAGTTGAAGGGAGAAACGATGATGAAGTGGAATGTGTTTGGAATGCTCGTAATGTTGGCCGCGCTGGTTACGGCGCCGTTCGGAGTTACTGCCGGTTGGGGGCCCCACGGTGGCGACAAGTCCGCGACTAAGGGTGAGTACCGGATCGAAGGGCCGTTTACGCACGGGAACCTGTCCGTATTTCTGGTGCACGGCAAAGACCGGCTCAAAGGACAGACGTTTCTGACTCTGGAGGAGGCGCTGATCCAAAAGAAGGTGATTGTGCGCGAGACGCGCGAGGTAAATCGCCTAACGATTCAGAATGTCTCGACCGAAGACGTCTATGTTCAGTCGGGCGACATCGTGAAGGGTGGCGCACAGGATCGCATGTTGGTCGTCGATCTGATTCTGCCGCCTAAATCGGCGCAGGTTCCCATTGATGCGTTCTGCGTTGAAAGCGGCCGTTGGAGTCAACGCGGCAACGAAGCCTCGACCGTGTTCAGTTCCTCTTCCAACACCGTGGCGAGCAGGGAAGTAAAACTTGCGGCCAAAGTGAAATCCTCGCAGAGCGAAGTCTGGCGTGAAGTCTCGGTCGCACAAGATAAGCTCAGCGCGACCACGGGCGCGCGCGTAAACTCGGAAGCGTCTCCGTCCAGCCTGCAACTCGCTCTGGAAAACAAGAATGTGCAGAAGACCACGGAAGATTACATGAAGGCGCTTTCGTCGATCGTTAACGGCAAGCCGGACGTGATCGGCTATGTCTTCGCGATCAATGGCAAAGTGAACAGTGCTGACGTGTACGCGTCCAGCGCCCTGTTCAAGAAGCTTTGGCCGAAACTCTTGAAAGCGAGCGCCATCGAAGCCGTGGGCGAACTGCGGGGCGATCAAAAGTTTGCGGCGCCGAAAGCCGAAGAGGTGCACTCGTTGCTGGACGACTCAGGCGAAGAGAAGCAGAAGGACGTTTCGCCTCGCGTGCAGGTGATCACGCGCGATTCAGCCGGCAAGGTAAGTTTCGAGACTCGCGATCGCGCGAAAGGCGATGTGTGGGTACACCGGAACTACATTAAGAAGAACTGAGGGCGCGGAAAGAGCAAAGCGGGTTTCGTTTAGAGGCGGGCGTTGCCCGCCTCTTTTTTTGACAGCGCGCAAGATGCGCGCGAACCGCAGGCAAGGATGCCTGCGCTCCTTCAGTGAACAACTTTGGTCGAGTACATCACGCCGTACAGCGCATCCTGATGCTTCGAAAAATCGCCCGAGTTCGTGGAAAGAATCATCGTGATGAGCTGCGTGCTGCCCGCATAGGTACGATAGGCCTGCCATTCCAGACGGCGAATGTCATCGGGCCTTTCCTGCACGGATTCGCGGAACGCTATTCCGCGTACGCCGTCCAGCTCCAGCCAGCGCGCCTCGTCATACTTACCAACTTTTTGCTGAGTCTTCGCGGCTTCGTACATCGCTTTGCTGCTCGTATCAACCAGGTTCGCCATCTGCGGCATGATCGAAACGGCCACCGTCAGGTGCGCGCCGCCACCGCTGTAACTGAGCGATTCGTTCCGTACGTCGTTTTTCTTCCAGTTGGCAGGCAGCGTCCAGGTAATCCCCTGCTGCTCCCAGGTGACGGTTTGACCGTTGGCGATTGCGGCCTGCTGAGCGGCCGTCGG
Organism: Acidobacteriota bacterium; assembly: GCA_052389795.1. Taxonomy (GTDB): domain Bacteria; phylum Acidobacteriota; class Blastocatellia; order Pyrinomonadales; family Pyrinomonadaceae; genus UBA11740. The sequence goes on along the minus strand of JBQTHO010000006.1, from coordinate 354,886 downwards.
ATTCGCCTTCTCCACGGGTTCGCCGTCTGTGGTCGTCGATGTGCCGCTCGACGAAGAAGAATTTGTGTTGCTCCCCTTCCGGTTCATTAAGTTGCATGCCAGCGCCACGGATAACAGCGCAAAGAGCGCCAGGAATTTTTTCATTCGAATTGCACCTTTTTCGGAATCTTGAAAATCACACGCCTTTTACGCTGAGAGCCGCCGCGGTGTCAATCCCGAAGCTCATTTCGGAAGTAGCCTAAGTTCGTTTTTACTCGTGTCTCCGTGGAACTCTGTGACTCTGGGGTGGAAGCTTTCGCAGCAAATATTCACCACAGAGACACCTGGGACTCACTGAGACACCGAGAGGATTTCGTATTAGGACCTGCCTCATTTCGGAACTCTAGATTCCGCGTGGTATTCTTAGTTCACAACCCCCCGTAACACAAGCATTCAACCGACGCGCAGGCAGCGCGTTTTAGAGGCACGTATGTTTACGACCAACATTGAAAAAATAGTTTTGAGAATCGGACTGCTTGGCGCCGTGGCGTCCTTGCTATTTCTAATCGGCTGTCAGCCGGCCGCAAATACGAATGTCAACGCCAACGTCAACGCGAACGCGTCGCCGGCGGATGCGAACGCCAACACAAACTCAAGCAGTACGACTTCAGGTCTGGATACCGCCGAACCTGAAAAATACAGCGCGACACTGGTGTTTACCCTGCAGACTTCGGGTGGCGACAAAGCGATGGGCATTCCGCCGTTGGCCGTGCAGGTTGCGCGGAACGCCGCGGATAGGCGCGTTGAATTCAAGCTGCCCGATGGCACACCGCTGGTTTATCTAGATCACGACAACCGGCATTACGTGATTGTGCCCAGCAAGAAGCAGTACGCCGAGCTGTCGAAAGAATCGACGGGAGCGCAATTGCAAAAGCTGATGACGCCCGGCCAGATCGTCGCTGACTTGAAAAACAAGAGCGGCGTCGAGAAAGTCGGCGAAGAGCAGATCAACGGACGCCTGGCAGAGAAGTATCGCTACGCGGCTTCGAAAGACACGAAGACTCAGGCCGGCGAGGTGACCGCCGAAGCATTCGTGTTCATCGATAAAGAGACGCGTCTGCCTCTGCGCACGGAAGTAAATGCCGAGAGCTCTGGCGACGTGAAGGGTGTCAACGCCGCGCGCATCGTGGCCGAAATGCGTGACATTAAGACCGATGTGGATGCGGCGCAGTTTCAGATTCCGGAAGGATATTCGCAGGTGGCGCCGGAAAAGATTAAACAGCAGATCGATGCGCTGACGAACGCGGTAGCCTCGATTTTGCGCGCCATCATGTCGAACATGCAGGTGGGAACCAGCCCATCACCGAGCCCCACCGGCTCGCCAAAATAAGATGAAGCGCGTACTTCTCGGGCTGGTTGCGGGGCTGCTGATCGGCGTCCTCGCAACCCTGTATTTCTTCGGCAGGTCCGGAAAAACGAGCCTGCCGGGAACCGCTCTGCGTCCGCCCGACGCGACCGCGCCGAATGCGGGTTCGGTGTCAGTCACGCTCGAAGAGAAATTCTTTGACGCGCTGCTCGGCACGATCTTTCAGCAACTTGGTCCACCACAACTGAAGCTGGCGCAGCTTCCGTCCGAACCGACCTTTCAAAAGATTGCGTTTCAGGACGCGTGCAGCAACGTGGTCATCTTGAATGCTGAGAGTGGCAACGTGAAAACCGGCGTGCGATTCACCGGCGGAAAGATTGTCGTGCCGCTGGCATTCACGGGCAGCTACAGCGTGCTCGGAAAATGCATTCAATTCAAAGGGACGGGCAAGGCCACGGTTGAGCTGTCTTTCGAGCAAACCAGGCAAACCGTATTCGGCGCGCTAATCATGGAGGAAGTGAACCTCGAAAACGTTCCGCCGCTCGTCAGCGCGTTCGTCACCGCGTTCGTGCGCCAGACAATCGCCGCGCAAGTGAATCCGTTCGAAGTCCTCCGTGCTTCTCAGCTCGCTTTGTCGCTGCCAATCAAAACCACCGGCGGCTCAGTCAAAGCCAACGTCAAGGACGTGCGATCCGAAGTCCAGGAAGGAGCGCTGCGAATCGTGATGACGTATGATTTCAGCGCCGAGAAGAACACTGGATAGGCCGTAGCAGGTTCGCACAGACACTTGAATATCGGGGCTTTGCCGCCTGATGTGCGGAAGGCTTCCAGCCTTCCGGCATTGACACGTTCGGGATTTGGGCTCCGCCCAATAGTGGGCGCAGCCCCCGACGTCTACGGACCAGATCGGAAGCGCAGAGCGCTTCCGCACATCAGGCGGCGAAGCCGTTTTGTTTTCTCTTAAACTCATCAGCGTGCACTGAAAAGTTTTTTCCACTCCCAATGAAACGTTTCGCCTTCCACTGTCATTCACCCGCGAATTTAGAATCCGGCCACAATAACCAACTTAGCCGGACAGCTGAATAGTTCATGAAACGGGAGCTAACAACATGACCACGAAACTTCTTGCAGTATTGGCTTTGTGTGTTCTGATCACGGCGTGCGAACCGGCAACGGACGTTACCAAACCCGCACCCAGTCCGGCGGCGCAATCGACGACGCCTACCCCGAGCCCTTCGCCAGAAGCGCCGGCGCCGACGGCGGCGTGGAAGACAGGCGATAAGGTGAAAGTCACGATCAACGGCGCGGCAGCTGAAGCCACCGTCGTTACAATCGACGAAAAGGGGCTCAAGGCAACGGTCAAGGTCCAGGGCGAAACGAAAGAGCGAACCGTGAACCTGTCGGACATCGTAAAGCAATGAACCAAGCGCGCCCGATGGCAAAGGCCACAGCTCGGCCATCTAAGCGCCAACGAAAATGTCACCCATGAGGCAACTCAAGGTGCTGGAACCAGCCGATTTCGAACGGCTGCTGACCTGGCTCGATCCGGATCCGGATCGAGCTGGTCAACTTTACGAAAGCATTCGCTGGCGTCTCATCGCGATTCTGGCGTCGCGCGGATGTCACATTCCCGAAGAGTTGGCGGACGATGTCATCGACCGTGTCGCCCGGCGCGTGAAAGACATCGAAGCGACCTACACCGGTGACAAAGCAATCTATTTTCTCGGCGTGATGAATAAAGTGCATCACGAATTTTTAAGACGTCAGCCGGTACCCAGGCTGGTCGCGGCCGGGAACGATCAGGTTGAAGTTAAAGAGCAGACATATGTTTGTCTCGATCGGTGTCTGGAAAAGTTGTCGCCACACGCGCGCGAGATTATTGGGCAGTATTATGCGGCTGACAAGAGCGCAAAGATCAGTTTGCGCAAACGAGTCGCGGCGAAATTTGGCTTGAGCGGCAGCAATCTGCGTCTGCGGGCGCTGCGCATCCGCGCAAAGCTGCAGACGTGTATCGAACAATGCATGGAGGTTACGGGGCAGTAGCCCGACCGTGAGGAAGGGTGCGGTTATGAATCAGCAGACAGCAGCGAATATTTCCGACGGCACGATTCGCCGGTTCCTTCTCGCGCAGCTTTCTCGCGGGGAGCAGTCGGCATTCGAGCGGGCGCTGTTAATGAATCCTCAACTCGAGCAACGCGCCCGGCTCGTTGAAATCGCGTTGATTGACGACTATGTTCTGAGCCGCTTGAAAGCGAACGACCGCGAACTCTTTCAAAAAGAGTTTCTGGTAACGACGGCTCGCCGCAGAAAGCTCGAAGTGTCCAATGCCTTGCGACAAACTTTTGCTGTTGAGAACGTTTTGCAGCCCGCGCGTTCATCCAGCGCTCGGCGTCTGTTCGTCTGGCCGACGTTTGCGTGGAGAATCGCGTTTGCGATCGTCGTGTTGATAGTGCTCTTTACCAGCGCCCTGGTAATGCGCAGGGAACCCCAAATCGTCAAGCGAATCATTCCCAAACGTCTGCGGCCGGCCGCTGTCGTCACGCCAACTCCTCAGACCGCACACCACGCGACAAGTTCATCAGACTCGCCCGACCACCGTGACGAGACACCTCAGTTGCCGGCGCACGAAGCTTCGCCGCAGACGATGGTCTTGCTTGCCAACTCATTACCCGACAACGCGCCCATCGTCAGTCTCGCGAAAAACGCGTCGCACGCGGTGCGACTTGAACTGATGCTTGAGAGAAATGAGTCCGCGACGTTTATTGCGGTCGTGAAGACCAGCAGCGGTGAGATTGTGTATGACGTGGGGGAAATCAGCGCGCAAGACAGAGACCGTCTCGGTTTTGATGTGCCGATTGAGCGGCTGAAGCCGGGCGTTTTTCAGATCTCACTGAAACGCATCAATGACGAAGCGAGCGCGGTGGGAACTTACTACTTTCGTGTCCAATAGCTTCGCACGGCTATTTCACGCGGCTCTTTCGTCGCCGCAGAAAATCGATTAGGACGAACTGCGAAAGGTTTGAAGGATTGGCGAAGTAGGCTTTGCCGTTCGTCATCGCTGTCATTTCTTTGACGAACTCAACCAGGTAGTAGTCGCTGGCGAGCATGAAGGTATTGATCATGATGCCGGCTTTGCGACAGGCTTGCACCTCTCGAAACGTCGCGTCCATTACCCACGGATCGCCGCCCATCGAGTTTTTGTAGAGACGCCGGAGCGCAGTCCCGACGCTTCGGGACTGCGGTTCGCGGGCACCCCTGCCCGCCTGTTCCCGTTTAGAGGCCGCACTTGTGCGGCCAGCGCGGACAAGTCCGCGCTCTAAACTGGACAACGTCGATTCTCCATCAATAAAGCATGCCGTCGGTTTTCCATCCGTCACCATCACAATTTGCTTCATGTCCTTGCGCTGCGCCTGCAGAATGCGCCGCGCGAGCCGCAAACCTTCGGCGGTGTTCGTGTGATACGGTCCAACCTGAGTGCTTGCGAGCTTTGCCATCGGCAGTTCTTCCGCGGTGTCGTGGAACAGAACAATCTTCAGCGAATCACCCGGGTATTGCGTGCGAATCAAATGGCCCAGCGCCAGCGCAACCTTCTTTGCCGGCGTGAACCGGTCTTCCCCGTACAGAATCATCGAATGCGAGCAGTCCAGCATCACCACCGTCGCGCATGACGATTGGTAATCGCACTGATGCACGTGTAGATCCCGGTATTCGAGACTCAGCGGGAATACATTACGCACGCCTTCGGCGTGCTCGGCTTCCTGCGAAGCTCTCTGCATCGCCGACAGGAGCGTCGTGTTCACGTCGAGATTGATCGTGTCGCCGAATTCGTAAGGCTTGCTCGCACTTTCGGCTTCGACGCCCGTCGCCAGGTGCGAAGTGTCGTGCCTGCCCATCGAACTCTTACCCAAACTGCCGAGCAGGCTGCGCAGCGTTTTGTAACCGAGAAAATCCAGACCTTTCTCGGTAACTTCAAACTTGACGTGGCGCGGCAGAGGCTCTTCAATGCGGCCCTCGCCGCTTCGGCCCATCATCTCGTGTCGCTGTTGCGCCGTGGGTGGCTCTTCATGCAGCGTCAGATAACCTTCTTCCACCAGCCGCTCGATCAGCTGATTTAACATTTCCTGAAGTTGCGAACCTTCGTACTTGCCTTCGTTTTCATCCAGCATCTGCTGAATCTGATTCTGGCTGAGCAGGCGTTGCTCCAACAGCGCCTCAAGCAGCGCGCGTCGCAGGGCGTCGAGCGACGTGTCCTGCGGCGTTCGTTGACGCGTCCAGTAGTAATCGTTGTCGTAACCGGACGAGAGCAGCGAATCAGACAAGCTCTCCATCAGGTCGCCGAGATTGATCCCGTAGACATCGAGGCCGTTGAACTTTGAGTAGCGAGTGAATTTCATGATTCAGCCGCAGATTAACGCGGATAGACGCGGATAGCTACAGAAATTGCCGGCATGGTACAGGCACCTCAATCATTACTTGTCGGATCAGAAGAGCTGCTATGGAAATCTCACCCTGTATCTTCTGAATCTTCTTACGTGAGTTGTCGAACGCAAGCCGCTTGAATTCCGGCTTAATACCGAAATTAACTAACAAACCAACTTCAATCTCGGTTGCTCGGAGGTAGTTGAGAAGCTGAGCTTCGTGAGCCGAGTCTAGCGTTCGCACTGCTTTTAACTCGAGCAGCACAGAACGCTCGACCAAAAGATCTGCCGTGAAGTCACCAACACGGTGTCCACGAAACCAAACCGGCACAGCAATCTGACAGCAAACATTTAGACCTTTTGCGGTGAGGGCCACTTCAAAGGCTTTCTCGTACACGGATTCAAGGAAGCCGTGACCGAGCTCGTTGTAGACGTCATAGAAGACGCCGATAATCGTCTCTGTCAGTTCCTTATGTTTTAATCCGCGTCTATCGGCGTTCATCTGCGGCTAGTTTCCCTAGCTGTAGCTACTGGTTTCCGTTAGGTCATCGTAGATCATGCCGCGCCGATCCTTCTTCGCTTTCGTCACTGCCGTGTAGCCGCCTTCTTCGTTACGGCTGATCTTGTTTTCGGCGTACAGACCTTCGAGCGCGAATTCGCATGCGGCAATCGTTTGATCGACATCGTTTTGATTGAAGTCGAACGGAATTAACGCTGTGTCGATTAATTCAGGCACCGATTCGAGGAGCAGCATGCATTCTTCGGCTGACGCCGTATCCGCCAGCCGCACGTTGTTACCTTCGTCAAACCAGGCTACGGCTTTCGCGAAGTCGATCCCAACAAAGTAGCCTTCAAAAATTTCTCCCGCGGCGCGCTTGATCAAATCTTTGGCGATCCGGTTGGCGCCGATCTGTTCGCCTTCATATTCGAGCTCCATCTTGCCCGTCATCGAAGGAACCGCGGCGTAAATGTCGGCAATCCGGGGCACCACACGTTGTTCTTCGGTCATCAGCGAACGCCGCTCGGCGTTGGAGACGACAGATTCCATCACCGTGATCGGCAGACGTTGCGACACGCCGGAATGTTTGTCGACTCGCTGGTCATCTCTGGCTTCAAATGCAATTTGTTCAATGGCCTCGCGAATGAAATCGGGAATCAGCAGACGCTCTTTCAAACCGTCACGCGCCGTCCAGGCTTCCTGTTTTGTAATCTCAACGCCGAGCGAGATATCTTTCGGATAGTGCGTCGTAATTTCCGCTCCGATGCGATCTTTCAAAGGCGAAATGATCTTGCCGCGCGCGGTATAGTCTTCCGGGTTTGCCGAAAACACCAGCATCACATCCAGCGGCAGACGCACCGGATAACCCTTAATCTGGACGTCGCCCTCCTGCATGATGTTAAAGAGGCTGACCTGAATTTTGCCGGCAAGGTCAGGCAGCTCATTAATGGCAAAGATGCCGCGATTTGCGCGCGGCAGCAGGCCATAATGAATCGTCAGCTCGTCGCTGAGCAGGTGACCACCTTTGGCGGCCTTGATCGGATCGACATCACCGATGATGTCGGCAATGGTGACATCCGGCGTTGCAAGCTTTTCGACAAAACGCGCGTCGCGACTTACCCATGTGATGTGCGTGGCGTCGCCGTGCAACTCGATCGTCTGACGACCGTGCGCGCTGATCGGCTGAAATGGATCGTCGTTGACTTCTGAACCGGCGATGATCGGAATCTGCTCGTCGAGCAGATCGGTGAGTTGACGGATGATGCGGCTCTTCGCCTGACCGCGCAGCCCCAGCAGAATCAGATTGTGTCGCGACAGGATCGCGTTCACGAGTTGCGGTACGACTGTCTCGTCATAACCAACAATGCCGGGAAAAAGTTTCTCGCGCCGTTTTAGTTTGCAAATCAGGTTCGCGCGCATCTCATCCTTGACCGAAGCGCCGCGGTAACCAGCTTCTTTGAGTTCGCCTAGAGTCCTTGCTCGTTCCATATTGTTCGATTCGATTGATCTGGACTTGGGGATGGGAAGAATTGTAACCGCGCTGTGTCAGAACCGCGAGCGGGGGGTACGGCTGTAAATGGCTCTGTCACTCAGATGCGCGGCAAGTCTTGGACTTGCCGCTTGATGGCCAAATTGATGAGCGGCCTCAGACCGCAAATAAGATGATTCGAGGTCGCGGCAAGTCTTAGACTTGCCGCGCATCGGCGAGGCAAAGCCACTGGCCTGGAGTCGCCAGCGCGTCGTAATCCCGAGGATTTAACCGCTAACACTGTATTTGGCACCGTCGTGTCTCAGCTTACCGTCCGCCATCAACTTCGCCAAATGCGCAAGCACGGCACGTTCAGCCATCATAAGTGCTTTCGGCGAGACGTCCGTGTAAACGCGCGTCACGATTTCGGTCGGGGTTGATGCACCTTCACGCACGGCGTTCAGGATGTTTGCTTCGCGTTCCAGACGATGTCGGATGTACTCATCGAGCTTCTCGTAAGGATTTGCAACGGCAGGTCCGTGTCCGGGAAGTAAAACTGTGACGTTCGGCAACGCGCGCATGCGGCGCAGTGAATCGAGGTACTCCGACATGTTGCCGTCAGCCGGATCGATTAGCACTGAACCGAAGCCGACGACGTTGTCGCCGGAAATCAGGGCGCCGTTTCGTTCATCATGAAAACAGAGGTGACCGGGCGCGTGACCCGGAGTGTGCAGGGCGCGCAGGATGATTGAAGGTTCGCCTTCAAGCGTCAGCAATTCATCATCTTCGATAAATCTGTCGACGGGAAATTGATGTTTCAGTGACTCAGCCGTCTGTCGATGGGCCGCGACGGGCACGCGACTACCGTAATTGTTTTCGAAATGATCATTCAACGCATTCACGCCGGCGACATGATCCGGGTGAACATGCGTCAGCACGATCTCGCGAACAGAGCGTCCGCCTGCAATCAATTCATCCGCCGCTTCTGCCAGCGCCAGCTGTTCATCTTCGTAAGGCGAGCCTGGATCGATTACGAGAACCTCGCTTGAGGTGTAAATCAAATAACAGTTCGTGTGCGTCGCGGGCGGCTTAGTGGGCGTGCGCACAGGAAAGCAAACGTAGTTCGGCCGGAATTCGATGTTCCGTGTTGGCCGACGATGTGCCTGGGGTTCAGACAGAAATCGCTCGACGAGGTCGTCAGTCAACCCGCCGGCCAGGGTCTTCAACGCATGCAGCACAGGCGGCGCAGCCAGAACCTCGTTTCGCTGCCACTTCTCATACGCCTCACGCGCGCTGATCCACTCGCCGCTTTCCAGTTCACCTGCGCCAGTTACATGCGGCTCTTGCTTTGGTGGGCAGTTAACGAGAAAGAACCAGGTGTCAAACCGTTTCGGTGCAAACGGCGGCGTCACCCAACGCCCGACAAAGCTGAAGTCATTCGCTTCCAATTTCAGAACGTAATGACTGAGCAGTTCCGGCCACGACATTCGTCCCGATTCGAGATCATCCAATAGCGAAGTTCGTTGCCCGATCGTGAGCCTTTCGGCGCCGCGCGCGAGCAGCACTCCCGTCTCTTCAAACATCTCGCGCGCCGCGCAACTGATCATTGCGGCCCGGTCTCGATCGTCCGCGCTGTTTGCGACCGGCGCTTCGGCGTCGGATCTTTCCGCTTTTCCACCGGGAAACGCATAGAACCCGCCGAGGAAGACAAGCTTCAGGCTACGTTTGACCCAGAAAACTTCGGGATTGTCCGGATTGGTGTTGTGACGGAGGAGAATGACGGCCGCTGCGTCTGCTGGGAGCGCGGGCATCTTGCCCGCACTGAGCGCTTCAGCGCGAATAGATTGATTCATGGTTAAGAACTTGAGCGGGCTGCGCACGCGATGCGGACGAGGGCGTCCGCGTCCCCAGTATTCACGACCACCTGAACCTTTCACCGTCTCCAGCCGTCCAGGGATTGCCGCGCATGTGATAGCCACCTTCTTCCCAAAAGCCGGCTTGATCTTCCGCAAGGAAGCGCACGCCTTTAACCCATTTCGCAGATTTCCAGGCGTATAGTTGCGGAATGATCAAGCGCACCGGGCCGCCGTGCTCGGAAGGTATGGGTGCGCCGTCATGCATGAACGCGAACAGCGAATCTTCCTTTAGGAAGTATTCCATCGGAACGTTCGTTGTCCATCCGTAGTCGAACGCGAGCGCTAACACAAACTTCGCTTCGGGCTTGACGCCCGCACGTTCGGCGATCTCGCGCGTTGAGACTCCGGTCCAGACGTTGTCGAGCCGCGACCAGCGTGTGACGCAATGAAAATCCGCGTAAACCTTCACCGCCGGTAATTGTAGAAATTCGTCCAGTGAAAATTTCAGAGGGTTATCGACCAGGCCCTCGACCTCAAACGTCCACGTCGCCAGATCGACGGATGGGGTCCCGTGCGCGTCCAGCACCGGCCACTTCTTCGTGCGCGATTGTCCCGGCGGGATTCGATTGTCGCGCCGGGTGTCAGGACTGATGATTACATCCGACTCGCTGATTTCCTCCGGCGGGCGAGGCGCGTTGTCCTGGTATTTGGGATCTTTGATTAAGCTGTCGAGAAAACTCATAAAGCAGAGATCAGCGCGATGTAACGCAAGTTGGTAACTTGCGCTACGACAAGAAATTAATTTGCAAAGGTGTTCACGCGCTGCGCCGTGATCAACGAATCAATGAGGGCGCGCTCTTTGTCCACCAAAGTGCGCAGAATTTGGCTGAAGATTCGCTGCGACAAATACGGATCGCGCAGCAGCAATGTCCGGAATGCTTCCTCGCTCCACCTCAGCACGACCGACGATTTCTGCGCGCGCACAGACGCTGAACGCGGAATCCCGCAAAGCACGGCCAACTCGCCGGTAATCGTTCCCGGTTTCGTTTCCGTTAAGACGACGTCGCTGCCACTCCGGCTGACGAATACTTCCAGGCCGCCAGTCAGCAGGAGCACGACGAAATCCGCCTTGTCGCCTTCCTTCATCAGCACTTCGTCCGCGGCGTATTCCTTGACTTCGCCAGACTTCAACAAGCGCTTTGCGCCGTCGGTGGTGAAGCCATCGAATAGCGGAAACTCGGTAATCAGTTCTGCGTAGTTATCGCTCATGGGATTAATCTTTCCGTGACTAACTGCGCAAGCGCTCGCTGGCCGGGCGCTCTGAACTCTGGCTCCAAGCGGCACGCTTGCGCTCCAGTCTATTGCTTGTTTGGACTGCGGCGCTCGGCTAACTTCACCAGGTCTTCCGGCATCCAGCGGCCGACCCCTTTTTCCGTTGCGCCCTTGATTCCCTGCGTCCGATCGTGCCACTTGTCGTGCGTGCCTTCAGGCTCACGCTGACTCTCGTAATTCTCGGTCTGCTCGAGCGACAAAACGATGCCTTGCGCGATGCCATTCCAGTCTTTCTGCTGAATGCCTCTGAGCACCAGCGGCAGACCGGCCGTCCAGTCTTCTTCCGGCGCGCGCGCATCCTGCTCAGGAATCGTCAGGTTGTACGTCGGCGGAAATGGTCCGCCCGAGAATTCGCGTACAAGTTGCGTGGAAAGATCCTTGTATGACGTTTGCGCATTCTCTTTGCGAATCGCCTGTGCGCGGCGGAATAGATCGGCGACTGTCGGACCTGAATTCTGTTCAGCCAAAATACACTCCGTTAAAAGAATTCTTGTGCGGGTTAAGTTACACCGCGGCTGCCGAGATGCACAACCTACCGCCTTCCTCTCTCCGCCAGGAGCGTGATGTTTATAGACGGATTGGGATCTCAAAACTGATTCCCGAGAAGACATGCAGGCATGTCTTCCCGGGAAGAAGCGCAACAGGGCTCGGGAACTATAAATATTTGGCTCCTAACGGAGCCCAACCCGCTTCCACTGCGCTCGTCGTCCGGGGCTAAATTCGTGCGAGTTGTTTCCGCGTAAAATCGTCCTCAATATTGCCGGTGTTCAGGGTCGAGGCGGGTTCGAATAACACGACTTCGCATTCTTCTTCGGCAAAAGGCCGGTGTTCGACGCCGTGGGGGACGATGATAAATTCACCCGGCTCGATCCATTCGCCGCGTTCGTTTCCGTCTTCGCGAAAATCCATGCGGAAGCGGCCCTTCACGACGAGGAACATTTCGTCTTCCGTTTCGTGATGGTGCCACGTGAATGGGCCCTGGAACTTAACGAGCTTAATTAGCTGGCCGTTCAGTTCGCCGGCGATGCGCGGATTCCAATGATCTTTGATAAGCGAAAATTTGTCGGCGAGATTCGTCTTTTGCATGTTCCCCCATGGTTTAGAGGCGGGCGTTGCCCGCCGAACCTGCGACCTAAGGAAAAGAGGCGGGCAACGCCCGCCTCTAAACGTTAAGCGGTACCGGTGCGAGGGCAACGCGCTCTAAACATGATGACAGAGGGAACTTAATTCGTGAGGCCCATCTGCCAAAGCATGAACGCGTAATCGAACGCAGTCTCGCGGAACGCGTCATAACGGCCTGACGCGCCGCCGTGGCCTGCGCCCATGTTGGTTTTCAGGATCAGTGGGTTCTTGTCCGTCTTATGGTCACGCAGTTTCGCGACTAGCTTGGCGCCTTCCCAATACGGTACCTGACTATCGTTGAGCGAAACCTTCACGAGCATCGCCGGGTAATCAGCCTTCCGAATGTTGTCGTAGGGCGAATACTTCTTCATGTAGTCAAACGCCGGCTTCTCGTGCGGGTTGCCCCATTCGATGTACTCGCTCGTCGTCAATGGCAGCGTCGCGTCCAGCATCGTGTTAAGCACATCGACGAATGGCACTTGCGAGACGACTGCTTTGAACAGATCCGGGCGCATGTTGCTGACTGCGCCCACCAACAAGCCGCCCGCGCTGCCGCCCTGAATCACCAAACGATCTTTCGACGTGTACTTGTTGTTGACGAGATGTTCGGCCGACGCGATGAAGTCGGTGAACGTGTTCATCTTGTTCATCATGCGGCCCGCTTCGCGCCAGGGCTCGCCCAACTCGCCGCCGCCGCGAATATGTGCGATGGCAAAGACCGCACCACGATCGAGCAGCACCAGCCGGCTCGCGGAGAACCCGGGCGAAATCGATACGCCGTACGAGCCGTAGCCGTAAAGCAACAGCGGGGCCGACCCATCCAGCTTCACGGTTTTGCGATAAACGAGCGAGATTGGAATTTTCGTACCATCTGACGCAGTCGCGAAGGCGCGTTCAGCTTTGTAGTTGTTCTTGTCGAAGCCTCCGGGCACTTCGGTTTGCTTCTTCAGCGTTGCCTGACGCGAGTTCATGTCGTAATCGAACACGGAACTGGGCGTCGTCAGCGACTGATAGTTGTAACGCACAACTGCCGTGTGGAATTCGGCATTCGAGGTCAGGCCGGCGGCATAAACCGGTTCGGGAAACGCAATGCGATGTCGCTTGCTCGATTTGAATTCAATGATCTCGATGTGCTGCAGACCGTTTTCCCACTCGGAAAGGACCGCGTGGTCTGCGAACGTATCGATGTTGTCGACTTTTACCGCCGGCCGATGGGCGACGAATTCTTTCCAGTTCTTTTCGGAAGGATCGCTGACTGGCGCGGTGACGACGCGGAAGTTCTTGGCGCCCTTATTGGTCCGAATGTAGAACAGACCATTGCGGTGATCGACGTCATACTCGTGGTCCTTCTGTCGCGGGATGATGATCTTCCATTCCGCGTTCGGATTGTTCGCCGGAATGTAACGACCTTCCGTTGAGGTTTTGCTGTACGAGCCGAGGACAATGACCGCGTTGTCGCGCGTTTTGCCGACGCCGATATCGAAGAGTTCATCCTTCTCTTCATAAATCAGCTCGTACTTGTCGGTGCCCAGCCTGTGGCGAAACAGTTTGTCGTTCCGCTTGGTGACTGCATCTTCAGTAACGTAGAAGATCGTCTTGTTATCTGCGGCCCAGGCGACGTTGTTGATCCGCTCAATGCGTTCCGGCATCAATTCGCCCGTAGTCAGGTTCTTGATCTGCAGCGTGTACTGGCGATAACCCGTGTTGTCGGTCGAATACGCCAGCAGGTTGCCATCGTCGCTGGGAACGAACGCGCCGATCGACATAAATTTATGGCCTTTCGCGAGTTCATTTACGTCAATCACGATCTGTTCCGGCGCGTCCAGGGTGCGATGCTTGCGGCAAAAAATCGGATACTGCTGCCCTTCGACCGTGCGCGTGTAATAGAAGTAATCACCCCTCTTGTACGGCACGTTCACGTCGGTTTGCTTGATGTGGCTGAGAATCTCGTTGTAGAGCTTCTCCTGCAAAGCTTCGGTGTGCTTCATCATCGCCGCCGTGTAAGCGTTCTCAGATTCGAGATGCGCGATCACGGCCGGGTTCTTCTTTTCGCGCAGCCAGAAATAATTGTCCATCAGCTTTTCGCCGTGGATGTCAGTAACCTTGGCCTTCTTTTCAGTCATTGGCGGATTGAGTTTGCCGGTCGAATTTCCGTTTCCATCCTGCGCCAGCGGAGTCGACGAATTTACCAGCGAAATCGAGAGAAGCAAGAACAGAGAGCGCATGCGAAGTTTCATTTAAGTCTCCAATTCCGAAACCGCCCTCGGTAGCGGCGGATGTGGTTAGTCATTTGAGTTTTCTGAAGCGAGATCACCGCTCGCTATCCCGACGTGTCGGGATTCTGACAAGACGAGCGACCGCTCGTCAGTCGTGTACGGTTCAACCGCGCAGCGGGTCGCCCCAGCCGGACTGAACGTACTTACCGTCCTTTACGATGCATGGCACGGTCGGATCGCCGCCTGAATACTTGAGCATCTGGGCGCGAAATTCTTTGTTGGTTTGCGCATCACGATCGATGAACGTGAGGCCTTTCGAGTTGTAGTACTCGCGGGCCTGCTGACAGTAAGGACAGCCGGGTTTTGTGTAGATCACTAAAGCCACCGCTCGAACACCTCCCGAGTTGCGAACGCTGATTCTAGCAGAGTGGGTAGGAGATTTGGAGCGCAGACTGGAGCGCGGGCATCCTGCCCGCCTGAGCGCCTAGCGCGAACACTTTGAGCGTGCTCCGCACGCTTGCGGCCAGGATGGCCGCGCTCCAGCCCACGCACTCGAAACAAAAAAGGACGAGCGTGCCTCACCGCTCGTCCTTTGGCGCAGCCAGTAGGTTTTCCGGATGAGCCCCTCCGGGATGAAACTTTTAGCCGCGCCGGATACTTTGACGCGCCGCAACGCCGGAGGGACTGAGAATTTTTGTTGGATCCGAGAAGTTAACTGTGCCAGCTGTTTGGGTAGTTTCTCCGCTCCCCGCCCGGGAAGCGCGGCATTCAAGTTTCTTCGTGCCGTCAGGCACGAAATGTTTATAGGCCAAACCGCCCTAATTGAACTCGAAGCTCCGAAGGAGCGACATGATTCATGCCGCTCCTTCGGAGCTAAGAGGTTCGGCGGCGATTGCGGTCTATAAACATCGCGCTCCTAACGGAGCGCAAACAACTCGCCCCATCTGGCCGTGCCACAATAAAAACTAAATCAGTCCTTTCACCAGAGCCGGCTTCGCGTCGCCTCAAACGACGAGAGGGGCTGTGTTTGCAAGCCGAAAGCCTGCGGGTTCTCGCCAATGACGGCCGCGGCAAAAAAGCGCGGTACGTAATAGACGTTCTCGTTCTGAAATGCGGCATCCAGCCGGGAACTGTTCGCGGTAAACACGCAGATGCTGCAGGCTCCGTTCTCAGCCGTAACCAGCAGGGCCAGATCGCGTTCAACGCTTCCGACGCCACGATTGTAAGACAGGATCGCGAGCGCTTCTTTCATCGGATCACCATTGAACTTCTTCATGCTGCGCGTGATGTAACGAGCGGCGGCATCAGCCGACTTCTCAACGTCCAGAAGGTCACTCGGCGTCAATCCGAATTGCTCGCCGGTCTTCTGTGTGAACTGAAACATGCCCAACGAACCCGCCTCGTTCGGAGATTGAATATTGATGTACGCGGATTCGATCGCCGGGATATAAAGTCCGATCAGCGCTGAGATTTTATGCTTCTTAAAAATGCCGTTGATTGTTGGGGCGGACGATTGGCCCCGCTCAAACATGGCACGCGTGTCCCGCCCCGGCTGGTCACCGCCGATGCGCTGCACATAAAAATCAACGTGCTTTTGGATGGTGGCTTCGAAATCGCGCGTGAATTGATAATCGTTTCCCGACATCTCGCGCGCGATGCTGCGCGCTTTTGCTGAAACAAAGGCCGCGCGTTCCGCAGGAGTCATCTGTTGGTAGAGCTTGTTTGACTGCGCATTTGCTACTCGACCCGGCGCGGTCGCGAAACAGGCGGTGATAGCAACTACAAAAAACGTGATTCTTCGAAGTTTCATCAGTTCATCTCCCTGGGTTTTAATTTGAGGCAGGACCTCATCTTCATAAGCGAGATAGCCAGGCCGGAGTGTTCAGTACCCTGGGAGCGCAGGCATCTTGCCTGCGGTTCGCCATCATCTTGACGGCTCTTGTTTGAAATGGCGGGCAAGATGCCCGCGCCCCGCACGCAGGATGCGGGCGCTCCCAGCGTATTCATGCAAGCGAGAATTAAAGACAAAACTGTTCATCGTTCTGGGAACATTTCTGACCCTAACAGATGAATCCTTCGCGCGTTTCCGCCCGGACAAAGATGATAAGATTGCGATGTTTTATGTCAGTCGCAACTGTGGAATTAACCGGGCTGTTGGAAGAATGGAAGCAGGGCGATCCGACCGCGCTGCAAAAACTAACTCCGCTGATTTATGACGAGCTGCGCCGCATCGCTCACCGCTACGCGCACCGCGAACGTAATGGTCACACTTTGGAGACGACGGCCCTGGTTAACGAGGCTTACCTGCGTCTGGCCGGTGGTGAAAAGCGTGACTGGCAGAACCGCTCACATTTCTTCGCGGTGACGGCGCAGGTCATGCGTCACATCCTGATCGACCACGCGCGGCGGCGGCATTACGTCAAACACGGCGGCGAGGCGCAACAGGTTCCAATCGAAACAGCTCTATTAATGAAGAGCGAGCGCGCGGCAGAGCTAATCGCTCTCGATGAAGCGCTCCAAGAGTTTGCCGTGCTGGATCCACGCAAAGCGCGCGTGGTCGAACTTCGTTACTTTGGCGGACTGAGTTTGGAAGAAACCGCCGAGGCAGTTGGGCTTTCTTTGATGACCGTGCGACGTGACTGGCAGGCGGCCAAAGCCTGGTTGTACCGGCGATTGAAGCATGACTCCTGAACGCTGGCAAAAAGTCGATGAGGTTTTGCAGGCAGCTATCGATCTGCCCGCCACGGAACGCGCCGCGTTGCTGGCCGAGGTGCGCACCGGCGACCCGGAACTGCATGAAGAAGCGCTCTCGCTCATTGCGGCGCATAAAGAGGCCGGCGACTTTCTCGAAGCCCCCGCACTGGAAACAGATGCGCACGTTCTGCTTGAAGCTCCGGAACCGGACCGTGAAATCGGACCCTACAAGATCGTCAGACGGCTTGGAAAGGGCGGTATGGGCGAGGTTTTCCTGGCGCAGGATCGGCGGCTCGGCCGGCTGGTCGCGCTGAAAACACTACCCGCTTATTTCGTTTCCGACGACGAACGTCTGCGTCGCTTTCAAACTGAGGCCCGCGCTGCATCGGCCTTGAACCATCCGAACATCCTCACCATCTACGAAGTGGGAGAAAGCGACGGCACTCATTTCATCGCGGCTGAATACATCGAAGGTGACACGCTGCGCGAGCTGATCAGCGCCGCCGATCTAAGATTGAGAGAAGTCCTGGATATTGCTGCTCAATTGCTTTCTGGTTTGTCGGCAGCGCACGCGGCGGGAATCATTCACCGCGACATCAAGCCCGAGAACATCATGCGGCGCGCCGATGGATCGATCAAAATCCTCGACTTCGGCATCGCCAAATTGATGGAAGTGCCGTCGGAAGAATCGACGGCGTCATTCGCGCACAACCAGACGCAGACCGGCGCGCTGATGGGAACTATCGGCTACGTGTCGCCTGAGCAGGTGCGCGGTCTGCCGGTGGACGAGCGCACGGACATCTGGAGTTGCGGCGTTGTGCTGCATGAAATGTTGAACGGCCGGCGGCCATTCGCCGGCGTCACCAACGCCGACACGATCGTGGCAATTCTCGATCGTCCGCCCGCCTCACTATTTGTCAACGGTGCAAGAGTTTCTGCGCTTGCGCAACTGCAGCAGATCGTGAGCAAGGCTCTCAGCAAGCAAGCCGAAGAACGGTATCGAACCGCTGCGGACATGCTTGAAGATCTAAGCACAATCAAACGGTCACTTGGCCAGGAGAGCAAAAAGCGGTTCGCGATCAGCGGCGAGACCACCGTCAACGAACTGCGGACGCTTAGTTCTGAAATGGGTTCGCATCACGGGCTGCGTCGATACCTTATTCCTGCAGTCCTGGCGATCGTTCTGCTGATCGTGGCGGGCTTGCTTTACCGTCAGTCCAGACCGGGAATGCCAAACACCCCACCGCCGCAAAAGACTTACGCGCAGATGAACGAGGCCGAACAACTCGTTTTCGTAAGTGAACAGGAGCAGCGCATCTCTGCAATGATGGGCGAGCGCCCGATGAAGTTGAACGATGATGCGGTGCGAGTGGTCAAGTCGCACGTCGATTATTACGTGGCTCGGCGCGCAGACGCGACGTCACCGAACGGAGAGGGTCTTTCCGTCCGTTATCAAAGAGCGAAGCCTCACATTCCGGTAATCGCCCGGGCCTTCGCCGCCCGTCGAATCCCGGTCGTAGTCGGGATCTATCTGGCGATGTTCGAGTCGGCGTATCAACCGTGCCCGGAAAACGAGTGGGGAGCCAAGGGGATGTTCCAATTCCTGCCGCAAACGGCCGAGAACTATGGCGTCGCTCGTTCGGAAATGTGCGACGTGAACAAGATGGCGCCGGCCGCTGCGCACTACATCGCCGATCGCATGGCCGAGTTGGGCGATGATTCGCAGAGCATGACGCTGGTGTTGCTCAGTTACAATCGCGGAGCTGAATCGGTGCGCGACGCATTGCGGCAATTGCGCGAGAGTGATCAAGACTATGAGAGGAATTTCTGGACGCTCTTCGCCAACCGCGACAAACTGGACGAGAACTTTCGTAAGGAGAGCGCCAACTACGTTCCCGGTTTCTTTGCCGTCGCCATTATCGGCGAGAATCCCGAGGTCTTCGAACTGGGCACGCCCCCACTATCAAGTCTGGCGGACGGGGCAGTAGCCCGACCGTAAGGGAGGGCGTCGCCCGTCAGCGCGTCTGGTACAGAACCGCGAGCGGTAGCGAGCCGGATCAGGATTCGACCGGGATTATTGTTTGGAAGGCCACCCCCACCATCGCTGAGTCCTTATCCCGCTCGCTACCGCTCGCGGTTCTGTAAATGCATGACGTTTAGCTTCCGCTTACTTCCGATCCTTGAATTGATCGTTAAGCATCGTGTGGCGGCTAACCAGCGGTAACTGGCGCCCGGCGATAAACAAATGCCGAACGTTCGTGCGGGCCTCCAGCATGTCACCATCGGTGATCACGAGGTTCGCGAGCTTGCCCGGCTCGATCGAACCGAGACGATCGGCCACTCCCAAAATCTGAGCTGGATAAAGCGTCACTGACTTTAGCGCTTCTGCTTTTGGCAAACCGTACGCGGCGGCCATGCCGGCGTTGAACGGCAAATCGCGCACGTGCGCGCCTGAGTCGCCGGCCGAAATGGCGAACCGCACACCGGCGGCCTGCAACTTCGACGCATTCTCGTAGAGCGAATCGTATCCGTCGTCTTCGCGCAGCGGCAGGTTCAAAACGCTGTCAAGAATCACCGGCACGTCCTTCTGTTTTAAGAACGACGCGATCTTCCAGCCCTCGCTTGCGCCCAGGATGATCGGCTTTAGCTTTAGCTCTTCAGCGAAGCGAATGACGGCGCGCATCTCGCGATCACGTTCCGCGCGGAAGATGATTGGCCGCTCGCCCCGCGCGTAAGGAACCAGCGCTGCTAGTTTTGGATCGATGGCTGGTCGCGGAAGGGATCTCGGATCCTTGCGGTAAGCATCCTGCGCACGGCCATAGGCTTCAGCGTCGCGAAAGATCTTCCGCAGCTCTTCAATGCGTCGATCGCGCTGGCTAAGCGCTTCGGGGGTAATGTTTGGTGCGCCACCACCGAAACCGCCGCCCCCGATGCGGGGAAACTGAATCACAAGCGCCGCTTCCGGAATCAAAGCCATTTCACGGGGGCTACTGCCAAAGAGATTCACGAAAGCAGCTTGCCCCGAGATGATTCCTCCCGACGGTCCGGAGAGCGCATTGGTGACCCCGGCGACGCGCGTCACCGCAATGTGCACGCTGTGCGGATTGACGGCCCAAATGGCCGCAATGTTTGGGTTCATGTCGCCGAGTTCCGTTGTGTCCATCGTTCCGGGTGCGCCGGTCGGAATTTCGGCAAGCCCTATGTTCGTGGCGAGATCGATCATGCCGGGATAGACAATCAATCCACGTCCGTCGATCTCTTGTGCGCCTGCGGGAGCCGTAGCGTTTGCGTTAACCGACGCGATGCGTCCATTGCTAATGACCAGCGTCCCGTTCTCAATGTCCGGGCCGCTGACGGTGACGATCCGCGCGTTACGAATGATATAAGTCGGCAGTGGTGTGTTAGTTAGCTTGGGATCGATGCGATCAGTGTCTTGCGCGGTACTTACAACGCTAAAGGACAGCGAAATGAAAAGTAACAATAGCGGGGCAAAGGAACGCGCCATTACAGAACCGCGAGCGGTAGCGAGCAGGATAAGAACACTTCTTAGTTTTAGAGTGGATTTTTTGTCCCGCTCGCTACCGCTCGCGGTTCTGTAACCAACTCTCCAACATGAGAGGCAACCTGAGTTCGTTTTCATCGCTTGTGGTCCTCCCGATCCTGAATGTCGTCGTCATGCTGTGACGCGCGACGAATCGCAGTTGGGGCGCGCGGCGGACCTCCACCCGGCGATGGTTTATTTGGGTCGGCGGCTTCGAGCGTCTTTCGCTCTGCATCGAGCCGCGCCCGACGCGCAATGTCTGCCAGGCGATCAAAAAGCAATTCGCCATCGACAAACGTCTGCTCAACGCGTGCATAGACGCTCAACGGGTGCGCGTTCCAAATTGCCAGGTCGGCGTCTTTGCCGACCTCAATCGACCCGACCCGGTTGTCGATGCCCAGTTGCATTGCCGGATTAAGCGTCACCAGCTTCAACGCTTCTTCTTCCGTCAACCCACCGTAGCGGATCATTTTCGCGGCTTCTATATTCAAACGACGCGCGCGCTCATCCGAGTCCGAATTGAGCGACGACACGACGCCATGCCGGGTCATGATGGGCACGGCATAAGGTATTGCGTCGTAAGCCTCCATCTTGTATCCCCAGAAATCGGCAAAGGCTGAAGCCATCGCGCCATGCCGCGCGATTTCAGTCGCGACTTTGTAGCCTTCGAGGACGTGCTGGAAGGTGCGAATCTTGAAGCCAAACTCGTCCGCCAGGTTAATCAGCATCAGAATCTCTTCTGCTCGATAAGAATGCGCGTGCACGTAGCGCTTGCCCTCGAGGATTTCGACCAGCGGCTCAAGCTCCAGGTCGCGACGCGGCGGCATCACGTTCTGTTCACGACGCGACACTGCGGCGCGGTAATCATCCCAATCACGCTGGTAGTCACGCGCGCGCGTGAAGGCGTCGCGAATGACTTCTTCAACCCCCATGCGGGTGGCGGGATAGCGTGGCTGCAAACCCGGAATGTTGAAGTTGGTGCGCTTTGGATTCTCGCCGAGCGCGAACTTGATTCCACTCGGCGCGCCGGGAAAGATGAAGTCCGCCGCGGGATGTCCCCACTTGAACTTGACCGTAGTACTTAATCCGCCAATCGAGTTGCACGATCCATGCAGCAGTAACGCTGAGGTCGTTCCGCCCGCGAGCCCGCGATAAATGTTGATCGCGTTCGGATTGAGAACGTCCTGCGTCCGCGCCATCGACGTGACGGACTTGGTGCACTCATTCACCGAGCCGTCCATCATCGTGTGCGAGTGCGCATCGATGATTCCCGGCAGAACGAACTTGCCGGCGGCGTCGATCACGCGCGCGCCTGTGGGCGCGCTCAAGTTCGAACCAACGGCGCTGATCTTTCCGTTGCGGATCAGCACGTCGGTGTTTTGCAGCGTGCCGCGCGAAACCGTCAGCACCGTCGCATTCTTTATCAGAGTCGTTTGCGCTTCCCTTGTTTGGGCTGACACGCTAACGCTCGACCAAATGGAACCACAGAGGACACAGACGAAGAGGGCGAGAAAGAAACTCAGACCTGCGGGCTGGGCGTGATGACAGCGAATGTTTTTGCCCGCTGTTTGGTCTTCTCTGTGTCCTCTGTGGTGAATTGAGTAGGTGATTAGAAACAGTCTTTTCATTTCAAGAACTCCACAAACTGGAATCTTCCGAAGAGCATCTAACCGATTGGAATTTGCAGATTCTGCCAGATAATCTGATTTGCGACAAACAAATGTTCGGTTCCTCTCATTCACACCTCGCTTCAGCGAGGTGACAAGGGAGTTGCGCGACTAGAACCGTTTCCACGGTTTGCCGGCATCGAAGTTGTTGAAACGGCTGGTGTATGAAGCTTGCCGTGAACACCTCGCTGAACCGAGGGGTTAATGATATCTTCCCGCTCAATTGATCACTATGAACAAACAGAAACTTTTTTTGCGACAGGCACTCCTTGTCGCCCTCGCACTACTGGCGCTGGCGTTCTCGGCTTCCGCCCAGGACCAGCCGCTGAAGATCGATTATCGGCTGGCCATGTCACAGCCCAGCTCGCACTTGTTTGAAGTCGCCATCGAAGTTGAATTTCCCGGGGAGTCGCGACCCGAGTCGCTCGATTTTCAGATGGCCAAGTGGTCGCCCGGGCGCTACGCGGTATTCGATTTCGCCAAAAATGTTCAGGAAGTGAGCGCTATTGCCGGCAAGGACCCTCGGCCGGCGCGTTTCCAAAAACTTTCGGTGCCGGTTACCAAAGTCGATGATCAAACCTGGCGTGTCCAGACTATGGGAAATTCCAGTGTGACATTTACGTACAGAGTTTTCGGGAACGATTTGTCCGGAACGTTTTCACAACTTGATTCGCGTCACGCGAACTTCAACGGCGGTTCGATCTTCATGTACGTGGCGAATCACAAGCAGGATCCGGTTAGCCTCTCAATCAATCCACCGCCGGGTTGGCGCATCGTCAATGGCCGGATCGAGAAACGAGATCAGCGCCAATGGCACTTTCCCAACTGGGACATAATGATCGACACGCCGACTGAGATCGCGCCGGACTGGACGCAAGACACTTTTACGGTCGACGGCAAGCAGTACCACGTAGTCGTCCATGCGTTCGGCAAACAAGGTAACAGGCGGCCGGCGCTGGTGCGTGACATCGAGAAAATTGTCCGCGCAGAGATCGCCATGTGGGGACCGCCCGAGTTTGATTCATACACGTTTCTGTTTCACTTCGCGAATGATGGGCACTCAGGCGACGGCATGGAGCATCTGACGTCGACGCAGATCATCTTGCCGGGCGAACTCAGCGATCCGGAGCAATACGACGGGGCGTTGGCCACCGCGGCTCATGAGTTCTTTCACGTGTGGAACGTGAAGCGTTTGCGGCCGATCGAGCTTGGGCCCTGGGATTTCACGCGGCCCTTGAATACGCGCGGACTCTGGATCGCGGAAGGCATTACGAATTATTACGGCCACCTGATGATGCGCCGCGCGAGTTTGTGGAACGACGCGCGGTTGTTTAAGACGCTGGCGGAGCAGATCAGCGATGTGGATAACTCGCCGGGCAGTAAGTTAATGAGCGCGGAAGAATCCTCGCTGTCGGCGCCCTTCATCGACGACGCGCCCCACGCGCAGGAAACTAATCTGGCGAACACTTCGATCAGTTACTACCCGAAAGGT
This sequence comes from Acidobacteriota bacterium, assembly GCA_052389795.1. Classification (GTDB taxonomy): domain Bacteria; phylum Acidobacteriota; class Blastocatellia; order Pyrinomonadales; family Pyrinomonadaceae; genus UBA11740. The sequence continues at coordinate 331,236 of JBQTHO010000006.1, read as the reverse complement.
GAAATTATCGGCGTCGTGCTCGATCTTCTGATTCGCGGCAAGACGAAAGGTAAAGCTTCGCTCGACGACGTGATGCGGCGCATGTACGAAGACTTTTATTTCAAGAGTTCGAACGCAAGCTACTATCTGCGCGGCCGAGGCTTCCGCAACGAAGACTTTGAAAGAACGGTTTCCGATGTCGCCGGTACGGACATGAGCGATTTCTTCCGCCGTTACGTCCGAACGGTGGAAACGCCTCCGTACGAAGAAGCATTCGCGCAGGTTGGTTTGAGATTTATCCGTGAACCGCGCGGGCCGGTCACCGTGGGCATCGCTCCTGATGAAAGCGAGAAAACCAATTTCAAGATCGCCAGCGTGCGTCCAAACTCTCCAGCGGCCGCGGCGGGCTTGGAAGAGGGTGACGTGATCACGTCATTCGGCGGCGCGAAGCTGACACCGGCGAACCTGGTGAGAACAGTGAGCCGCTACAAACCCGGCGATCGAGTGCCGGTAATTCTGCAACGCGGCGGCAAAGTGACTCGGCTGACGATCACGTTGGGCGAGCCGCTGCTGTTCAATTATCGAATTGAAGAGAACCCGGGCGCGTCTGTGGAAGCGAAGGCGATGCGGGCGGCGTGGTTGAGCGGAAGATGAATTATCCGCAGACTGAAATGAAGTCCACAGATTACGCAGATTACACAGATTAGAAAAATCATTAACCATTTAGAGGTTAGAAAAACCAATTAACCATTTAGAGGCCGGACTTGTCCGAGCCCCGTCCGCACAAGTGCGGACTCTAAACTGGGCGAGATTTTCTTTTGTGCTTTTTGTGCCTTTTCGTGGCTAGTTTTCCTGGCTTTGAATCTGTGAAAAGCTGCGTAATCTGTGGATTATTTCTGCTGTAGTCGAGAAGCGATCACTTTCGCCGCCGTTGCACCATCGCCAACCGCGCCCGAAATCGTCGGCGCCAAAGGACTCGCGACATCACCCACCGCGAAAACATTCGCGATACTCGTTTCCTGCCGTGAGCTGACGACGACATAACCCTTTTCATCTAGCTGCAACTGCCCGCGAATGAAATCCGTGTTTGGCTCCCAACCAATTCTGATCAGCACGCCCTGCACCGCCATCTGAAAAGGCTTGATTGCGCCGCCCCGTTCAATCTCAACAGCTTCTACACCGTCATTGCCAATGATGCGGCGGACGACAGACTCGGGAAACACAGTGACGCAATGATTGGTGTGAAGTTGTTCCGTAAATTCGCGCCGTGCGCGCATTTTCCTGCCGCGATGAACCAGCGTCACCGTCGGACAAACTTCGGCCAGCAACAAAGCGTTCTCTGCCGCGGCATCTCCGCCCCCGATGACGCAGACATCTTTGCCGGCCATCTGTTCCCGATCGCGCGTCGCTGATTCGATGATGCCGCGACCGCCGAATTCCGCTTCGCCCGGCAGTCCGAGTCGTCGCCGCCGCAAACCGGTCGCGATGATCATCGCAATTGATTGCAGCTCTTCACTACTTTTCAGCTTCACCCGTCTGGCTTTCAGATCGACGCTTTCGATCTCGACATTCGTCCACAGATCGAAATCCGAAGTCTTCGTCTGCTCGACAAACAAATCCCGCAGCTCGCGCCCGTTTTGCGCGCGCGCGCCAGGATAGTTTTCGATTGGATTGTGAACTGAAAGAAGCTGTCCGCCGACTTCTTCGCCTTGCTCGAGCATCAGCGTGTCGAGGCCCAACTCGTCACACCAACGCGCCGCCGACAATCCGGCTGCGCCAGCGCCAATGATGATTACGTCGTGCATTCGGTTATCAGTTAAGTCTTGGCAGCGCGGGTTAAGATAGAAATTAAACCGCGAAGCGGTTCTGCCCTCCAGCCCAACGTTGTCCCGACCTATCGGGACTACGTCGGGAACAAGGTGGTTGAGATAATATCAACCGCAATGCAATTGAGTCAGTCCCAGATGTATCGTTCATCTCATTCGATACGGTGCCGTTGCAAAAGTGCGCGCAGTTCGTCTTGAAAACTCGTCCGCCTGTGATGATGTTCCTGCTGAGCGATATATCGTTTTACCTTCTCAAGATTTGACTCACTGACAGAGAAGTCGGCATAACCACCTTGCCACTCAAAACCGCGCGTGTCGAATTGTTCCTTTAACCAGAGACTCGAGACGCGCTTCAAATTCTTTAACCCATTCGGCCGGCGTGATCGTACGGCCAAATCGCGCGAGCATGAGCACGTGATCTTCGACACCGCCGGCCAGCAGAGGAGCGCAGCCAAGCGTTTTCGAAATTTCGCCAAGCTGGGAATGGAGTCTCATGCGAGTCTCACGCTCTCGCAAAAACGGCTGACGATGGTTTGTTGGTAAGACGAGATGAATGTAGACGGCGGAGAAAGATTGGGGCATTAGGTTCCTCTCGCAGTGGGACGCAACCGCTTTGCGGTTGGAATGATAGACTACAACGCCACCCGGGGTAGCTACGCAACCCTGGGCTGGGGCCAAAACCGCTGTGCGGTTTAATTAAAACGCTTTAGCGTAATTCAATTGCGGAAAGGAGAACAACGATGCGTCTGACTGAGATGGTTTCGTGCTCTGGTTGAGCGGCGAAGCTGGCGCCTGCCGTCCTCGCTCAGGTGTTGAGCGGGCTTGAGAAACAACCCAACGATCCGAATCTGCTGGTCGGTTTCGACAAAGCGGACGACGCCGGAGTGTATCGACTACGCGACGATCTGGCGCTGGTGCAGACGCTCGATTTCTTCACACCGATTGTGGATGACCCGTTCGATTACGGCCGCATTGCCGCGCTGAATTCGATCAATGACGTGTGGGCCATGGGTGGAACCCCGATTACGGCGATGGCGATCACGTGCTTTCCTAAAAAAGGCGTCGACTTTTCGATTCTGACTGAGATTATGCGCGGCGGTTTATCAGTTTTGACTGAGAACAAAGTCGCGCTGGTCGGCGGACACAGCGTCGATAACGAACAAATCATGTTCGGTTATTCAGTTACCGGCGTGATCGATCCGAACCATGTCGCGACGAATGCCGGCGCGCGGCCGGGCGACGTGATTATTCTGACGAAACCGATCGGCACCGGCGTAATTTCAACCGGCATCAAACGCGGAAAAGCTTCGCCGGAAATCGTCGCAGAATCAGTCGCGACCATGCTGACGCCGGGCAAGTACGCCGCGGAAGCGATTGCAAAGTTCGATGTGAAAGCCGCAACTGATGTGACTGGATTCGCTTTGCTGGGCCATGCGTGGGAAATGGCTTGCGCCAGCAATGTAACGATCGAAATTGATTCCAGTCGCGTGCCTTTGATCAATGGGGCGCTGGGATTGGTTGTCGCGGGAATGCTCACCGGCGCAGACAAAACAAATCGTGAATATGTGGGCGAAGCCGTTTCGTTCGCCGACGGTCTCGATCCGAATCTGGTGAAGTTGTTTTATGATCCGCAAACGGCCGGCGGATTGTTGCTGGCAATTTCGGAAGACAAGGCAGATGATTTGTTGATAGAGTTGCGACGCAATTATTCGCGGGCAAACATTATTGGGCGAGTGGTTGAGCGCAACCCGATTGCGATTGTCATCAAATAAAGTCCACAGATTACGCAGATTAATCGCCGCAAGAGATTCGAATTTAGACAGTAACTAGTTGGTAATTCGCTGACCTCGCCTCCCGTTTCCTAATCTGTGAAATCTGTGTAATCTGCGAATGGTAACCCGCATGGCTTCACCAATTCCACAGACTGCGAAATCCAACCCGCAATCAATCGGTGATCTCTATCAATCCGTACGCGCACGAACGCTGCAAATCGTCGCCCCGCTGGAGATTGAAGACTATGTAATTCAAACCGCGGAGTTCATGAGCCCGCCGCGCTGGCACATCGGTCACACGTCCTGGTTTTTTGAAACCGTCCTGCGGAAGTATCAGACGGGATACAAACCTTACTCGGAAGATTTTCTCTTCTTCTTCAATTCGTACTACGAAGGATTCGGCGAGCGGATCGAACGTCAAAAGCGCGGCACTCGTTCGCGGCCGACTGTAACTGAGACGAAGAAGTATCGCGCGTACATCGACGAGCAAATGGCGAGCTTCATCGAAAGCGTCTCGGATCGCAATGACGCGCAGGAAATTCTGTCGATTGTGCGTCTCGGCCTCGAGCACGAGATGCAGCATCAGGAGCTGCTCGTCTATGACATCAAGCATTTGCTCGTCAATCAGTTTGATGCCCCGATGAAACCTGCGCCGCGCGCTCTCGAGAACATCAGCGGGATGGTTGAAATTGATGGTGGCTTGTTTGAGCTTGGCTTCGCGGAACGGGGCAGTAGCCCGACCGTGAGGGAGGGCGTTGATGGCTTCGCCTGGGACAATGAGAAGCCGCAGCACAAAGTTTTCCTCCCGGACTTCTCGATCGATCGAGCGCCGGTCAGCAACGGCGAGTACCTCGAATTCATGAACGCCGGCGGCTATAAAGACTTTCGCTGGTGGCACTCGGCCGGGTGGGAAAAAGTGAACAGCGAAAACTGGCAGGCGCCGCTTTATTGGGAGCAGCAGAGCGGCGAATGGATGATTCGAGATTTCGGCGGACTTCATCCGGCCTCAGAGAAACTCCACGAACCGGTTTCGCACGTCAGCTTTTTAGAGGCTTCGGCTTATGCGAAGTGGGCGGGCAAACGTCTGCCGACGGAAGCTGAGTGGGAAAAGGCCGCGACGCTGTCCCCCTCGTCCAATGCGAAGCAAGAGTTTCCGTGGGGCGATTCGCCACCTGATGATTCGAAAGCAAATCTGTTCGAAAATGGATTCTGGAACGTGGCCCCGATCGGGTCTTTTCCTGATGGGCAAAGCGCGTACGGTTGTCAGCAGTTGATTGGCGATGTTTGGGAGTGGACGACTTCAGATTACACGCCGTATCCTGGCTTCAAGTCCGAATTCGACGAATACAATGACAAATGGTTTGTCGGTCAGAAGGTCCTGCGCGGCGGCTCGTTCGCCACGCCGCAGATTCACATTCGCTCGACGTACCGAAACTTTTTCTATCCGCACGAGCGTTGGATGATCGCAGGTTTCAGATGCGCCAGAGATAAGTAGGTGGCGTCCTGAACCCACCCACTGACGCGGGTGGTACTGACTTCGGAAACTGGATGATCGCCGGATTCCGGTATAAGTGGCACAGACTTTAGTCTGTGTTTTCAATCGGCGAAGTCACAGACTGAAGTCTGTGCCACTTTGCACAGACAAGGCTATGCTATTGCGCAAAAGACGCTTGGGATTCCGTCTCGGTTCTGCGCTGGTCGATAGCGAGGATCCAGCGAACAGTAGTCAGAGCGCCAGCCGGTGTGGGCGGCCACAGATGGTGGCGTGGAAGCAGCGGTAACCGAAATATCTTAGACGAGCTTTAATACCCCCAACATGAAAACGCTTCGCACAATTGCCCTACTACTAACACTCTGCACACTGGCCGCGACCGCTTGTAATCGCCAAGCTTCGCCGTCCGTCACGCGCACCGAGTCAACGACAAGCCAGATTCAACCGGCGTCGCTGGTGAGCGACACGTCAACCAATAGCGGCGATGTCGCGACCATCAAATCTCCGGTGGAGCCAACGATGCTTCAGGGGCCGAACGCGGTCCCGAAAGACACGCGCATCGTTATCAACATTCCGGCCTACAGAATGGATGTGTTCAAAGACGGCGTGCTGGTGAAGTCTTACAAAGTCGGCATCGGCTATCCCGAATATCCTCTGCCGCGCGGTTTGCGCAAGGCCGAAACGATCATCTTCAATCCGACATGGACGCCGCCGAACGAACCCTGGGTCGCGAATCCTGGCGTGGTTGTTCCCGCCGGCAGCAAAGCGAATCCACTCGGGCCGATCAAGGTTCCCATCGGCTCTCCGTCGCTGATTCACGGCGGCAAAGCGCTCTCAAAGATCGGCACGTTTGCTTCGCACGGCTGCGTCGGCATGACGAATGAGCAGGTGAAGGACTTCGCGAAAGTCCTGGCCGATGTTTCCGGGACCGAATTATCAACCGACACGATGAGCTCGTATTTGAAACGACCGAGCCGCACCCAGGTTTTGAAGCTCGCGCAGATCGTTCCGGTGGAATTGCGCTACGAAACGATTGTGGTTGAAGAGGGCAAGCTACGCATCTATCGCGACGTTTATGGACAAAAGACGAATACAGAAGAGAACCTGCGCGCGGTGCTCGACGCGCACGGAATCAGCTTTGACGGAATGAGCGAGCCCGAGAAGTTGCAGGTGCTCGAAATTCTGAATATCGTTTCCCGCAACCGGAAGAGACAACCGACGCCGACGCCCACCGTGATGCCTACTCAGACTGTTGAGGAGAAGCGTGCGGCCGCCGCCGCTCGCAAAGCCGAAGCCGAACGACTTCGGAAGCTTCGAAGTCAGAAGGAATTCGCGATCGACATCGGCTCACTGACCGGCAAAGGCTATCCCGCCGCAGTGAATCTCAATGACGGCAAGCCGTTGGTCGCGACCGCGCGCTAACCTCTAACCGACGAAAGCAATTTCCATCATCGCCTTGTCTTTGTGGTGAGGGAGCCAAAGGTTAATGAATTAGGCTTCGCTGCTTGCCGCCCCGCCTTCTGCTCACTGCTTACTGCTTACTGTTTGGTGCCCCCGCAGGGATTCGAACCCCGAACCAACAGATTATGAGTCTGCTGCTCTAACCGTTGAGCTACAGGGGCACAAGCACTTACGGCGATCAGCTCTCTGAGTGTAGCGGAATTTGTAGTGAGGTAGCGAGTCAGCGTCGGAATCTTTTTGATGGTGAACGCGTATGCGCCGGCTTCACCGAATCCAGTCCAGAACGTGTGCCGCAGCGAGTGTATCACGCGGTCTTTTGGGAGCTGCAAATTGTCTCTAAGCTTCTTATGAGGGGGATCCAGCGAAGCTGCGGTCTCAACCTGCCGATTCAAATCCGACTATCGATTGGCGCTGAAAATCATGGACGGCTCGAGTCGCAAAGCGGAACGAGAGCCTGCCGCTGGGAGCGCGGTATTCCCGTTGTAGAATTCAATGTGCGAATGTTTATAGAGCGTGGCGGAACCTCCCGGACCTCCGATGTTCCCAATCCTTATTCGATCGCCTTCGTAAGCAATTTGAAAATCGGCCACATGAAAAACTGCGAGTGTAATGTCGGTGACGTTGCCAAGCCGGGGATAATAGAATGTGACGACCGCATCTTTGGGAGACGGTACGCCGCTGTGAGAAGTAAATCCCGCCGGCACATATAGCGGCGAATCCCCTGTCCCATCAGGGCTCCCATAAATATGAATCGCATAAGACAGATGACCACGCCGTGGCTTGCCGTCGTCTCCGTTTATGTCACCCCGATAAAGCGGATAGGGCGTGCCGAGGCCAGCCGGCTCGAACCCATTGCCTGCCGCCACCGCATCGGGACCGCTGAACACTTGCGCCAGATACTTATCTGAACCGGCCATCGCCGCACTGTATTCCCGGACGAGCGCATTGCCGGGAATTACTTTTGCGCCCACCGCATGCGAATACCTGGCCAGCTGAACCGGAGTATTTTCAGGCGCGTCGCCAACTGGCCACGTTTTAGTAAAACCCGTCGAGCCTGCCATCCAGGTCTGCCTGACTGACGCGATGCCCGCGCCGTCATAACTGAATCTGATCGTCCGACCGAACGAATCCAAAACGCCGCGTAACGTTAAACCGTTGGCGGCATACAGCAGGTTGAGGTGAGTGCCGCTCGAATTCTTAATGCTGGCGCAACGGAATTCACCGTCGGGATATTGGACGAAAGTTAATTTGGCGCCGTCGCTTGTCCGAATGGTCTTCAGGTTGCCCTGGTCTATGAGTTGAAGGCCAGAGCCGTCGAGCGAGACATATGTCTTCCCGCCAGTAGATTCGAATTCGATGAAATGTACGCCCTTGCTCTGGCTGGAAATCGCAGGCAGCAAGTAGCGCGCATGCTCTTCGTCGCGAGTCAAAGACTGAAAAATCAGAAAACGAAATTGATCAATCGGATAGGAGAGCGAATGCTCGAGCCCGGGCCGCACCTGATTGTCATCCAGGGTCAGTAAGGGCAATTCCCGGTCGTTAATATTCCATTGATAGGTCGGGCCGGCTTCCGCATTCGCCAACTTAGCTGTCTCGCGTTTGTTAGCTTCGAATAACACTCGAGCCGGCTCGACGATGGCAAGTTGAGACGTGCCGACGACAACGCCAGCTGATGAGAAAGTCACCAAGAGCAGGCGAAAAGCAAGGCGAATGAATTGGCAGCGACGGCGCATGTAAATTTCTCCGGGTGTGGGGGCATTCAGGGCGAGACGGTTAGCTTTAGTTTTTGAAAAGCGGTGAGGCTGGGCGGCGTCTAGTTTGTTGGAGCACAGATTAGACTTGCGCTAATGCAGGTCTGACCTTTGGACTGCTCCCGATTGTTAGATCGTGCGATGCTGCGTCCAGGCTTCGCACAACGCGGAGCATCGCTGTTTGTCCTGAGCAAGCAATGTGCCGCCGACTGGACTTTGCTTAACCAACCGCGGTCTCAGGATCTCATTAAGTTTTGTGGCATAAGTGATGCTACATGCCAGCCTTAGTGAGCGCGGGGCGGTACGCGCGATGATTGATGTGGCGTCTGGCCGCGTTCAATCGCACCAATGATCCCTTTTTGCCGCTCCTCGGAAACCCGCGTAGTCCCCGGTGGGAATCTCGCATTCCTTTCCCCTGGCACTAATCATCGATTTTGAAAAAAGGAATGCGAAAAATGTCTCTCGCATCCTTAAAACAAATGCTGGATCACCCCGAAAGCGAACAGTTTGAATTAGAAGTAACCGGCGACGCCGACAGAATCGTGTACGCACACGATCTCGCCGGCAACTTCACCTTCCTGAATAAAACGGGCGAACTTGTCTTTGGATTCTCGGCACGACAGGCTCGTCAAATGAATATTACCCAGGTAGTGACACCTGAATTCATCGGACACCTGCACAAGCAGATTGCTCACATGTTGTCTGAGCGGCCGGGCCTTGTCTTTGAGATCGATGTCATTGGCAAAGACGGACGGCGGGTGGCGTTGGAAGTCAGCACGCAACCGATTTTGCGTGATGGCCGGCCCATTGAGATCCGAGGGATCGCCGTACCCTCCGTGCTGCGAAGCGGACTCGAACCTCCGTCGAAACGGGAATGCCTGTGCGAAGACTTTGTTACGTTCTGCGTTTAGCCCAAAGAACCCAGCGTCGCGAGTTCCTGGATTTCCTGAATACGGGAAACAAGGCGGTGATTCATGTGCTCGAGCGTGTGGCTCTTCTTGTTGGTTTCGAAATGTTCCAGGGCACGCTTGACCGTCAATCTGAGTTCGTCATTGTTCCAGGGTTTGGTTACATACCGGTATACCTGGCCGCAATTTATTGCTTCGACCAGCGCTTCTACATCCGTGTAACCCGTCAGGATCATCCGCACCATTCGTGGTCGCAATAAGACCGTGTTCTTGAGCAATTCAATGCCGGTCATGCCGGGCATGCGCTGGTCCGTAATAAGCAATGCGACATCATGTTGATCCAGTATCTCGAGGGCTTCGGGCCCTGAGCTGGCCGTCAGCACCTGGTATTCGTCGCGAAACAGTCTCGCCAGTGTTCGCAAGTTGGCTGGTTCGTCGTCAACGATCAGAATTTTGTAAGACATCAGACCTTCTCCTTAAGTTAGAAACTCTTGTTTAGCTCTGCTGCTCGGCTATTTGAGTCTGCGCCTTCAGCGGAATGCGTGTGGTAAACGTCGTACCTTTGCCGGGCATACTCTCGACTTTAATCTCGCCGCCGTGTTTTTCGACGATGCCGTAGATGATTGACAATCCGAGGCCGGTTCCTTCACCCACTGGCTTAGTCGTAAAGAACGGATCGAAAATTCTGTTCACGTCTTCCGAATTAATGCCGCTGCCGGTATCGCTAATCCTGACTGCGACCATTTCGTCCTGCACACGTGTCTCGATCCGAACTTTACCGGGACCGCGGCCGATCGCCTGCGCGGCGTTCGTCAAAAGATTCATCCACACCTGATTGAGCTGTCCGGCAATGCATTCCACTGGGGGAATTGCGCCATAGTCGCGCTCCAGGGTGATGTAATTCGAGCAGTAATACTGCGAGAGCAGACGAATCGTTGAGTCAATACCCTCGTTAATATCAATCTGCTGGACTTCAGCTTCGTCCAGGCGCGAAAAAGTGCGCAGGTTTAGCACGATGTCGCGAATGCGGCGAGCTCCTTCGCTGCAATCGTCAATGATTGAGGACATCTCGGATAGCAGGTTTTCAAAACCGATTGATTGCTTGACCGCGTTTACCTGCGAGGCGAGTTCCGGTGACAGCGGGACTAGCTCGTAAACAGCCAGAAGCTGCCGCAGGTCACTGGCGAATTGATCCAGACTCTCCATGTTGCTGTGAATAAAGCCGCAAGGATTATTCAACTCGTGCGCAACGCCGCCGGCCAGCTGACCCAGCGAGGCCATCTTTGCGTTTTGAATTAACTGCGCCTGTAAACGTATCAGTTCTGTTTTTTGCGAGGCGAGCTCTTCATTGCGTCGTTCGAGGGCTGCCTTGGAGCGCTTGCCATCCCGAATCAGCGCTCGCCGTTCCAGGGCGCGCTCGACGCTCATTTTCAGGACGTCGAGCTCGCAAGGCTTGATCAAATAGTCCGAGGCGCCCAGGCGCAACGTATCAATAACCCTTTGGCTGCGATCCACCCCGCTGACTACGATTACTGCCACCTCAGCAAAATCGGCGATTACTTTGCGCAGCAGTTCTATGCCGCTAAGCCCGGGCATCTGCACATCGGTTATTACCAGCGCAAAAGGCTGAACCGCGAGCAGAGCCAAAGCTTCCTGCGCGTTCCCGGCAGTCACGCAATCGTAACGATCGCCGAGTGAGTGAGCGAATAAATTGCGCACGAGCTCTTCGTCGTCGACGATCAGAATTCGATTGTCGCCTGGCGGATCAACCGGCACCGGCATGACATTGGTTTTATCGATTTCCTGCATTGAGCAAGTTGGACGTTTGAAGCTTTGGGCTGGGTCAGTTTTCCGCGATCACGGAATTAGTCCGAGGTAGATCGCCCCAGCCAGCTACCCGATGGCGGGTAGCGTCGGGCAAACCTTTCAATGGGCAAAGCGCGTTCCACGAGCCTGCGCGCGAGGCGATTAGACCTTGCGCAATGGCCGACTCCGGCACTAAAATCCCGACCAACATAAAAGCCGCGACCCGACAGTTGGTGCGGAGTTAGCCATCGTCGCCCCGTGTTACTTCGCATCTACCATCGCTACTTTTGCTAATTCAATAACGCGCGCCATCGCGCCACCGCAAATGCCTGCGTCCACGCGTAGGGTAATGACGTGTCCGCACAGGTCTTGAACGGCTATGTACGCGGATTTACTGGGGACCCAGGGCGGGTCTTGGGATGTTGATAAATGTCTAAGTCACGAACTTCTTATTGACTTGGAAAAACAGAACCGCTGCGGGAGCAGTTTCGTTTGATTCGTGATGGCTAAGGAAAACAAATTGGATCTTTCTCTGCTGACTCAGCACATTACTGCGGAACGTCGCATGGCCCTCGAAGAAGGTGAACACCGATTCGAGGCTTTCATGAGTCATTTGCCCGGTTACGCCTGGATAAAAGATGCCGAGGGCAAATACTTGTATATGAATGAGCCGCTGCAAAAGGTGCTACCGGTATACAAAAACGACTGGCGCGGCCGAACTGATGACGATCTTTGGCCAGAGAACGCGGTCGAGTACCGCCGAAACGATTTACGTGTTCTTCAGGAGGGACGCGAGCTCCAAACAATCGAGAGTTGGTTTTTTCGAGGGCAGCGGTGGTTGTTAGTAAGTAAGTTTCAAATCTTCGATGATGGCAACGGAATACTGCTGGGCGGCATTGCGATCGACATCACTGAATACAAGCGTGCCGAGTTCAGCCGCGACAAAGCCAAAGAGAGGTTTCGCGGCATTTTCGAGAATGCGCGCGAGGGAATTTTTCAATCAACGCCTGAAGGCCAATACATCGCCGCGAACCCAGCCCTGGCCCGAATGTATGGCTACGAATCGCCCGAAGAACTAATCGAAAGCTGCCGGGACATTTCACACCAGATTTACGCCGACCCCGAGCGTCGTGAAGAGTTCAAGCGCCTGATGGAAACTGAGGGCGCGGTTCGTGAGTTCGAGATGAAGATGCTGCGGAAAGATGGGACCAGCCGTTGGGCTGAGGTCAATGCTCGCGCGATCCGTGATCCACTGGGAGCAGTTCTTTATTACGAGGGCACTTCTCAGGACATCACCGATCGTAAACGCGCCCAGGAGAAGAGCGCAGCTTTTGCAGCGCTGGCGCGGAAACTAAGCGGAGCCTCAACGCAACTGACGGCGGCCCGAATAATTGCCCAAACGGCCAGAGATCTATTTGGTTGGGACGCCTGTAATCTCGATCTATATGAGGGTGAGCGCGATTGGGTGTTTCCGCTGCTCAATATTGACACCGTGGACGGTCAGGAGCAGGAGGTTACGCCGCTCCTTAAAGCTGGGCCGCCCACGGCAAGGGGGCGGCGGGTCATTAATGGTCGCGCGGAATTGCTGCTGCGGAAGGAGCCGATCGAATTCGACGCCGACGCAGTTCCTTTTGGAGATGAAAACCGCCCCTCTGCCTCACTGATGAGCGTTCCTATCCAGAATGGTCCGAATGTAATTGGAATGCTATCGATTCAAAGCTACACCCCGAGGGCGTATGACGAGGCGGCGCTAAAGGATTGCGTTTCCCTGGCCGAGCATTGTGGCGAGGCACTGAATCGTATTCATGCCCAAGGGCTGCTTCATGAAAGTGAGGAGCGATTTCGCCAGATTGCAGAACATCTTGAAGACGTAGTCTGGATCGCCGACCGTGAACTCACGCGAGTCTTATACATCAATCCGGCCTACGAAAAGATATTTGGCCGATCTTCCCAAGGTCTCTATACGCATTTTCCATCCTGGTTGGAAGCGGTGCATCCGGATGATCGTGACATGGTTAACCAGATGCTGGAACAGCAGCGGCATGGTGATTACGTGCCGCAAGAGTACCGGATAATTCGTCCTGATGGATCGATCCGTTGGATGTCGCGCCGGGCCTTCCCGATTAGAGACCAGAATGGGGATATCTATCGCGTCGCGGGTCTGAGCCAGGACATAACGGAGCGCAAGCGCGTTCAGGAGGAGTTGCGCAAAAGCGAAGAGGAGCTGCGGCTGTTTAACCTGGCCACGAATGACATGTTCTGGAACTGGGATTTCGGCACCGGCAATGTCTTGCGGAGCACCGGCTTTGAAAGAGTATTTGGCTACGCGGAATCAGAAATCGATCCGCCGATTAGCTGGTGGGAGGATCGTTTACACCCGGAGGACCGCCAAAGAGTAATTGATACCGTCCGGGGCGCCGTACAGCGTGGCGAAAAGGCGTGCAGTTTTGAATACCGTTTCCGCCGCCGTGACGGTTCTTATGCGACGATTTCCGATCGGGCCTACATCGTGCGCGACGAACTTGGAAACGCCGTCCGCGCGATGGGGGCCATGACGGACATCAGTGAACGGAAGGAAGCAGAAGAGGCGCTGCGTGAGAGTGAAGAGCGCTACCGCGACCTGGTTGAGAATAGTCGCGAGTTTATGTGCACCCATGATTTGAATGGATTAGTACTTTCCGCAAACCCGGCCGCGGCCACCGCCCTCGGATACGAACTTGATGAGTACGTGGGCAAGAAAACTGTCCCCGACATTTTGCTTCCTGAAGTCCGCCATCAGTTTGATGAATATATGGCGAGACTCCGTAAAGACGGCGCGACCAGCGGGATCATGCTCGTGAAAACCAAATCCGGTGAAACTCGCACGTGGGAATACTACAATTCCCTCCGCACTGAAGGAGTTACCGCGCCCGTAGTGCGTGGAATGGCGCGCGACATTACGGAAGAGCTTCGCGCTCGGAAAGCTCTCCGCCAAAGCGAAGGGCGCTATCGTGAATTATTTGAAAACTCACGCGACGCGATTTATCTCCATGATATGTCGGGCCGCTATCTGTCGGTTAACAGGGCGGCGGAAGAACTTTCAGGTTATTCCCGCGATGAGATTCTTGGCAAGAACTTCACCGACTTTGTCTCGGCCGAGTTCATACCGGAAATTCGGGAGAATTTCGCCAAGAAGCAGGGGACCACGGGAGCCACCATGTATGAAATTGAAGTAATCAAGAAGAATGGAAAGCGCGTCCCGGTCGAAGTCAATAGTCGCATGCTTTACAAAGAAGGCGAACCCGTAGCGGTCCAGGGAACGCTTCGGGACATCAGCGAACGGAAAAATACGCAGGTGATTCTGCGCGAGTACTCGCGTCGATTAGTGGAAGCGCAGGAAATGGAGAGGAAGAAGATCGCCCGCGAACTCCACGACGAAATCGGACAAATACTCACGGCGGTTCGGATCAGTTTGCAATCCTTGCAGCGCACTTGCGAAATCGCAGCCTCGCCTCGTATTGACGACAACATCCTGGTTATTGATGAAGCCTTGGATCGCGTGCGCGAACTATCACTCGAGTTAAGGCCTGCTTTGCTGGATGACCTGGGACTGGCGGCGGCGTTACGCTGGTACTTGAAACGATATTGTGAGCGAACGGCGATCCAGGGTGAGGTCGATAGTAATTTCGACGACGACATGCGTCTGCCGCGAAAACTTGAAACTGCCTGTTTCCGAATCTCACAGGAAGGGCTGACCAACGTCGCCCGCCACGCTGAGGCAAGCCAGGTGAGAATTAGCCTCGATCGAACAGAGCACGAGTTTCGGCTGACTATTTCCGACGATGGCAAAGGTTTCGATGCTGCTGCGGTGTTCGCGAGCGCGTCGGCTGAATCGTTCGGATTGCATGGAATCGAAGAACGCGCTTTGGGCGTCGGCGGCCGCATCGAAATTCAGTCCCGTGCGGGGCACGGCACCCAGTTAACCGCTCATTTTCCGCTGCGTCAAAAGCTTCGATCCAGCCAAACCTGAATTGATATTCAACTTTGCTGACTAAGGGTTTTCCCTGATTGTCGCGTGAGGGCCGCAAGAGTATATTCGTGGCGCTTTCACAACAATTACCCACGGGTCCCACTTGGGGGAAAGCTGAATTGTCCTCTTTGGCAGCATATCCAACCTCACGTAACCGACTTCTAAGACCTTCGCACACCACCTACTGGAGTAGCGCGTGAATCCAACTCGAATATTACTCGTGGATGATCATGCTTTGGTACGTGCGGGTATTCGAGCGGTGATCGAAGGAAAACCAGGGCTAGAGGTGATCGCTGAAACCGGCGACGGCCATGAAGCGCTTCGAACGATCGGAGAGTTGCATCCCGATCTTGTGTTGCTCGACATCACCATGCCGTCAATAAACGGTTTTGAGGTGTTGGAGCAGATCACCAAACAATTCCCCCAAACTCGCGTAATCATTCTCACTGTTCATGTAGGCGCCGAGTACGCTATGCGCGCCCTGCGCGCCGGCGCCGCGGGCTACCTCCCCAAGAGCGCTGCCACCATTGAACTCGAGGACGCAATCAGCGCGGTCGCTCAGGGCGGTACTTATCTCTCACACGAGATCTCACAGAAGACTTTGTTTGAATATGCCAAGGCCCAAACGCCGCAAGATCTTCTGGCGTCGCTAACTACCCGGCAACGCGAGATCCTTAAACTCATCGCGGAGGGGCACTCAACGAAAGAGATTGGCAGCATACTTAACATCAGTGTAAAAACGGTGGAGTCACACCGGGCCAAACTTGTTAAAAACCTCGACATTCACGATGTGGCTGGCTTGGTTCGCTTTGCGATCCGAATGGGTCTGATTCAAGTTGAGTAAGTCCGGCGTCTATGCTGCGCGCTTTCTCTGCCGTGGTTGCTCAGAGACGGTGCGGACAATCCGCCACAACTGCTCGTGCGCGAAAGGCTTGGGAAACAAAGCCACTGCACCGGCGGAAAAACATTCAACCAGGCCTTCCAGCCCAGCATTTTCAGCAACGATGATCACGGGAATCCGTTTCAACCGGTTTTCGGTCTTCATGTAATGCACGATATCCAAACCCTTGATGCTGGGCATCGACATGGTCCGGCGGCAGCAGAAGATCCACATGGGCCCAACAACACGCCGGCGTCGATTTCCCGATCTTTGCCGGTGACCCCCGCGTTCCAGGCGCTGGCCGCCATGACCATGGTCAGCGCTAAAAAGAGAACGTGAAATTTGCGAATCATTTGAGATGATCTCCGGATCGGGAAGGTGTCGGACAGCGGCAAGTGAATGCCGCGTGACATAGCGACTGACGCGGCGGGGTCGGAAGACAGTGGCTAAAGGCCGGTTATGGCCGTTGTAGCGGATGAGTGCAGATCATGTGCCGCGAACAAAGACTGGTTCACGTCGAAGTATTCGATAGCATTAGTTCAGCTGTTTTCGACCTCACGAAAAGCGGGGGCAAGCCCACCTTCCTCACCCCGAGCTGATTAGAGTTGGATTGTGATCTCACCTGAGAATGGCTCTCAACATAAAGTCATCGAGTGAGTTTGGGAGTCTCAGGGTTGGGAAGGCGGGCTTGCCCTCGCTTTTCTTGCCTTTTTAGTGCAAAGCCAGTTACCGCTACCTCGTTCCTCGCTCAACGGCATAGGCTAGCCAGGGTAATCACTCGCTCATCCGTGCATCTGGCTAAGATCAGGACGTCATTCGAGCCTTGACGCGCAGCTGCAAACGAACCGCATTAGAACGCTGCTCAGGGATTGCCTTGCCTAAAATCAGGATTTTCCTTACTTGTGCGATTTTCGTTCGGTGCTAGCATGCCCGTCATGTGAAAGAGTCTCCTCAGTTCAGAAAAGAAGCTGGTTTATAGAAGCCCCCGAAGCGTAAATCGCTTCTCGATCGTTTCTGGCCAACCGTGCTCTGACAGTTTCGTTAGGCTCACAAGTCGAGAGCAACTAGTGCGGATAGTTCAGTCTCTCTCGGTCCTAAAGAGGACACCTACCTGGAGAGCCTTCCGAAGCCGAACGAGCGCATTACGAAAACTGTTTGAAATAAGAGGGGTTCCCGACTGCCCCCGCTGCCCGACAAAGGTGTCGTCATGATTGATCCTCCGAATGTTGCGGACGCTCCGCGCTCACACCGCGAGACTGAGCCTCCTGTCGATCTCGTTAACTTGCCGGCTCGTAAAGTTGTCGGCCAATCGTCTGCGACGCGGGCGATCATCCCTTACGTCTACATGTATCAGTCCGGTCCGGCCCGGCAGATGATGATGGTTAAAGACGCGGCGCATGCGCGCCTTCTGTTCAAGATGGCGCAGCCCAGCGCCGTGCTGGCCGACTACATGCTGGGCGAAGACGACGGCTTGAAGCTTGCGCTGGAATTCCAGGAAAAGGCGCGGGAGTCCCGGATTATGCTGATGACGGGTGGCGGTTTGACTGAGGACGAACTCGACGTCTGCAACCAGCGACAAATTCCAATCCTGTTCAAGCCGTTTCTGGCGAATGACGTAGTGAATCTGATTAGGAATTCTGCGCGACGCCAGATGGCGGCGGTGGCCACATCAGGTTCTGTAGCTCAGACCAGGAAAACGATAGACACAGTTTGAAGGATCGCGGCTGGCCCACGTGGGGGGTTGCCGCGTCAGAGGAGGGACGTCGTATCGGGGGGCGAGCACGACGTCCTTCTTCTCCTCTTTTTTAAAATGAAACCAGACAGACCAAGGGACCTTCCTCGCGTCGGTTCTTAGACAGCCTTCCGATCAAACACGGACGGCTGACAAAGAACGCAGCAGGCCGTTTACGGTGAGCTGCGCCACGGAAGGGATGTTGTTTTCGGGGACGAGGGCAACGTCCTTCCGTTCAGCTCTATGCAAATAAATGGCCGCTGCGGAGTTTTCCCCTACGAGTCGTAATCTTTCGCACAAGTACGCATCAGGTGTTAGCTTCTGTGATGCAAACTTCCGCGGCACGTTCCTTGCTGCCGCAGCAAACGTCATCTTTGGACTGGCATCTCGTCCCAATTCACTTGGCCAGTCACCTGATTGACGTCACGCTCGTCCCCCCCTGTGTTGACTGATCGTTGAACTTTGATTCGTCGAAAAAGATGAAGCTGAACGTGTCTTTGCGCTTCATCGCCCTGGTAATCGGCGCTCTAGTTTCAGATGACTACTAATTCAAAGCGTCTAATCCTTCTCCGTCACTCATCGGGAGTGGCCATCTTCACCGCAGGGATTGGTGTGCTCGTCCTGGTGGGATGGGCTGTCGACAGCCCGACGTTAAAGAGCGTGTTTCCCGGGATGGTCTCGATGAAGGCCAACACCGCGCTCTGTTTCCTGCTCCTGGGTTTGTCTCTTCGCTTACTGCAACGTGATTTCTCGAACACTAACGTAGTGTCACGCTCGTATCACCAGCGCCGTCTGGTGGCGAAGGTGCTGGCGAGCGTTGTTGTCCTAATCGCGCTGGTCACGCTGGGTGAATACATCTTTGGCTGGAAGCCGGGAATCGATCAACTCATTTTCACTGAGCCGCCGGGCACGTTTGGAACTTTCTCGCCCGGACGAATGGCCCTGACGAGTGCGGTGAGTTTTTTCAGCGCCGGTCTCGCGTTGCTGTTGCTGGACGCGGAAACGCCTTCGGGCCTGCGGCCCGCTCAGTTTCTAAGTCTGGTTGCGGGAGCCCTTGGCTTGTTCGGCGTCATCGCTTACGTCTATGGCGTCGTTCCGCTTTTCGGCATCGCAGCGTTCACCTACATTGCCCTGCACACAAGCTTTGGCTTGGTTGTACTTTCGCTGGGCATCATCTTCGCGCGGCCAGACCGCGGATTTGCAAGCTTCATTTCAGACGATACTGCCAGCGCCCGGATGGCCCGCCGCCTGTTGCCGGCTGGAATCTTCATCCCATTGCTCCTCGGTTGGTTGCGATTGAACGGCGAGCACGCCGGATACTACGACTCACACTTTGGCGTCGTCATTCTTTCCGTGGCTACGATAATCGGCCTTACGATTCTGATTTCGTGGACGGCGCTGGTCCTCAGTAGGGCCGAAACGAAGAGTATCAAGGCAGAGGCAGCGGTGCAGAAAAGTGAAGAGCGGCTCAGTCTGGCGATGAATGCTTCTGGCCTTTCCGTATGGGATGCCGACTTTTCGACTGGCAACGTCTACATGAGTGAGGGCTGGTCGGCGATGCTCGGAGACGAGCCAAAGGAACTTCATACCACGGCGAAGGATCTTCAGGAGTTGGTTTATCCGGGCGATGCCGAGAAGCTATGGGAACTTATCTGGCAGAACGTAAGGGAGGAAACCGCCGGTTTTGGCAACGAACTCCGCGTGCTAAACAAGAGAGGAGAATGGATTTGGATAAAGAGCACCGGCAAGGTGGTCGACCGTGATGCCAATGGTCGGGTCGTGCGGATGATTGGAACCAATGTTGACATTACGGAGCGGAAGCAAGCAGAGGCCGCGCTGCGAGACCAGGAAGAGTTGTTCCGCGAGTTCGCCGAAGCCGCGCCGCAACTCACCTGGATGTGCCGGCCAGACGGCTGGAACATTTATTTCAATCAGCGCTGGGTTGACTACACCGGACTGTCGTTGGAAGAGAGCTATGGACATGGCTGGAACAAACCCTTTCACCCTGACGACCAACAGCGCGCCTCGGATGCCTGGAAGCGCGCGACCGAACAGGATGCTGACTACGACGTCGAGTGCCGCTTGCAGCGCGCTGATGGCGTCTATCGCTGGTTCGTCATCCGCGGACTGCCACTGCGCGATGAAAACGGCCAAATCATCAAATGGTTCGGCACCTGCACGGATATCGAGGACCTAAAGAAGGCGCAGAACGAGCTCAAGAGCCTGGAGTGGATGCTGACTCCGCGACCCGTTCTGGCCATTCCGACCAAGATCCAAATGACTGGTCAACCTTACGGCGATCTCACCGTGCTCAATACCGAACGCACCATCCTCGACGCAGTCGGCAAGGACCTGCTTGAGGACATCGTGGGCGATTACATGAATCTGCTGGGAACGTCGTCCGCCGTTTACGAAAAGAACGGCGATTATGCGTTCGGGATTTTCACCTCCGGCTGGTGCCAGGCGATGGACCTGGCGTCGTTTCGGAAATGCGGCACGAATGACAACCGCGCAGCGCTGACCTGCGGCAAGTGGCATTGTCACGAATCATGCTGGAACGAGGCGTCGCGCAAATCCATCGAACTGCGTGAGCCAACGGACATTGAATGTCAGGGTGGCATTCGCCTTCACGCGGTGCCGATCTATGCCGGTGATGAAATCGTGGGGAGCATCAACTTCGGTTACGGTGATCCGCCGCGCGACCCCGTGAAATTGCAGGAACTAGCGGCGAAATATGGAGTGCCGGTTGAGGAACTACAAACCAATGCGGCCGCGTATGAACGCCGGCCGCCATTCATCATTGATTTGGCGAAGGAACGATTGCGCGGTTCGGCGCGACTCATCGGCGAGATCGTTCAGCGCAAGCGGGCGGACGAGCTACTGCGCGCCAGCGAGACCAAGCACCGCACACTGCTGGCGAACCTGCCGCAAAAGATCTTCTTCAAGGACCGCAATTATATATGGCAAGCCTGTAATGAAGTCTTCGCGCGAGACCTGCGAATCAAACCCGAGGACATCGCCGGCAAGACCGACAATGACCTCTTCCCCAAGGAACTGGCTGACAAATACCACGCCGATGACGTGCGGATTATGGAATCGGGGCGGACGGAAGAGATAGAGGAGGATTACATCGAAGCCGGGCAGCGCCGGTTGGTGCAGACAGTGAAGACGCCTGTCCGAGACACCGACGGCAATGTTATCGGCATCCTGGGCATTTTCTGGGACATAACGGAGAAGAAGCAGGCGGCGGAGGAGCGCCTAAAGCGCCTCGTGGCTGAGAAAGCAACCGTAGAATTGCAGGCTGCCAATAAGCAACTGGATGCCGCGAACAAGGAGTTGGAAGCCTTCTCCTACTCCGTTTCGCACGACCTGCGGGCGCCGCTGCGACACGTCGATGGGTTTGTCCAACTACTTACCAAACGCGAAGGCGATCGATTGGATCCGATTTCGGCGGGCTATCTCAAGACCGTGGCGAGCGCGGCCGGAAAGATGGGTACCCTGATCGATGACCTGCTGCATTTGTCGCGGACCGGACGCACCGAGATGCATTTTGAGACGGTTGACCTGAATGGAATGGTCGAAGAAACGCGCCGTGAGCTTCACAATGAGATGCGCGGCCGCCGCATAATTTGGGACGTGAAATCGTTGCCCGCTGTAAGCGCAGACCCGGCAACGTTGCGGGTTGTGCTGGTCAATCTTCTTTCCAATGCAATCAAGTACACGCGTCCGCGTGCAGAAGCTCACATCCAAATCGCGGCGACGCCGAATGGCGAAGGCGAGGTCGCCATCGTGGTGAGTGACGACGGTGTCGGGTTTGACATGCAGTACGCGCACAAATTGTTTGGCGTGTTCCAGCGGCTGCATCGCGAAGACGAATTTGAAGGTACCGGCATTGGACTGGCGACAGTGCGCCGGATTATCCATCGCCATGGCGGAAAGGTGTGGGCCGAGGGAGAAGTGGATCGTGGCGCCAGATTCTATTTCACATTAAAGGTGACGAACGGAGATAAAAATGGAAGCAAAGAAAATTCTGTTGGCTGAAGACAGCGAGAATGATGTAGCTCTGACGCTCGCGGCCTTGGACGAGCACAAGCTGGCGAATGAAGTCGTAGTTGCGCGCGATGGCGTCGAGGCAATCGATTACTTGCGCCGGCAGGGGCGGTTCAGCGGTCAACCCAATGGCAATCCCGTCGTTGTCCTGCTTGATCTAAAAATGCCGCGCAAAGACGGGCTTGAGGTCTTAAGCGAAATTAGAAGCGATCCAAATTTGAAACATATTCCCGTCGTCGCTCTGACCTCTTCGCGTGAAGAACAGGACATCGTGCGCAGTTATGAACTCAGCGTTAATGCATACGTAGTTAAGCCGGTGGCTTTCGAGAAGCTTGTCGATGTGGTCAAACAACTCGGCCTGTTTTGGGTTTTGATTAACCAGCCGCCACCTGACGGACGGGGCACTTCAATCAGCAGTTAGACGAATCCCATGCCAGATCAGCTCAGAATTCTATTTCTGGAAGACAATCCCGCCGACGCCGAACTTGAAGTGGCGGTATTAGCGGCGGCTGGTTTTGTATTCGAATGGGAGCGCGTCGAAACGCGCGCAGAGTTTTTGGCGCGGCTGAACGACCGCGGTTTCGATCTGATCCTCGCTGACTATAACCTGCCCTCATTCGATGGGCTGACTGCACTGAAATTATTTTTGGAAAAGGGCTTGGAGCTTCCTTTCATACTTGTCTCAGGCACGCTCGGAGAGGAGCAGGCGATCGAAAGTCTTAAATCCGGCGCCACCGACTATGTACTTAAGACACGTCTTGAGCGACTGCCTCTGGTCGTGGAGCGTGCCCTGCGCGAAGGTCAATACCGCCGCGAACGACGCAGTGCTGAACACCTGGCGCGTAAACATGAAATGCGTTATCGCGCGTTGGTCGAAAATATGCTTGAAGCGTGTGCCCACTGCCAGATGATTTTTGAGAATGGCAAGCCCGTGGATTTTATTTACCTCGGAGTCAACCAGGCGTTTGAAAGAATGACTGGATTAAAGGATGCAACTGGCAAGAGAGTAAGCGAGGTCATCCCCGGCTTGAGAGAAAGCAATCCGGATTTATTCGAGATTTATGGTCGAGTGGCAGTCACGGGTAGACCCGCAAAGTTTGAGACTTATCTCAAAACGTTGGGAATGTGGTTTTCGATCTCTGCGTACGGCTCTGCCAAGGGATACTTCGATGTTGTATTCGACAACATTACCGAGCGCAAACGCGCTGAACATGAGTGTCAGGCACTGTTTGAAATCTCTCAGGGAATGAGTTCGACCGCGGACCTGGACGAACTACTATCGGTTATCCATCAATCGATCTCGAAGATTCTTTACGCCGAGAATTGCTTTGTTGCGCTCTGTGACAAGCAGAGCGATCTGCTCAGTCTGGAATTCTTCGTTGACCAGAAAGACGTGGCGCCCGCGCCGCAGAGAGTCGGACGTGCTCGCACCGGTTACGTTTTTCGCACCGGCAAGCCGATTCTGATGACCAGCGAGGTTTTCGAACGGCTGGTACAGCAGGGCGAGGTCGAATCGGTCGGCACTCCGCCCGCAACCTGGCTGGGTGTGCCACTGCGAACGCCGACGGAAGTAATCGGCGTGCTGGTGGTTCAGCACTACGAGGACGAGCACGCCTATAGCCAGCGCGATCTTGAATTTCTCTCGTCGGCAGCAGATCAAGTAGCTCTGGCTATTGAGCGTAAGCGAACTGAAGAACAGATTCGAGACCTTTCAAGGTTTCCATCTGAGAATCCGAATCCAATGCTTAGATTGGCCAGGGATGGAACCTTCCTGTATGGGAATGCCGGTGCGGCACCGATCCTGAAAAAGTGGGGAGTTTCAAAAGGAACGCAAGTTCCGCCTCTAATTCTTGAAGAGATTATCAAGGCAGCCGAAGACCCGACGAAGCCTCTGGAGATTCCCACTGACGATCGCGTTCTCTCGTTTGTCGTAACCTTCATCCGTGATGCTGGCTATATGAACATGTACGGCCGCGATATCACTGCGGTTAAGCAGGTCGAGGACGCATTACGCGCCAGCGAAGAGCGTTATCGCGATTTGGTCGAGAACGCCCACGACATCATCTATTCGCACGACCTAAAGGGAAACTACACTTCGTCTAATCGCGCTGGCGTCGAGGTCACCGGCTACAGCGCGGAAGAATCGCGCAAACTCAACTTCGAAGATGTAATTGCGCCTGAATTTCACGACAAGGCCCGCGAGATGATGCGGCGCAAACTGACCGGCGAGGACATAACCACGTATGGACTTGAGATGCTGGCAAAAGACGGGCACCGCATCCCCGTCGAGGTCAATAGTCGTCTGATCTATAAGGACGGCGTTCCTGTTGGCGTCACCGGAATTGCCCGCGACATCACTGAACGTAAGCGGGCGGCGGAAGTGCTGGAGGAATCAGAGAGGCGTTTTCGTCAACTCGCCGACAACATTAATGAAGTTTTCTGGATGGTGGATCCGATCGAGCGCAAAGTGCTGTACGTCAGTCCGGCGTATGAACAAGTTTGGGGTCGTTCGCGCCAAGAGCTGTATCAATTCCCGGAAACCTTTCCGGATGCCGTCGATCCGGAAGATAAGAATCGCATCGTGGCGGGAATGGAACGGCAGATAAAAGGAGAACCCGTTGACGATGAATATCGCATCCGTCGGCCTGATGGCACGATTCGCTGGATTCATGATCGGGCGTTCCCGATCAAAAACGGAAACGGAATCGTCAACCGAATTGTTGGCATTGCCGAAGATATTACTGAGCGCAAACTTGTCGATACCGCGTTGCGCCAAAGCGAAGAACGCTTTCGCAATCTCGTCGAGACTACCAGCGATTGGATTTGGGAAATTGACGAAAACGGGAACTACACGTACGTGAGTCCGCGCGTGCGCGATCTGCTGGGCTACGAGACTGGCGAGTTGCTTGGCCGAACACCATTCGATTTCATGCCGCCGGAACAAGTTGAACGCGTTAGCGGCGAGTTCGCGAAAAATGTGGCGGGTCGGCAAGCGTTCCGCGGGCTGGAGAATAGGAACACTCATAAGGCTGGCCATGAAGTTGTCCTGGAAACGAGTGGCGTTCCAATTCTCGGCGCAGACGGTGAGTTTCGCGGGTTTCGCGGAATTGATCGCGACATCACCGATCGTAAGAGAACCGAAGAAGCGCTCAAGATCAGTGAGCGACGCTACCGGACGCTATTTGATTCGAATGTAATCGGCATTCAAGTGGGGAACGCGAGCGGACATATCAAAGAAGCTAACGACAAGTTTTTGGAGATGTTTGGCTTCACCCGGGCCGAACTGGAAACTGCACAGGTTCGTTGGGACACAATGACGCCTGCCGAATGGAACCATGTTGATGAGCACATGATGCGAGAGACTGCGGCGACCGGCACCTGTTTGGGGGTTGAGAAAGAGTTCCTGCACAAGGACGGGCATCGCGTCGCCGTGCGGTTGACCGTAGCAATGCTGGACGAAAATGGCGCGGATGGTATCACTCTGATCGAAGATATTACCGACCGAAAACAGAAAGAGCGGCAACTCTCACGCCTGGCAACCGCCGTGGAGCAAACCGTCGACAGCATCATGATCACCGATACTGAAGCCAATATCGAATACGTCAATCCGGCGTTTGAACGAATTACCGGTTATGCAAAGGAAGATGCGCTGGGCCAAAACCCAAGCATGCTTAAGAGCGGCAAAACCGATCCGTCTTTCTATAGGGAATTGTGGGAGACCATCACCCGCGGAAACGTCTGGACGGGCCAGCTAGTAAATAAGAAGAAAGACGGCACGTTTTTCAATGAACGAGCGACCATCTCACCAATACTCGATGAGTCCGGCAAGATCACGAGCTACATTGCCGTTAAGCAGGACATCACGCGCGAGATTCAACTCGAAGAACAACTGCGGCCCGTCCCCTTACCCTTTTCTTTGGTGGTAAAGAATGGCTCAAAGATGCGCGCCCGCGTTGCTTGATCCATTCCCGTGCCGGTATCGCTGACCGCTAACATCACATAACTTCCCGGTTTGGTGTCGACGGGACGCGCGGCATATTCCTGATCAAGCTCGGCGTTGGCGGTTTCGATCGTTAGAGTGCCGCCTCGCGGCATTGCATCTCTGGCATTCACCACCAGATTGACTAGCACCGATTCAATTTGTCCGGGATCGGTTTTGACCTTCTTGAGTTTAGGGTCCAGTTTTTACGTTGGGGCGAGATTTAGTTAACCGGTCAGCAACTTCTTTGCCGCTGACCTCAGGCATGACAACGTCGGTAAGCAGGAGGTCGATCGATTGCGCGCTGTCCGCGGCCAGACGGATCGCCTCATCGCCGCGTGCTGTCTCGAGAACAGTATAACCCGACTGCTCGAGAATCTTGCATGCCAAACTGCGCACAACGTCTTCATCCTCGACCAGCAATATCGTTTCCGATCCACCTAGTATCGAAGTCTCAGCTACACGTGTCTCGGCGGTAGCCGTGTCGGGTGATTCCAGTTGTGGCAGATAAACTTTGAAGGTCGTTCCGTGCCCTTCTTCGCTGTACACCCAGATGAATCCACTGCTCTGTTTGACGATACCGTACACCGTAGAAAGCCCGAGTCCCCGTGACTAAGCCGCTTGACCTTCGTCACGTGCAGGCCGCCGTCGACCGCGCTCTGGGTCATCATCAATTATTAGTCTGGAAACGTCACCACGAAAATCATCTTGAGGATTTAGTCAAAGAGCGGACGGCGGAAATTGAGCATCTCGCTTATTACGACCGGCTCACCGACCTGCCGAATCGAAATCTATTTGCCGATCGTTGCACGCAGGCGCTCGGTATCGCGCAACGCGATCAGCATCAAGTCGGCTTGATGCTGGTATCACTCGATCGCTTCAAGAAAATTACCGAAACGTTGAGTCACGAAGCTGGAGACGTCGTGCTGACTGAAGCCGCAGCGAGATTACAACGCCTGGTCAGAGACGGCGACACCCTGGCTCATTTCGACGGCGATGAGTTCGCGCTGTTATTAACTCAAATTAAAAGCACTGACGAACTCGCCGACGTTTGTCTCGCGCTCAATGACGCGTTCAAACCGCCCATCCATCTCGGTGGCCAGGATGTGTATGTGACGCTAAGCATTGGCATCAGTCTGTTCCCGGCCAACGGTGACGACACATCAATCGTCTTGCGAAACGCGGGCGCGGCCCTGTATCGAGCCAAGACGCGCGGCGGCAGCAATTACCAGTTTTACGCCGACGATATGAATGCACAGGCCGTCAAACGTCTGACGCTGGAAAGCAGTCTGCGACGTGCGATTGAGAACGAAGAATTTATTACTTTCTATCAGCCGGTACTGAATTTGACTTCGGGAGAGATTGTCGGGACTGAGGCCCTGGTGCGTTGGCAGGATCCAGAGTTTGGCATCCTGCCGCCCGCGAAATTTATCGGACTCGCCGAAGATACGGGATTGATTCTGGAGATTGGCGAATTGGTCATGCGCGCCGCTTGCAGCCAGACGCGCCAGTGGCGGGATCGGGGCTTTGGCCGTTTAAGAATTGCTGTGAATATCTCGGCGCGGCACTTTCAACAGCAGGGATTCGTCGATCGGCTCCTGCAAATTCTGCGCGACACCAGCTTGGATCCAAGCTGCCTGGAAATTGAACTGACGGAAACGTCGATTATGGAGAACGCGCAGTCGGCGGCCGCACGGCTCTCTGAAATCAGGAAACTTGGCGTGCGGGTGGCAATCGATGACTTTGGCACCGGCTATTCGTCGCTTAGCTATCTGAAAAACCTGCCCATAGACACGCTGAAACTGGATCAGTCTTTTGTGAAAGGCGCGACCAGCGATCCCGACGATGCGGCGCTGGTGATGGCGATCGTCACGCTGGCGCACAACTTGAGGCTTAAGGTGATCGCTGAAGGCGTCGAGACTGAGGAACAATTATCGTTTCTGCGACTGCTTAGATGTGATGAGGGACAGGGATACCTGTTTGGGAAACCGATGCCCGCGGCGTCGTTCGAGTCAACCCTGACGAGCGATCCACATCGAAAAGTTCACGTGCTTGCAAACGCGGTGCGGCGCGATCGCCGCGATGTACTGACCGTTAATGAAAGAGGAAGCCTTGGCGATACCAGCAAAAACTATCGAGCGAACATTACCGGCTTTGGTGATCGATGACGAGCAATCGGTGCTCGACTTTGTTTGCACAATTCTTTCCAGCGACGGGTGGAAGGTCAGTAGCGCCGCGTCGGCCGAACAGGCGTTCGAGATGCTGGATCAGGAAAAATGGGCCATCGTTTTCTCTGACGTGATGTTGGGGAATGCGGACGGCTTCGCGGTCCTGCGCAAATTCAAAGAAGCTTCGCCTGAGACCAAAGTTGTCTTGATGACCGGACACGGTAATGCCGTAGGCGCATTGGACGCGACAGCTCGGGGGGCCTATGACTATTTGCTCAAACCGTTTGGCGCGGAAGATCTGCAATCACTGTCGGCGGCGCTGCGCGAACAAATCACGAGCAAGCCGCCGCGCCTGTCTGCGGGCCAGCGCACCAGCAATTATCAATCAGACATCGATTTGATTGGTCGCAGTCACGCCTTCATCGAAGTGATGAAACAGGTTGGACGCGTGGCGATGACAAATTTGCCAGTGCTATTGACGGGCGAATCGGGCACGGGCAAAGAACTGGTTGCATCCACGCTTCATCGGCGCAGCGGGCGCGCTGACAAGACTTTCGTCGCCGTCAATTGCGGCGCGATCCCGGCTGAGTTGATCGAATCGGAACTGTTTGGCCATGTGCGAGGCTCTTTCACTGGTGCCGATCGCGATCGTCGGGGCTTGTGGGAAGAAGCCGACGGAGGCGCAGTCTTTCTCGATGAAATCACGGAAACCACACCGGCCTTCCAGGTAAAGTTGCTGCGCGTGTTGCAGCAAGGCGAAATCCGGCGGGTTGGATCCAATCAAACCCAGAAGGTCAACGTGCGCGTCATCGCCGCCAGCAATCGCGATGTCGAAAAGGAAGTCGAGGCGGGACGGTTTCGTAACGATCTCTTTTATCGGTTGAATGCTGTATCGATAACGCTGCCGCCTTTGCGAGAACGCCGCGAAGACATTCCCCCGTTGGCCCAGAGCTTTGCCGAGCGCGTGTTTTCGTTGAACCCAACCGTGCGGTTTGCTCCCGAAGCTCTGGAATTGCTTCAGCGATATGACTGGCCCGGCAATATTCGCGAGCTGGAAAACGCAGTCGTGCACGCGGCGGCGATGTGTGACGGCACAATTCGCGTGAAAGACCTTCCGGAACGTGTCCGAAATTACGCTGCCGGCCCGAATGGCGATTTGCTGCGCGCCAGCGCGGCAACCGTTGAAACCTGGATGCCATTGTCGTCTGTTGAAGGCGAATACGTCGCGCGCGTTCTGCAACACACGGGCGGCAACAAACAAGCCGCCGCGCGGGTGCTGGGCGTCGATCGCAAGACACTCGATCGGATGATCAAGCGGCACCACATCGAATTCAGACGGTCGAACCACAAATAACTGACGATGCGGAGAAAACTCCCCTCATTCCTTTTCGCTGCGGCAAGACGCCGCAAGAACAAACTCACCTGCGCCGATTCTCGCTGAGACTCGCACATTTTCCGCGGCACGTTCATTGCCAACGTTTGAATTGAACAAGGCCGCACGCAGTTTGTGCGGCGGGTAGCACAAAGGTGGCGATGTGAGTGGTTCGCAATCAACGTCGCCGCCACCTCAGCCCCAAACTCATCCGCAAGCTCAAGCGGTTTTTTAAGACGCTAGGCGTTACCCTTCGAACCCTCGAATCAGAATTTGTTGCGTGATGAGTTGGGGCAGGTAAAGGCAAGCTCCCACTTCGCCTTTTTTGACACTCATCGTCCTCAATCAACGACCGACTTCGAGGAAGCATGTCCCCAACACATTCCAATCAAACCTCTGCCAACCGCACAACCGCGGGCGCGATCCTGCAAAGCCGTTACCGAATTCTGCGCCAACTTGGCAAAGGCGGCATGGGCACGGTTTACGAAGCCGTTGATTTGCGCCTCGGACATTCAGTCGCGATCAAACAAACGCTGACCGAAGACGAAGAGCTTTGGAAACAGTTCGAGCGTGAAGCGCGCCTGATGGCCGGGTTGAATCACTTCGTTCTGCCGCGCGTCACTGACTACTTCACCGAAGGAAATCGCGCATTTCTTGTCATGCAATTTGTCGAGGGCGCCGACCTGGCTGAGATGATTGCGCAGCAACCCGGCCCGTTTCCGCGTAATGCCGTAGTTGCCTGGGCCGACCAGTTACTTGATGCCCTGATTTATCTACACGCGCACAAGCGGCAGATCATTCACCGCGACATCAAACCGCACAATCTCAAGGTCACGCCTGAGGGTCATATAGTGCTTCTCGACTTCGGGCTGGCAAAGTCTCAATCCAACAACTCGGAGAGCGGGATAAGTTGCACGAGCGTGTTTGGTTACACGCCCCGGTACGCGCCCCTCGAACAGATTCAGGACCTGGGCACCAGTCCCCAAAGCGACATCTATGCTCTGGGAGCCACGCTTTATCATTTGCTCACGGGCACCAAGCCTCCCGACGCGCTGACCCGGGCGGCTGCGATGGTGAGTTCACGACCGAATCCGCTTAAGCCTGCAGACGAAGTCAACAGCGTCGTGGGGCCCGAATTAGCTGCGATCCTCAATTGCGCTATGGCCCAGAATCCTGACGAGCGTTACGCCGGTGCCGGAGAGTTTCGGGAAGCATTGCGACGGGTGGGCCGCATTGATGAAACGACATCAACCAACGTCACCCTGGACCACTCCGACGATTACACGTTAGTCGCCGTGCCCGGCGAAATTGAAGTGAGCATCCATCCCATCAGCCCCAACCCACGACTCAGATCGCGCGCTCTCGCCAGTCTTTTCATAATTCTGATCTCCGCTTTCGGTGTTTTCTGTAATTACTATCCCTGGAGAATGCCGCCAGCCGCCGCGCAGGAGCAGGTCAACGCAATCGCCGGAGAAACGGGCGATGAACCGATGGTTGAAGAGAAGTCGCCCAGGACTAAACCACGACGGCAGGTCAGGAACACGGCCGGACTGAAAACGACAAGGCCGCGGCGTACTCGTAATTTGTAGGCCTCGCCTTCACGCCAGACGTCTGCGATCGCGTTCTTGTATGACGCGATGGGGAGTTGATTGCCTGAACATGACTCGAAATTCGCTCATAGCTTGCAAATGAAACTTACGATTCTGAAGCAGTGAAGCGACGGGGTTCCGACACGCAGGTGTTCTTTTCATTTATTCTTTTGTGCACGCCCCAAAAATTTATTTGCGTGACGCCAATGGACCACTACCGTGTAAACCGCAGTGGACTTCAAGAAGCGTTCAGCTGGCGTAGTAGTTGTATAGCCGACACGGAGGTTTGCCATTGTTACGACCTTCTGTTGATCCAATGTGGCCCACCAAAAAGCACCGTCACGATAGGAATATAAGGAGTTACGCAGGTGACTTCTGAGTTTCGCGTCTGACAGCTGTGAAATAATTGATTCAACTTCAACAGTCACCTGGTTCAATTTGGCGGCGAATGTCTCGAGCGGCACGCGGGCAAGCTTAGCGTCGCTTTCGAACTCGCCATCCGAGCGATAGACGAGGACATCTGCTTTCAATTGTTCCAGGGAAGCGACTGCTCGCTGGGCCAGGATAGAATCGTCGCGACTGGCTGCCGCCCGAAAATTGGTCGCCGCTACTAAAATGTTCGCCGCCTGCGCATGCATTGAATGTTGCGCGGTTAGCAGCCCGAACGCCAACAACAGCAACCTTACGGACAAGTGGCAGCGTGTTTGCAACATCGTTCCTGGGAACAAGCAGTACTTAATATAAGTGTTGGCTTCGCAGACTTGCTAGAGGTTGTTTCTTATGATTTTGTTACCGCGGTTTCAGTATCGGCGCGAAACGTGCTGAATGTGACAATCTCTGTCAGCTTTGCCACTGACGGCCGGCGTTGACACGAGAACACAACAACTTCTGCCAAAATCCCTATTGACGGTCGCAAGCCCCTTTAGCAAAATAACTTGGCGGCACTAAAATAAGTGTCGCTAGCCTTTGCCGCTTCTCTGTGTACCTCTTGCCCTTTCCTTACGACAGAGATTAGCCAATGGAATTGAAGACTGGGTTGTTAGCGAAATACCCGCGCATCTCGCAGGCGTGTGGAGTAGCGGTTATGTTGATCAGTCTTACTACGCTGATTGGCTGGTCCACCGGCTCTCCAACATTAAAAGGAATTCGGCCAGGGTACATTCCGATGGCGCCAAATACAGCCATTGCATTTCTGCTGTTGGCTGCATCGCTAACAATCACGGCCACAAAGTCTTTACGCTTTAGGAATATTGCCAGGCTCACGATCGCTTTCGCCGCCGTTCTCATCGTGGCGCGAATGAGCGAATATTTGACTTCGGTTGAGCTGCGCGTCGATCAGTGGCTTTTTGATTTTCCCTCTGAATCAATAGGCTTTGCCCCTGTGGGAAAGATGGCGTTTTTCACATCTCTCACATTTCTGTTCTTGTGCGGTTCGCTTTTTCTTTTTACCTGGCCTGAGCCGCGCTGGCTTCACAGTATTGGCCATGGCTTATCAGTAGTAGTTACGTTCATCGGCCTCGCCTTTTGTCTAGGCTACATGTATGGGGCGCCATTGCTGTACGGCGGTCGCTCTATTCCGATGGCGCTGAACACAGCTATCTGTTTCCTGCTGGCGGGCTCAGCGTTGGTTATTAAAGGTTCACTTCGAAATGTGGAGGAGCGGGTCAACGCTCGGGAAGCCTTACAAGGGGCGCACGATGAATTGGAAAAGCGAGTTCGTGAGCGAACGGCTGAACTGGAACAGCAACAACAATATCTTCGAGCGATCGTAGAGACGAGTCCTAATCCGATCTTTGTAAAGAACGGAGAGGGTCGTTTCACCCTCATCAACAAAGCTCTCGAGTTGGCTTATGGCCGCTCAAGCGACGAGATCCTTGGCAAGAAGGAAGCAGATCTTAATGGGTATCACGCCGAGATTCAGACATTCATTCATGATGACGAAGAAGTGATTCGGACCCGACAACCGAAGTTCATTCCCGAAGAAGAACTGACGAATCCAAAGACTGGAGAGACGCGGCTTTTTCAGACCATTAAAGTGCCGCTGACGCTTCCCGGCAATGGAACAGTCCATGTTCTGGGCGTTGCTACCGACATAACAGAGCGCAAAAGAACGGAGGAGGCATTACGCGAAACAGAGAAGCGCTACCGGTTACTCTTTGACAGCAATCCGCTTCCGATGTGGGTTTACGACCGGGAAACGCTTGGATTTCTCGCGGTTAACGCCGCCGCCGTCGCTCACTACGGGTACTCGCGAGATGAATTCCTGTCCATGACGATTAAAGACATTAGGTCAGCCGAGGACGTTCAAGCACTAATCGACAAGATTTCCAATGAAAATGGCTTTAATTCAGCCGGTACCTGGAACCATCGGAAGAAAGACGGCAGTGTTATCGAAGTTGAAATAATTTCGCATCCTTTATTGTTTGGCGGCAAGAACGCAAAGCTGGTATTGGCCAACGATGTAACCGAGCGTAAACGCGCCGAGAAAGCTCTGCAGGAAACTGAGGAGCACTTAAGGCAAGCGCAGAAGCTCGAAGGCGTCGGACACTTGGCCGGCGGCATCGCTCATGATTTCAACAATCTTCTAACGGTGATTAATGGATTTTGTGCGCTGGCGATGCGGGGCCTCCAAACTGAGGATCCCTTGCTCGCAAATCTTACTGAGATTAAGAAGGCTGGCGACCGGGCCACATCCTTAACTCGGCAACTCCTGGCTTTCAGCCGCCGGCAAGTGCTTCAGCCGAAGGTCCTGAATCTGGACGACCTTGTGAAGGACATGGAGAAAATGTTGCAGCGCATTATTGGTGAACATATAGATCTGCGTGCAGTGCTCGAACCCACATTAGGAAATGTGAGCGCCGATCCGGGGCAAATCGAACAGATCATTCTGAACCTCGTGGTGAACGCGCGCGATTCGATGCCTGAGGGTGGCAAGCTAACAATTGAGACTGACAACGTCTATCTCGACGAGGAATACGTTAACAACCATATAGGGGCGCAAGTAGGGCCGCACGTGATGCTGGCCGTGACCGACACAGGACATGGCATGGATCAGATCACGATGTCGCGGATATTCGAACCCTTCTTCACAACGAAGGAACTTGGCAAGGGCACAGGCCTTGGACTCTCGACAGTTTATGGAATTATCAAACAGTCTGGCGGAAACATTTGGCTCTATAGCGAAGTAGGTAGAGGAACGACCTTCAAAATCTATCTGCCGCGCGTCGACAATGTAGCCGACGAATATAAGCGCACGATCCAGGAGACGAAGCTGGCCGAGGGAACTGAGACGATCCTTTTGGTCGAGGATGAGGAGATGTTGCGTAAGCTCGCCGGTCAAACGCTAAAGGGGTACGGCTATCAGATCCTTGAAGCATCGACTGGTGACGAAGCAATCGCAATCGCGCGTCAATACGAGGGAGAAATCCAGTTGTTGCTTACTGACGTAATCATGCCTGGGATGAATGGTCGCGAGCTTTCGAGCCGTATGCTTGAAACACGGCCAAAGCTTCGAGTGCTGTTCATGTCCGGTTATACGGATGACGCAATCGTGCATCAGGGCGTTCTGGAGGAGTCAGCAAATTTTATCCAGAAGCCATTTCCGCCCGATTCACTTGCTCAGAAAGTTCGAGACGTTCTGGACCAGAGTGAGCACGAATGACTATGCCAACTGAAATTACGGGCGAGAGGTCCATGGCCCAAATCGATCTTGCTTATACCGAAGAACATGATCGGCGCTTACTCATCGTCGATGATGAAGAAAAGGTGCGCAGCTTGTTTGCGCAATGCCTCAGCGAGCGGTATTCGTGCGAGACGGCAGCCAACGCGCAGGAAGCCCTGGAGTGGTTACAGCGAGCACCGTTCGCGTTGGTCATTACCGACATGCAAATGCCCGGCATAGGCGGCGTTGAGTTGCTACGCAAAGTCAATGAACTCTATCGCGATACAGCGGTAATC
Organism: Acidobacteriota bacterium; assembly: GCA_052389795.1. Taxonomy (GTDB): domain Bacteria; phylum Acidobacteriota; class Blastocatellia; order Pyrinomonadales; family Pyrinomonadaceae; genus UBA11740. The sequence continues at coordinate 296,505 of JBQTHO010000006.1, read as the reverse complement.
ATTGTTTCGGGGGTCGATCGTACACAACGAGTGATCGATGCGGTGCGAATGGGCGCTTACGACTATCTGCTGAAGCCCTGCGACCTGGATGTACTTGAACTGTGCGTCGAGCGCGCCCTGGAACGACGAACGCTGTTGCGTAACGCGCGAAAGTACAAAGAAGATCTGGAGACCAGGAACTTAGAACTTGCCCGGCGGAAAGCAGACTTGGAACGGGTACAGGCCCAGCTTGTCCAAAGCGAGAAGATGGCCTCGCTGGGCCAACTAGCGGCGGGCGTGGCGCACGAATTAAACAATCCCGCCGGATTTATCCTGAGCAATATGTCTGCGCTTCCTGAATATGTACAACGGCTGAAGAAAGTACTGTCAACTTACGATGCGGCCAGTTTGTCGGCGGCGGACATTGAAGTTGTGGCCGCAGCAAAACGTGATGTGGATTACGATCGCATTTTGAGTGATCTGAATTCCATAGCCACTGATTCTTTCAGCGGCGCCGCGCGGATTGAGGGGATCGTACAAAATCTGCGTCTATTTTCACGGCTGGACGAAGCAGAGATTAAGGAAGTTGATGTGCATGAAGGCATCGAATCGACGATTCGGTTACTCTCGCGGTACTACACATCTCCTTCGATTGCGCTCCACCGCGTTTATGCAGACCTGCCGCGAATAAATTGTTATGCAGGTCAGCTCAATCAAGTCTGGATGAATCTACTTGTCAATGCCGCGCAGGCAATTGGCGCTGGTGCCGGAGAGGTAAGCATCAAGACGTCGACTCAGGAGCAGACTGTAGCCGTGTCGGTGAGCGACACGGGATGTGGTATTCCGCCTGAGCATATCAACAGAATTTTTGATCCGTTTTTTACGACGAAGCCGGTGGGAGAAGGCACGGGACTCGGACTGTCCATTTCTCACGGGATTATCGTGCGGCACGGAGGCTCGCTAAGCGTAGAGAGCGCGGCCGGTCGAGGCACTACTTTCAACGTTGTTCTCCCGGTTCGTCCTGAATCGGTCGAGCAGTCGGTTAATTAAAAAGGAGTTCGCATGAGATACAAAATTCTTATCGTCGATGACGAGGCTTCAAATTTACGGGCGCTTGAGAGGCTCTTTCGGACCGAATACGACGTACTGACTGCGGGGTCCGGCGCCGACGCTCTGTTAATTCTCGAACATCATGATATGGCACTGCTGATTGCGGATCAGCGGATGCCTGAGATGTCTGGTATTGAGCTGATGCAGAGGACGGCGCGGTTGCGGCCGCACATGGTGCGGATACTCCTAACGGGCTACACCGATGTTGATAGCCTTATCGAGGCAATCAATACCGGCCACGTGTACAAGTACATCACTAAACCCTGGAACAACGACGACTTATTACTGACGGTTGCCCGGGCACTCGAACATTACGAGGCGCTGCAGAGTCGCCATAACCTTCAGATGATTAATGATCGTTTGCGTGTTCGGTTGCGGGAAATTTCCGATCTGGCGGCGACCGATGACGAATTCATCAGTGTGGCCGCGGAAGGCCCGCTTGGTTTCAGTTCGGAATTAAGCGCCGGAGTTGTGTGAATGGCCGAAACTCCAAAGACAAAGCCCGTCATCTTGATCATCGATGACGACGATCAGATTCGTACGCTCCTGAGCCGCTTACTGGCGGCTGAGAACGAGTGCACTGCCGTGGAGTCGGCGGAGAAAGCGCTGGCTCTGCTGGACGCAAGGCAATTTGATCTCGTTATCAGCGACATAAACATGGCCGGCATCAGCGGTCTGGAACTGGTTCCGATGGTCCTTAATCGGAATCCTGACGCCGTGGTGATAATGGTGAGCGGCCAACAGACGATAGACTACGCCATCGAGGCGATGCGAGTTGGGGCCTTCGACTACATTACCAAGCCAGTTAACATCGATCACATTGAAGCGGCTGTTCGCCGCGCTCTATCTCATCACCGCCTGCTCAAGCACAAGCGTCAATACGAAAACCATTTGGAACAAATGGTTAAAGAGCGGACTGCGGAACTTGAATACCTGGCCTATCACGATAGGCTTACCGGGCTTCCGAACCGCACGCTGTTTGTCGATTACTGCCACGCCGCTGTCGCCGCCGCGCAAGCTAGTGGCCACTTGACGGGCGTCGCCTTAGTTTCCCTGGACCGCTTCAAGCACATAAATGACACGCTCGGACACTTTGCCGCAGATCAATTGTTGAAAGACGTGGCCGCGCGGTTTGAAAACCTGCTGGATGGGACGGTCACCGTAGCACGCTTCGAAGGAGCCAACTTCGCGATCTTACTGAACAGCATCAGGGCATCCCGGGAAATTGAGGAAGTTTGTCGTTCGATCCGAGAACTACTCAACCCCCCCTTTGAGGTGACTAACCAGGAAGTCTATCTGACCGCGAGCATCGGAATCAGTTTGACCTCAGATAATGGTAACGGTGTGTCAATTTTGCAGAACGCCGGCGCGGCACTTCATCGGGCGAAAACAACGGGGGGCGATAATTATAAGTTCTACACGGCGGACATGAATGCGTCGGCGCTGACGCGCTTGTCCTTGGAGACGAGCTTGCGGCGAGCGATAGACAACCGGGAGTTCGTCACTTTTTATCAGCCAGTTGTCAATCTTTCATCGGGCGAGATTGTTGGGCTGGAAGCATTGGTTCGCTGGCAACATCCGGAGCGTGGATTATTACCGCCGGTAGAATTCCTTGGTCTGGCTGAGAGCACCGGCCTGATTGTTGATATCAGTGAATGCGTTTTGCGTACGGCATGTTTGCAGACGCGCCAATGGCAGGAGCAAGGTCGTGAAAAGTTGCGCGTTGCAGTCAATTTGTCTGCCCGTCATTTTCGGCAAAAGGATCTTGTCGAGCGTATCGTGAACATCGTGAGAGAGACGAGGCTCAATCCGGAATCGTTGGAGCTGGAGCTAACCGAAAGCTCGATCATGGAAAACCCCGAATCAGCGGCAGAAATTCTTCGTGAAATCAGAAGCCTTGGAATTGCGGTTGCCATTGACGATTTTGGGACAGGCTATTCTTCGATGAGTTATCTAAAACGGTTCTGCATTGACACGCTGAAGATCGATCGATCGTTTGTTAAGGGAGTGGCGACGGATACTCACGACGCGGCGCTGGTTAGAGCGATGATAACGTTGGCGCACGACCTGGACCTGCGCGTGGTAGCTGAAGGTATTGAAACCGAAGCTCAGCTTGCATTTCTAAACCAACTCAGATGCGAAGATGGTCAAGGGTATTTGTTTGCGAAGCCGGAAGCCGCGGCCGTGGTCCGAGAATTACTGTTTTTGAATCGTTCTCACATTCGTGTGGCGCCGCCCGCATTTCAACGGGTACCTGTAGCAGCCTCATAAAAGGTCAAATCGGAAACTGAACCGCCGTCGTAATAAGCGCCTCACCTGGCTCGCTTGATAATCCATTCCGAAATCGTCTTTAGGACTTCCGGCGACATAGTCTCTTCGATCTTGCCATACTCTGAAGGCAGGCCCGTGGTGCTGGTTTGGAACAAATGATTAAGCCGCGGGAAGGCCTTAACTCCGTAGTCTTTGTTTTTGCCTTGTTTGAGCGCGGCCGCGATGCGATCGAGATTTTCTTTCCACGCAACCTGAAGATCGAGCTCACCATTCAATGCCAAAACCGGAACCTTAACGCGTCTTAAGACCTCTGCCGGCTCGAAGGTGATGAAGTAACGAAACCACGGCAAGCGAAACATCGGCATTAGCGTCCTGAGGCTGGACTCAAGAGGTGCAAATGCCTTTCTTTGAGTTTCATTCATCGTGCCCACGTGCCGAGCGATCTCTTCTTTGACTAGTTGCTCTCGCCGATTCTCATCATTTTCGGTCTTGACGATTGTGTGAATCTTATTCAACAAGCTGGTCCCTTGGGCAATCGTATCCGCGTCTGTTCCCTGGACCCTTTGCATTAGTTCAGTCTGCGTAGTCACAACATCTTCGCCACGTTGACCGGGACCCGCCAACAGCACGATAAAAGCGACATCTTTGGAGCGCGCGGCCGCCATCGGCGCGATCATCCCGCCCTCGCTGTGTCCTATCAGGCCAATCCGTTTGGGATTAATTTCTTTACGAGTCTTCAGAAACTCCACCCCCGCCAGAACGTCACCCATAAAGGTTTCGCTGGTCGCCGCCAAACTTCCAAGATCGGAGTCGCCCGTACCGCGGTCGTCGACCCGCAGAACGGCGATGCCTTGACGCGTCAGGTGATCCGACAGCACGAGGAACGGCCGGTGTCCCGCGATAAGCGAATCGCGATTCTGCGGGCCGCTACCCGATATCAGGATCACGGCTGGATGTGTCCTGTTGCCGTTGCGGGGCAAACTCAGAGTGCCGGCCAGCTTCACGTTGTCTTTGACATTTCTGTAGCTGACTTCCTCTTCGTTGTATGGATACGGTTTTTTCGGATCCTGCCGGCGTGTGATCATGGGCACGTCGCCGACGCGTCTAAAGATCATCGGGGCCGAACCCGCGCCCTGCTTAAATGTCCCGGTGATTTCCTCACCCTTGTCGTTAAGCGTGCCCTCATAACTCATTCCAAACTGGGCCGCCACAAAATTCATCTTGTTTCCATTCAGAGTCACTGAATCGACCGGCAAATCTTTCACGGCCTGATCGACGCTATCGAACTTTGCCGTGTAACCGTTCCCGGTGTTTTGGATTTTCAGCAACAGCCGAAGTTCTACACCGCTCACATCCAACGTTGCCAGCCAGTTTCCGGCGAGGTTGGTTTCGTTCTGCGCAAAAGCGGGTGAAGGAACCATAAGCAGGATCAGGTTCAGGAATATGGCGAGTAAGGTCTTCATTGTTTTTCTCCTTAGTTCGAAACTATCTACCCCCGTCCAACTTTGAAAGAAGCTGGATGATTTCGCGCAACTCGTCGAAATTCACAATGATGATGATCGGCACAATAACCAGAACCAGTATGCCGAGGACCAACCCGGTTTTGGCCCACATGCGATGTAACTTCAGTGCCGGCGCGGGCGTTGCGCGTAAAGCGAGCCAGGCAAATACGATCGCCAGAATTGGTTTCTCAAGCCCGAGCAGGCCGACGAAACTGCAAATTCCCAGAATTAGCGAAGCAGTCGCAAAGGCATACTTCTGGCCGAGGATCCAAGCTTCTTTTGCTTCAATTTCATTCATGGCTTTACCTCTCCGACGTTAGTTCAGCGTTTATCCGAAATGGATTTTCCTTAATGACCACAAACAAACCGACGATGAAGATCAATGGCACGAGCTTGAATGCGATTCCGGGGGCCTGTTCGGGAAGCATTTCGAACAGCTTGTAAGCGACGAAAACCACTGCTAGCAACCCGAATGGCGTCCATCCCATTTGCGGGACGATGCGCGAGGCCAATCTCTTTTCGACAGCCGGCCACAGATTCGCATCGTGGTGTTGACGGTCTTGTCTCTTCAGCAGAGAGTCAACGCGCAGAATCTGCTCGACCTCTGGCCGGCATTTTTCACAGCTTTTGAGGTGCGAGCTGATTTGCTCGCCGGCGAGCGTTGATTTCTCGCCGTCACTCTCGGCCATCCAGGCCATTAATACATCTTCACAATTTATCTCGTTCATACTGCGTCCTTACCTCAATGGATTTGTCCGGTTAGTTTGCTCTGTAATTGCTTGCGGACATGAAACAGACGGCTCATTACTGTTCCCTTCGGAATTTGTAAGTGTTCGGCGAGTTCCTGATACGAAAGGCCGTCGAAATATTTCAGCGTTATCAGTTCACGGTCTTCGCTTGGCAACGAAACCAAAGCTGTTTCAAGCGCAACTCGTTCTTCACGAGGAAGGCCGATTTGCGGCGCCAGGATCTCGGTGTCTTCGATACTTTCTGTTTCTCGATTTCGCGTTCTCATCTTGTAACAACGGTTGCGCAGCAAAACGTAAAACCAGGGGTAGAAGGCCCGCGCTCTGTCGAAACTATCAATCGCTTTGAAGGCATCAATAAATGCTTCCTGGACGGCGTCTAAAGCATCTTCATGATTGAAGAGAATGGCGACGGCGTGACCGACTGCCTGTTTTTGGTACCGCTCGACGAGAATGCGAAAGGCGCTCGTTTCACCGTTCTGACATTTCTGAATAACTCCCGAATCGTCCATAAATGCACTTCACACTATGGGTATCCAGTTGATGCGAAAAATATTCAAACTTATTTTGGGGAAAACTCCCCGATGTTCTGTTGATGTCAGCAGCCCTGGTTGGACTACCTACCCAATTTTGCAGAGATCTTCTGAGGCGACGATGCCGCCGGCATCTGGTGGGCCAATTTCTTTTCGCGCCGCGGCTTCGCTGGCATAGAACCACTTGAGAAATGGTGGGGCGACTAGTGTTGTCGCCACGGCCATGAACAAGACCACCCCGTAAAGCTCCGCTCCGATCACCGCCAGACTCAGCCCAATCTGAGCGACGATAATTCCCACTTCACCGCGTGGCACCATTCCCATGCCGACCTGGGCCGCGCGTCTGGTACCGAGGTTGATCGCGCCCACGCCACAACCTAAGAACTTGGTGGCAATCGCGACTAAAGTGACTAAACCGCAAAGAACAATCACCGACGACGAACGAAAGACGTCAAGCCTGAGCTGCATTCCAATATTCACCAGAAAGAACGGCACGAGAAACTCAGTTACGCCGTTCATGTGCCGGTGCATCTTCGAATCGCCTTCAGCAGCTTCAGCCAGGGCCATCCCGGCAAGAAAAGCTCCAATGATCGCCGCAACTCCGATGTAGGACGCGGCGACCGATAGCCCGAGACACAACACGAGTCCGAAAATAAAAATTCCATGCCCCGTTCGCATCCGCTCGACTTGGGGTGCGACGCGCGCAACGACCGGTGCCCCCACCACGGCGACAAAGACAGTGAATCCGATTGCTAACCCGGCAGTTGTCAGAATCGCGAAGTAATTGACGGTACCTGCGGCCATGCTTGAAACAATCGCCAGCACCAGAAGTCCAAGTATGTCGTCAATCACTGCGGCGCCAAGAATAATGCGCGCGGTGGGAGCGTCGAGCAGTCCCATGCCGGAAAGCACCCGCGCGGTAATTCCGACAGATGTCGCGACCATTGCTGTGCCGACGAACAGGGCCTCAATTGAGGTGCCTCCCCAGGCCTTCATGAGCAGCCATCCAGCCAGAAACGGAGCTACGATGCCGAGCACGGCCACAATCGCCGCTTGCCTGCCGACTTTGAAGATGGCCGCCGGCTTGATCTCAAGTCCCACGTTGAATAAAAGGAAGATGACGCCAATCTCAGCAAGTAGGCTTGTAATCTCTGAGGGAGCGGCCCAACCGAGCAGGCTTGGGCCGATGATGACTCCCGCCAGAATCTCTCCCGCCACGGCCGGCTGTCGTAGACGCTCAAACAGCTCACCCACTAGCTTGGCCGCAACGAGCATGATGAAGAGAGTCAGAAGCACTCTCGTTTCGCCTCCCGTTGCGAGCGCCAGAAAATAGTTCATCTTCTTCTCGGTCCTTATGTCCTAAACTTTGCAGTATGTGTAAGCGCAAGTAGGCTGAGCACTCACCGCAGTCAATACGTTATGACTGCGGCAAGTGTCAGCTTCTGACTTTGAGACGATTCGGATGGTTCTAAATTCAACCCCTACTTAGCGCTCCCGACCAGAATCGGGTGCCTTAATCGTGGTCTGCTCTCTGTGTTTTTCGCCGCGCTTCCCGGCGAAAACTACCAGCCAGAAAATGAACGCAATTGTTATGACTGAAATTACTATGCCGATAACAGTGTTACTCATAATCACTCCTCCGTGCGTCTGACCCAAGGCAGACGCGGTTATGTACTCTATTGGACGCCACTCCGCTCGCGCAAAATTGTTGTGGGCGAGCAGATCCAAAAACCCCGATGGCAATGGAGTTTTGGACTAAATAGGTGGCGCGCGCCCCGGAGGTTGTGACGCTAAGGCACGGAAATAAAGGTGAACTGCGGAATTGAATTCCGCAAAAACTCGCGTCTCATTTGAGACGACGGAACCCGTATTCGGCGTTCCAGCAAGCGGTTGGGAATGAGGCTGCTTAGCTTCACGCTTTTGGGAGTAACTCGTTATTGGTACGCGAACACTCTGAGCGTCTGATTGTGATGGTAGCCGCGACAGTTGTTCCTGGTCTGTTGGCTGAAACTCTGTCTGGTGATCAGCAACGAGTCGTAATGGAAGAAAGCTGAGGCCGACATTATTTGAGGTGCACAGCGCAAAGAGCGTCGCCGCACAAAGAAGGACGCGCAGATACATCCTCGACGTGGTTAATGAGATAGCCATCCCGGTGCGGGGAAAATGTTACCAGAAGTCGAAGCCTGCACCCAACGCGATTACGAAACTGACAGCTCTCAGCCACCATATTCGCAATCTCCAGCATCCGGCTTTTAGCCGTTGCCAAGTGCCGGCGCAGCGCGAATAAGTCATCGTGGAGCTGACCCTTCTTAAGCCAGTAGGCGAAAGGTTCGATAGGAACGAAGCGGCGCTCGGCGATGAGCTGGATTTGCTCCTCGTTGAATAATCCTCCGACATTGCGAGCGGCGCCGAAGACTATCGCTCCCCGACACTCCATCGGATGGTGCAAAACCAGTCCTTGAGAGCCGGGCATGTCGTAGCGCGACACTATAGCAAAACCTGAGCAGTCGTGACGTTCGGGCCCACGAAACGGCGTTACCCGAAAAACGGCAGTGTCGATTGCGTCTTTGAATTACGAGTGCGGTTGACTCAACCTTCGCGAGACGTATCATCTTGGATTAGCATGCGCGCAAACAATCCAAAGATTCTGATTCCCCTGGTGCTGGCGATTGGCGCGGTCGCCGTGGCCCTCACCCTCTTCACCGGAGGAAAACCTTATTCCGCAAACCCTGACGATGTCCGAACGCAATTCAACAGTGATAAGGGCAAAGTACGCTTGCTAATGCTCTTGTCGCCGACGTGAATCGCATGTCTTCGGGGGGCCTCCGAAGTCCAGGAAACAGTATTGGCTAACGTTAAGGATCAGGACGTCGCTGTGTATGCGGTCTGGTTGCCAATTCTGGGAATTGATACCAGGGCGAGTTTACCGACGGCCACCAATAGATTTTCCGATCCGAGAGTCCGCCAGTACTGGGATGCGAAAGCAGAGCTGGGTCACGCCTACTCTCCGATTTTAAAGACAGATGAAGTTGTGTGGGATGTTTATATGCTCTTTGATCGTGATGCCGAATGGAAAGATAAACCTCCCGCCCCTGTTTACATAATGGACAAGATCGGCCTTGAAACCGCTCGACCACTCGACGGAGTCGAGCTGGCAAACGAGATGGTTAGGCTTCGTAATTCGACTAGCCTTCCCGTTGATCTCCGGTAGCGTTCCTTCAAGAAAAGTGGCAGGCCTCACGCACCGCAGCTTTCATGCGCAGCCATCTCAGGCAGCGCTGTCGGTAAAGCGTGAAATTTAACTAATCTATTGCACCGGACTATTTTTGATTCCTCGGATCGTCAGTGGGATTCACGTAATTGATCTTCCAGGGCCCTATGCCATGCACCTGAACTACCGTTTCTCCCTTCGCCCAAGCAAAGTGCCTCATTCCCGGCGGCATGAACGCAAAAGAGCCAGCGGGAAGAGCGCGTCCGCCGGACGTGTCAAATTTTTCGCCCATGCCGAGATTGAACGTGCCGGAGATCACGGTGACATGCTCGACCGCCGGGTGCCAATGCGGCAGAATCTTAAAACCGTCCGGGAGTTGCAAGCGCATCGTGAACGGTCCTTCCTGAGCCGGATTACCTTCCAGCAAGGCGACCTTCGCTCCCTTTGGCAGAGATGCCGGTCCGTCCGTCCACTTCAGGTCCCCTGTTTGGTAGAAGCCATGATCTGAATGGCCCATGTTTTGGCCGATGGCGAAGCCAACGACCGCGATTGCCACTGCGACGACTAATCCTAAACGTTTCATTTTTTCTTTCTCCTCTTGCTTAAGTTGCTATTGCTTCGGCGACAAGAGTTCATACGCGTAAAGCGTTCCCTCCTGAACACCAACAAACATCCTTTGTTCAGAACTCCCAATGGTCGAGACGCAGCCCTTTAGATTTAGCTTCCACTCTGGCGCACCGTCAGAAGCCCGAAAGGCCGCTACCTCACCGCGACAGTTACCGGCCACAACAAGCTGCCCCCACGCGTGCGGACGTTCGGATCGCCAACTCGCAGACGACTGCTGCCATCGCAATTTGGTTAGATCCAGATCGGCTGTAACAACATATCCCGAGCGTTCCGAGCGATTGTCTAAAAACAACAGCAGTTGGTCGGCGGTCAAAGTAATCCTTCCAAAAGGCATAGCCACCATCGGCAACTCGGCGACGGTGGTTCCCGTCTCGGCGTTCAGGCGATAAATCCGATTGTTGCTGGCGCCGACAAAAAGCGTCTTGTCCTTGAGCGCCAAACCAGTCGAGGGAACCCCGGGCAGCTTTTGTTTCCAGACGACGCGACCGGATGCGGCCTCAAGCGAGTAAATAAGGCCATCGAGTCCCGCGAGGTAAAGATGCCGGTCATCAGCGACCGGTGATTTGATCATGTCGCAGCTTTCATTTGATGCGCCGGTGGAAAATTTCCAGAGCAACTTCCCGTCCTGAAGATTAAGCGCATACCAATTATCCTGAAAGCTGGCGAAATAGACGTTCTGGCCGACACGAAGGATGTCTGTAGGGACGCTGGTTGTTTGATACTTCCAGCGCACTTTGCCAGTGCTTCTTTCAAAAGCATATACGTGCCCAATGCCTTCGGGGACACAGTTATAATCCGTGCCAATCAGGATCAAATCGTCGGTAATTAACGGGTTCCCGTGAAAGCTCTTTTGCTTTCCATCTTTCCCAATGTCGTAACTCCACCGCACCGCACCAGTAGTCATGTTGAACGCATAGAAAATGCCGGCACATGAACCGACGAAGACCGTATCCTCCGCGACCGCGGGGACCGAGAAGATTCAACCACCAGTCTCATATTTCCACGCCAGTTGCGGCACCGGAGGATTGCGTTGTGCCGTTTGCACTTGGGGCTGAGCGCAACTCAGGTTCGCCAGCAGCAGCAGCAACAGAAAAGACAAAAACAGTAAGCGGTTCGAATTGAGACTGTCTTGAAATTGCATCCGGAGGTGTGTCTCCTGAGAAAATCACTAGTTGATCAAACTACTTAGTTCCCGTAATCACCAACATCTCTGCGGGAAATTTCATCTGATCATCGGGAAAAAACTGCCCCAGCGATTCTTCGACATCTTGAGCAATTCGATCGGTTTTTGCTTTCGGAAGCGCTTCGAGTTTTTCACGCAAAGTTCCCGAGGTCTGGGAACGCATCTCCCAAAACTCCTTTGGCGTGATTGGAGCTTCGATGTGAAACCGCAGAGATGTCTCGGTAACATCACTCGCACCGGCCTGCGTGAGAACGTGCGCGAGCGCACCTGATTCAGCAAAACGGAACGCTCCCGGCGCCTTCGGATCAGCCGCCGGTGTCTCGATGTACCGAGAGGCTATGTTTGTGATCACATACGAGAACGGGTTCAGCTCGCTCTTAGCCCAAACGACGAAGGAAATCTTCCCGCCTGGTTTTGTGACGCGAAGCATTTCTGTAACGCCAGCCAATGAATCCGGAAAGAACATAACACCGAGACGACAGACAGCAGCGTCGAAGGTGTTGTCGCCGAATGGAAGAGAGTCCGCTGAAGTCTGTCGAAACTCGATATTCGTAAGGCCACGACGCCTTGCCTCTCGTTCGGCCGCTTCCACCATCTCTGCTACGACATCTGTGCAAACGACAGATCCGGACGACCCGACAACTTCAGCTATCGTGAGCGAAGGTTCACCGGGACCGCCTGCGACATCGAGAACGTGATCACCTTCGCGGATTCCTGCCTTTTCAATTAAAGCCCGCGTCAGAGGCGCGAACATCGTTCGAATCGTTTGCGCGTGCCTCTCCCAGTACGTCGCTGACTCGCGCCATTCCCGCAAGACGCTGTCATTTGATTCAACGGGATTACTTTCCGCGCTTGAAATGGGCTTCACTGTAGACCTCAAAATCCTTTCGTTCGGCAAACCTCCGAGAACGCGTCAGGTCCGTTAATCTTGTACGCCAGTAAGACAATGGCCAGTGACAGGAATCGAATAGTCATATGCATTTCTGTTGAAGGCGGATCCTATACGTAAGCCGAGCATTGGAAAAATGAATTGTTCCGATGGTTACCATAGTCGATTACAATGCCAATCGTGGATGCCCGGGGCCTGGAAGTCTTTCTCAGCGTAGCGAAACACCTGAACTACACCCGGGCGGGTGAGGAGGTGAATCTCAGCCAGCCCAGCGTGTCCATGCGTATCCGGCAACTCGAAAATGAACTCGGCGTGAAGCTATTCGAACAACTCGGCAAGAGAGTCGCCCTCACCGAGGCCGGTCTCGTACTAATTCCCCACGCCCGCCGCGTCGTCACCTCGATTGAGGATGCTCAACACGCAATCGCCGAATTACAGGGATTGGAACGTGGGACTTTAAAAATTGGCGCCAGCACGACACCCGGCATGTACCTTGTTCCAGAAGTAATCGCGCGGTTCAACGAGAGTTACCCAAAAGTCGAAATACATCTCGGAATTAAGGACACTCGGGAAATTGAAGAGGGCGTTGTCCGAAATGAATTCGACTTCGGGCTTGTGGGCGGCCATTTGGTAGCCGATGAAGTCGACACGATCCCCTGGTTGACGGACCAACTGGTGCTTGTCGTCGCGCCTCGTCACCCTCTCGCGAAAAAGAAATCAATCAAATCTGCCGACCTTCAAAAGGAAAAGTTTATTCTTCGTGAGGTTGGGTCCGCTACCCGCGCCGCCGTTAGTAATCAACTACAAATCGCCGGACTGAAAATCGAGTCGCTTATGGAAATGGAGAATCCGGAATCCATTAAGAAAGCAGTTCAGAGCGGACTTGGTATCGCTTTCATCTCAACGTATGCCGTGGAAAGCGAATTGAAAGCTAATAGCCTCGTCGCGATTCTTGTAAGTGATCTTAGAATCGATCGCGAATTAAAGATCGTCCATCGTAGAGACAAACATCTCAGTCGCGCCGCAACCGCTTTCATTGAAATGGCCCGAAAAGTCTAATTCGTGACTGAAGATCCGGCCATCCGCATTGGAACTTTGCGAACGGCAACTCACATGCCGCCGCACGCGAGGCAAGAGCGTCGTTGCCGCGCCGCGTATTAGCATCTCGGCTTTTAATTGCCTGGTTCATATCCTTCGAGGTCGCGTTTCCTCGCAATCGATTGCGGAACTTTCCTCAATAATCAAACGCCATTGGGCATTTTCGGTTGAATTTGTTAGGGGAAATAAGGGCACAGTCATTGCTCTAAGGAGGCTCAAATTGAGGAACTCTGGACACGCAACGCGTCAGACCAGTTTCGTTACGTGTCCTTTTACGCGCACTAGAAGAAAGGAACGGTCATGAAAATCAAAGAAGTGATGACCCCTGACGCCAGGGCGACCTGGATCACTGACAGTTTGGCGGATGCGGCGAAAACAATGTGGGAAAACGACTGCGGGATCCTGCCTATCATTAAGGATGGGCGCAAAGTCCTGGGGATGATCACGGATCGCGACATCTGCATGGCCGCGGCGATGAGAGACCGTAATCCGTCAGCAATTTCGGTTGAAGAAGTCATGAACCGGATCGTCTATGCGACCGCAGCCGAAGAGGACATCGAACAGTACCAAGCCATCTGTGAACATCCGGTGCCGATGGTCCTGGCCGCCAAGGCGAACTAACCGTCGATCGGAGCACGAAGGGTCGACAAATCTCGGGATCTTTTTCCGGACAGGACAGGATTTCTTATCGACGGTTTGCCACGGGAGACATTTTCAATGCACTTACATACCGACAGTGAGACCGAGCAGTGGGTGTTAAAAGAGCTGAGCGAGCACCAGAAGATACGTTCGCGCGAAATCTGCGTTCTCGCTCGCGATGGGGTCGTAAAGCTCCAGGGAAGCGCACAAAGCGATGAAGACAAATTAGCAATTGAAGAAACGATCTGTCGTATCGCCGGCGTTGTCGGGGTGGTAAATGAGATGAGAGTAAGGCCCGTTGTCGCACTAATCAACCAAATTCCCATGAGTGTCCCGCTCACGGACGAGTTTGGAGTAATTACCGATCGGTTTGCGGGGTCGGAGGTGATTTATGAGAGTGCTGATTGCTTACGATGGTTCTGAATGCGCCGACTCGGCGCTTGCTGATCTTACTCACGCCGGTTTGCCAAGCAAAGGCGAGGCGCTCGTTATGAGTGTCGCGGAGGCTTGGCTGCCTCCACCGCCACCCTCCGCTCTGGAAATTGTTGAAATGGCAACTACCTCGAAGGGTCCGCGCGGGTTGCAAAGCAGGTACATGTCGGGCTCGCAAGCTGTGGTGGACGCAAACGCGATGGCCGAAAAGGCCGCCTCGCGCTTCAAGTCACTCTTCCCGGCCTGGACCGTAAAGCACGAAGCCGTGTGGGGGTCGCCCACGTGGGAATTGTTTTCTAAAGCCGAAGGGTGGAAGGCTGATCTGATCGTCGCGGGTTCTCATGGACGCTCGGCGCTGGGCCGGTTATTCCTCGGGAGCATTTCCCAGTGGCTGCTCAATGAGGCGCGTTGTTCCGTTCGCGTTGCGCGCGGGAAACTTGATGAGCCGGATTTTCCGGTCCGAATCCTGCTCGCGCTTGATGGTTCCCGCAGCTCAGAGAAGGCGCTGGAACAAGTCGTCGGGCGAAACTGGCCGGCAAAGAGCGAGGTACGCGTGGTGACTGTTGACCAACCTCTCGAGTTGACCGTCGTCGGCGGGATGGTTCCGCCATTGAGACATTCAATAAAGTCATTCAATAAGGCAGAGCTCAAGAAGAGCCAACGATTTGTTGACGCCGCCGCCAGGAAACTTAGCACTGCCGGTCTGCGCGCCCTGGCCGATGTTTTTGACGGTGACCCGAAGAAAGTGCTCGTTCAGGTCGCCGAGGACTGGCGAGCCGACTGCATCTTTCTCGGCGCTACGGGTTTGAGTAATCGGCTTGAGAAATTCTTACTCGGCAGCACCGCCGCAGCGGTAGCGGCGCGCGCGCACTGTTCGGTCGAAGTGGTTCGTACCAGGAGACGCAAACGAAGAACAAACGGCAACGGAAACGGAAAGAAATAATGTTTCGGCGATAGAGTTTCGGCGACTTCGGCTGGGCCCGCAAAAGAGGTACTGAATTATGAGAATACTAATTGGCGCGATGGTTCAGAATACATCAAGTATTCGACACGGCCGGTTTTGGGGTTGGGCAAAACGAATTCATGACCAGTATTGGCGCGCGACACATCAATAAGAAAACTCCTGAACATGACACCAGACGCGTTACCCGACGAAGCAAAAGGCTCTTCGTGCCCGATCTATCCAGGCGGCGATGTCGTGCTGCGTGACGGTTCGACTGTGCGGGTGCGCCTGATGCGCACTGACGATGAAGAGAAGCTGCTCGCGTTGTTTCAATCGCTGTCAGAGGATGCACGCTGGTGGCGATTCTTTTCTATCATAAGTGGATCGGCGCTGGCTGCCGAAGCGCATCGCGAGGTCACCCTCGCTAATTCATTTGCGTTGGTCGCCTCGACTGGTCCTGAAGAGCAGGTGGTGGGGCATGCCTTTTACGCGAAGCTTGACCCGAATCGCGCGGAAGTCGCGTTCACCATCGCCAATGATTTTCAGGGCAGAGGTTTGGGAACGATCCTGCTGGGCCAGTTGGCCGAAGCCGCCGCGGCGAACGGAATTCAGATATTTGAGGCGGAAGTCGTGGCTTCGAACCACGCGATGCTTCACGTGTTCCGTGAATCAGGTTTTCCCATTGAAGTAAGCGCGGCTGCCGGACAACTCCATGTGACTTTTCCGACAACCTTCACCCGGGAAGCGATTGAACGCTTCGACCGCCGCGAGGCCCTAACCGCCGTTAATGCTTTGAAGCTTTTCTTCAACCCGCGCGCCGTGGCAGTGATTGGCGCATCGCGGAAGCGCGGCACTATTGGCGGAGAAATTTTTCATAACCTTGTTAGTTACGGATTCCAGGGACCAGTCTATCCCGTCAACCCAACTTCAGACCTGGTGCAATCAGTTCCGGCATACGCATCGGTAGAAGCGATTCAGGGCCCGGTGGATCTGGCAGTTATAGTCGTTCCGGCCGCGCACGTAGTCGAAGCCGCTGCTGCGTGCGGACGGAAAGGGGTAAGGGCCTTAGTCGTGATCTCGGCGGGTTTTTCAGAGACCGGAAAAGAAGGACAAGCGAGACAAGCTGAGTTGCTGCGAGTGTGCCGCGAAGCCGGCATGCGTTTGATCGGTCCGAACTGCATGGGCATAGCAAATACGGATTTGTCAGTCGAGCTAAATGCGACCTTCGCGCCAACCGAACCGCCGCATGGCCGCGTCGGATTCTCTTCACAAAGCGGGGCCCTGGGCCTGGCGATTATGGAGTACGCCAATTCACTGGGCCTCGGGCTCTCGACGTTTGTTTCAGTCGGGAATAAAGCTGATATTTCCGGAAACGATCTGTTGCGTTACTGGGAGTCCGACGAGAACACGGAGGTAATTCTGCTATACCTTGAATCGTTCGGGAACCCAAAAAAGTTTTCGCAGATCGCCCGGCGGGTCGGACGAAAGAAACCAATCGTCGTAGTTAAAAGTGGCCGCTCGACCGCTGGCGCCCGCGCGACTTCATCCCACACGGGGGCATTGATCGCGGCTTCGGACATCACCGTTGATGCACTGTTCCGGCAAGCTGGCGTGATTCGCACCGACACGCTGGCAGAGTTGTTTGACGTGGCTTCGTTGCTGGCGAATCAACCGTTGCCGCCAGGTAACCGCGTCGGCATCATCACCAACGCCGGTGGTCCTGCCATTCTTTGCGCCGATGCTTGCGAAGCGCGCGGCCTGGAAGTTCCGGTGCTTAGGGAAGACATCCAGGCGCATCTGCGCGAGTTTTTACTGCCCGGCGCGAGTGCCTGGAACCCCGTCGATATGATCGCCTCAGCTCCGGCTGAGCATTACGGTCGTGCCATTGAAGTTGTGCTTGCGGACCCTAACATCGACGCGTTGATCGTAATCTTCATACCGCCTTTGGTTACCAATGCCGAAGATGTCGCGCGCTCAATCGTTGAAGCGGTAAATCGAACCGCAAAAGACAAACCAATTCTGGCGGTATTCTTGTCGCCCAATGCCGCACCAGCAGAGTTGCGGCTCTCGAACCCTCATATTCCGTCGTTTGCATTCCCTGAGACTGCGGCGATCGCGCTGGCGCGCGCCGCGCGTTATCGCGATTGGCGCGAGCAGCCCGAGTCCTGGCCACCTGCGTTTGAAGACTTAAGACGGGATGAGGCCGCCGCGATTGTGGCGACAGCTCTTTTGCGCGGTGATGGGTGGCTTACACCGGACGAGATCGAGAAACTATTTTCTTGTTACCGTTTGCCGCTGATCGAACAGAGAATCGTCGGCGGCCGAGACGAAGCGGGCGAGATGGCCGAGCAATTCGGAGGCGAGGTTGCTTTGAAGGTAATCGCCCCTGATGTGATCCATAAGACCGAAGCTGGCGGTGTGCACCTTCACCTGCGCGGCGCCGATCAGGTCCGCGATGCCGCTAAAAAGATGGAGAAGCAACTGCATGCGCAGGGCCAGGCGCCGACTGGTTTTCTGGTGCAACGCATGGCCGAAGCCGGCGTTGAAATGATTGTTGGCGTGGTCCACGATGCTCAGTTTGGGCCCGTCGTGGCCTGCGGCGCCGGCGGCGTCCAGGTGGAACTATTACGCGATGTGTCAGTGCGCCTCACACCACTTTCGAGAGAAGATGCGTCAGAGATGATTCGAAGTTTGAAGACTTATCCGCTGCTGACCGGCTTTCGGGGCAGGCCTGGTTACGATGTCACGGCGCTTGAGGATAGCGTACTTCGGGTGAGCGCTTTGGTGGAAGATATTCCCCAGATTGCCGAGCTTGACTGCAATCCTTTCGTAGTACACCAGGAAGGAGCTACCATTCTCGACGCTCGCGTGCGCGTCGCCGCCGTCGACTCACGACCGCTGCTGGGAGTGCGAAGCTGATCCTACACAGTTTTTGTCCGTCAAGCATCTTCGGCTGAATGCGGTAAAGGCGACATCGACGGCCGCGGCCGCCCCAAGTGTCGATTTGAGTTGCACTGATAGCTGGGGTGAGCGATGGATTGCGTTCAGTAATTTTATAACCTGATTTTGTGTTCGCTTCCGAGTTCTTCGCCAGCGACTCAGTGACGACTACCCCAACAAAGGCGCACCGACTATTAGGATACTGCCACTGTCTGCCTTTACTTCAGCACTAGCGTTCGCCGGTGCTACAACCCCACCGCTGCAATTTGGCTCTCAGTTTGCTGTACGCGTGACATTGCCGGCCTGAGCGGGCGGGTCACCAATACTGGACACGGCGCTTGACGTAACACTCGATCTACGTTCGATCCGAAGAGAGCCCGCATGCCGAAGCCTGCTCCATGCGCCCCCAGGCAGATGAGATCAATCTTTTTCTTTTCGGCATAGTTCAGGATTTCGCGGTAAGGCTGGCCCTCGGTGACAGCGTGCTTGATGTCGCACCAAAGATGCGCTTCCGCAGGAACCGCCTTCTGCAGACGATGCGCGGCCTTATGGTACGAGCCTTCCTGTCCGAGTGGATACCAGGAGATTTCAGTTTCATTTAGCGAGTAAGGAGGCAGGACGTGCAGCAGGTGCAACTCTGACTGGTACTCCTGGGCGAACGATAACGCATAGTTCAGCGCCAATTCGGAGTAATCGGAGAAGTCGTAAGCCACCAGCACGCGATTGAGTTCGATTTTGTCCGAGCCGCGTACCCAATCGCGTTCGTCAGAATGCATTACTAAAACGGGGCAGGGTGCGGTCCGTGAAACCGACTCGGCGGTCGATCCTAATAGCGCCGCGCGGTGCGGCCGTCGGCGTGACCGCATGACGATCAGATCAACCGCGTACTTAGCGGCTTCGCGCGCGATTGCTTCGCCGGCGTCGTCACAAGTTGTGACCAGACTCTTCCAGTCGAGGCCAGTCAGATCAGCGGAGCCCGAGTACTTTACTAACGCCTCGTTTATCCTCCGCGCTGCTATTTCCTGATCCTCGTGGTTCGCTGACCTGTCACTCGTGTCGCAATGCAAAAGCAGCAGCTCAGCGTTGTATGCCCGCGACAGCGCGATGGCATATCGCAGAGCTTCGTCCGAATCAGGCGAAAGATCCGTAGGACAGAGTATGCACTCGATCTTCATAGACTTCTTCAGGTCGTAATCCTGCCTCCCAGGAGGTTTGTGCAACGGTTGTGCCGGAGTATTTTTGGCGTTTTTTGACCGCAAATGAGGCTGCGACTGCGAATAATCCCTTATTCATCAAGGGATATTCCCCAATTGGACCAACACTCATTAAATCTCGCAGCAAATTCCATGTTTTTAGTCGCCTAACTCGCGGAATAAGTATTGCTCCCGTCGGTAAGGGCGCGACTCTACGTTCGGCATTTCTAACCGGACTTAAGCGCAGTTGGCGCAGGTGGCGCCACCTATAGATCTCAGGCAAATGGAAGCATCCCTAATCAAGCAGATCGATCCTTTGCCGTCCGCGAAGATCTTGACCCGAAGGACACCCGCTCGCTTCAAACAATTGAAGCACATGATCGGCAACACTCCGCTGCTCGCCGTTCGGTTGGCGTTCAGAGGAAAAGAGCGCGTTATCTATGCGAAGGCCGAACATCTCAACATGACGGGCAGTATCAAGGACCGCATGGCCTTTCACATTCTGAAGAAGGCTTATCAGGAAGGCCGTATTCAATCGGGCGACACGATTGCGGAAGCAACCAGCGGCAACACCGGAATCTCTTTCGCGGCGATTGGTCGCTCGTTGGGTCATCAAGTTGTCATCTTCATGCCGGATTGGATGAGCCCAGAGCGTGTTGCTCTGATCAAGAGCCTCGGTGCGAGAGTGATTCCCGTTCGTCGAGACCAGGGAGGCTTTCTCGGCAGTATCAGGATGACTGAAGAACTAGCCGCAAGAGAGCAACACGTCTTTTTGCCGGCACAGTTCGCGAACCAGGCAAACGTCGGGGCTCATGAAGCAACGACAGGACCCGAAATCTGGTGGCAACTCTTCTTCAAATCAATCACGCCGGATGCCTTCGTAGCCGGTGTCGGCACTGGCGGCACAATCATGGGTGCGGGGAAGTTTCTCCGCCAGCGCAATCCATCGATGAGACTCTACCCTTTGCAGCCGGCTGAATCGCCAACGCTCTCGACCGGACACAAGATCGGGCATCATCGCATTCAAGGGATTTCGGACGAGTTCATTCCTTCGATCCTTCAACTCGAGAAGCTTGATTCAGTAGTAAGCGTGCATGACGGCGACGCGATCCTAATGGCCCAGAAACTCGCGGCCGGTCTCGGACTGGCGGTGGGAATTTCATCGGGAGCTAACTTAATCGGAGCGCTTATGGTGCAGAACGAGTTGGGCAACGACGCTGTCGTCACTACCGTTTTTCCCGACGACAACAAAAAGTATCTCAGCACTGATCTTTTGCGAGAGGAAGGCGCTCAACTGGACTATCTCAGTCCGGAAATCGAACTGCTCGGCTACGAAGCAATCAAGCGGGTGTGTTACACGTGCTTTGATGAGGATGAGTAAGGGAACAATCCGAGGCTCCTTATCTTAGTTGAGAATCATCAGAACCACGCGAACCCACGCTATGGTTTGATCGCCACCTTCAAGACCCCGTCTCTCCGCTCTCCGAACAACTCGGAGGCCTCGCCAATCTTCTCGAGAGGGAAGGTGTGCGTCAGCAACGGCGTAACTATCCGGAATGCAACGGATATTCCGAGCGGTATTCGAGAAACGAAGCGGCTTCCGATTAATTCCGCCTGGGCAGGGCTGTCCGTGGGTCAGTGATCCAGATAGCCGTCGGATCGACGGTCACTTAACTTTTATAATTGCTCCTTCAACTACATCTTCTGAATCGTAATCGTTACGGTTGGCGCTGCGCCGCTCGTGCGGTGGTAAGATACCCAAAAGCGTTGTGCTTCATAGCGAACCAATTTGTACAGAGCGCCATCCTCTTTCTCGTCGATCGACGCGCCGATGACGTTGCGATAATCCGGGGATCCCGGTCCGGTGTAATCGATCGAGATTGTCACAACCTTCTGCGCCTTGTCGTAGGCAAACTGCGCCGATTCAGTTTGAGAAATGACGTAGTAGTCCTGATCGTCGGCTTTCAGGGTTGGGTCGCCGAGTTTCGCGCGGACTTCCTGAGCCGTCATGCCTAACCGAATCCCTTTGTATTCGGAAAACAGCGGTTGTGGCGGCGCGGACAGATTAGTCGCGACGCCGCGTGTCCGCTGTCCATAGGCAATCGCCCCGACCGGCAACAGAGTCATGATTGCGGCTAGCGCCAGTAATAAGGCGCGTACATAGTTTGTCATCGTTACCTCCTGCAATTCACCGCGCGTTGCTCACGCGCGGTCGTCGTTTCTTCGAAAACTTCGGCCCACGGCCCAGACCTCTCCGCCGGCGCGCATCTGCAAGACAATCTGATCGAGCGGTCGCGGCGGCGGCCCATAGACGACATACCCGGTTCGCGAATCGTAAATTGCGCGATGGCACGGACAGGCGAGGCACTTACGCCTTGAATCGAATTCGATCGAGCATCCCCGGTGCGCGCACGTGCGACTGAAAGCGATGTACTCGCCTTCCTGATTGCGCACCAGCACGGCCAAATCGTCACGTTTCGGATAATTGAAATAGAGGAACGAACCGGGCATCACGCGCTCGGCACCCTGGATTTTCATCGGTGGATAACTTGCTGCGCGCTCGTGCCCGGGCTGAACTGCGGCTGTGGCTCTGAGTTGATTGGCCGTCAGCACAATGCCGGCTGAACCTAAAAGAACGTGGTTACAGAATTCGCGACGATCGATTTGCGATCGTTCAGAGCTGCTGGGCATTTCAGTAACCTCCTCCTGGCGATAACCGAACCGCTTTACGACTTCTTCTTCGGCAGAAAATCGAAGTAGCCATTCGCGACGACTTCGTGAATGTCGTTAAGAAAGGTCCGCGTCAGCTCAGGTGCGGTTTGGCCGTTCGACGAAAACTCGAGCGCCATCCAGATCGTCATCTTCGTGAAATGGTGTTCGAAATCGTAAGTCGTGATGCCATTCGCAGCACTGGTCGGCGCCAGCGTCTTATCTACTCGCTCGATGCTGTTAATGCGGGTGTGGTAAGTCACTTGAAACTGTTTCGCAGAAACCACAGTCAGTCGAAAACCTCCCGACTTTTTCTGCAACAGGTAGACTTCGGCCTCCGCGCTGGACCAGTAAACTGCTTTGGCGATTGGCGGCGTATCCTGCTTCTGTGCAAACGCTGCAAAAGCCCCCACGGCTATTAGGGCGATCAGACCGCCGAAGATTAAGATTCGTCTCAACATGAAAACCTCCCTTGGTTAAGCTGGTGATTTCCCGATCCGTCCGTGACCTTTCTCAGCCAGGCCAACATGCGTCAGGTAAATCGTCATAAACCGATAACCACTTTCATTGTTCCGCTCCGACGACGCGCTTTGAGAAAATGGTTTGCCAAACAACGAGCAAGACTCATACCGACGGGAAAGCCGCAAATTGCCGCACATTTTCGAGTGCTCGCGGTTACGAGAGTTGAGTAAAAGTTCGCAGGCGCGAGAAACTCCCCAACTGCGTCATTGGGCAAGGTTTTTTAGGACGAGTCCTGCCGCATAAGCGAGGCCCGCGGCAATCGAACCGATGGCGAAAGTGGCCAGCCCCGATCTCCACCAGGGAACCGTAGACCAAAGGCTCTTAACCGAACCGATTGCGAAGAAGATGCCGCCGGTCATCACCATTGAGAAGGCGAGCGGATTGTTAAATCCGAACAAGAAGGGAATCAAAGGAACAAGCCCACAAGCTAAGAAAGCGCTGAACGTAGAGATCGCCGCCAACCAGGGCGAGCGGGCTTCAAGCGGCAGACCGTATTCTTCTGACAACATGGTGCGCACCCAACGCTGCCGATCCGACGTGATCAGTTCTACAACGCGATCCAAGTCCGCGCCTGAGAAACCCTTCCGCGCAAAAATCTGACGCACCTCTTCCCGTTCACCCTCGGGCGCGAGTTCGATGTGCCGGTGTTCGATTGCTTCGAGGCGGTGCATGTCGTCGTGTTCGGCCTTCGTGCCAAGAAAATTACTCGCCGCCATGGAGAAGCCGTCGGCGAAAAGATTTGCGAAGCCAATAATGAGAATGATCACAGGTGACAGCTGGGCGCCCACGACTCCGCTTACCACCGCGAAAGTGGTTACTGAGCCGTCAATGCCCCCGTAGATCCAATCGCGCAGATAGTTATGGCGCGGCCCAGTCGACAAACGCTCTTGAATGGCTTCAATCGAATGTTCGTGTTCCATAGATGCAGCCTTTGAAATCTATTCCGCCGACCATCGGGCGATTCGGGCGATTCGCACACGCGTCTCCATTCGATCAGTGGCAACGCTTGTGCCAACCCGACCCGGGTTTTGCCTCAAAAGTCTGAAAGGCAGCTTTCATCCACACCGGGCTTTAGCCCGGTGATAAGCAGAGTACGAGACTAGAGTGAACCGTTTCTAACGGTTTACTGGTCTTCTCAAGACACTCAGGCGATTGGCTACGAAGGACTTGCCCTGCAAACGACACGGAGAAACCGTTGAAACGGTATTAATATACTTGACTCACCACCGCGAATGGCTCTGCCACTCTGATGCGCGGCAAGTCTCGGACTTGCCGATACGTGGCCCATTTAGTCTCAGCGGTCTTTGACCGGTGCGGGTCGAAGACCCGATGAAAAAAGAAGGTTCGTTGCCGGCAAGTCGCAGACTTGCCGCGCATCAGAGAGGCAGAGCCATTGCAGCGAGGTTTGAAGAGAGCTCGCGCAGAGTCAAGTATGTCATTACCGTTGAAACGGTTCCTGCGATTCTCGCGGTCTTTCATCACCGGGCTGAAGCCCAGTGTGAATGAGAGTAAAACTCTCAGACTTTTCAGGCAAAGCAACCCGACCGGGGTGATTCAGCGTGCTTCGATCTGCGAGATCTAAGCGCGCGTGCGAGCTTTCGCGCATGAGGATGCGCAACTTTGCTCAGACCGCGCGCCTAAATGGGCCAATTCCCCTGTAGATGGGAGTTCACTGGGTTATTGGAAGATGAAGCGAAAAGGTTGAGCCTTCACCCACGGTAGAATTCACTTCCACACGGCCCCCATGCGCGCGCGCGATCCGGCGCACAGCAGGAAGTCCGAGCCCGGTGCCGTCAGTCCGCGTGGTGAAGAAGGGGTTAAAAATGCGGGCGAGATTTTCTTCACTAATGCCGCGTCCATTGTCTGAGACTTTGACTATTGCTTCATCTTCAAATTCTTCGGAGCGCTCATTTTCAGATCGCACGACCTGAATCTTAACCGTGCCATCATCACCGACCGCCTCAATGGCGTTGATAATCAGATTGAGCACGGCGTCTTCAATCTGAGCTGGATCGATGGCAATAGTTATTGGATCTACCGGGGGCTGAAATTCGATACCAACGTTTCGGCCTCCTGTAGTTATATTCGCCAACTGCGCGCGGGCCAAATTGATCGCGCGCACCACGATGTCCGAGAGTGAACTTGCTCTCACTGAGATCAGTCGCGGACGCGCACGATCCAGCAGCGCTCGCACAGTGCTATCGATCCTTTCGACTTCATGACGGACTCCTTCCAATGCTTCGCGCTCAGGATCATTCTTATCACGGCGACGAATAAGTATGTCTACCACGCCTTGAATACCTGCCAGTGGATTTTTGATTTCATGGGCAAGGCCGGCCGCCAGTTCACCCACAAAAGATAGCTGTGCGGCGCGTTGCAGTTCGGCAGCCTGCTGAAGAACCTGCTCTTCCGCTACTTTGCGTTGCGTAATGTCATGTCTGATGGCGACGTACTGGTAGGGCTTGCCTGCCGAATTAAGAAACGGAACGATGGTCGTATCGACCCAATAAATACTGCCGTCCTTCCCCAGATTTCTGAGTTCACCTTTCCAGACCTTTCCTGACGCGATGGTAGTCCAAAGATCGCGGATGAAATCTTTTGGATGATAGCCGGAGTTAATGATGCGATGATCCTGGCCTAACAATTCCTCGCGTGAGTATTTCGAGATGCGGCAAAATTCGTCGTTGACGAAAGTAATGATTCCCGTCTGATCGGTGATCGCCACGATCGTTGACTGATCCAAAGCAAACTTAATGTCGGCTAGTTCTTTGAGGGAACGCTCAAGCGCATGTTCGGCCCCGCTTTGGGCGTGCAAATCGGAAGACATTGCGCAGAGTTTATCACGTGTAGAAATGGGTTGGCAGACGTGATTAGAAGCGAGATAAGGCGGTCATTGCGGAAGAGTCCAGGTAAATTACGGGGTTCGGTACCAGCCGCGTAGCGGCGACCTTTAACCTGCGCCATTGGTTTCAACGATGGCGTAATCGCTCAACCAGCTGCGTAGCAGCGAACATAGTTAAGCTCAAGGCGAGGCTTTGCGAGCCTTGGGTTACGATGATTAATTAGTTGTTGGAGCTGCGGAGCGGCTCACCAGCCATTTGAACCTGCCCGCCGGTCTGGCGCTTAGCCCGACCTGATAAGTGGGATTTGAATTTGCCAACTGGGCGCAACTCTATGGTGATCAGCAGTGTGATTAGATAAAGTCAGACAATCCTTACTACCTCGGTCGCCGCTCCGCGGTTCCAACAAATCCATTTAATCGTGACCCAAGGCTCGCAAAGCCTCACCTTGGGCTTAACTACGTCCGCTGCTTCGCAGCTCGTTGAAAGTCGCCGAAGCGTTTTGGGTCAAGGGGCGGTCGCAATATTTCGTTTGCTTCGCCAACTCGTGACATTCGGGCGTGACCACGAATCACGTGTTCTATTCACTTACAGCAGCTGCAACTTCTTCCAACTTCTTCATACGGTAGCGAAGCTGGTCGCGGGAAATGTGTAGTAACTCTGCGGCTTTCGTCTGATTTCCTCCGCTCCGTTCCAGCGCTTGACGGACCAAAGACATCTCAACGTCCTCCAGCGAGACCCCGGCCGCGGGTAAGCGCATTTGATCCGAGGGCAAAGTCGCACTTCCCGTGCGCGATTCAACCGCCAGTCCGCGTGGTAGATATTTAGCTGTGATCTCGTCACTGTCTTCGAGGATCATCGCGCGCTCGATAACGTTACGCAATTCACGAACATTTCCCGGCCAGTCGTAACCGGCAAAGGCGGCTAGTGCCTCCGGCGAAATGCGATCAATATTCTTACGTAATCGCATTCTGAAAGTTGACATGTAGTGCTCGGCCAGCAAGCGTACGTCGTCACCACGTTCGCGCAACGGTGGAATATCAATTTGAATTACCGAGAGCCGGTAGAAAAGGTCGGGCCGAAAACGACCAGCCTCACCTTCGGCTTTGAGATCGCGGTTCGAAGCCGCTATGACACGCACGTCAAGGGGCAAGTCTTTTAGACCCCCGACGCGACGAAACGAACCTTCTTCGAGCACTCGCAAAAGCTTCGCTTGCAGGCTCAGCTCCAGCTCGCCAATTTCGTCGAGGAACAGCGTTCCGCCTTCCGCCTGTTCGAACAAACCTTCCTTGCGCGCTTTCGCGTCAGTGAAAGCGCCTTTCTCATAACCGAACAACTCGCTTTCGATTAACGTGCCGGGTATGGCGGCACAGTTGATGGCGACGAACGGATGATCGGCCCGGGACGAGTGGTAGTGAATTGCCTTAACAACTAAATCCTTTCCGGTGCCCGACTCTCCTTGTAACAACACGGAGGAAACCTCGCTCTCGGCAACCTTGTTCGCCAGGGCCAGCATCTCGCGCATCGACGGTGACTCGCCCACAATCTGATCGAAGCTGAACTGCTGCGCGCGCTCACGACGAAACAGGTTTACTTCCTTGCGCAAGCGGCCAGCTTCGATGCCGTTGCGAATCGCGACCTGTAACTCCTCGAGATTAATCGGCTTGCCGATGAAGTCGTACGCACCGCCGCGTAGCGCGGCAATAGTTTCATCAACCAGCACGTTAGCCGTAATCATGATTACGACCGCATCGGGTTGGCGATGTCGAATCTGGCGCAGCACTTCAAGTCCTGAGCCGTCGGGGAGATTGATGTCCAAAAGAATTGCTGCCGGCTGGTCCGCTTCAAATGCGGCCAATCCGGCGCTCGCAGATTCAGCCTGGATGGGTTCGTAACCCCAGCCGCGAAGCGCTTCACCAAGCGACCAGCGAATCATCTTCTCGTCATCAACGACGAGAATCCTTTGTTTGTAATCTTTCAGGGTTTTGTCTATCACTTTCCGTCGCCCGTTGCGTGCGGTTCAACGGCGACTCAGATTATAAGAGGCTAACGCGAACATCACGAAACTGCGCAGCGACGCGTGGCTTCGATCACAGTGATCTTGGCTCGGAGCCAGGTTTTCAGCACTCGTTCAAGTTGGGGCTAAGTGTTTTCCAATTCCAGGTCGCGATTGTCTCTCCCGACTCGTCCGGAGGAATGAAAATGCAAGGTACTTGTTCCGAATGCTTATCGCCGGGCACAAAGTCGATTAATTGACATTCGCTGCAGGGATAGGCCTTCTCCAGATATGCATAGTTGAGGCAGGTCCGCGAATTCTGAAAAGCGGATCTAGCTCGCCAGGGTATACGAACCGGGCGGCCGTAGCCGCCATGCTCGATGAAGTCGAGCTCTGACTGTAGGACTTCAAGAATATCGCGCTTGTCCTGGCGCATAAGAACCACCTTCGCATCGCCGATCCGCTGCGCGGCTGTTCGCCCTTTGGCTTACTGGTGAGAACCAAGCAACCGATGTGCCCTCCTGGTTTCCCGGCTATGATTGGTTCAGTAAGCTCTTCGAGGGAGAGAAGGTGCGTAACTTTCCTCAATTAGCGGAATTTTCTCGCGGTAACGAGTCTGTGCGGGTCCCAGGGTCTGCGGAAAATCGTTAAGCGGGGGCATCAATTCTTCCGCGGATGGCATTCAACACACTGGAAGGTCGAAATGTCCCCCAGATTCACCGGGTGCTTGAAGGGCTGATTAGGTTTGTGGCATACATCGCACTTGCGATCAGCTAAACCACCCAGGTCGACCGGATGTTGGAATGGTCCGGTCCGCGCGTTTCTTTCAGGCAGTCGCGCAGAATCGTAGAGTACTGAGTGACAGATATCGCAGTCGTTGCTCACGACCTTGCCCGTGTTGCTCACGTGCTCGCCATCGTGACAGCGAAAACAGCCGGAAAAGTAAAGATGGCCAATGTTGTTTGGATGGGTCTTCCAGTCGACCTTCATTTCAGGGAAAGTATAGGTACTAAAAATTCTTTGCAGTTCAGTAATCGCGCTCATGATCAAGTATTTCTTGTCGGCGTAGATATCTGGATAATTAAGCCGATAGAAATCAGCCAAGCCAGAACTAATCGCCTTTAGCGCCTCATCCTCCGTCTGGTAGTTTTTGGTTAGCAGGGCAATGGCCTCACGCTTCAGATAGGGCAACGTCGGATCGAGCTTTCGCGCCGCAAACGATTGATCGACTGAGAGGTCGGGTGGTTGATAGATGTGCGCCGGCCGATTGTGGCAATCGACGCAGTCCATCCGCCGTTTGGTTGCGGCCGCAATCTGTTCCGGCGTGAGCGGCCGATTACGGTCATAGTATTCAGTGACGTTGCCTTCTCGATCTTGCATTCGCACCCAGGGAATTACCTGGCGTTGATCATCGGTTGAGATGTAGTCAATCTTGTTCGCAATGTTCATGTGCCAATGAATACCGGTGACCTGGCCGGTCGTCGGACTGCCGCCCCCCACGTTAAGTAGCATGCGAAACTGGCGGTGAGTGTTCTTTTCATCGTAGGCGTAACGATTGAAGACTTTGAGCTGAGCGCCAAAGAACTTCTCCGGCCAATGGCATTGTTCGCAGGTCTCCTGGGCCGGTCTCAAATTGTGCACTGGTGTCGTAATCGGCCGCGGGAACTTATTGAACGCGACCGAATAGAGTTGATAAGCCCCTGAAAATTTCGAGCGCACGTACCATTCGGCGCCTGGGCCGACATGACAGTCGACGCAACGCACCCGGGCATGCGGCGAGGCCAGGTAAGCGACGTATTCGGGCTTCATCGGCACGTGACAAGTCTGGCCGCAGAAGGCTACCGACTCACTGTACTCGTAAGCCTTGTAACTGCCGAAAGCACTGGCTGAAATAAAAAGGAAGGTGACTAGCAGGAAAGTAAAGAAAGCTCTTCGGGCGTGCGCATCGTTTAAATCCAGGCGTGGATACGCCAATATTTCATCAGGCGAGGCGCGTCTTCGCCGGCGACGTTCCATCAGCATCCCGAGCGCGATTACGGCCAGGCCGAACACGAGGAACGAAGGGAAAACAATGTAGGTGAGGATACCCAGGTAAGGGTTCTCCTGGTGGGCAGTAATTTCCATCAGGAAGAGAAGAAACACACTGGCCAGGCTGGCGATGGCAATGGCGGCGCCGACAAAACTTATGTAGTTGCGAAACAGCCTGGGAGTCTTGCGGACTGGTGCCTCGTCACTCATTTATTCTTTTCCCCATCGTTCGATTCCACCTGGGCCGATGCGGATTCGGCTTTTTGATTATTCTCGGCTGTAACTGACGTCTGCTGAAGACGTTCATAGTCCAATTCGTGCTCTTCTTTGTAAAGTTCTTCCGACACTCGCCCGTCGATGAAGGCGAAGTTCAGTGGATAAACATCCGGGTCGAAGATCACGTGGTAGAAATGCCAGACGATGATGGCGAGCGTGGCCAATACCGCTTCGTAAAAGTGAATCGCCAGGCCAATGTCGATCCACCAGCGCGGCAAAAAACCGAAGATGCTGATCTTGAACCAGATCATAAGTCCCGTCAGACCCATGATGATGGTCCCCCAAACGACGGCCCAGTATTCCGCCTTCTCAGCGTAACCAAAGCGCGCAATCTTAGGCTTCGCGCGACTGATCCCGAGGTAGTACGCAAAGTTTCCGACGACGTCGCGCACATCTTTCACTTTCGGCAGCATGTCTTTCAGCCAGCCGCGACCTTCCTTTGAGAACGCGAGATACGCCAGGTGATAGACGCCCACCACGAGCATCACGACCGCAGCGGCGCGGTGAATTATCCTTCGCAGAGCTTCGCTGCTGCCGAGCATCCATGCCAGAACTGAATCGGGATATTGAAGCGCGAACCCGCTCAATACGAGCGCGATGAAACTGGTGAGCAGCAGCCAATGTTGGACTCGCTGGTTCAGGGTAAGCCGAACTATCGGGCGATGTTCGCGGCGGCGCGCCACAACCTTTTTTCGCCAAATGAGCAAGTTGTGCAGCGCCATTCCTCCGATAGTCAGGAAAATCAGCGGCAGATAGATCCAGCGCACGATCCTCGTACCCCGAACTGCCATGTCGCGCTCAGTGGCGTCATCGGACACGAGTGCGGAAGTCAAATGAATCCTGCCTTTGGCAAAGTTCTCGCCTGCGCCGACGTGGCATTGGCCACAGGTTCGGGCGAGATTCACGGGGTGAATCATTGAGCGGGCATCGGTCGAAGGGAAAATGTTGTGTACCCCGTGGCAACTCGCGCAGTTCGCCACCACTTTCGAGCCGAATTGCGACGCCAAACCGTGATAGCTGTCGCGATAACTCTGCACGCGTTCGCCGGCCACGCCGAATTCGCGCGAAAGCATGACGCCCTCGTGGCAGTTGGCGCAGCTTTGCGTGCCGGCCGCGACGGTGGGTGACTTACTGCCGTTCATGCCGTTTTCGATGGGAGTTTCTATTTTGTGAATGCCGTGACAATCAGTGCAGTTCGGAGATCGTGACACGCCACGCGCGAGTGCGGTTCCGTGAACACTTTGCACAAATTCATTGCTCTCCGCGCTGTGGCACTTGCCGCACGTATTCGGAATATTGACTTTCGCGATTGGCGATTGCGCGTTCGAAGCCGGCAGGATGTCGTGACCATCGTGGCAATCAGTGCAGACCGCGGCGCTTAGATTTCCGCCCGCGATTGCCTTGGCGTGCACACTCTCGCGATACGAAAGAATCGGGCGATCACTGATGCCGCTGCCCAGCATCACCGACTTATCAGCGTGGCAGCGCCCGCAGGTCTCGGCAATGTTCGCGCGATTGATTGTTGAGCCCGGATCGCTGGCCGGCAGCATGGTGGACAGGTCGCGGTTACGAGCATGACAGTCGACACAACTCGCCGCCTTGGTGCCGGTTTGCAGAGCTTTGGCGTGGAAACCCTTGTCGTAATCCTCGTGCGGCTGGTTATGAAAAAGCGATCCGGCCAGGTAGGGAAGTTGTTTGCCTGGCGCGTGACAGCCCTGGCATTGCAAATTCTGGGGCGCGGGCGACGCGGCGGCGTTCGGGCCCCCGATGACGGCGCCCTCGTTGGGCCTGACTGGCGTGGGTGACGAGGCCTGATTCGTTTGCGCATCTGCCGAAGGCAGACTGGTGAGTCGAATCGCAAAGCCGGCTGACAGTGCGGCTACGACGACAACAGCTATGACGTAACATCTCACAGACTCGAACCAGGCTGCACATTATAACGGAATAGAGCGGGCTGCGGTGACGCAACTCACACTTAAATAGTGGCCGCAGAAAGATCTGCGACCGCCCTCGAGTTGCGAGAGCGATCGCAGAAAACCTCAACTGCCGGCCGCCTCTTTGGCAGGGTGGCGTAGGACAGGTAGACGTTTCGCGGACTACTGCTTCAGTGACTTCATATGGGCGACCAGCGCCTTGGCCTGCTCAGGGGTCATGCCTTTGTCCTTGTACGCCGGCATATTGGGCGGCTTCTCGGCATCTTTGCCATCGAGCGTGACTTGAATCAGCACGTCATCAGCTTTCGTCGCGTCGAATTTCTTCTCGGCCGCTGCGCCATGGCATGCCTTGCACTTCGTGTTGTAGAGCGTTGCCGTTTCCTCGTCCGTCGCGCGCGCGGGCGTCGCAACGATTAGGAACGCCGCGGCCACAATCACCGTCGCTGCCAGGAACATCAGCTTAATTAACCGAGTCATCATGAATGCCTCCAATAGACCTGCATCTGCGCCTTTCGGCTGCACGGTCGATTCGGCAATGCCTGTGCCGGGCTGATTTGCTTGGTTTTTGCCGCGGGCTGGGCGAATAGCTGCGAAGTTTTGCGCTGAGTAGCGGGAAACTTCCACAACTAATTCGTTCCATCCCTCTGTGAGAGGGTTACGGCTTAGCGCACAGAGTGCTCCGACTAACTAAGAGAAAATCAGGTCGAACCTCAGCTGGACCGTCATCCGCAACCATTTTCCTTCTCCCAAAGGAAAAAGGGCGTAAAGACAGTTAAGCTGCGGTCTTTTTGTGACAGGCCGTGCACTTCTTCGAAGTCGGCGGCGCCGGATCGAGCGCTGCCCTGGCCTTCACCGCTTCGTCATGACAGCCGCCGCAGTTGCGATGGAACGCCTGCTGATTATTCAGCACCGTCGCCTCGTCCGAACCTTCGAATTTCAGTGACGGAATTTCCGGCAACAGCTTCGGCTTCGCCTCGGCGCGCGCGTGACAGTCGGTGCAGACGTTGACCGTAGTGGTTGCGTCTTTCTCGACCAATTCAGCCGTCAGCGTGGTCGTGCGATCAGCCGGCCAAACTGTCTTATGCGGCGGATCCTTCAAAGCCTCGGCTGCGGGCTGCGCGGTATGATGACACTCGACACACGCGATTATCTGGCTGCCGTCAGGGCTGCGCTTTTCGGTGGCGTGCTTAAGATGATTGAAACTGACTCCGCCCAGCTTCGCCTCTTTTGAAAGAACCATGGTCTCCGGCATCTTCTTGGCGTCTTGCGCCGAAGCTTCAAGCGGAAGCGATTGAGTTGAAACGAGCGCGAGCGAGAAAAGAAGGAATGCAAAGATCGTTATGAGTTTCATGATGAGCCTCCGGTTCCGGCGTTAGAGTACCAACTTTAGTTGGCCGTGTTGGCGGAAAGCCCAACTAAAGTTGGTACTCTAAACACCGTTATCAAAAGTGCCACGTCGTTCCGGTGTGGCACCGCTTACAAGCTGAAAAATCATCGCCGCCGAAAGCGCGTTTGCCGTCATGACAGGTCAGGCAACTCTGGCCGCGGCCGGTCGCGTGATGATTCAGCGGTTCGGGATTCGTGACCTGCCGGCGCTGCGGCATGCCGGCGCGCACCTGATGACATTCGTTACACGTCACCTTGTCGTGCTTTGCATGGCTAAAGCCGACGCGAAATGCCTGTGTGAACTGCGGCGTGCGTGCGTAGCCGCCCAACTGATGACATGTGCCGCATGAAGAGATATCCCGACCGCCCGATTGTGCGCGCGGCGTGTGACATCGATAGCAGGTCGTGTGTGCAGTGAACCCCGCAGGTATCGACATTGCCACGCCGCCACGCGCCGGCCGGTGACACGTTGCGCAACTGAGGTTTCCCATCTTCATGTGCCGGGCGTGATCGAACTTCATGCGAAAGCTGCGCAGGCGAGGAAAAGATTTCAACGCGCCGGATTTCACGTCCGTGTGGCAAATAGTGCAAATAGGACTGTCCGAACTCGCGAACTGTTGCGCGTGACAACCTGCGCAAGGCAAATGTTGTGACGCGCCAGGCCGCCTCGGCACCGGCGCGTTCGAATCACGGCGATGACAAAGCAGGCATGGCAATCGCGCGTGGTTCTGCGTGTTATGCAGGAATTTCGAAAAGTCCAGGCCTTCGGGAAATTGCATTTGTTGTTGCGCCGATTCGAAAGGCTCAACTGTAGCGGCCGTGTCCGACGCACGCGACCCTGTAATCGTTGCGGCAAAAACGATTGCGACAGCGATGAGCATCGCCGTAGGCGCGAGATGTTTATAAAACCGTCCGCCGAAATTCTGTCGAAAGCTCCGTCGGAGCACGATGTGGCGACGACACCGGAACATTCCGCTCCTCGGGCGCTTTGGATTCTCTTTACTTTCGGGTTCTATAACCATCGGAGCTAATCAAACGCTTGCGTGTCGCAAGCCCATTCATCAACTTTTCGGCTTCGGTGTCGGAATCGCCTGCGGGTGACTGGCAGGCATTGCTTCTTTCCCAAACGTCACGTGACATTTCGTGCAGACGAAGCTTGCATCCTTGCGCTTGCTGTCGACTTCAAAATTCAAAATGCCGCCGTCGTCAGCCGTCTGGGTGATGTGACATCCGTCAGCGCCGCCGCACGACTTCACCGGCACCTTCATCGTTTTCGGATCGACGGTGCTGAACGTTGCACTCTCGACGTTATGACAGTTCAGACAACTCACGTCGGGGTGTTCGCCGCCTTCATGCCGAAAGGCGCCAGACGAAATTCTGCGGCGCCATCGTTCGATCATGAACTTGTCAGCGCCCATCGTGGCGGCCAGCTTCGGATCGAAATCAGTCTTCAAGTGCGCCGGCGCGAGCAGCTTGTGACAGGTCTCGCAGTTTTTTGGCTCAGGCGGAATTCCTGAATCAGCGCTATGGCACGTGAAGCAAGTCGTGTGGCTGTTGGGAATCGTCTTAAATGAGCCCTTCTTCAGCCAAAACGCGTCGCCGATCCCTTTCGGCGGCTTCGTCACGTACTCTTCGCTCGAGTTCCCCTGCGGCTGATACGTCTCGTGGCAGACGGGACAACTCTTTGGCGGCGCAGGTTTCTTTGCCTGGAACACGGCGTTGATGAATCGCGCGCGATCGCGCTCGCGCGGCAGGTTTAAACCGATCGCATCAATGTGCTTGTCATGCGGAAAGCCGACGCCGAACTCTGACGGAGCATCGCGCCTTTTTAGTTTTGGATCACTGAGATCGCCCAAACTTGGGAACACCCAGCGCGCGGTGTCCTTCGGCGTCACGGCGATGTGACAGTTAGAGCAGATGGCCGGCGCGGGCCGCTCGGGGGCAAAGAATTGTGTGCGGTGACACTCGAGACACGCCGAATGTTCCGGAAAGTCCGTAACGTCTGCAAAAGCCGCGTCGCCCTTGCGCACGACGTTCCAATTCCTGGAAGGAACTTTGTGGCAGGAATCGCAGGCCAGCTTCTGCGTCACAACGTGCGTCGTGTGCGAGAAACTCTTGTAATCGATTTTCGGCTTTGGCGGAGTTTTTGGTTTTTGCGAACGAGATCTCTGCGGCCGTCTTTGAGGTTCAGCGGCCGTCGCGTTCGTGAAGTGAAGCCCAACAACGTGCGCGCATCCCATTAAGACGCAAAAGACCAGGAACCTGATCCTTTTGTAGATGTGAGAGCGCGCGCCTGCCATGGTCACTGTTAACTGTAATTTGCCGCTTTCCGATTTTCGATCTGGCGTATCTTAAGATAAACGAGCCCCGCCAAAAACAGAATGAAAACAAGCGAAACTGCGAGACCCTTTCGCCTGAAGCTCAATTCTGCGAGCGCACTCTCGCCCGCCTGGTAGCCTTTGTTTGCGGCCTCCAGCCCGGGACTGACGACTTTGTCCACTTCGGCCGTTGACGAGCTGTGAATCAACACGCGCGCGTGCGTCAACGCATCGGTCGCGTTTTTCAATTCAAACTTGGGCTTGCTGACTTCCATGCCTTTCCGTTCCGCCAGGTCCAGGATGTCAGTCGATTTATGAATGCCCAGAATCAATTCGTCGATCCGCGC
This sequence comes from Acidobacteriota bacterium, assembly GCA_052389795.1. Taxonomy (GTDB): domain Bacteria; phylum Acidobacteriota; class Blastocatellia; order Pyrinomonadales; family Pyrinomonadaceae; genus UBA11740. The sequence continues at coordinate 260,853 of JBQTHO010000006.1, read as the reverse complement.
GCGCATAGAGCCGGCCGCGGCGAAGCCCTTGTCGCCACTGGTGTGGCAGGCGATGCAAACCGCGCCCTGATGAGTTCCGATCATTTCATCTCCGGGTTTGGGAATCGCGTGGTTCCCGTGACAGGTAACACACTCCGCCAGGTCCCTCTGATCAAATGCCGCTTTGTGCGGGCTCGTTTGGAACAATTCAGCCTGGCGCGCGTGGCATTGGCCGCAGACGTTCGCGACTGAAGTGATGCCGGGCGGAGCCGCGCCGTGATTTCCGTGGCAATCATTGCAAGTCGGCGCCGACAAATCCTGTTTGTCGTACAGCGTTTTTGCGTGGACGCTGGTTTTGTATTTGGCGAATTGATCGCTGGGAATGCCAAACGGGCGCATGTAATCCCCGCTGCCGTGACACTTGGCGCAGGTTTCAGCGACGTTCGCCGGATAGACCGAGGAAAGCGGATCGCTGGGCGAGCGAATGCCATGCACACTGTGGCAACTGACACACGTCGCGACGCGTGTCTCGCCTTTCTGTTTCAGCAACTGGCCGTGAATGCTTGTGTAGTATTCGCGTTCCTGATCCACGCGCAGCGAAGGATTGAACCGCTTCATCAGGTTTGCGTCGCTATGGCACTTGCCGCAGTAGGCCGGGATGTCGAGCGTCTTGGGTTTTCCGAGGTAGCCTTTGCTTGGATGTTTTGCGGCTTCCTTGGTGTCGGCGTTTGGATCGCCGCCATGGCAATCGTTACACATCAGCCCGCGGGCTTTGTGAACATCGGTATCGAAAAGTTTCGCCGGCGCGCTGATGACCGGATCGTCCAATTTGGCGTGACAATCGATGCACAAGTTTTTCTTCTGGCCAGCGGCAATGGTTACAATCGTAAAAACTGTCACCACGGCCGCAGTAAGAACGAATAATCCGTGTCTCCGTGCGATCTCTGTGTCTCTATGGTGAGTCTTATCGCATGATAGTTCACCACAGAGACACAGAGATCCACTGAGGCACAGAGACTTAATCTCGGAGGGCGATAACGCAGCTTTGGATCGTCCTGCAGGTCTAGTCACGCTGTTGAAGTTCATGATCTTCATCCAAAGCGCCGTCAATGCCGGCGCACTCCAAATCACGTCACATAGCCAACAATCGTCATCACCACGATGAAGAGAAGGGCGAACACTCCAAAGATGTTGAAAATCAGATGGCGGCGGCGATTCGATGGGTCACGGTCAATGAACGGCACGGCAAACAGCAGCGCGCCGATGATATTGAACGCCATGATGCCCAGTACTTCCCCATCCATGCCAAGGATTTTCGCCGGCAGCCACTTGAGCGTCTGAAACATGAAGAGGAAATACCATTCGGGCTTAATACCGGCCGGAGCGGGCGCAAACGGATCGGCTTTCGTGCCGAGTTCCCACGGGAAAATCGCGGCCAGGGCCGCCAGTACGCCGATCGCCAGAATCCAACCGATGAGATCGCGCAGGACGAAGTTTGGAAAGAACTTCATGCGCCCGTAGTTGTGTTCGTATTTTTTCGGCACGTGCATGCCGTGCAACTGGACGAGCGCAATGTGAATGCCCAGGAACACCGTCGCCGCCGCAGGCAAGACGGCGACGTGAAAGCCAAAGAACCGGGTCAGTGTCGCGCCGGTGACGTCATCGCCGCCGCGCAGGAAGCGCATAATTGGCCGGCCGATCACCGGTACAACTCCCGCGATTTCAGTGCCGACTTTGGTCGCAAAGAATGACACTTCGTTCCACGGCAGTAGGTATCCGCTGAATCCAAAAGCGATCGAAATGAAAAGCAGCACCACGCCGCTGATCCAGGTAACTTCGCGCGGCGGATAGTAAGCGCGCAGAAAAAAGACGCTGAACATGTGAATGAACAACGTGGCGATCATGAGATTCGCGGACCAGCTATGGATCGATCGAATCAGCCAGCCGAACTTAACTTCCGTGATGATGAATTGGACGCTCTCGAAAGCCGTTTCTGAGCTGGGGCGGTAATAGAGCAGCAACAGGATTCCGGTGACGACCTGGACGACGAACAGAAACAACGTCATCCCGCCGAAGTAATACCAGATCGAATGGCGATGAACCGGAACTTCTTTCTTGTCGGCAACTTTCGCGAGCGAGCCGATAGAGAGACGCTCGTCGAGCCAGCTTGTTAGGGCTTTAATTCTCACGATCTAATTAACCACAGAGGACACTGAGGAAAACAGAACCGCGAGCGATAGCGAGCGGGACAGAGACTCAATCTTCAGTTTCGAACGAATCCTTTTTGAGTTTCCCGTTTCAATATGCTTCCATCCATCGTCAGGTTGAATTCCTAACCCGCTCGCTACCGCTCGCGGTTCTGTACCTTGTTCCTTTGTGTCCTCTGTGGTTCAAATATCTCAAGTGCGCGTGACTACTACATCATCGCCGCGCGTGTTGACCTGAAACTCTTCCAAAGGTCGGGGCGGCGGACCGCCGATATTCTTTCCGCTCAAGTTGTACTGGCCGTTATGACAGGCGCACCAAATTTGTTTGGTGTCGTCGCGATATTGAACGATGCAATCCAGATGCGTGCAGACGGCGGAGAAGGCTTTCAGCTCTCCCGCGGCAGTCCGCACGAGGATTCCCGGTTTGTTGCCGAATTTGAAAATTTTCCCTGAATTAGGCGGGATTTCATTGCTCTTCGCGGCGACGACTGAATTTTCTGCCGACTCGACAATTTGCGGCGGCGCCATGAAGCGGATGATTGGGTAGACAATCGCTCCGAGAGTCGCAAGCGCGCTCGTGCCCAGCAGGAAATCAAGAAAGCTGCGTCGGGGTGGTGAGTCGGGCCCGCCGAGACCCTTCTTCGCTTTAGCGCGAATGTCGAAGTTCACTCGCTCATCCTCCAAAAGACGACCGAATCGGTTCTTACTTTGTCCGAACTGACTTTCGCAGGTTGCCGGCGATCAAAAACGCCACGCCCATGGCAGCCAAAAAATCGATCGCAGCCAACTGCGCGTAGTAATCGCGTCAAGCGTGGCCGCGCCAAAGAAGATAATGAACACCGTAAACCCAACAGAACTAATCTTCATCGCTCACCTGCGGCGCTATGCATTTCACTAATGCCAATGCCTTTCTCCAATAAAGGGAACTCCAGCCGCGGTCAATCAAAACCTGAGCTGGAGTTCGCTCGCATTCGCCTTTGATAGTTCGGCTACTCTTTGCGGCCGAAGTACAAACGCAGCGACATGTACGGCAGATGCGCGTGGTAATTCTGGGCTCGCGGGGTTCCGGCGAACGTCCGCTGAAAGCCGTCCTCGTTGTAATTGAAGTACTGATAGCCGAAGTTCCAATCGAGCCGGCGATTGAGTTTGATCGACAGCCGCGCTTCAGGCGATTGGAAACTCATCGGGTACGACGTAATCAGTGTGCGCGCGCCGGTCGCCAACGGATCGGAGACCCGGTTGCCCTGGCCGTTATCTTTGTTTACGCGATACGCGGAATAGAACGTGACCCGCGGCGTAAGCCTGGAGGTCGACTCGATGAAGAAGAAATTGTTCCGCACGTAATACCAAGAGGTTCCGCGAATGGCTGAGTTCGTCGAGCTCAAATACGAGTAGTCGATGAGCGATTCGCTGTTGACCCAGTTGTAGTTGTAGCCCAGGTTCAACATAAGGCGGGAGTTGGGCATGATGTCCAGTGACGACGTGAAGATCCTCGTCTTGTACGAGACGCCGAAGTTTGTGAGCGTTACCCCGGCAATCTCTGACGGGTTCGCGTTGTTCCTCACAATCATTCCCAGGTTCAGGATTACTTTCCGGTTTGGGACATAGCGGCTCTTCGCACGGAGGTTCGTGTAGTCGTAATTGCCGATGCGCGTAAAGGCGTTGTCGGCCGTTCCGTGCTCGACGTCAAGGTAAACCGTCCACTCCTTTGCGGGGCGCGCTTTGAATCCAGCGAAGAAAGCGTGGGTGTGGTTGTCAAAAATCTCCAGGTGTGTGCTGCGAGCGTTCGGCGGGGTCAACGAGCCCTGCGACCCGAGATTGAAGCCGTCAAAGAACCGCTCGATTTTGCGCTGGCCATAGCGGTGTCCGAAATGGATTGCAAGCCGATTACTGAACTGATAGTCGCCTTCGAAGGTGTTCTGGTACTTGCGGTATCGCGTGATCTCGGTCGCATCGAGATTGCTGAAACCCACCGTGTCCGTGCTCGTGCCGCCGCCGGCAGTCGCCGGCAGATTACGCGTGATTGAGAAGAAGTCGGCGAAAACTGCCGTGCCGGTGATGTCCCAGTCTTCCACTCGAAACGTGTTCGACAGGCGGAAGTTGTCCGTCGCCAAAAACGTGGCGCCAAAATCAAACAGAATGCTGGGGCGTTCCGTCTTGCCGGTGATGTTGTACTGACCGAGATTCAGCGTGTTCGGCGTTCCGGCTACTGTCACGGTGCCGGGGCCGGGAACTCGCGGAATCGCAGTCGGAGGCCATCCGGTGACACGAGGATTCCAATTGACGCCGGTAAAGTTTTCGACAAAGGCGAAGCTTGAATCGGCTTTGCTGTAAACGATCCGCGCGGTGAGGTCGAGCTTCTTGGCCACCAGCGTGTGAAGACTGGCGCGAGTGAAATCAACACTTCCCTTTGACGGCTCGTTTCGGGCGTAGCTTGTCAGTCGGGCCGCGGTACTCGCGGGATTGATCGCTAACGGCACCGTATCGGTAAAGGTATCATCGCGGAAACGACGGAAGCCCTGCAGGAATGTCCAGTCGATTGGTCCTAGCTTTCCTTCCGCGCCGACACGAAAATCATTCGCCCGCGACCGAGCATTTGCCAGCAATTGATGTTGATTACCGCCTGCGGAATAGGTGGTGAAGAATGGCCCGGTGTATCGCTCAGGCGAGTAACCTATGTTGAAACTGATGATCTCGTTCTTTGGCAGAATAGTGAGATCGAAGTCGCCCATCTGAGTGCGGGTGTTGTAGCTGTGAAATCCACTGACCGGATTAGGTTGCAGACCAAAGCTCCAAACTGGATTTACAATGTTGTTGAGGACGCGATAGTACTTGAAGCGGCGATAGTTCCCATCAAACCGATAAGCCTGCGGTTTTTCCATACGTATTCGCACATTTCCCGAGGGATCAGCGCCCCAGCCAGTAGAGGTCACCAGCAGCGAATCGAAAAAGCCGCCCTTGCTGTCCTTCGCCTGCAACAACAGACTTGAATCAAACAGCCGCGGGCCCGCTTTGTAATTCAAATCGCTCTTGAACTTGTTGACGTCGCCACCGACGTGAATTCCGCGGTAGCCAAACTCAAGCGTCGAAGTCATGGTGTAATCGCCGGCGTCCTCGCCGGTGGTGGCCGAGGTTGGAACTGATTCAGTCTTCGTCGGCTTGGCGGCTTTCGTCGCTTCCTTCGGCGTCTTCGCGTCGGGAGACTTCGTCGGCGCGGGCGCCGGTTGGGCCACGACGGCGCTCGTCGTCAGCAGAAGTGCGACTGTCAGTCCCGGCAGCGCTCGCAGCAGATTTCTCAATTTGGTTTTCATAGCCTTAATCCTTTGGCTCATCTGGTTCGAGGCGGGCTAACGCCCGCCGGTAACAGCGGCGGATCGTCCTCCGCCGCTGAACTCACGACGCTATCGGAAGAACACCGGGCTCGAACGCGAGCCGTGGATCTTCACGTGACACGTGGTGCAATCCCGGTATTGCAGATTCTGGTTGTGCGTCGGTCCGACCGGTTCCAGCGCACCCACGCCGTGATCGACGCTGTGGCAGGTCAGGCAGAGCTGATTAATCGCGCTGTACTGAAGCAACCGCGGATTCGCCGATCCGTGCGGCGTGTGACAGGCCTGACAGCCTTCGGTCTTAATCGGTGCGTGCTCGTAAGTGAACGGCCCCTGCTTGTCGGCGTGACACTTGATACAGGCGGCATCCGCGCCCGTCGCCAGCCTGGTCTGCTTCAACTCGAAACCGCCATGGGGATTGTGGCAATCGCTGCAACGCATCGCGCCTTCCAGCACTTTGTGATGGAAAGGCATGTTGAACGCCGGCTTCACCTCACTGTGACACCCGATGCAGAGCTGCGGATCGTTTGACTTGAGCATCGCAATCGTCGCGAAGCCCGGCTTTTCCGCGTTAGGCGTGGTAACAAAGTGATTCGAACTGGCAACATTCCGGCCGACTATGTTCGAGTGCGCTGAGTGACAGTCAGTGCAGCCGATGTCGTTGCGCCAGTGTTCGCCACGACGAAAGTTATTACGCTCGTCTTTGCCGGCGTGGCAGCTGAGACAGGTCTCGGAGGTTTCTTTAGAAGTCTTGTTCTTGAAAGAAACGATCTTGGTGACGTCACCGCCGCCCTCAACGTGCGCCTGGCCCGGACCGTGGCAGGATTCACAGCCGGTTACCTTGTTTTTCCAACTGCTGACCTTGGCCAAATCAGCGTGCGTCGTGTGCGAGTACGCTTTGAACTGGTCTTCGTGACAGTCTTTGCACACGTCTGTGCCGACGTAACCGGAGTCGGTTTTGGCGGCGACCGGTTTGTCGTCTGTGACCAGGCCACTGGTCGCTTGGGAACTTCTCGCGGCCACAAGCCAAACAGCGACGGCCACGAGTGACGCGAGCACCAGCAGTAAATTAACCGATTTTGTGAGTCTCACTTTGGAGCCTCCTTTTTCTTCTGGAAAGGGCCCGTTTCATCAGCGGGCAAATCGCTTCTTATCTAAAGAGCCGGGACGGCCATTGCCATCCTATTTGGCCTTGCGGCGAATTTCTGTGATGCGCATCACGGTCACCCGCATATCTCGGGGGACTGTTGCGCTAAAGAGGCGAGCGCGGCGCTGTCGCGAATCCAGATTCCATCTCCGTTGACGTGAATAATTCTGTTTTTCGCTTCAGCGCGCTAAAAAGACGCGTCACGGTTTCCCGCGACGCGCCGATTAGCTGGCGATCTACTCTTTCGTCCCGACAAGATGACCGTGGGCGTTTTGCCGACTGACTCATCCGGCCTCCCTCTTCTAGTCTCGTATGAGACTGCTTCGCGTTCTATCCCGCAACGTTCGTGCCGCATGGAATTTGCGCGGCTTCATCATTTTTTCGAGAACTCTTGGGGAAATTCCCACTGACCATAGGTAGATTTTCGCAGCTTGACTACCAGTGTCCGCCCTTCTGGATCGCTCGTCTGCGCGTCAAGAGAAAAAGGTGGCCCCCTAAGGGCCACTTCTTCAACTCAAATTATTTATTGTCCAGTGGGAAATTATTATCGCCCGGCAGATTGATCATTGCGTGCCTGTCTTTTTCCCTTTTTGGAAACGCAGATAGACGCTGAAGACATGCGCGTTATGGCTTGAGTACCGCGAGTCGAGCAGCAATGGCCGGGTCGTCGGAAACTGCTGTTCGGGCGTCAGCCGCTCGAATGGATAGGCGTTCAATCCGTTCCATTGAAAATCGTCCAGCCGATAAGGCTCGAAGATGTAGCGGAAGCCTAACGCGAGGTTATCCTTTAGTTGATAATTCGTGTCCACGCTCAACTCATGATAGTTGCTGGTCGCGTCGGGCCACGGGAAAGCCGTTGCATTCAAAGCCGCAGCCGCAACCACCGCACTCGTATTGGCCGTCGTGATTCGATCGTTCGACAGCGACAATGCGTAGTTCGCGTCCAAGAAGAGCTTGTCTTTCGCGAGGTATGTCGTCACGCCGATGCCGAAGCTGTGATTGCGGTTTCGATCCTCGCGATTCCAGCGATTCAGAAAACAATTCGGCGTGAAGCAGGGCGCCGCCGGATTTATCTGCTGAAACGGCGCGCCCGTTTTGGTGATGCTTTGCAAGAGCGAGCTGTAACGCTCGTGCGAATAGTTCGCGTAGAAGACGGTTTTGTCGTTGTGGGTGTAAAGCAGATCGATGCTGCCCTGACCTTGCAGGAATCTGACCAAACCGAAGAAGTTTTCGTCGTACTTGTCGTGCAGGTACGAGAACGTGCCCGACAGCCCGACCTTCGGCGTCACCGCGTACTGCCATTGCACGTTCGCGTTGTGACGAATGCGCTGGGCCTGATCGAACAACCTGAGTTGGCGAAACTCCAGCACGCCCGGATCGTAAGCTCGCGGCGTTCGGTCTGAGTAACGATAGCTGAGCTTTCCGTCGAACTTGTTATTCGGCCTGTAAGTAATCAAAGTGCCGATCGAATTCTCGTTCGACCTGGCAACCTGCCGATGTTCGCGGTCCCAGCCTTCCCACTCGTAATTGACTTGCCACTTCAGCCACTTGGCGAATTCGTACGTGCCTTCGGCAATGAAGTTCTGCCGGTGAAACGACACGGGTTTGTTTTCGATCAGCTCGGTGCCGAAGCTGCCAACGATGCTGGTGCGCCAGAAGGATTCGCCAAACGCTGCGTAACCCGGAAAGAGAATGTCGGGCGTTTCATTGTTGTAATCGTACGAGCGGTAACGAAGGTTGAACGAGAAGTTCTTCGTCGGCCGCGACGCGAAGACCTGATCGGCAGTGAAGATATCGACTTCGCCTTCGAGACTCTGCCGAGGCAACGCTGACAGCGATGTCGGCGTAACCCCCGCCGGCAGATTCGCAGCGGTTATCGCGGTATTAAGCGTGAATGGCAGAAACTGCTCGTTCTGTCGCCAGAAGCTCCAACCCAGGGCGCCCGCGAGTCGCGAATGTCCGGGCAAATCTACGAATGCTGAAATCAGAAAACTGTGCGACTTGTTGCTCGGCTCCAGCGCAATAATGCCGCGCGCAAACTCCTGCCGGTTAAAGTTTCCGCCGGATGTAGCTTGTTTGTCCGTGAGCCGAAACGGATTATCGAACGTCAGCGATTCAATATGGTTCTTGAACTGGGAATAAGTGTAGTCGAAGTTCACGCCCCAGTGACGCCGGACATAACTCGTGCCGAAGGTAATCTGGTCGGTGCGATTATCGATCGGTTGAGGCAGCTCCAGATTGAGCACGCGAAAGCCGTCTCCGATTGTGGTCGTGATTCCGATTTCCGCATTAGGCGTCGGGACGCGTTCATAGCTGCCGGTTCCGAGCGGCCGCGTCCCGGTGCGTCGATAATCCAGAAAGCGCGCGCGCACACTCCAGTTCGGGGTGACGTGAAAAGTCTGATCGATGCTGAGGGTTTGCCGCGTCTGTCGCACCGTCGTCAGTGGCGCATTGCGAAAGATGCCTGCCGCTACCGCGGGCAGCGTCACGGATTTCGCATCCAGCAACGGCTGAAGCGTCGCCTTAATTGAATCCGGCACCGTCAATACTCCGCCGTGAATTGTGTAAGGCGTGCGCGCGCCACGCGCGAACAGGTGCTGTAACTCGTTCCACTGAACAGTTGTGCGAAACCTGCCGTACTGGCCGCCGTCGAAGAGGTATTCCTGATCGCGCTCAGAGACACCCCGGCCCATCAGCCGAAAGAAATTCGGCGAGCCCGCCGGGTTCGAGGCGAGCCTAAACCTGCGCAACCAGAATCCCGGCCGCACGTCTTTGTATTCTTCGAACTTCGAAGGCCGTTCGCCCGTCACGTGCCGCCCCTGCGCGCCGACGTCAATCAACAAATTCAAATTGTCTTTCAGTCCTGTTGTTGCGGGCGGAGGTGTCGGCGCGGGCTTCGCGGTGTCTTTCTTCTTTTCCTCTTTTACTTTGTCAGTCTTCGTGGCTTTCTCGTCTTCAGCGGCCGAAGCTTTGTTGGCCGCGATCAATCGTTGCGTTTGCGCCACTGCGGAAACCGGCCACAGCGCGAGCGCAAGGAGCACAAGGAGCACAAGCAAATGGCCTGTCGACCATCGTCTGTCTGGTTGGTATCTCATCGACTTCTCCCTTTCTCGCTGCGGTTACCGTTGCAGGTTAATGCCCGAAGGATGGTTCGAGCCGTGGACTTGCGGATGGCAATCCAGACACGCGCGGTTCATCACGAAACCTGAATTCGGCCGGCTGGGAATTGTCTGGTGCCGCCCCTGGATGTGACACTGCTGGCAAAGCATCGGCGCTCGGGAAACCAACAGGTTCGTGTTGTTCGAGCCGTGCGGTTTGTGACATGTCGCACAGTTTTCGCGCGTTGGTGAGTGCTCCCAGAGGAAAGGCCCGCGCTTTTCTGCATGGCAGGTGTAGCAAGTCTCGTTGACACTCCCCGTGCGCATCATCTTCGGCCCAATTGAGCCGTGCGGCTCGTGGCATGAAGAACAAGACACGCGCATTTCGCGATCTTCATTCCGAAACAGGTGGGTTGATCGCTGGAACTGCGCTTTCCGCATGTCGCCGTGGCATTGGTAACACGTCTCGGCTTCCGTGCGGCCCTTAAGCAATTTCGTCTCAGTCGTAACGTTCGCGAAGACCGTCCCGGGGTTGAATGCGGGCCTGGTGGCATGCGAGCTGTGGCAGCTTATGCATGACAGTCCAGCGCTTTCGTGTTTGCTGCCGCGCCACATCGCGTGCTCGTTCATCTGCGAGTGGCACATCTGACACGTGGCGCTCACTTCATCCGGTTTCATCTTTCCCGGGTTCTTGATCTTGGCGGGATCGCCCTCTGCCGCGTGCGCCTTACCGGGACCGTGGCAGCTTTCGCAACCGGTCGTCTTGTCTTTCCAATAACCTGCGGTCTGTACCTTGGCGTGGACGGTGTGCGAGAAATTGTTGGACTGCTGTTCATGACAGTCTTTGCAGGCGTCGCTGCCGATGTAATCGGAACCTTGAGGAGTTGCACTGATCGGTCTTGGGTTGGCATCCCTTGGGCCAACGGCTTGCGAGCTTCTTGTCGAAGCAAACCACACAACCAAACCCAAAACTGACGTGCAAACCAATAGCGACTTAATCAGTTTGGTCAATCGCAATTCGAACCTCCTTCCAAGGTGAAGAGCCTGCCGAGAGTTTCTTGACAAACTACTTTGGTTAATTAAGCAGCCTTAGGGTGAGCCAGTTGCTATGGTATCGGAATCAAAGCTAAGTTTCTGTGACCCTGGTCACAAATGTTCGCTGTCCCCTGCCCAACGAAAGATTTAGGTCGGTAGTTGCGCTAGAGAGGCGAGCGCGGCGCTGTCGCGAATCCACATCACGTCGCGTTTGACGTGAACAACCTGATCCCGCTTCAGCGCGCTGAAAAGGCGAGTAACTGTCTCTCGGGACGCCCCGATTATTTGGGCGATTTCTTCCTGAGTCAACAGAATTCGCAGACGAATTCCGTCCGCGGTATGCTCGCCGAAGTCGTGGCTCCAACGCATGATCAAACGCGCCAGCTTCTCCAATGCCGATTCGGATAACGCGATGATCCGCGTGTGATCGATCAGTTCGCTGAATTGGCGGCTAAAAACCTCGAGCAAGTTAAGACTCCAACCGTTCTGCCGTCCGATGAGGTCCAGAAGATCGTGTCGCGAGATGAAGTCCACTCGTCCGCCTTCGACCATCTCTGCCGTCGCCTCGAACGGTCGGCCCGTCAAGCCGGCGTACAGTCCCAGGATGTCGCCGCCCCTGGCGATGCGCAGGATCATCTTCTTGCCGTCTGCCGACGATATCGAAACTTTCGCGCGGCCGGACGACAGCACATAAACTCCCTGGGCGGCATTGCCTTCACGAAATACCACGGCGCCTTTGGGGTAAATACGGGTGCGACTGACGCGATCAATTCCGGGGACAGTGCGTAGCGGCGAGTTGAATGGCAACACTCGCATAGGCGTTCCGGCCGGATGAGCGCTGCTCATTACTGCTCTGCTCGCCGAGGTCATCTTTGTAAGTTCTCCATGAAACACCATACGTTGACGCTGATTGCGCCGGGAAATCGTCACGAGGTTTTGAGCAACAGATGTGCCGATTGGTTTTCCCTTTAGTTACAGGGGTTTTGAGTAAGTTGCGTCGCTCATGGTGAGAGTTTTCGCACAAGCTGTGCGGAACTTTTCTCATGAAATCCGCCGGGGCCGGCTTTGTCGTCAGAAATCTTTTGTTTTCCATCGGGCATATCAGTTGCTGTCAGACAGAGGGGATACCCAGAGCTCGAGGACCGGGAGCAGCGGCTTGCGGCTCAGGATGCAGAGCCGGGGAGAACTGGAGGGTCGATACCAATGGCAAAAGATGCCAATAAAGATGAGAGGGACATTCTGGAGTTGCTTCGTGAAGAATTGGCTTTCATCGAGCAAGGCGGTTACGGACGCTCGGTCCGGACGCCCTGGTTACCAAAGTCGGCTTTCCAGGACTCCCTGACCTGCATTAATTACGGTTACCCATATCGCGCGCACCCCTGTAACGAATGTCAACTGATTGATTTTGTTGATGAGGGTCACAAGGGCGAACCGGTCCCGTGTCATTTCATTCCTTTGAATGAGGCAGGCGAAACCATCGAGGATCTCGAAGCTCAGAACAATCAGCCCAAATTGGAAGCGACGCTGAAGCGTTGGATGCGAGCGAAGATCAGAGAGATTGAGGAAGCGCGTGCAATGCGATCTGTAAACCAAAGCGGTCAGCAGGCAGCGTTGGCGTGAGACTGGCAGTTGGATGATGAGTCGAATCGCGGCATGGGCATTCCCGTGAACTCCGGCCGCGATATCGAGACTAACCGTGATGGTGTACTCGTCGTAGAGCTGCCGAAACAAGGAAGACTGGCCCCGGCAATCCTTCAAAGAAGGGTCAGCGTCGACATGGCCTCCCCGGACATGACGACCTTCCTTGTCTGCGCCGCGGGCGGCTAGCGAGCAGCCGTCTGCGGCGAACTTGTAAGTGGATGTTCCCTCGCTCAGAAAAAGAGGGGGACGAACCAGCACGGGCAATAACACAATGACCAACCGCACAGTCACCATCGATGGCAATGAAGCGGCCGCCTATATTGCTTACAAGACCAACGAAGTCATAGCCATCTATCCGATCACGCCTTCGTCGCCCATGGGTGAATCCTCTGACGCCTGGGCAGCGGTGAACGAGAAGAACATCTGGGGCATGACGCCGCTGGTTCGCGAGATGCAATCCGAAGGCGGAGCGGCCGGCGCCGTTCATGGCACCCTCCAAACGGGCTCACTCACAACCACGTTTACCTCCAGCCAGGGATTGCTGTTGATGATCCCAAACATGTTCAAGATCGCCGGCGAACAAACCAGCACGGTGTTCCACATCGCGGCCCGTTCGGTTGCCACTCACGCGCTCTCGATCTTCGGCGATCACAGCGATGTAATGACAACACGCACCACCGGCTGGGCCATGTTATTTGGCAACTCAGTGCAAGAGGCAATGGATTTTGCGCTAATCACCCAGGCCGCCACGCTTCGAGCCAGGGTCCCCTTCCTGCATGTCTTCGACGGCTTTCGCACTTCTCACGAAGTGATGAAGATTCAGAAGCTCTCCGACGAACAGATTCGTGCGATGATCGACGACCAACTCGTGCAGGCACACCGGGCGCGCGCCCTGATGCCGGACCATCCGGTGATGCGCGGTACTGCCCAAAACCCGGACGTTTTCTTTCAGTCGAGAGAGCGTTCGAATTCTTATTACTTGGAGACTCCGCAAATTGTCCAGGAGACAATGAACAGCTTTGCGCAATTAACCGGACGACAGTACCACCTTTTTGATTACGTAGGAGCGACTGGCGCCGAACGCGTACTGGTGATGATGGGCTCCGGCTGTGAGGCGGCAGAAGAAACGGTCGCTGCGCTTTGTGCCGGCGGCGAAAAAGTGGGGTTGTTGAAGGTTCGCCTTTACCGGCCGTTTTCGGTCGAGAGTTTCATATCATCACTGCCGAAATCAGTTAAAGCATTGGCCGTTCTTGATCGCACCAAAGAGCCTGGCAGCATTGGCGAGCCTCTCTATCAGGACATTGTCACCGGACTCAGCGAAAATGCAGCTAACGAGCCCGTATCTTTCACCATGCCGCGCGTGGTGGGCGGGCGATACGGTCTATCGTCGAAAGAGTTTACGCCCGCGATGTGTAAGGGTGTGTTTGACGAGTTGAAGAAAGCAAAACCCAAAAACCATTTCACGATCGGAATCAACGACGACGTGACGCACACCAGCCTTACATATGATCCAGGTTTCAATACCGAACCTGACAATCAGGTGCGCGCATTGTTCTGGGGACTCGGTGCTGACGGCACGGTCAGCGCAAACAAAAACTCGATCAAGATAATTGGTGAGGAGACTCGTAATTACGCTCAAGGCTATTTTGTTTACGACTCGAAAAAGTCCGGCGCGATGACGGTGTCGCATTTGCGCTTTGGCGATCGTCCAATTCACAGCACCTACTTAATCCAGCACGCGAATTTTATAGCCGTACATCAATTCCAGTTTCTCAGCTCCAACGATGTTCTGGGCGCCGCCGAAGAGGGCGCCACGTTATTGCTGAACAGTCCCTACGCGCCGGCGGAGGTTTGGGACCAACTCCCGCGCTCGGTCCAGGAGCAAATCATTCAAAAGAGCATCAAGGTCTACACCATCGATGCCTATCGGGTGGCTAAGGAAAAACAACTCGGCAATCGCATCAATACGATCATGCAGAGCTGCTTCTTTGCGATTAGCGGTGTGCTCTCGCCCGAGGAAGCGATTGCCAGGATCAAGGAATTTATACGCAAGACTTACGGAAAACGTGGAGAGCCGGTCGTCCGACAAAACTTTGCGGCGGTCGACGCCGCACTTGAGCACCTGCACGAGGTTCCGGTTCCAGCTCAAGCCACCAACCCTAGCGATCTGCCGCGGACCGTGCCGGAAGGTGCACCCGCATTTGTGCAAAACGTCACTGCCGAAATCATCGCGGGACGCGGCGACTATCTGCCGGTAAGCGCCTTCCCCGTTGATGGAACCTATCCGTTAGGCACCTCGCAGTGGGAGAAGCGCAACATCGCGCAGGAAGTGCCGGTATGGGAACCCGATCTTTGTATCGAATGTGGAAAATGCATGCTCGTCTGCCCGCATGCCACTATTCGTGCCAAGGTTTGCGACGACATCGATCTAGTGGGCGCGCCGGAAGGCTTTAAGCACATGCCCGCCAAATTCCGCGAGCTGCCGGGCAAGCGTTACACAATTCAGGTTGCGGTAGAAGACTGTACGGGTTGCCGCCTCTGCGTTGAAGTATGTCCGGCAAAAGACAAGAGCAACGTTTCCCGCAAAGCTCTCAATATGCATCCGCAGTTGCCGCTGCGTAATAGTGAACGCGTCAACTGGGACTATTTTCTAAAACTGCCTGAGCTAAACAGAAACAATGGACTGACGTTCGGCTCCGTTAAGAACGTACAGTTGCTGCAACCGCTCTTTGAGTTTTCAGGAGCCTGCTCAGGCTGTGGCGAAACTCCCTACATCAAGCTATTGACTCAACTGTTTGGCGACCGCGCCATCATTGCCAACGCCACGGGCTGTTCGAGTATTTATGGCGGCAACCTGCCGACGACGCCCTATACCACGAACCCGGAAGGCCGCGGTCCCGCCTGGAGCAATTCGCTTTTTGAAGATAATGCGGAGTTCGGGCTTGGCATGCGGCTCGCCCTGGAGCATCAAAATGCCTACGCCAGAGATCTGGTGAACCGAATGCGCGAAGAGATTGGGGAGTCTCTGGCCGGCAGTCTCCTTTCCGGAGATCAGTCAACCGACTCTGAGATCAACATTCAACGAGAGTTAGTTGCCGCTCTAAGGGCGAAGCTTGAAGGTGGGGCGATAACCACCGGAGCATCGCCAAACGAGGCGCGCGATCTCCTGAGTATCGCGGACGCGTTGGTGAAGAAGAGTGTCTGGATTGTCGGTGGTGATGGTTGGGCTTATGACATTGGTTACGGCGGGCTGGACCATGTCATGGCCAGCGGCCAGAACGTCAATATTCTCGTGCTGGACACAGAAGTCTATTCCAACACAGGCGGGCAGGCTTCTAAATCGACACCGATGGGGGCGGTTGCGAAGTTTGCGGCGGGCGGCAAACCCACAGCCAAAAAGGATCTGGGAATGGGCGCCATCCGCTATGGCAATGTCTATGTCGCGCAGGTGGCGATGGGCGCGAACGACACGCACACGGTCAAGGCATTTCTCGAAGCGGAGGCCTATGACGGTCCGTCACTGATCATTGCCTACAGCCAGTGCATCGCACACGGAATCGACATGGCCAAGGGCATGCAGCAACAGAAGCTGGCGGTCGAATCAGGCCACTGGCCGCTCTATCGTTTTAATCCGATCCGTAAGGCCGAAAACAAAAACCCGTTCCAGCTCGATTCAAGTGAGCCGAAGATTCCGCTCAAGGACTACATTTATACGGAAGGACGTTATCGCATGCTGCAGCAGAGCGATCCGGAGATCGCAAAAGTTTTGTTGGAAAGCGCGCAGCAAGCCGCGAGTCATCGGTGGAAACAGTACAAGCAATTGGCAGCGCAAACCGTCTAGGGGCCGCACCTGTGCGGCCTGTCGGGACAAGTCCTGACTCTAAACGATGCAAGCAAGGAGCAATCATGAAATTCATGAAGGCGTTTATCCCGACTTGCTCCCTCATTCTCCTTTTATCGACGCTCGTTTTCGCGCAAGCAAACGCGAACTTCCCCTTAGTGATCGTCGTGCACGGGATTGCGGAAGGGAACCGAAATGATGGCTGGTCACGCGATATAGCGAAAGCCTGGAACGTCGAAACTCACGAAGTCACTTTCCGTTACGAAGGCCGGGACGAACCAACATCGCTGATTGATTTTGTTCCTAAAGCGGGCGATTGGGCCCTGAGCGTGCAGCAGCAAATCAAAGACATCGTGCGCCAAAATCCTGGTCGCCGCGTGATGATCGTTTCGCACTCGTGGGGCACGGTTGTTACCAAGATGGCCCTGGCGGGCGGCACCGGTGGCGGAAATTCGCAGCAACTGATTGAGCAGGGATACAACATTGATCCGATTCCAGCTGGCTCCTTTGAAGTTGAAGAGTGGGTGACGATTGGTTCGCCTTTGGGAGACGCCGGCGAGCCGGAACTCGGTCTGGATACGGTGAAATGGCGACTGACTGTGCCGGAAGGCCGGCCTGCGACCGTTAAGAATTGGACTAATTTCTACGATACGAACGATCTGGTTTCAAGCAAGTCTCAGCACCTGCCCGGCGCCGACAACAAGAAAATCGTGACGGGAAAGAACCCATACAGCGCGCATTCACAGATCTGGACCAATCCGACGGTAAACGACCACGTGTGGAATGAAGCGCTGCGCATCTCAAACCTGGCGCGACTGCCCGCGACACGTGTTGGAGACGTAACTGGTCCGCCGAGCACACGCCGGACTCAAACGACTGAAGCAAACAGCGACGCCAGGATTGTAGCTGAATATCGCGCGTTGCTGCCTCAGGTATTGCAGAAGAACAAGAAGCCGTGGCACACGCGGATAAACCTCATCGCGAATGCCGACAAACAAGGGGACAAGTACCACGTGAATTACCAAACGTACTGTCTTATCGAAAGCGGGCCCGACGCCGGCAAAGATCACATGTGCTTTGAATTTGAGACCATGCTGGATCTGGCCGGCATCAAGAGCGCCGTGGCGGATATGAAGCGGCAGATTGGGCCGTAGTCAGTTTAGCGACGCGGTTATTGCCCGGGAATGTCGGGCAATAGCCGCTCTAAACAAAGTAGGTGGCATTATGAATCTCGCAACAAACTATCTCGGGTTGCCCCTGAAGAATCCGATCGTCGCTTCTTCCTCTCCGCTTTCGCATTCCGTCGACAGCATTCGCCGCCTGGAAGACGCCGGCGCCAGCGCCGTAGTCATGTACTCGCTTTTTGAAGAGCAGATTACCTTCGACAGTTTGTATGTCGATTATTACCTGCGAAGCGGCACGAACAGCTATGCGGAATCTCTCGATTACTTTCCCGAGATGGAGAATTACAACGTCGGGCCTGACGAGTACATGAATCTGATTCGACGTGCAAAGGAAGCCGTCGATATTCCGATCATCGGCAGTCTCAACGGGGTCTCATCAGGAGGCTGGACCAACTACGCCGCGTTAATCGAAGACGCCGGGGCCGACGCGCTGGAATTGAATGTCTATTATGTTCCCACGAATCCAGAGTTAACCGGACAGGCAGTCGAAAACATGTATCTCGACTTGTTGACCCAGGTGAAATCATCCGTTTCAGTTCCAGTTGCAGTTAAGCTAAGTCCGTTCTTCAGCTCTACGGCAAATATGGCAAAGCGCCTCGTCGAAGAGGGCGCGAACGGTTTAGTGTTGTTCAATCGGTTCTATCAGCCCGACCTGAATTTAGAAACCCTCGAAGTCGCGCCGCGTCTTGTGCTCAGCAATTCGAACGAGCTGCGCCTGCCTCTGCGTTGGGTGGCGATTCTGTATGGCCGGCTGATCACCGACTTCGCAATCACCACCGGGATTCAGAATGCGCAGGACGTGCTGAAGGGACTGATGGCCGGCGCGAAGGTGACTATGATGGCGTCTGAGCTGTTGCGAAACGGCTTGGGCCGCATCGACGAAATTCTTCAAGCGCTGACGGGCTGGATGGCTGAACACGAATACGAATCCGTCAACCAGATGATCGGCAGCATGAGTCAGCAGCATTGCGCTGAACCCGCTGCATTCGAACGCGCGAACTACATGAAGATTCTTGGTTCTTATCAGTCCCTCAATTGAATCAGATTGCTGGCAGGCCGTGGAAACTCGCGGGCCTTTCCCCCTTTTCCCCTCAGTCCGGGGGAAATTGCTTATGCCCACGGCGACGATCAGTCAGGCATCGCCGCTTGTTAATCCAACTGCCACATCTTTCCTGAAAAGAGTTGTTTTAACGCCTCAACGGTTGTGGCGGGCGCCAGATCGGATCGCTGCGCTTCAATTCGGAAAAGGCGCTGTTTTCATTCAGCAACGGATGGTCGAGCAGGAGATGACCGGTGAGACCGGTCTCGGTGGCCGCTTTTTCGGGTAGCTCAGTCGCGTACGTAAGCGAACTCATCTGCGACCTTACGCCTTGGCGCACTCGCACTTGCCGCTGCGCTGGGACAGCGGAACATAGGCCTGTCCTCGCGCTCCGAGATAGACCTGGCGCGGACGCGCGATCTTCTGGTCGCCGTCGTCGAGCATCTCCGCCCACTGCGCCAACCATCCTGAGGTCCGCGGAATCGCAAACAGCACCGGAAACATGTCGACGGGAAAGCGCATTGCCTGATAAATGATCCCGGAATAGAAATCAACGTTGGGATAGAGTTTTCGTTTCACGAAGTACTCGTCTTCCAGCGCGATGCGTTCGAGCTCGATGGCAATGTCGAGCAGCGGATCCCTGCCGGTAACTTCGAACACCTCGTAAGCGACTTTCTTGATTATGCGCGCGCGCGGGTCGTAGTTCTTGTAAACGCGATGCCCGAATCCCATCAGGCGAAACTCGCCCGCTTTTACGCGCTTGATGTAGTCGGGGACGTGCTTGACTGAGCCGATTTCGTTGAGCATGCGTAGGACCATCTCGTTTGCCCCGCCGTGCAGCGGCCCATATAAAGCGGCGGATGCGCCTGCCAGCGACGAAAAGGGATCGGTGTGCGCGCTGCCGATGCTGCGCATCGCATTTGTGCTGCAATTCTGCTCGTGGTCGGCGTGCAGGATGAAGAGCACGCTTAACGCGCGTTCAAGGATCGGGTTTGGCTCGTATTTCAGCTCAGTTGTCTTGAACATCATGTTGAGGAAGTTGCCTTCATAGCTGAGATCGTTGTCGGGATATGCGTAAGGCATCCCGACCAGATGCCGGTAAGCAAATGCGGCAATCGTCGGCACTTTCGCAATCAGCCGGTAAATCTGTTTGCGACGCGCTTCTTCATTGAAGATGTCCTTGGCGTCCGGATAGAAAGTCGAAAGCGCGCCCAGCGTCGAGATCAAAATTCCCATCGGATGCGCGTTGTAATGAAAGCCATCCATCACCTTCTTAATGCTCTCGTTGATGAAGGTGTGATGGGTGATGTTCCAGCTCCAGTCTTTCAACTCGGCTTCAGTCGGCAGCTTGCCATGCAGCAGCAGGTAGGCGACTTCGAGGTAGGTGCTCTTCTCAGCCAGTTCCTCAATCGGAAATCCGCGGTACTCGAGAATGCCTTTGTCGCCGTCGATGAACGCGATGCGGCTTTTGCACGAAGCCGTATTCATGAACGCCGGGTCGTAAGTCATCAGGCCAAAGTCATCGTCCGCGACTTTGATCTTACGCAAGTCGAGCGCTTTGATCGTCTCGTTCTCGATAGGAAGCTCGTATTGCTTTCCCGTGCGATTATCTATGATCGTCAGTGTGTCGGTGGTCATCCTCAAAGACTTCTTTCCGGTTAATGTTGCGCAAAGGGTCTCGCGCCACGCCCATGTTATTGCGTGACCAAATGCAAAACCTGAACGTAAAATCGGCGCTCAGAAAGCGATATGCACGTGCGCTGTCGCAGGCGCCTTTGGCACTCCGTGGGCTTCCGTGTCGCCTTTGAACTGATATTCCGTCACTTCAGTGACGCCAGGCGCAACCTGATTCATGCGAACGACAAAATAGGCCGACTTTGCGCGCTCGACCGGCACGCAGTGGAACGCCACGATAAGTTTGCTTGCGATTTCGGCGTTGCCTTTGTACACACGCGTGCAAGCCTCGCCTCGTGTCATTGCCGCGTCGTCATGCAGGAACAAGTACTGGCCTTTCAACATCACACCTTGCAGTATGACAGTGTCGTTGAATTGAACCGTGGCCTTCTGCTTATTGCCCACGAGACTCTTACTGCCGGCGGCCGGCGTGCTGATGAGCACGGCGACACCAACCAGCGCCAGGAATAGAACAAAGGTTTTCATGATGCGTCTCCTTATGGAATATGAACGGACTCGCTGGGCGGCCCACGCCGAGCAGCGGCCGAGGTTTGACTTTAGTGACGCGCACGCGCGCGCCGAGTATTGGCCCGCCTTGTTCGTCTTAGTTTGTGCCTGATTCGCAATGGAGTTGGTCATAGAATCGTCAGTTGAAAAACATAGGAAGCTCTGCAACGTTTGTGCCCCTTAGCCATTGAAAATTAATTGAACGGTTCGCGATGCACGGTCCTTCGATTGCGGAAACTTCACCAATGTCTGCGAGAAAACACTCATTTTGTGCATAGGGATTCGTATTAATCTCCCGTCACCGAAATTGGAATGAAGGTTGCTCTTCACATCGCGCCCGAGTGGTGTAGTTGAAATTATTTGAGGTGGCTATCATGAGCAATTGGGCTTTGCTTGAGAGCGTTGAAGGACTAGAAGAGACGGCGCCGAGCGCGCGTTTAGGCGCGCTTTGGGACCTGTTGCAAGGTGAGAAAGAAGCGGCCTGCCGCGAGCTTCTGGCGGCCGGACCCCTGCTTCATTCCGATTCGACGGCCGCCAACGAGCGCGATTTCTCGGAAGAAGCGACGGAAGCAATCGAATGGCGACACCGCGAACAACTTGAGGGCCGGCTGCGTGACATCATTGACGCGCAAGACCGTCTGGTTGACGGCTTGTACGGGCAATGCGCGGACTGCCGAAAACCGATCGAACCTATGCGTTTGGCAGCCAATCCGACAGCCACCCTGTGCGTTGTGTGCAAAAACAGTTCGGAACCTGAAGTCACGTTCCACACAATGTAGATGCAGCGTCGACGGTAGATGAAATTCTCGGTTCTTATCGACTGATCAGCTGAACCGGCCGGACGAACGAACTAGTCGAGTGCGAAGCAACGGTCTTAGCTAAGCCCAAGGCGAGGTTTTGCGAGCCTTGGGAAACCAGGCGCGTTTTGATAAGCGGAGCCCGCGAAGCGGGCGATATCTCAGTCTCGAGTTCAAAGTTCTAATTTTAAAGTCAGCATCAACGCGACTGCCCCGTTGAGGAATGGTCGCCGCTCCGCGGCTCACGAAAGATTTTGCTTACTGGTAACCCAAGGCTCGCAGAGCCTCGCCTCGGGCTTAACTACAACCGCTGCTTCGCAGCTATCGTCAGCATCAATAAGAAAATTTAGCTCCACCTGGGACTTTTTGGGCTAAGCCAACGCGCGACAGAGTCAGGACATAGTGGCTATTTCCGTAACCAATCGCAAACCGATACTGCTTGCGCTGGGAGCTTCGTTCCTGCTGACGGTGCTGATCATCGCCGGTTCGCGCAATCTCGAACATTACGACTCTGCGCTCTTCGGCTACACCATTGCGAGTGTGGTCGCATTTGGCGCAGTGGTGTTTCGCTACGCGATCTGGTTGCAGCGCCCTGCCACCAGGGTTTACTGGCGACGCGGCTGGAAGCTCTATCTACAACGGGACAAGTTCGCGCAGAACACTGCCAACGCGGCTAAGACGATCGCCACCAACCTGGTCGGTCAACGTTTTATCTTCAAGCGCGGCTTCACCCGCTGGTTGATGCACTTTCTAATCATGTGGGGATGTGTGATTTCGGCCTTAATCACGTTTCCGCTGGTCTTCGGATGGGTACATTTCAAGTTGGAAGGCGACTTGGGTTATCGCGCCTATGTCTTTGGATTTCCGTTAAATGTGATGCAGGGACGCAGCATCATTGCGTGGATTACATTTCACGCGCTTGATATCACCGCTGTAATGGTGATTGCCGGATGCGCGATCGCGATTCATCGTCGCTTGCGCGATCGTGGCGCTATTTCCTTGCAGCAGTTCACGCTGGATTTCGTACCTCACATGTTGCTCATCGCGATTTCGGTCACGGGATTGATGCTTACGGCATCCAGTCTTTGGCTAAACGGTTACATGTATCACTTCATCGCGCTGACGCATCAGGCGACGGTGATCATGACGCTGTTTTATCTGCCGTTCGGCAAGCTCTTTCACGTTGTGCAGCGGCCGGCGTCGATCGGGGTTGAGCTGTACCAGGAACGGGCGCGCGAGATGGAGCAGGCGAAGTGTGCGCGCTGCGGGGCCGAATTTGTTTCGCAACTTTGGCTTGATGATTTGAAGACAGTTGTTGACAAGCTTGGCTTCGACTATTCGATGGGCGATGGTCGGACGCTGCAAGACTATTGTCCGCGCTGCAAACGAATCATGCGCGGACTGGCGTACCAGTCATTAACTAAACAGAAAACATTTGGCCGCGGATTTACGCAGATCGACGCGGATAAGACCGACGTAAACATCAGTTCCTGATCTGCGACGATCCGCGTTCATCTGCGGCTAATTCCTTATGAGCAGAGTCGAACATCTCGAACAAATTATCGAAGCCTTTGGCCCGCACCTTCATGATGCGCCGTACGGCGGCTGGCGGGCGGATCGGGTGATCGACAAAATTGTGCCGACTCATTGTCCTTATTGCGCCGTGCAATGCGGAATGAATCTGCTGGTCGAAGACAATCACGTCGTCGGCGTTGAGCCGCGCTACGATTTTCCGGTAAACGAAGGCCGTCTTTGCCCGAAAGGCGTCACTGCATACCTGCAAGTTCACCATCCGGATCGCTTGCTTCATCCGTTGATCAAAAGAAACGGCAAATTCGAGCGCGCCACTTGGGACGAAGCGCTTGATCTGGTCGTCAGCAAGTTCAAGGAACTGCAAGAAAGCCACGGCAAGGATTCTATCGGTGTCTATTCGGGTTCGTCCTTGACGACTGAAAAGACTTACCTGACGGGTAAGTTCGCGCGCGCGGGACTTGGCACGCGCTACATCGATTACAACGGCCGGCTTTGCATGGTCTCCGCGGCGGCCGGAAATAACAAGGCTTTTGGAATCGATCGGGCCGCAAATCCCTGGGACGACATTCCGCTCGCTGAAGTGCTGCTGATTGCCGGAGCGAATTGCGCCGAAACATTTCCGGTCCTGAACAAATTCCTTTGGCAGCAGCGCGACAACGGCGGACGCTGGATCATCGTCGATCCGCGCGAAACAGCGACGGCCAGACAGGGCGATCTCCATTTACAACTGAAGCCCGGCACTGATGTAGCTCTCGCGAACGGCATGCTGCACGTTCTGATCGAAGAGAACCTAATTGACCAGACCTTCATAGATGCCCGGACGAATGATTGGGTAGCAACCCGCGAGTTGGCGATGCGCTACCCGCCTGATGTTGCCGCTCAAATCAGCGGCGTTCTCGCGGAAAAGATTATCCAGGCGGCGCGCATGTATGGGCGCGCAAAAACCGCCATGGTTATGCATGCGCGCGGTATCGAACATCACACGAACGGTGTGAACAATGTTCTTTCCTACATCAATCTCGTCCTGGCGACGGGAAAAATCGGAGCGCCCGGACGCGGTTACGGAACAATCACGGGACAAGGCAACGGACAGGGCGGACGCGAGCACGGCCAGAAGGCCGATCAGCTTCCGGGCCAGCGTTCGATCATGAACCCGGAACACCGCAAACATGTCTGCGAAGTGTGGGGTTTGCCGGAAGAAGAGCTGCCGCAAGCAGGCGTCTCGGTCGTCGAAATGTTCGATCGCGTGCGCGCAGGCGAGATCCGGGCGCTGCTTTCCATCTGCAACAACGTAATGGTTAGTCTGCCGGACACTAACAAGGTGCGTGAAGCGCTCGAGGGTCTTGATTTCTATGTCTGTATTGATTTCTTCATGTCTGAAGGCTCCCGCTACGCCGATGTGGTTTTACCAGGCTCGGCCTGGAGTGAAGACGAAGGAGTGACTACGAACAGCGAGGGACGCGTTGTCAAAATCAATAAAGCAAACGATTCGCCGGGTGAGGCGCGCGCTGATTGGTGGATTGTGCAGGAGATCGCACGCCGTATGGGTCGGGAAAAGTATTTCGGATTCAATTCATCGCGCGAAATCTTCGACGAGCTGCGGGTCGCATCGCGGGGCGGAAACGCCGACTACTACGGAATAACCTGGGAAAAGATCGAAGCGAACAACGGCATCTTTTGGCCGTGCCCCACGGAGGATCATCCCGGCACGCCGCGCCTGTTTGAAGAACGCTTCTATCACCCGGATGGCAGGGCGAAGTTTCACGCGATTGAATACCATCCGCCGAACGAGGTTCCTGACGAAGAGTACCCGTTGATACTCACCAGCGGACGCGTGGTCTATCAATATCTTTCCGGAAATCAAACGCGACGCATCGGCTTTCTGGTCCAGCAATGCCCCGAACCTTACGTTGAGATACATCCTGAGACGGCCATGAATCTCAAGATCAGCGATGGGGAACGCGTGCGCGTTGTCTCTCGTCGCGGCGAAGGTGTTTTTCCCGCGCTCGTCGTGCGCACGATTCGCCCGGACACGATCTTCATTCCCTATCATTGGGGTGAACAACTGGCGGTAAATCAACTGACCAATCCGGCGCTCGATCCGACGTCGAAAATTCCGGAATACAAGGCATGCTCCGCGCGTATCGAGAAGATTCATTCGCGGCAGTTGCCAATCATGGGCCAACAGCGCAAGGGCGCGTCGTTAAGCGAGGTACAGAGAGGGTAGCCACAGATACACACCGATCGGCACAGATTGAAGGAGACTCATCGGCAAATCGCTTTTACCTATCTGTGTAAATCTGTGTCTATCTGTGGCTGATTGATCGTTATGGAAGAAACGATGTTCATCGACCCGCAGCGCTGCATTGGTTGCCGCGCCTGCGTCGCCGCGTGTCGCGAATGCGCCACGCACAAAGGCTATCCGATGATTTTTGTTGACTACATCGATCGCGCGGAAACGACGGCGACCATGCCGACGGTTTGCATGCATTGCAACGAGCCGACGTGCGCACTGGTCTGTCCGGCTGATGCAATCAAAGTATCGGAGGATGGTGTCGTGATGTCGGCGTTGAAGCCACGGTGCCTGGATTGTCGCAACTGCGTAAACGCCTGCCCGTTCGGAGTGCCAAAGTACAACACGCAAATGCACCTCCAGATGAAATGCGACATGTGTTACGACCGCTCGTCGGAAGGCTTGAAGCCGATGTGCGCCAGTGTCTGTCCCACGGGCGCAATCTCTTTTGGAAAGTACGAGCAGATCGTTCCGCTGCGACGAACGAAACCGGTAAATGTTCACGTCTTTGGAAATCAGCGCGTCGAGACGAAGGTCTACTTAATGCTGCCGGCAGATGCCGATGAAGTGAACGTCGATGGCTGCGGAGTGTTTGCAGGCACGCTGACGCGTGCAGAAACCGAAGCGCCGGCAGTTGAGTCGTGGATTGACACTCAGGTTGAAGAGTCAGACAAGAGCAACGAATTCTAAAGCGTGTCAGAACCGGGAGCGGTAGCGACCGGGTTATGGAGGCAGCTGAATTTCTAAACGAGCTCGGGTCAATGAGTACCAACAATCTCAAGAAAACTATAGAGCGAGTTTTGAGCGACGAAGCCGACGTGCGTATCGCGACCGCGCCGTATCAAGCGGAGTTTCCATATGACCGCAGCGATGAAGCGCAGGTAACGCGACGGGAGTTCTGCAATTTTTTGGGGCTGACTTCCGCAGCGCTCTTTCTCGGATCAGGCGGATTCGCTGCGAAAGCGGCATTAGACTCTCGCCAAACAGAAACTCTTGCGGCGTCGCGAGTCGCAGGCGCCGAGACGCTCGTGCCTAACTCGGCCTTAAACTTCCATTATCCGACTGAGAAGGATTCGGCGATTCTGATTCGTTCGGAAACAGGCGAATACCACGCCTTCGGACAGAAATGCACCCACCTGGCATGTCCGGTTTATTACGAACGTCAGCACAAGCGTCTGGAGTGTCCGTGTCATGAGGGCGCTTTCGATGCCGCGACTGGCAATGTGCTGTATGGGCCACCGCCGCGTCCGCTCGACGTGATTGAGATTGAGATGCGCGACGGCGGGGTGTGGGCTGTTGGCAGAAAGGCAATGGGGTGAGTGAGCCAATGCAAACCGAATCTGCGCAGGATTTTCATGTCCGGCAAAGGCCAAGGGAATCGTCACAGCGCGAGTCGCGTAGTTCGCGAAGCGGTAGCGCGGCCGTCTGGCAAGCGCGCCTGATTATGCTTGTCATGATCAATATTGCGCAGCTCTGGATTCTGGCGGCGACGGTCGACGCGGCGCTTGCTCGTCATTACTCGGTATTACTGCCGCTCGTCGTAGCATCCGCCGTCTGTTTCTTGATCACGCTCTCAATTCTTCGCTGGTGGCGACCAACCTCAGGAAAGCGCACTAGCTCCGGTTACGTGAAACGATGAAAAATCCGGTTGAGTCTTTGCTGGAGGACGACCACGCGTCGTTGGACCAGTTGTTTGTCGAACTCGACCTGGCGCTGACCAAGCCTAGCGTCGCGCGCGGCTTTGAATTGCTCGATCTTTTCTGGGCGCGCCTCGCCGTACATATTCGCGCTGAACACCTGCATTTGTTTCCGGCCTTATCCAAAGCCGCTCCAGAGCCATCAGGTAAGAGCAGCATGCCAAGCCGTGAAGAAGTTGATTTGACACTCGCCCGACTTCGTTCAGATCACGATTTCTTTATGAAAGGACTTGCGCAGTTGATGAAAGAGGCCCGGGAGAGTGGCACCGGAGCCGGCGATTTCAGGAAACGCCTGGCGGCGATTCGGAAGCGATTAGAAACCCATAATCAAATTGAAGAAAGACAAGTTTATCTCTGGCCTTCGCTGCTCCTGGATGAAACGACGGTGGCCGCCTTGGAAGAACGGGTTCGGCTTGAGTTAGAAAACATGCCACCGAGATTGGCCGCAGAAACTCAGTGAAGGTTGCGGTACCTCGTTCGAAACACCTGCGAGTAATTCCACTCGACCTTATGTCAATTTCCCCATCTCTCTTCCAGATCAAAGAAAAAGCTGTGCAATTACACGCGGCATAGCCATTGCGATTCGCTCAGGGATTTTTCGCACCAGGAGACTGCCTTGGAAACTGCTATCAAACTAACCCCCGGAAGCGATCTGAATACCGAAAAGACGCCGGGTCATTGGGTTTTGGCGCGTTTGGGTAAGCGTGTACTTCGACCGGGCGGTATGAATCTTACGCGGCGCATGCTCGAAGCCCTGCGAATTCAACACACGGATGACGTGGTTGAGTTTGCGCCCGGTCTGGGCGTTACTGCGCGACACACACTCAAGTTGAAGCCCGCCTCCTACCCTGCCGTGGAACGGGAGCAGGCGGCGGCAAAGACCGTTGCAACCTACCTGACCGGAGAGCGGCAGCATTGTGTTGTAGGAAACGCGTCGGATACTGGCATTTGCTAACCGGGACGTCGGTATTCGCGCATTGGTCTTGAATTGAACTGCAAACGTAGCGACGAAGAAATGGGCAGTAGCCCGCGCGCGAGCAAGCGCGCCGATGAATGAAATTGAAATGAGAAGCAATAGAATCACTGACGCCGCAGCTAATCCGTTCCCGAGCTATTTCGCTCTGGTGATGGCTACCGGAATCATTTCGGTTGCGGCGCATCTCCTCAACATGACGCCGATAGCGTGGGCTCTTCTGGTCGTCAATCTGATCGCATACACGGTTCCTGCGCTATTGCTGCTGATTCGCTTGACGGCCTTCTTTATGAGAGTCAGGGCCGACATCGCCGATCACGTTCGCGGTCAGGGTTTTTTCACCGTCGTCGCTGGCACGCACTAACAAAGGTATGCAAGAACAAGTCACGAGCACATCCCATCGCATCCTTTTTTTCAACACGCTTGCGTTCACTGTCTGCTTCGCCGCGTGGGTTTTCAATGGCGTGATGGTGACGTTTCTGGTTGATAACGGTGTCTTCAATTGGGGCCCGGCGGACATCGGGTGGCTGTTGGGTATCCCCGTTCTGACGGGTTCGATCTTTCGTTTGCCGGTTGGATTGCTGACTGATCGATTCGGCGGCAAGTGGGTGTTCGGCGTGTTGCTGATGCTTTGCGCGGTTCCAATGTATTTTCTGGGATCGGCAAACAGCTTCACGAGCTATGCGTTGCTGAGCGGCGGCTTTGGTTTAGCGGGAACTGGATTCGCGGTCGGCATCGCCTACACATCCGTTTGGTATCCGCTGAAGTGGCAGGGAACGGCGCTGGGAATCTTCGGCGCCGGCAATGCCGGCGCGGCGGTCACGACGTTTCTGGCGCCGGCGATGCTGAACTATCTAACGAATCATGGCGCGAACGTAGATGGCTGGAGAAAGCTGCCGCAGATTTACGCGGCCGTGATATTCGGAATGGGCGTTTTGTTCCTGCTCTTCACGAAGAACAAACGGCCGACGTCGCGACCGGAAACCGTTGCGCATCTACTCAGCCCGCTGAAGAGCATGCGCGTGTGGCGCTTTGGTCTCTACTACTTTCTCGTGTTCGGCTGCTTCGTCGCTTTTTCACAGTGGCTGGTTCCTTATTTCGTCAGCGTCTATGCCATGTCGTTGGTGACGGCCGGCTTGCTCACTTCGCTGTTCAGTCTGCCGTCAGGCGTGATTCGCGCGTTGGGCGGTTGGGTGTCAGACATGTGGGGCGCGCGCAGAGTGATGTATCTCGTGCTCGGATCTTCTTTGGTGCTGGCCCTGCTTCTGAGCGTGCCGCGCATGGAAATCACTTCGCCGGGCAAAGGCGTCGCCGCGACGAAAAACGGAACTGTCACCAGCGTCTCTGATACGAACATCAAGGTCGAACAGACCGATTACAAAGTAAACGCACGCTCCGGCGATTTCGAAAAAGTCGATCAAGGTGCGTTGATTCTACCGACCAAAGACAGCTGGCAAACGCCGGTCGTACAGCCGGGCGAGCAGGTCAAAAAGAAACAATTGCTCGCGAAAGAGACGACGCGAATTTACTTTCAGGCGAACGTCTGGATTTATACCGCGCTGGTGATTCTGATCGGTATTTCCTGGGGCATCGGTAAAGCCGCCGTTTACAAATTCATTCCCGAATACTTCCCGACCGAGGTAGGCGTCGTTGGCGGCACTGTCGGCGTCATCGGCGGGCTCGGCGGATTTTTCTGTCCGATCATTTTTGGTTACTTGCTGCAGTGGTCCGGCCTTTGGACTAGCTGCTGGATGCTGATGTTCGTCTTGTCGGCGATCTGCCTTTGGTGGCTGCACTCTGTCGTGACGCGCATCGTGCGCCGCGGCGCGCCGCACCTCGCGGAGGATTTTGAACACAAACATCGCGACGCAAAGCAGCCTGATGGATTGCCTGGTCCAGGGCCTGAGTCAGTTCCAGCGTTAGCGATGCGGTCGGGATTACACTACGCGTCAAAGGAGTTTCCATGAGAGCCATCGCAACCCCCGCGACCTGGTTAACTGAATGGACGCCTGAGCAGCCGCAGTTCTGGCAGAAGACAGGCAGTCGGATCGCATGGCGCACCCTGACGATCACAACGGTCACGCTGACGTTATCGTTCGCCACATGGTTCATGATGAGTGCGATCGTCGTGCGTCTGCCCGGCATCGGCTTTACGTTCACGACAAATCAACTGTTCTGGCTGGCGGCGATGCCGGGACTCGCCGGCGGCACGCTGCGCATCGTGCACACCTTTCTGCTGCCAATCTACGGCACACGAAAGATCATCAGCGTCGCGACCTTCGTCAAGATTCTTCCATGCGTTGGCCTCGGTCTGGCGGTAATGAATCCATCGACGCCATTCTGGGTCTTCATGGTACTCGCGTTCACGGCGGGCTTCGGCGGCGGTGACTTTTCGTCTTATATGCCGAGCACGAGCGTTTTCTTCCCGAAACGTCTTCAGGGGACCGCGCTTGGAATTCAAGCTGGCATCGGTAACTTCGGGGTTAGCCTCGCCCAATTCATTACACCTTTGATTATCACGGTAGCTGGCGTTGGCGGTTATCAAATCCTGACGAAGACAGATGCGAAGACGACAGCGGTGCTGGGTACCTCGAAGATCTATTTACAGAACGCCGCGTTCTGGTACGTGCCGCTGTTGCTGATTCTCACCTTCGTCGCATGGAAGTATTTGCGCAGCGTTCCGGTGACGGCTTCGTTCCGACAACAGCTCGACATCTTTAAAGATAAGCACACCTACTTCTGCACGATTACCTACGTCATGACGTTCGGCACGTTTTCAGGTTTGTCGGCGGCGTTTCCATTGATGATTAAATCGATCTACGGAGGATTTCCCGACGCGCCCGACCCGCTGGTTTACGCGTTCTATGGGCCGTTGATCGGTTCGGCGAGCCGCGTGCTGTTCGGCTTTGTCGCCGATCGAGTCGGCGGAGCGATCCTTACGACGATCGCCGGAGCCGCGCTGATGGCCGGGTGCATTTTTATGATCGCGATGGGATTGTTGACGCCGGTTTCGCTTGCGACGTTCCCGCTGTTCGTCGGCACTATGCTGTGGATGTTCTTTTTCACCGGCATAGGTAATGCGGCGACGTTCCGGCAGTACCCGCTGATTTTCGGTCACGATCGCCGGCAAGCGGCGGGCGTGATCGGCTGGACTGCGGCCATCGCAGCGTACGGACCGTTTGTTTTTTCGACGTTGATTGCCGCGGTCATGTCGCGCACGGGCAATGCAAATGCGTTCTTTTACGGCTTGATTGTTTACTTCGCGCTCGCGACCGCAATTAATTTTTGGTACTACTCGCGCCCAGGATGCGAACGGCCGAGCTAATTGTGGAGTGCGGCGGCTTGACGCCGCTTTCAAATGGTTGCATCGATGAGGTCTCAACGAACAGCTTTGATTGCCCTTTCCATTCTGCTCCTGTTCGGCGTCCGGGCCCTGGCTCAGTCGCCGCAAGCTTCTCCCGCTAATGAGAACAACGCAGCTTCGCGAAACACCGCGCCAGTCAGGCAGGCAAACGGCGCACCTGCCAAGCCGGCCGCGACTCCGCAACCGCCGAAGCAACTGAAGCTTGGCAACGTCAATTTCTCTGGCAGCCTTCGCCTGCGGGCTGAGAACTATCGATGGTTCGAGACCCCGGGCTTTGAAGACGACTACACATTCGGCGCGGCAGTCTTGCGCCTGAGCCTAAGCCAGCAAAAGGAAAAGTTCGAGTGGCTGGTTGAGGGCGAGTTTCCCGTGCTCATCAATTTACCTGAGCGCGCGGTCGCGCCGGCGCCGCCGGGACAGTTGGGATTGGGCGGGTCGTATTTCGCCGCGAGCGGCCGCCAGGATGGCAGTGCGATTTTGAAACAGGCTTACGTGCGCGTGAAGTCGCTGTTCGGAGACAAACCCAGCAGCCTGCGTTTCGGGCGCTTCGAATTTGTTGACGGTTTAGAGACTGCGCCTGCGGACGCGACCCTCGCCGTGCTGAAGCGCGATCACGTTGCGCATCGTCTCATCGGTCATTTCGGTTTCACGCACGTCGGCCGCAGCTTCGACGCGGTGCAATACGTGCGCAACACAAAGCACAGCAACTTCACTCTTGTGGGCGGGAGGCCGACCGAAGGTGTCTTTCAATTGCGAAGCTTGAAAGAACTTGACGTCGATTTCTGGTACGGCGCATTCACCAAGCCCATTGCGAACAAGAAAGTCGCGAGTGAGTTACGCGTGCTCGCTTTGCACTATCACGATGGTCGCGACGCTTTGAAGACTGACAATCGCTCTGCCGCGCTCCGTCGCGCCGATCACGAGAACATTCGCATCACGACCGTCGGCGGAAACTACATTGCCGAAATCAAAACGAAGAACGGCACCGTGGATTTGCTCTCCTGGGGTGTTGGTCAATTCGGCGACTGGGGCAATCAATCACATAGCGCCGGCGCGATTGTCTTTGAAGGAGGCTTTCAACCGACCGGCGCGCTCGCAAAATACAAGACGTGGTTCCGCGGCGGCTACTCACGCGCGACTGGCGACGGCAACGCCACTGACGGAAAGCACACAACGTTTTTCCAAGTCTTACCGACGCCGCGCATCTACGCACGCTTTCCGTTCTTTAACATGATGAACACGGAAGATGTTTACGCGCAGCTTAAGCTCAAGCCGCACGCGCGCGTCAACCTGCGCGCCGATGTCCATCATGTGCGACTCAGCAATCGAAACGATTTGTGGTACGTCGGCGGTGGCGCTTTTCAGGAAACTAGCTTCGGCTATGTTGGCCGTCCGTCAGGCGGACGAAGAAGTTTGGGGACTCTTTTCGATATCAGCGCGGACATCAGCGTCACTCCGACAACAACCCTCACATTTTACGTGGCAGGCGTCCGCGGCGGCGGCGTTCAATCTTTCATCTATCCGGCTGGCGGGCATAACCCGGCCGCCAGATTTATCTACGGCGAACTGACGCGGCGCTTTTAGCTGACAGTTGTGACGCGAGCTGTTGGAAGAAATGCAAGCGGCTGCCGGAAACTATGCGATTGCGCCGGACGCCTGCATCAGTTATCAAACTCTGTATCAAGCGCTGGACGTATTCGAAAAGGATGTGCATCAGCACATCCACATGGAGAACAACATTCTGTTCCGGCGAGCTGTGGAAATGGAGGGCGCCGGTTTAAGTCTGGCGTTGATATCGGTGCGCTAGCCGGCCGTCAGGGAGGCTTCATTAAGCCGTGCATTGCGAAGCCTTCCTTAACGGTCGGGCTAATGCCCGAAATTTGAAGAATCGATGAAGGTTCATTTCATTCTGTATGTGTCTGACCAGGAACGTAGCACGGCCTTCTACTCCGATGTGCTCGGTGAAGTACCAACTCTCAATGTGCCGGGAATGACGGAGTTCAGATTGGAGGATTCGACGGTCCTTGGTCTGATGCCCGAGGCGGGAATTGCCAATCTCCTGGGGCCGGCTATTGCCCATCCGGCCCTGGCTCGTGGAGTACCGCGTTCGGAAGTGTATCTCGTTGTCGAGAATCCCACGGCCTTTTATGCGCGCGCGATTACCGCGGGCGCCCGTGGACTTAGCCAACTAGCTTTACGAGACTGGGGTCATCAAGCGGCTTATTGCCTCGATCCTGACGGACATGTGCTGGCTTTCGCAACACCAGCGCCGCCTTGAGTCCCGAACCTCATTGAGTGAAAGAACTAACTCCGCTGAGTGAGGGCTGCTCTTTGCGTCTCTGTGTTTCCTGGCGCGGAACCGATTTAAGCTGTCTGAGCCTTGCTGCGAGCAGTCATCAAATCTGTTCTGGTTAGTTGTTCCTTGAAAATGCGGGCTGAGGCGGCAAGGAAATCATACGACGTGACAATTCCAACGAGCTGACCATCATCTACCACCGGCAGGCAGCCGACTTTGTTATGGCGCATTAGTTCCATTGCTTCCAAGGTTGGCGTAGTGGACGAGACCGTAACGGGCTCGGTCACCATAATCTCGCGCACTGTTAACGGATCAAAGTTCTGCTGTGTTCCGCGACTGAGCAAACGCAGCAACCCTCTGTGAGTGATTAAACCTACGAGGTGTCCCTGCTCGTCTTCCACCGGAACATGACGAATGTGGCGCCAGTCCATCACACTGGCAGCGAGATCAACCAGGTCATCAGGACGCAATGTGAAAAGATCAGTCGCCATGAACTGCCCGATGGTTTGATAGCTTTGATTCCAATTTTCCTCTTCGATAGTGTCGATAGTCGCCCACGTGTGCACAGGGCTGCCCTCCTTTTGTCGCTGAAGGATCGTCGAAGTAAGCACGCGGTAGCGCGTATCTTTTAGTCCGGCGCCTTCGGTGGCAGCGAGAGATCCGAGCATCCACTGCGCGCCGGTACGTCCGCTCTGCACTCTTTCGCCGATGACACCCAGGTATTTATCTATGTCCGATGTTTCCACGCCGGCGCTTTGCAAACCCTGCCGTGCGAGTGGAAGCAGATGATCCAGAATCAAAGAGGACGCTGGATAGCTCTTTACATCGATCCAGTTGAATTGGGCATTCAATCCGTGTCGGGCAGCGGCGAAGAAATTTGATTTCGCATCGTCGAAGCTCATACGCTTTGCGATATCACCGTATTCACTCGGCAAAGCCAGCATGAGTCCGACAAAGAAAGCTGTGTTGGCAATCTGGTCTATGACGGTTGGTCCAGCTGGAAGCGCACGGTTCTCAATTCTCAAATGCGCCACTCCATTGCTGACGCCATAACAAGCCCGATTCCAGGGCCAGACAGTTCCGCTATACATTCGGAGCGCCGAGAGTAGAGGGATTTCGCCGCGCGCCAATACCTGAAAAGGATCTTCATCCGGACGAGTGATCATGATGGGACGAAAGCGCGTAATTTGATCGTGCAGCAGTTCAATCACGGAATGCTTCAACCATTGCTCGCCAAATCCCACGCGAGTTGGCTGACTGCGCGCGAGTTGCGTCCGCGAACGCTCGTCAGTTGAATGCTGGAAGAGTGCCAGCCTTGTCTCTTGCCACAATCGTTGACCGAACAATAGGGGAGAGTTAACCGCAGCCGACAGCACAGGCGCGGTGATTGCCTGGGCGATGTTGTAGCTGCTTACGAATTCCGACGGCTCGACCTGAAAGTGGACTTGAAAGCTCGTGTTGCACGACTCCATCATCATGTTGTCGTGAGTGAGTTGAAGTTCGTCCAATCCCTTGATGTGGATCGAGAAAGGTTCCTTTCTCAGCGCAGTAACTGAACGGTTCAGCTCGTGATAGCGTGGGATCGGCGTCAGGTTCGCCAAGGTGAGATCGGATACCTTAAGCGTGGGAAGAATTCCAGCGAGGAATACGTCGGCGCCGAACTCTGAAGCGGCGCGACGCGCTTTGCCCAGGACCTCGTCCAACTCTTCATGCAGCGAATGAAAGCAACGCCCGGTTAAGTCACGCGGCGTCAAGTTGGCCTCTAAATTGAATCGCGCGATCTCTGTTGTTAGTCGAGCGTCGCCGGCGGTTTCCAGAACTTCAACCGCCAACGGCGCCGGTCGCAGGCCGCGATCGACGAGAAACATTTCCTGCTCGGCGCCAATCCTGCGCACGCCACTCTCGATTAGGCGCTCCTCCAACATGAAAGCGAGCGCGCGGAGGTCGGCCAGCAAAGCCTGCGTGAACTCGTGCAGCTTTCGGTAGTCTGATCGCTGTTCGACGTTATGCTCGCCCATATCAGTTTTGGGTACCGACAAAGCAAGTTCAGGGCCAATATGAGCGGGCACCCGGAAGCCCTTCGTAGCGCATCCAGCCGACGGTGGCCTTCTCTTGGTCAGTCGTTTTCTGGGGGGATTTTCTCGGAACCAGCGATGCATAGTGCGAGATATTACCCAGTGCTTGGGCCGGTAAAAGCACCAAAATGAACTTCAATTTAGAGCTGTGTTCGCCTGAAATTCCCGGAGTTAA
The DNA here is from genome assembly GCA_052389795.1 of Acidobacteriota bacterium. Classification (GTDB taxonomy): domain Bacteria; phylum Acidobacteriota; class Blastocatellia; order Pyrinomonadales; family Pyrinomonadaceae; genus UBA11740. The sequence continues at coordinate 224,969 of JBQTHO010000006.1, read as the reverse complement.
GGTGATCCGTTCGGCCTGCTTAATCGTGAACGCGTCTGCGCCAGCTTCATCGAATCCAGTCAAGACGTCAGCAACGATCACGTACGCGGCGCGACGGGCCTTCCCTGTTGGGGCTTTTGAAACGACCGGGACTCGGTCCATTGCGGGTTCCACAGTGCGCGCGCTGAGAGGATAAAGGAGAAGAGCCCGATCACGCCGAGCGCAATCAGCATCCAGACAAAGCGGAAGCCTCCGCTGGAATTCGCGATCCCGCTGGCGATGCCGACACCCTTCCCCTTCATGTGAAGGATGGGAACACCCAACGAGAGGAGCGAGGCGATGAGCATTATGACGTACCCCGATCTCCGTTCGGCGAGCACGGTGGCTCCGTACAGCCAGACGACCATGATGAGACTCCCGCCAAACAAGTTTTGAAGCCCTCCCGGTTCCATCCCGCGCACGATGTCGTCCGCCAGATGAAAGGAAAACAAGAGGATCGAGAGTAGAGACGCGATAGTTAACATAACGCTGTGTTTCATTTGAAATTCTCCTTGTTAGAGTCGTGTGTGCCTCTCGCCCACGTGCATGCGTGCGCGTTAAGCAAGGTGTTCATCGGCTGCGCTCACGCTGCCGGCCGCTCGCGTTCTGCCTGCTTCGGCTCAAACCGGAGAAGGTCGCCAGGCTGGCACGACAGCGCTTCGCAGATCGCCTCAAGCGTCGAGAATGGATCGCGCGCGCTTTACCGGTCTTAAGGATCGAGAGGTTGGCCAGCGTCATGCCACTCGATCCGCGGGGTCGGTCAGTCGCGATGGGCGCGGGAGGAACTACTTCGGGTTATGGCTTGAGCCGCTTTTCTTCAAAAGCCGACTCGTCGTTTTTAATAACTCCGCCGGCTCGATCGGTTTCGAGACGTGCGCGTTGAAGCCTGCGGCGAGCGCCATCTTGGTGTCCTTCGACGTCGCATATCCACTCAGAGCGATTGCCGGGACATCGTGCATGTTCGGCAGCTCGCGCAGTTTCTTCATCATCTCGAAGCCGTCCATGTGTGGCATGCCGATGTCCGACAAAATCAGATCGATGGAGTTCTGCGGCGCGATTTCCAGCGCCTCAGGCGCCGACTGGCAAGTCGTCACGCGAAAACCCTTCGCTTTGAAAGTCGATTGCAGCAGCTCAAGCGTGTCTTCGTCGTCTTCGACGATCAGAATGTGAGCGCCGATCGGTTTCACCAACTGGCCCGTAGTGTGTTTGTCGATGACTGGTGAAACTGCGCCCGCTTTTTTGCGCGGAAGGCGAACCGTGAAACGACTGCCATGGCCGCGGCCCGCGCTTTCCGCCGTGACCGTGCCGCCGTGCGACTCAACAAAACTCTTGACCAGCGACAGACCGAGCCCGAGGCCTCCGTGACTGCGCGTTTTCGAGCCATCGGCTTGCACAAATTTCCCGAAAACACGCGGCAAGAATTCCGGCGCGATGCCTTCGCCTTCGTCTGTAACGCTCACGACCGCATCGTGACCGTCGGTCTCGCACATCACCCGCACGGTTCCGCCCACCGTCGAAAACTTCACGGCGTTGTGCAGCAGGTTCGCGAACACCTGACCGAGCCGCGTTGTGTCGCCCATGACGATTTCGTCGTTCCAATTGCGAAACGTTCCTTCAACATTGATCTGACGCGTGGCCGCAAATGGCCGTACCGTTTCGATCGCTTCGTGCACGACCTGGCCGAGGTGAACCGGCAGTTCCTCCATGCGCATCTTGCCGCTGAGAATCGCGGTCATGTCGAGCAAATCATTGATTAGCCGTTTCAGCGCATGCGCGTTTTTTTCGATTATGCTCAGTCCGTGATCCAGTTGTTGCGTGGGGAGCATGCCGCTGCGCACCATGTGAATCCAGCCGATGACCGGCGTCAGTGGCGTACGCAGCTCGTGAGAAAGCGTGGTCAGAAACTCGTCTTTCGCGCGGTTGGCCGCTTCGGCTTCGCGGCGCGCGGCCCGCTCTTCTTCAAAGAGGCGCGCATTATCGATTGCGAGCGCGACGCGGAACGCCACCAACTGCAACAGCCGCGTGTCGTCCTCTGTAAACGAGCACCGCTTGAACCTGCCCACATGAATGACGCCGAGCACGCGCCCTTCAATCAGCAATGGAACGCCGAGCAAACATTTCACGCCGTGCTCGCGCAGGAACGGCGTGTACAGATCTGCGGTCTCGGTATCGTCAATCAACAGCGCGGCCTTTTCCGCAGCGACACGCCCGGCGAATCCGGCGCCGAACGGAACACGAATCCCCAGATCGATCTCCAAACCTTTGGCGGCCCAGGCGACGAGGTGGTCGTCTTCCTCGCGCAGCAGAATCACGACCGTGTCCACATCCATCGACTCGCAGACGCGCTCGAGCAATTCCGCAAGTAACTTGTCCAGCGACAGATATGAGAGGGCTACTTCCGTCACAGTCTGCACCTGCCGCATGCGCGCCATGGCCGTTTCAAGTTCGAGGCGGGCGCGTTGCTCACGCGCGAAAATTTGCTCGCGCTGCTCTTCAGCGTGCCGGCGTTCGAGAAACTGGCCGACGTGATTCCCGATCGCAGTCATCACTTCAAGCAGCGTGGGATCTTCTGTTTGCGGATCGCGCGTTAAGAACTCCATCACGCCGAAGACTTCCTCGCCCAACTTGATCGGAAATGCAAAGGCTGATTGCAGACCGGCGCGCGCCGCTAACTCCTTGCGGATGAAGCCTTGGTCAGTGGCAAGATCGCTGAACCAATCTGCCGCGCCGTCGGCCCAGATACGCCCGAGCAGACCGACGCCGCGCGGGAAAGGCCGGCCGCGACTAGCTTCCTGGAAGTCAGCGAGGGGAACCGCCGGGTTTTGCCAACTTGCCAGCCAGCGCAAGACGTCTGCTTCCGGATCGACAATCCAAATCTGGCCCAAATCCCATCCCAGGCTTTCACAAATCGCCTGCAACAACTTTGGTCCGGCGCTGTCCAATGAAGGGGATTCCGCGAGTATCCGCGCCGTCTGATACTGCATCATCAATCGGCGTTCGAGCCGCTTGCGATCGGTGATGTCACGCGAATTCACGACGATGCCGCGGACCGCCGGGTCGTCGAGCAGGTTGTGCGCGGTGGCTTCGTGAATTCTCCATGAGCCGTTCTTGTGCCGCAGGCGAAACTCCTTCGTCACGATGAAACCGGGTTGTTGAGTTCCGGTGGTGAACAGTTGGAGCAAATCAGCCCTGTCGTCCGGATGGACTATTTCGAAAGGAGTTTTTCCGACCAGATCTTCCGGCGTGTAACCGGTCGAGCGTTCGACTGACGGACTCACGTACTGGCGCGTGCCGTCGCGGTTGAGCACGGTGATGATATCCGCGGCGTTTTCAATTAGCGCGCGCAGGTGTTCTTCACTCTGTCGCAACGCTTCTTCGGCGCGTTTGCGATCGGTGATGTCGCGCACGATGCCGGTAAAGAAATGTTTGCCGCCTTCGACGAATTCTCCGAATGACAACTCAAGCGGAAGCTCGGATCCGTTTTTGTGAAGACCGGAGAGTTCCACCGCTTCCCAACTGATGTGACGCTCGCCGGTGGATATGTATCGCGTGAGACCCGCGCGATGCACATGCCTCAGATATTCGGGCATCAGCATCGTGAGCGGATGACCCATCAGTTCGTCGCGCGAGTAGCCAAAGATTTCTTCGGTGGCGCGGTTGGCGAAAAGGATTGTGCTGTTCTGGTCGATGGTGATGATGCCATCAGACGCAGTCTCAGCAATGACGCGCGAGATCTGAGTCAGACTGCTGAGTGCATCATCGGTACTCATTGTCGAGAAGTTCTACTGGGGCGAAACTAATCCTTTTTTTCGGTGCGCGTCAATTCAACAGGCTGCCTGTCGGTTCTCAGAACCGGGAGCGGACCGGGGTCCCCGCGCGGGCAGCCCGCGTGGGGTGGTGGATGCAACCGGCTCAGTAAGATTCTAAGTGACGTTCGCTATCGCGAATGTTCTGTAATGATTACAATCCGAGGCGATGTATCCGGCCGGCAATCTTTTCATTCCCGCGCCGCACGGACGGCTCGAGGCGATTGTGAAAGAGCCGCGCGGCAAAGTTCGCGGCGTGGCTTTGGTGCTGCATCCGCACCCGCTTGGCGGCGGCACGATGCACAACAAAGTAGTCTTTCGCGCGGCCGCGGCATTGAATGAAGCGGGACTGATTACGTTGCGCGTCAATTTTCGCGGCGTCGGGCAAAGTACGGGAACACACGATGAAGGCTACGGAGAGCAGGATGATGTGCGCGCGGGGCTCGATTATTTGGCCGGGAAGTATCCCGGACAAGAAATTACTTTGTGCGGCTTTTCGTTCGGCTCGCGGGTGGGATTGGAAGCAGGTATTGCAGACAATCGCGTCGTGCGACTAATCAGCCTTGGCACGCCGGTCGATAAGTACGACTTCAGCTTTATCGAGCAGGGCCGTAAACCACTTTTGTTTGTACACGGCGACCATGATGAATACGGCGACGTGAATCGTTTGCGCGAGATAGTTGAGCGAATTGCCGCGCACACGCCGGCCGAGCTACGCGTAATCGAGGGCGCGGGACATTTCTTTGATAATCAGTTGGCTGAGTTGAAGCGAGTTATTACGGAGTGGGTCGGCGCGCAGGCAACGGGGCAGTAGCCCGACCGTCAGGGAGGGCGTAAATTACTTCACGGTAGGAACGCCCTCCCTGACGGCCGGGCTACTGCCCCAAATACTCTTTCGCCGCCAGCAATTCCGCATTCAGAATCGCGGCACCCGCCGCGCCCCGAATGGTGTTGTGCCCGAGCGCGACCAAGCGATAGTCGAGCACGTTATCTTCAGCGATTCGCCCCACCGTGACGCTCATTCCGTTTCCCGCATCACGATCGAGCCGCGGCTGTGGCCGATCAAGCTCGTCGCGAACGATTACCGGTCTGGCAGGTGCTGAGTGAAGCTTCAGCCTTTGTGGTTCGGCCGTGAACGAGGCGAGTGCGTCGCGAACTTCAGCAATCGAGGCTGAACGACCGAGCTTCACGCGAATCGAGGCCATGTGTCCGTCCGTGACGTTCACGCGATTGCATTGGGCGCTCACTTTCATGTCGGCATCTATGATCGTGCCCTGGCTGACGCCCCCCAGAATCTTCCGCGTTTCGATCTCAACCTTCTCATCCTCGCCGCCGATGAACGGAATCACGTTGTCGGTCGCGTCCAGCGAAGCGACTCCCGGATAACCGGCGCCGGACAGCGCTTGCATCGTCGTCACCACGCACGCCGTCACCCCAAACTTCTCATGCAGCGGCGCGAGGGCCATTACAATCGCGATCGCCGAGCAGTTTGGATTAGTGACAATGAATCCCCGGTTGTACTCGCGGTTGGTGCGCTGCGCCTCGATGAGTTCGAGGTGTTCTGGATTAACTTCGGGAATCAAAAGGGGCACGTCCGGCGTCATGCGATGCGACGAAGAGTTGCTGATCACGGGAAAGCCGGCGCGTGCGAATTCGGGTTCGGCATCAGCGGCGATCTCGCCAGGCAAGCTGGAAAAGACGACGTCACAGTCGAGCGGCGGCGCGGGCGGCTGCACGACAATCTGCTGCACGCCCTCAGGCATCTCGCCCGGCAAACGCCAGGTGCACGCTTCAACGTAAAGTTTTCCCTGGGAACGATCCGATGCTGCCAGGGCGGTGATTTCAAACTGCGGATGATTCTCCAGCAGTTGCGCGAATCGCTGACCGACCACGCCGGTTGCTCCGAGGATTCCAACGCGAAGTTTCATAGTCATAGAATGGCTAAGTCCCGTTTAGAGGGCGGACCTGTCCGCCCGGTCCTTGGCGGCACAAGTGCCGCCTCTAAACGATCTTTTAAACGATCATTACTAAGTGAGAGTCTTCAAAGCGTCTCCCAAGCGCTTCACACCCTCACTCAACCGTTCCTCATCCGCACAGAACGAAATTCGCAAGAAGCCCCTGCCTTCTTCCCCGAACGCCGCTGCGGGAATCGTCACAACACCCTGCTCCAAACCCGCTTCGGCAACTTTCAATTCATCGCCGTATTCACTTACATCGACCATTGTGTAGAAAGCCCCATCGGGAGTCACGCAGCGCAATCCGAGTTCGTCGCGGAGCTGCTGCAAAAGAAAGTCGCGGCGCCCGATAAAGATCGATCGCATCTCAGCCCGTGAAGCTGCCGCTTCATCAGTCCAGGCTGCCAGTGCCGCCTTCTGCGAAATACTCGAGGCGCAGGTCACTACGTAACCGTGCAGGACGAGCGTGGCTTTCATCACTTCTGCGTCACCCGCCAACCAACCGATGCGCCAGCCCGTCATCCGCATAGACTTTGACAAGCCGCTCGCGATAATTGTGCGCGGATAGAACTCCGAAATTGATGCCGGCCGTTCCGTCGTGTAGTAAAGCTCGCGATAAATTTCGTCACTCACGATGAATGCATTTGAGCCGCTCGCCTCAACCGCGTCAGCCATCGCTTGTAATTCATCCTTAGTCAGCGCTCGGCCCGTTGGATTCGAAGGGCTGATGCAAATAATGACTTTCGTGCGCGGCGACAGCCGGGCTTTGAAATCATCGATATCGAAACCAAAGTCTTTGCCGGCGGGCAAACGATAACGAATCTCGCGGCCGCCAACCATTTTCGTAATCATCGGATAGGCGATGAACCCCGGATCAGGCATCAGCACTTCATCGCCAACCTCGACCAGCGTTCGCAAGATCAAATAAAGCGATTCCTGCGAACCTGCCGTGACCATCACCTGGTCAATGTTCAGATTCATGTGCGGATAGTCGCTCGCGATTCTTTCACGCAGGGCCGGCAATCCTGCCTGCAATGTGTAACCATTCCGCTCTTCCTGAATTACCCGAACGGCTTCACGCACGATCACTTCCGGCGTCGGCAGATCAGGCTCGCCGAGGCCGAGACTGATACTGCCCGGCTTCGCGCGATCCGAAATTTTCCGGATCATGCTTTTCTCGATGCCGCGGAGAAATGGTGGTGGTTGGAATTGATTCAAATGAGTCATTGCTCAGTTGTTGTTTAGGCCGAACGGCGCGCGGGTGTGGAGTCGTTGCTTCCAAGAACTTTCCAACCGGATAACGTCGCGAGCGTCCATGTCCGGAGAGACACGCTGCAGTATAGTAAATCGGAAATTGCGGGGATCGCTTGCGTCAGTTGGTAAGCATTGAAAACCTCGGGTTCCTCAGCAGCCAGCCACGGGAGGACTTTTCTCAATTCACGCTCGTTAGGCCGGTGCCGAAGCACGAGAACGTTGCGCGGGTCGATACCTTTGCCTTTCAATAGGTCGTTGAGTTCCATCCGCTGCAATCGTCAACACTATTGCTAGTTAGATAACCTGAATTCCATGGGCTGTAATCAGAATGTCGATTTGACGGAGATCCCTTTTGAGCTGTTCTTTGAAGTCTTTAAAAAACTTCTTAGTCGCGCGATCGTCGCTCGCAACAATTTCGATCGTGATGATGTCATCGAGGTATTCGACGCCGCCGTATTTCCACCGACCTTGGTAAGGCGCTGACAGAGAACTAACTGTGATAGCTCCAAACCTGTCGACGAGGGCGGTCTTGATGTTTCTGAACTTTTCTTCTTCGATGGCAGTGCCGTCGTTGTACTTCAGAGGCAAATAGATTCTGTATTCTCTCATACAGCGAGAGCAGCTGTTGGTACTGGAACCTTGCCGGGGGACAGTTTTTTGAAGGAGATTCGCTTGCGCTTGAGAAGCTTCAGATGTTCGTCACGCACTCCGTACGTGTTTTCTGGCAGGCACACAACCGGAGACCCGCTCTTCGCGAGAGCCATGAACGTTTTCGCGTCGCTCTTGTCCGGCACTCGAATGTAAATCATTACTCTGACCATAATGGCGATGCGCTGGGGTGTCAAGATCAACGCAGCGCTTCCTCCAACTGCGTCGCCGCGTCTGTTTTCTCGTCACGATACTTCACGATCACCGGCGCATAAAGTGACAGGCCCCATTCGCGTGCTTTGTGCGTTTGGATTGCCCGCGAACCGGGAACGACCACCGCGCCGGCCGGAATTTCCAGAGGGTCTTCGCCACTGCGTCGATAGATTTCACCCCGCACAAGATCAAACACTGGCGTTGAGCCGGTGATGATCGTGCCGGAAGCCAGCACCGCGCGCTCACGAACGATGGCGCCTTCGTAAACACCGCAGTTGCCACCGACGATTACGTCGTCTTCGATGATCACAGGCATCGCGCCGGCGGGTTCCAGCACGCCGCCGATCTGCGCCGCGGCTGAGATATGCACGCGCTTTCCGACTTGCGCGCAGGAGCCGACCAATGCGTGGCTGTCTATCATTGTGCCCTCGTCGACATAGGCGCCGGCGTTAACGAACATCGGAGGCATGCAGACAACGCCCGGTGCAATGTACGCTCCGTCCCGAATGCTCGACCCGCCCGGAACGATCCGCACGCGTTGTTGAGGCGTGAATGTTTGGATCGGATAAGTGTGCTTGTCGAGAAATTGTAGCGGTGCGCCGGGGGGCGTCATTTCAATGATTACGCCCATGCGGAAGCCGAGCAGAATCCCGCGTTTGACCCACGCGTTTGTGCGCCATTTGCCCGCTCGATCGCGTTCGGCGGCGCGAATCTCGCCGCGATTGAGGGCTGATTTGAATTCGTTAAAGACGGTGAAATTGGCGTCGGAATATTCCTGATCAGCACGATCGGCCAGTTTTTCGATTCGTTCTTGCAGGGTCATGAAGTCAGAACCGCCTGCGTAAGCGGGCGGGTATCAAGTCCGGTTTTAATCGAAGTCCGGCAGGTCATCACCCTGTCCATTCAACACATAGTCGACGGCGAGGGCCACGCTTTTCTCGTTCCAGAGATATCGGTTGCTGCCTTTGTCCACCCACGGGCTGCCTGAATGCCAACACCCGTCCTTGCGCATGCGTCTGGTAGCGTACGATTTAAAATCATTCAACGCACGTTCCGCCTTCGCGGGGCCGATCGCGACCACCGTATGGACGTGATTTGTACGGACGCTCACGGCATGCAGACTCCAACGTCTGAACTGGCAGACTTCACGAATCGCATTTTCAACCGAACGACGTTGTTTAGCGTCAAGGATTACAGGTTCGTGCTTCAGTTGGCTCTCATTATACTGCTGCCACCTTTCGTTAGGTGGAACTCGAGGTGCGCCATATTGATGATGAAAACGGTCAACCGAGGTGCGTTCGTCTCCATGGAGCCAAGTTCCGTAGCAGCGAAACGTAATCAGGTACGCCAGAGGAATGTCAGTATCGTTCCACATCGGCCTTAATCTCATATCTTACCCGCCCGCTCACGCAGGTGGTTCTGACATCACCCACACTTACCCGCCCGCTCACGCAGGCGGTTCTGACTTCACCCATACTTACCCGCGCGCTCACGCAGGCGGTTCTGACTTCACCCATGCTTACCCGGACCGACCTCACGCAGTCGCATGAGCACTCTCCAAACCCAACTCGACGATCACTTCTCGCACACGCGCGCGGCTCTTTTCAGTGATCGGCACGAGCGGCAGGCGAAAATTCTCTTCGAGTAATCCCATCATCGCCATGGCAGCTTTCACTGGACCCGGACTCGATTCAATAAAGTTCACGTCCATCAGCGGCAGCAGGCGATAGTGCAACTCGCGCGCTTCATTCCATTTTCCTTCCAACGCGAGATTCGCCAGCCGTGACATGAGATCGGGAATTTCATTCGAAGCTACCGAGACGATTCCTTCAGCACCCAAGGCGATCAAAGGCAGAGTCACTGCGTCATCGCCCGACAACACCGCGAAACCGTCTGGTCGCTCGCGCAGAATTTCCATCATTTGCGAGAGGTTCCCGGAAGCTTCTTTAACCGCCACGATGTTTTCGCAGGCGCGCGCCAGACGCAGGGTCGTTTGCGCGGCGATGTTTGACGAAGTGCGGCCCGGCACGTTGTAGAGCATGATCGGCAGGTCAGGCCCCGCGGCCGCAATCGCTTGGAAATGCGCGTACAGACCTTCCTGGGTTGGTTTGTTGTACCAGGGCGCGACTTGCAGGACCGCGTCGGCCCCGAGTTCCTGTGCACGCTTCGAATACTCGATGGCCGAGGCGGTCGAATTGCTGCCCGCACCGGCAATTACCTTCGCGCGTCCGCGCGCAACTTCGATGGTCAGGGCAATTACGCGCGCGTCTTCGTCTTCGGTCATCGTCGCGCTCTCGCCAGTGGTGCCGCACGGGACTAACAATTTAACGCCCCCCGTTATCTGACGATCGACAAGCGCGCGTAGGCGCTCTTCATCAATCGCGCCATCAGACTCGAACGGCGTCACCAGCGCCGTCGCGCAACCACGCATCCAATCGATCTTCATAGTCATTTCGCCTTCACCTTCTCATTCGCCACCGAGACACAGAGGCACTGAGAACCAGAAAAAGTGCAATCGAGATCTCAGTGTCTCTGTGCCTCCGTGGCTAATATCTCACCAAACACTTCTGAGAATTCAAAGACACCTTCGCGCCCCACAATCCATTCCGCGGCCATCAACGCGCCGGCTGCAAAACCCTCACGCGAACGCGCTACATGTTCCACCATAATGTGATCGGCTTTTGAATCAAAACTCAAGCGGTGCGTACCGGGAATGTAACCGCCGCGCGTCGACGAGATAGGCACATCGCGCGCAAAATGCTGCGCCACAATCTCTCCAAGCTGAAGCGCGGTTCCCGACGGCGCGTCACGTTTGCGTTTGTGGTGCGCTTCTTCAATAAATGCGTCATACGAGTCGAGACTTCGAAACAGGTCGGCGGCCGCCGCCGCGATGCGATAGAACAGTTGGACGCCGATGGAGAAGTTCGCGCCGTAGATCAAAGCCCCATCGTGCTCTGACACGACGTTCTTCACCTGGTCGAGTGCCGCGTGCCAGCCGGTTGTCCCAACGACCAGCGGCACGCCTGCGCGCGCGCACGCTTCGGCGTTTTTCAGCACTGCGTCCGCAATCGAGAAATCGATCGCCACATCACAATCCTCAAGGGCGGCCTTCAATTCTTCGACGCTCTTGGCAGCGGCGTCAATGTCGATCGTGGCGGCGATTTCGTGACCCTGCTCGCCCGCGAGCTTAGCCACGAGGTGTCCCATTGCGCCGTAACCGATGAGTGCGATTTTCATAATTGCTTCACGATACCGACGTAGAGATCCACCGCCGCCAGAAGGTCGCTCTTCCTGACTTTCTCGCCATCTGTGTGCGCATCAAGAATCGATCCGGGTCCAATCAGCAGAGGCTTTCCCCAATTCGAAAGATAAGGAATGTCCGTGGTGAAGCGTGCAATCATTTGCTCAAATCCATCAAGCGCAAGCAAACGGATCGGATTGTGCACCGACTTGTAGTCCAACGCAGCGCGGCCGTCAATTGCTTTCTCCAGCAACCCCCTGGCGGATGCGGAATCAGTCCCCAACCGAATGTGGATTGTGGCCTCAGCCTCGCTCGGGATTACGTTCGCGCGCGTGCCGCCTGAGAGGACGCCAATGTTGCACGTAGTTTCGCCGAACACTTCGTCGGACGGCCAGTCGATTGAGCGGACGTCTTTAAGCACATCCAACAAATGTTCGATCGCTGAGTCGCCCTGCTCCGGATAAGCCGAATGAGCGGCGCGACCTTTTGTTTTGATCGTTGCCTGCAAAGAACCTTTGGTGCCAACTGCCAGCTTATTGTCAGTTGGTTCGCCGTTGATTAGGTACTGACACGCTGAGCTTTCGGGATATTCATTCGCGACCTTGGCCCCCGCGCTGTTTACTTCCTCATCAACCGTAAAGAGCAATCCAATTTCGTTAAAGCCTTCGGCGCGCAACTTTTCTGCCGCGGCAATCTGCGCTGCAATTATTCCTTTCGCATCGCACGCGCCGCGGCCGTAAATGAATTCATCGTCTTCGCGGGAATGTATGAACGGGGGCACTGTATCCATGTGCGTCGAGAGCACGAGCCGCGGACGAGCTTCAGTTCGCGCAATGATGTTCGAACGTTCAGGCGCGATGTGCTGCAACTCAACATGATAACCGAGCCGGTTAAGCAATTCGCCGAGCGACGTTCCGATCTGAAACTCTTCACCCGTAACCGACGGAATGTCGATCAGCTCGCGCGTTAGTCTAAGAACATCAACCATCTGGATTTGTAGAACCGTGTCAGAACCGCGAGCGGTAGCGACCGGATCAAGCGTCAATGTTGAGTGTCCGATCCCATCGCTACCGCTCCGGGTTCTAACGCGGAGTTTTCAAAACACACCCGATGCAGGCGATTGATCGCTTCGGTTGCCTGCGCCTCGTCCACCATGAACGTGAGGTTAACGCTGGAAGCGCCGACGGAAATCATCGACACGTTGATATCGTGGATGACTGAAAACACACGCGCCGCGATGCCCGGCGTATTGCGCAAGCCTTCGCCAACGACCGAGATGATGGTCCGATCTTTTTCAACTTCAACTGTTCCCAGCCGTTCCAGGTCGGGAATCAGTTCCGGCAGAGCGCCGGCGTCATCGATTGAAAGCGACACGCTTACTTCCGAAGTAGTCACCACATCCACCGCCGTTCGATGCCGATCGAACACTTCGAAGAGCGCGCGCAGGAAACCATACGCGCCGAGCATTCGCGCCGAAGTTACCTGCACCGTCGTGACGCCGTTCTTGTGCGCAATGGCTTTGATAGTCAGCGGCGCCGCCTCTGATTCGGCGACGATCAAAGTTCCTGCGTCCCCCGGGGAATGAGAGTTACACACGCGAACCGGAATCGATCTTTCGATGGCCGGCTGAATCGTTTTCGGATGCAGCACCTTCGCGCCGAAGTACGCGAGCTCAGCCGCTTCCTGATACGAGAGGATTGGAATTGCTTGCGCTTCAGGCACCACGCGCGGGTCGGCCGTCAGTACGCCGCTGACGTCAGTCCAAATTTGAATCTCGCGCGCGTCGAGCGCTGCGCCGACAATCGCTGCGGTGTAATCCGATCCGCCTCGCCCAAGCGTGGTCGTCACTCCGCGTTCGGTGCTGCCGATGAAACCGCCCAGCACGGGAATTTCATCGTCCGCCAGACGCGTAAACCGTTCCTCTAGCGCTCCCGAGGTGTCAGCAAGTGGCGCCGCATTCCCGTAGCTCTCATCCGTCTTAATGCATTCACGCGCATCGACGAACTGAGCTCGCAGACCGTGTGCTTGTAACACTGACGCGAGTAACTGCGAAGAAAGTAACTCGCCGTAGGCAACGATCTGATCCTGAAGTGGCGGACTGGTGACTGGATACGACGCGATGATCTTAAATAACTGGCGAATCTCTTTGCGCGCATCTGTGATCGCAGTTTCAAACGTCGCCCGGCTTTCATCGGTCAGCAGTTCCGTGGCGATCGCTTCATGTCGGGCGAACCACTCGTCCAACGTACGCGCAGCGCGCGCGTCGCCGGCGGCTGCGTTTTCAACGCTGGCCAACAAAGCATTGGTAAACCCGGCGATTGCCGACGTGATTACGATCGGCCGCCCGGTTTCCGCGGCTTTGACGATTGCCGCGACATTTTGGAAGGCGCCGGCGTCGGCGACCGAGGTTCCGCCAAACTTCATTACTGTTGGCCGCATGTTCGCTCGCGAGTAAACCACAGCGCACCCAGCCGGGCAACCGGCTTGCTTGGCAACTCTGCGCTCCCTTACAATCTCAAATTACACCCGCAAAAAGTGAGTACAAGCAGAACCTTTTATGAATTTCGATAAAGTCCTAACCAAAGTTTTCGGCAGTAGTAATGAGCGGTTCCTCAAGACTATTCGGCCGGTTGTGGAAGAGATCAGCGCGCTCGAGCCCGCGATCCAGAAGCTTTCCGACGAGCAACTCCGCGAGAAGACCGCCCTTTTCAAAGCGCAAATCGCTGACGCCGTCAAAGACACGCGTGACAAAGACCATCGCAAAGCCACCGAACAGGAGATGCTGTATGAAATCCTGCCTGAGGCGTTTGCGATCGTGCGCGAAGCGAGCAAGCGCACGACCGGCATGCGGCACTTCGATGTGCAGATGATCGGCGGTCTCGTGCTGCACCAGGGCAAGATTGCCGAGATGCGCACCGGCGAAGGCAAGACGCTGGTTGCCACACTGCCGGTTTACCTGAACGCGTTGACCGGGCGCGGCGTTCACGTCGTGACGGTGAACGATTATTTGGCTTCGCGCGACGCAGAGTGGATGGGACAAATCTATCGCTTCCTGGGTCTGGAAGTCGGCGTTATCCAAAACGACATGGATGATTTCGAGCGGCAGACGGCTTATGCCGCCGACATCACCTACGGCACCAACAACGAATTCGGTTTCGACTACCTGCGCGACAACATGAAGTTTGATCTCGCGACGTGCGTTCAGCGCGGGCATTACTTCGCGGTTGTCGACGAGGTTGATTCGATTTTGATCGACGAAGCGCGCACGCCGCTGATTATTTCGGGTCCGTCGGAAGAATCCACCGACAAGTACTACCAGGCGAACGCGATCATTCCGCAACTCGTTCGCGGCGAAGAGTTGGAAGAAAAGAGGAAGACTGGCGATTACGTGGTCGATGAGAAGAACCACTCGGCCGTCTTGACTGAGGACGGCGTCGATAAGGCTGAGCGGCTTCTGGGCGTCGGTAATCTTTACGATCCCGACAACATGGAACTGCTGCATTGCGTGGAGCAGGCTTTGAAAGCGCATACGCTTTACCGGCTCGACCATCAGTACGTCGTGCAGGATGGCGAAGTGATCATCGTCGATGACTTCACGGGACGCCTGATGAAAGGCCGTCGCTGGTCGGATGGTTTGCACCAGGCCGTGGAAGCCAAGGAAAGTGTGAAGATCGAGCGCGAGAATCAGACGCTGGCGACGATCACTCTTCAGAATTATTTCCGTCTCTACGAAAAACTTTCGGGCATGACCGGTACCGCGGAAACCGAAGCGGCGGAGTTTCATTCGACTTATAAACTCGACGTAATGGTAATTCCGACGCATATGCCGATGGTTCGCAAGGACAATCCGGACGTGATCTATCGCACGCTGCCCGAGAAATGGGACGCGGTCGTTGAAGAGATCAAAGAGCTGAACCAAAAGGGCCAGCCGGTGCTGGTTGGCACCGTGTCGGTGGAAAACTCCGAACTGATTGCGCGGCGTTTGCAGCGCGCCGGCGTGCCGCACAACGTTTTGAATGCGAAGTTTCACGAACGCGAAGCCGAAATCGTCGCGCAAGCCGGCCGCAAGGGCATGGTGACGATCGCGACGAACATGGCCGGCCGCGGCACGGACATTCTGCTCGGCGGCAATCCGGACTTCATGACGCGCGAGTTCCTGAAGGAACAGGAAGTGGATCCTGACGACGCGAACGAGTCGCAATGGCACCAGGAATTTTTGAAGGCCAAACGCATCGTCGAGGCCGAACATAAGGAAGTCGTCTCGCTCGGCGGCCTGCACATCCTGGGCACTGAACGTCACGAATCGCGGCGGATCGACAATCAGCTTCGCGGTCGCGCCGGTCGCCAGGGCGATCCGGGATCGTCGCGTTTCTTCCTTTCACTCGAAGACGATCTGATGCGCATCTTCGCGGGCGACAAGGTAAAGGCCCTGATGCAACGACTCGGCATGGAAGCCGGCACCGCAATCGAATCGAAGATGGTTTCGAAGCGCATCGCGGCGGCGCAAAAGTCGGTCGAAGGCCGCAACTTCGAAACGCGCAAGCACCTGCTGGAATACGACGACGTCATGAACAAGCAGCGCGAGACGATTTACGGCTTGCGCCGCCAGTTGATGGAAGAACCCGATCAGCGCGAATACCTGGTCGGGGAAACCGGCGTCGCGCACGATCTGCTTTCGGATCTCACGCAGCACTATCTGGACGCGGACGAGTCGCCTGAGAGTTGGGACATCGAGAATTACAGAGTTCAGATCAAGACGATCTACGCGCTCGATCGCGAGCTTGAGGAAATCGATTTCGACAACTCGGCGCCGCAGGAAATCGAAGACTTCCTTTGGGAGAAGCTCAAGGGCAAGTACGCCGAGAAGGAAAAACAGATTGGCGACGAGGCGATGCGCACCTACGAACGCATCATCATGCTGAACATCATCGATGCGCAGTGGAAGGACCACTTGCTGGCGCTGGATCACTTGAAGCAGGGCATCGGCCTGGTTGGTTACGGCCAGAAGGATCCGTTGGTCGAATACAAGAAGGAAAGCTTCGTCATGTTTCAGGCGATGCTCGACCGTATCGACACCACAACTGTCCGTTCGCTCTTTAACCTGCAAGTCGTCGCCGAAGAATCTCCCGAAGAAATTCAGCGCCGCCGTCTGGCCGCGCGCCGTCGCGGCGGGATGCAGTTCACCGGGCCGAACCAGGGCGCCACCGCCGCGGGTGAAGAAGCAGGCAAAACGAAAACAATCGTGCGCGATCAACCGAAAGTAGGCCGCAACGACCCGTGTCCCTGCGGCTCTGGCAAGAAGTACAAGAAGTGCCACGGTGCTGCTGTCTAGAAACGATCAAAGTCGCCAGCAGGTTTCGGTGCGAACCGTTTCCAGGACCAGCGGCCGAAAGCTCGGACTGCTGCCGTCTGCGCTGATGGCTCTGCTCCTTAATCCCGGGTTCATTCCGGGGCAAACCGTCTCTCAAGATCGGGAGCTGGGCATTCGCTTTTACAGCGAGGGCAAGACTAACGAAGCGATCGCGGCGCTGCGCGCGGCTGTAAAGCAGGACAAGCGCGACGGCGACGCTTGGTACTACCTGGGTCTGGCCCTGGTTCGCATTGATGACATGACGGCCGCGCGCAAAGCTTTTGGTCAATCAGTCAAACTAAAGCCGCAATTTGCGCCGGCCCACACGGGCTTTAGCTACACGCTCATGGCGGCGTCGAAGAACGACGAGGCTGAACGCGAGGCGAGAACTGCGATCCAACTTAACCCCGCGGACGCAAATGCTCATTATGTTCTGGGGGTGATCCATCTGCGTTTTCTTCGCAATCCCGAAGCCAAAAGTGAAGCCGAGACGGCAATCTCCCAAAGGCCGAACTTTGGTGCAGCTTATCTCCTGAAATTCCAATCGTTGCTTGCGTTGGAGGGAGATCAGGCCGCCAGAATCTCAAAAGTATTCGACGCGCGCGATCGCAATGCGCCGGTGACAGAGGAAGAGAAGCGAAAGCGACAAGAAGAGGCGCGGAAGCGGGCAGCGCTTTTCGCCGAAGCGGCGCGCGCGCTTGAAACATACCTTAAGTTAGTAGACTCAGACCGTGAAAGGGCAATTTGGCAGCCGCAGCTCGAAACCGTAAGAGTCTACGCACTACAAGACGCCCCAACCGCTGTTTACTCCTCGAGCGAAGTGACTACCAAAGTCCGAGTACTTTCAAAGCCCGAGCCGTCGTACACAAGTGAAGCGAGGTCGACGGGCATAGCAGGTACTGTCATCCTGCGCGCGGTCTTCACCGCGTATGGCACAGTGGAAAACATTCTGGTCTTAAGAAGTTTGCCCGGCGGCTTAACCGCTGCAGCCATACAGTCAGCGCGGCGAATAAAGTTCGTGCCGGCCACAAAAGACGGTAAGCCCGTTTCGATGTTCATGCAGCTCGAATACAACTTCAATATCTACTGAAGCAATTCCGGCTCTGCTGCTGTTGCCAAAACTCAGTGTGGGCACGGCACGACGTGAGCCTTTTGACACATCACGAGAGTCTGCCTTGCCCCTTGTTTCTCGCGGGTATAAGCTGAATCCAGCAACCCCCCTTAAAAGCTCTCCCGCTTCCGTTCGGGCTAAATGCGATCCGAATCGGAAAATCTTGTGGAAAAAATGAGGAGTCATCATGAAAAAGTTCCTACTTGTTTTACTGATCGTCTTTGCGACCGCTACGTTTGCCGCCGCCGACACGATTTACCTGCGCGACGGAAGACAGGTTCGCGGCACACTGTTGGGTTTCATCAATGGTCGTTTCGTGGTGCGCGTTGAGTCGCGACTTTCAACCTCGCCGCCCGCGACAACCGATTCGAACGTCGCCCGCAACCGGACAACCGAAGGTGAGATTCAATACTTTCGTCCGAACGAAATTGAGCGGATCGAGATCGACGGGCGCTCGCTGGATGACGCGCGGTTTGAAACGCGCACCGTGCAGGTCGGTCTCGAGCCAAACTGGATCGACAGCGGCGTCGATGTGCGTCGCGGCGAACGCGTTCGCGTGAGCGCCACCGGGGTGATCACGCTCGGGCGCGCGCGCGTCACTCCAGACGGTTTGCAACGCACAGATCCAAACGCGCCTCTGCCGAACGCGAATGAAGGCGAACTGATCGGCGCCATCTCAGACGATGCGCGCGCGCCGATCATTGAACTTGGCAGCTCGCGCGAGTTCACCGCCGATCGGGACGGTCGTTTGTATCTCACAGTGAATCGCGGTTCGTTTGCCGATGCGCGCGGCAGCTACAGCGTGCAGATTCGGCGCGAACGCGATCTAACGGCTGAGACAGATGCAGGTGTCCCGCGCACGCCCGGTGGTCGCCGCTCGCGTCAGCCCATCGATACGACTCCGACTCCGCGCGAAGTCACGATTACCGTCGCCGGCAATTCGCGCGGCACCGACAGCGGCATCGATGTGCGCGCGGGCGATCAGATTACTTTCAGCGCAAGCGGTACCGTCGTCGCTGGCCAACGTGCCGGTTCTGTTAGTCCAGACGGCGGACGCAGCACTGGCTTTGGCTCAATTGTCAGCACGCGTCCGGTACCGAATGCGGGTGTTGGCGCATTGATTGGCTACATCCGCATCGCCGACGGGCAGGCGAGCCAGCCATTCTTTGTCGGCAGCCAAGTGACCTGGACTGCGGCGGCTGATGGCCGCTTGTTTCTGCTCATCAATGATGACAACTACAACGACAACAGCGGCAGCTTTATCGTTAGGCTGACGGTGACCCGACGAAATTAGCACGCCATAAGGCGTCGTCATTAAAAAACACTAAACGCCGTTCGCAAACGCGGGCGGCGTTTTTTCCGTGGCGGCAGCTTCCGCAAGCGAACCGCAAAGTAATTGCCAACTCGCCGCCATGTCCGGACTCCGTAACCGAGCTATGTTGATTAAACTAACTGATTGGATCGCTCGGTGCCGAAGGTTCTTAATTCTGGAGAGCGCTAAAATGACCCCACAAACTGCTTCCACGATTCTGGTCGTTGATGATTATCCGGACAATCGCATCTTGCTTTCCGCCTGGTTGCGGGCGAAAGGCTTCAAAGTCGTCGAAGCTGAAGACGGGAAAGAGGGAGTGTTGCAGGCGAACCGCTCACATCCCGATCTCATCTTGATGGACTTGGCGATGCCTGAGTTGGACGGCGTCGAGGCCACGCGGCAGCTTCGGGAACGTCAGGCGTTTTCACGTACACCCATTTTTGCGATTACCGCGTACGGTACTTCCGACGTGACGCAGGATGCTTTGGCCGCCGGCTGCAACGAAGTCTTAGCGAAGCCGCTCGATCTGGAACTACTCCTTGGCAAGATCAAATCGACGCTAGCATCAATGAACTCGCCCGCCCCGCCTCGTTTTGTGGCCCACTGAATATTCGCTCCTTACTAGATCGAATTTCGTTGCCGTCCCAAGTCTATTTGTGCGGTACAATCCGCCGCCGTGAACTGCCCCCGCTGTCAGAATCAGATTCTCATCGACGCAAGCTCCTGCCCGAAGTGTGGGATTTCATTTGATGACGCTACGCAGCGACTCGAGAAATCACCCACCGATCAACAAGCTGACGACAAACTAACGGAGAAAGCATCGACCCCGCTCTCGTTTCAATCAATTGATGACGCGCGCTTCATCCCTGGCGCAATTCTCGCGGAACGCTATCGCATCGTTGGCCTTCTCGGCAAAGGCGGCATGGGCGAAGTTTATCGCGCCGACGATTTGAAGCTGGGCCAACCGGTTGCTCTTAAGTTTCTTCCCGAACATTTGCTCTCAGACGGTGCGGCGCTCGCTCGTTTTCACCGCGAAGTGCGCGTCGCGCGGCAGGTCAGCCACCGCAACGTCTGTCGCGTTTACGACATAGGCGAGACGGACGGCCGCCATTTCCTGTCGATGGAGTACATCAAAGGCGAAGAACTCTCTTCGCTAATCCGGCGCATCGGGCGTCTGCCGCAGGACAAGGCGATTCAAATTGCGCGTCAAATTTGCGCCGGCCTTGCGGCGGCACATGAAGTTGGTGTGCTGCACCGCGATCTGAAACCTTCGAACGTGATGATCGATGAGCATGGCAACGCTCGGATCACCGATTTCGGTTTGGCAGGACTCGCTGAAGAGTTTCGCGAAGATGAAAAGCATGCCGGCACTCCAGCGTACATGGCGCCCGAACAACTCGAAGGTGGAACGTTCACAGTTCGAAGCGACATCTATTCACTTGGCTTGGTGCTGTACGAGTTGTTTACCGGTAAGCGAGCATTTGAAGCACCAACGCTTGGTGAACTAATCAAGTTACGGCGCAGCGACACCACGCCAACCACGCCGTCGGAAATCGTCAAGGATCTGGACCCTACAATTGAGCGAGCAATTGGTCGCTGTTTGCACAAGGACCCGGCGCAGCGTCCTGCATCAGCATTGCAAGTGGCCGCTTCGCTGCCGGGCGGCGATCCGATTGCCGCGGCGCTGGCCGCCGGTGAAACGCCATCTCCGGAAATGGTTGCGGCGGCGGGCGGCGAGTCGGCGGTGCCGCTGGCAAAAGCGTGGATGTATCTCGGGGTCGTGCTGCTGCTGTTGGCCGCGGTGATTGCCATCAGCCCCTATTCCACTGATGTTCACCTGGGGCGATGGGAAAAAGGCCCCGAGGTGTTGCGGCAGCGGGCGCGGGAAATTGATTATTACGAACCCGCTGGAGTACCTGTCGATTCTTCACATCCCGGCTGTCGGAACGGCTTTTGTGCCCATCTCCCTCTATTTTGTGTTCCGCCTTGTTTTGCGCAAGCCGGCGCTGGCGGCAGCCGGACTGTTGGTTGTAGAAACTCTCCTGAACATGGAAATAGAGAATTTCCGGCTGGAATTGCCGGCCGCGGTTCTAACAGGGGCGGTCATTGTCTGGGTGGTCGCACGTTTTGGACTGTTGGCCGCAATCAGTATGCGCTATTTCAGCTTCTTGCTCATCGCGGTTCCGCCTTCCTTCGATTTCGCTGAATGGTACGCTGCGTTTTCGATGCCGGGGTTGCTCCTGCTTCTCTTGCTGGCGGGCTACGCTTTCCGCATTTCCATCGGGGAACAGAGGATTCTCGGCAGTGCTTTGCTCGAAGAAGAAGCCTGACTATGCCCTCTAAGACCAGTCACCGGTCGTCAGCCTTCAGCTAGTCGATCGAGCGCGCGCGCAAGGTTCCCTGATCAGAAATCGATCGAAACTCCGATTTGTGCACCCGCGCGCGGATTGTTGAATTTGCCGGCCAGCACCCCAAAATCGAGCGACATCTTCTCAGTCAGTTGATAGTTTCCGCCGAACTGCGTCTGCAATTGGCCCGCTCCCAGATTCAGATTCTTCGAGGCGGCGCCGGTCAACTCGATGCCGAGATTCAGCTTCGGGGTGAATTGACGCACCAGAGAAACACCCGTAGTGAAAACGCGTCCGCGCGTCCGGATTCCGGCAAACCCGGTACTGGTATTGCCGGCGAACACAATGCCGCCGTTGGCTCTGAGTATGGTTTTTGTGGTGAGCGACTTTTGCAGGACGCCGTTCACTGAGTAATCGAATAATCCGGAGCCCAGACCTTTCGCCGTGTCGCCGGTGGGCATCTCTATGGCGAATGAAACCGTTAGGGCCGGCCGGCGCTTACCCTCGCGTTCTTTCAAGAAATTGTATTTGAAGTGAAGGTTGAGATCGCCGAAGCCCTTGATCGTCTTCGGCATCGTTCCGGCGGCATTCGAGATAACGATCAACGGATAGTCCACGCCAATCTCGACATCTTTTATCAAACCGTAATTCAAGACGAAGACAGTTGTGTTCTGACGAAGACTGGGATGCGCCGCGCGAGGGAGGACGTCAAATGCGTGGCTGATCTGAAGCTGGAACTTCTTGTGTTCAGTGACGTCAGCGTCGTCGACAGTGAAAGGTTGTTGGGCTTGGATTGAGAGTGGAAATAAGAACGCGACCGACGCGAGAATTTGGAGTGCGCCGGCAAAGCGGAGCGGCGACGACGCTTTGGATCCGTCTGCGACAGTGTTCAATTCAGTCGAGGTTGATGGTTAATAAGACCGACCCAAAGCGGCGTCACAGCCGCCGCACTCCAAATCATTTTCTCGGTGGCACTGAGCCGCTGATTTTTTTCCGTGTCGTTTCGCCGGTGTGGAGCACCGGGATAGCCTCATCAATGTTCGAGTGCGGCCGCGGAATGACGTGCGTGCTTAATACTTCGCCGACTCTGCGGCCGGCCGCCGCGCCGGCATCGACCGCAGCTTTCACCGCGCCGACTTCGCCGCGCACGATCGCCGTCACCAAACCCGCATCGATCTTTTCCCAACCGACCAGAGTGACGTTAGCCGATTTGACGGCGGCATCCGCGGCTTCAATCATCGCGACCAGGCCGCGGCATTCAATCAATCCCAGGGCATCTCGTTCCATATTGTTCCTCGTGAAATCAGACGCGATTGTAAACTCGCTTCTTGTCCCGCGCCAGCACCGTTAACTCAATTCCGCAACGACTGTATCGGCGCCGGAATCCTGCCGCCACGCCGGATGAATTGCGCGGACGAGAAGCGATTGACCGGCATGATGGGCGCGGCGCCGAGCAAGCCGCCAAATTCAACCATGTCGCCGACGTCTTTGCCGGGCACGGGAATAATTCGCACCGCGGTCGTCTTGTTGTTCATCACGCCGATGGCCATTTCGTCCGCGATGATCGCGGCGATCGTTTCCGCTGAAGTCGAACCGGGCACCGCAACCATGTCGATGCCGACGGAACAGACGCTGGTCCAGGCTTCAAGTTTGTCCAAACTTAATGCACCCACGCGCGCCGCTTCGATCATCCCCGCATCTTCCGAGACAGGAATGAAGGCGCCGCTCATGCCGCCGACTGAACTGCTGGCCATCGCGCCTCCTTTTTTTACAGCGTCAGTTAACAAAGCAAGCGCGGCCGTCGTGCCATGCGTGCCGGCGCGCTCAAATCCCATGGCTTCGATAATGTTCGCGACCGAATCGCCGGGCACGGGTGTCGGCGCCAGTGACAAATCGATAATGCCGAACGGGATTTCCAGCCGGCGCGCTGCTTCACGTCCGACCAGTTCGCCCGCGCGCGCGAGTTTGAATGAAAGCTTCTTGATAACGTCAGCAAGTTCATGCAAAGGCAGACCCGGTTCAGCGCGGCTGACCGCGTAGTTGACGACTCCGGGACCGGACACGCCCACGTTCAGCGCCGCTTCCGGCTCACCGACGCCGTGAAAGGCGCCCGCCATGAACGGATTGTCTTCGACGGCATTCGCGAAGCAGACGAACTTTGCGCAGGCAAGCCCGAACTGATCGCGGGTGCGCTCGGCGGCTTCCTTGATCAATCGACCGACCCGCGCGACTGCATCCATGTTAATGCCGGCCCGAGTTGTGGCCGCATTTACCGACCCGCACAGCCGTTCGGTTACCGAAAGAGCTTCCGGAATCGAATCCAGAAAATCACTTTCATTGCGCGTGAAGCCTTTGTGAACCAGCGCCGAGTAGCCGCCGATGAAATCAACCCCGACCACTCGCGCTGATTCGTCAATCGCCCGAGCCAAATCTATGGGGTTGCCGCGCGCGGCTTCAGTCAAAATTGAAATGGGCGTCACGGCAATGCGTTTGTTCGCGATGCGAATACCAATTTCGTCGCCGATTTCATCGACCGTGCTCACCAGTCGCCCCGCGGTCCGCTCGATCTTTTCGCGTGCGCGCGCCGCGGTAGTCTCGATCGAATCGGTGGCGCAGTCCCGCAAGCTGAGGCTGAGCGTGACGGTGCGAATATCGAGATGTTCCATCTCGGTCATCGCGATCGTTTGCAGGATTTCGGCTTGCGTGTATTCCATAAGAACAGAGGCTTGAGGTTAGAGACTAGAGGCTAGATTCGGATTTGTTTCCTGACGCTTACCCGAATAAACCCATCCTGGATCGACTTTGATCTAAAGTGTAGCTGGACCTCTAGTCTCTAGCCTCTGATTTATCCCATCACCTTACTTAGCACCAGCAGAACGACAAACACGACGAACAATGCGAGCGCGACCAGCACAAAGCGCAGGCTTGGATCATATGAAGCTTCTTCGATGACCACGTTCGAAGCGTGCCGAATCTTTTCGACGCGCTTTGCCGGTTCTTCGATTACGCCGCGGCCTACGCCGCGAGCGACTTCAGATGCGCGATGCAAACGCTCGCGAGTCTTTTCGCCGCGCCGGTGTCCGCGTTGAGAACTGACGTCATATTTCGTGTTGGCTTCTGCCGGCGTTGCCGTCGCCGCCTCTAACGGTTCGGCAGTATCCGGCTCGGTTGGTTCGCTAATCGTCGGCATCGATGCTTCATCCGCGGACGAAGCACGAGAAACTTCAACAATCTCACCTGCTTCCGCCTTGATTGAGGAATCAGGTGAGTCGCTTGTTTCTCTGTCTTTGGGCTTAGCGGACAGAGGCTTTCCACACTCAGGACAGAACAATGCATCGCGGTCGCGAACCGACACGCCGCACGATGGACAACGATGTGAGATTTCCGGGACCATGAAAAGATTGTACTTTGTGCTTGGTACTTTGTTCTTTGTTCTTCATTCAACGCAGCGCGCTCAGGTTCACCGCACGACGTACAAAGAACAAAGCCCAAAGTACAAAGAACTAGATTCTATGCATTGCATTGAACAAGTCTTCGCGTTGCGCATAGACGCGTACGCCCAAATTTTCACCCTGGGCGCGAAAGCGCTCTTTCAATTCGCTCACGGACAACTTCGATCGCGACGTGTTCGCGATGATGACCATCGCGAATTTTCCCTGCACGACGGTTTGATTGATATCGACGATGCTGCAGCCGGCCTCAGCCAAAATCTGTGAAACACCGGCTACGATGCCCGGATGATCGACGCCGAATACCGAAATGATTATCCGCTCAGAGGATCCTCCCGCGTGGGAAGGTGGCCCCGAAACGCCGGTAGAAGTGAAGGACGGCGCAGGGCCGCCCGTGCGTAACTCCGGCTCAACCTCGCGATAAATTTCAGTGACGAGTTGCTCGACCGTGTTCTCGTCCGCGCCCGCGCCGAGGCGGTCGTAGATTGCTCGAGTGATGCGATAGATCAGCTCTTCGTTCGGCATTTCCGGATTAATTGGCCACAAAAAGGCACAAAAGACACAAAACAGAAAACCTTAAAAACCGTCGCAGCCTCCTGCGTGAATTCTTTGTGCCTTTTGTGCTTTTTCGTGGCTAACTTCCCTCAAGGTCTTCCGTTGTCGCGGGCGAGCTCGCGCGCCGCTTCTCGCAGTTCTTCGGATTTAGCATCCGTCAGATCGACTCGATCGACAATGCCTACCACGGCGGCTTCGATCGACATGTCCTGATTGCCAATCGCCGAACGCGCGGCCTTGCCGTAGGCGCATATAACGACTTCGCCGGTTCCCGCTCCGAGACTATCCGCCACGACCACTACATTCTTCGTCGGTTCCCGATCCAAATCGTAGGGATGAACAATCAGAAAACGGACGCCCTCCAGGTCAGGTGTCTTCTTCGTTGACCAAACTGTGCCGATGACTTTTCCGAGGAACATGCTCAGTTTCGAGTTTGGGGTTTCGAGTTTCGAGTTCGGATTGCGAAGTTAACTCGAAACCCTAAACTCGGAACTCGAAACTACGCCTTTGCGAACACCTCTGCCGGCTCGCCGATGTCACGCGCGGAAGGCGTGATGATAGTTTTCGGTCCGACGTAAATCTTCTCGCCTTTCTGAATCGCGCGCTTGACGTCGTCTTCACTTACGAAGTCAGCAGCCTTGCGTCCATTGCTCGCACCTTCTGAAGTCGCGTTCGCCTGAATCGGCCGGGGAAATTCGATCGTCTCTGTGCGTCGAACGTGACCCACAGTTCGAGGCGCCGGCGCACTTGGTGCGGGCGGGGGTGGCGGCAAGGGCGATGGAGATGGTTCGGGCTGACGATTTGCCAGGAAGCGATCGACGATGGCGGAAATTTCTTCGCGACTGACTTTCGGCACACTCGCTTGACCAGACGTCGAAGCCGTGACCGCAGGACGTGGTGCAGCAGCTTGCGCCGGCATCGCCGCGGTTGATTGCGTCGCGACTGCCGGCCGGTTGCTCTTAACCGGACGAGTTTCAAATGCGACGCGTTTAATGTCCATCAGATGCAAAGGCGAAACGTTGTCTGAAGTCACGTTGCCGCCCCACGATCCGCAGCCCAACGTCATTGACGGCGGCAGCGCCGTCGAAAATCCGATCGCGCCATGCGTCGTCGGCGTGTTGACCGTGATGCGCGACGCCGGCATCTCTGCGCCGTAGCCCACCGCCGCTTCGCGCGAACGTGTATGTATGCCCGCCGTGTGACCCATGCCGCCGTAATGCAGCACTTCATTGCAGCGCGCGGCGCCGCGCTCAAGGCCATCTTCAACGTAGAACGCGAGAATCGGCGAAAGCTTTTCCATCGACAGCGGGAAGTCGCGGCCGACGCCGCCGACATCGGCGAGCAGGCAGCGCGTTCCCGGCGGCACGCTGATGCCGGCCATATTCGCGATGAACTCAACCGACTTGCCCACGATCTGCGGGTTCAAGCTCCGTTGCGGCGTGGCCACAATCTTCCCGAGTTGATCCGCATCGGACTGACTAACGAAGTGCGCGCCTTGCAACTTGAACTGCTCGCGCACGGCCATTTCAATGGGCGCGTCAACGACGATTGCCTGCTCGGACGCGCAAATCGTTCCGTTGTCGAAGCACTTTCCGGTCAGGATGTCCTGCACCGCTTTTGGAACGTCCGCCGACCTTTCAATAAACACGGGCACGTTGCCGGGGCCGACACCGAATGCGGGTTTGCCTGACGAATAGGCGGCGCGCACCAGGCCGATTCCGCCCGTCGCGAGAATCACCGCTGTCCGCTTGTGCTTCATCAATCCTTCGGTGCCTTCGATGGTGGCCGTGGTCATGCAGCCGATCGCGTCGGCGGGCAGGCCTTCTTTAACGCCTGCCTCGCGCATGGCTTTCGCGGTCTCGTTGATGCAGCGCGCGGCCGACGGATGCGGCGACAGGACGATCGCATTCCGCGACTTGATCGAAATCAGGATTTTGAAGATGGCTGTTGAAGTGGGATTGGTCGAGGGAATGATGCCGGCGACCACACCGCGCGGACTGGCTATCTCGACAACGTTTTTCGTCTCGCTGACGACGCCGACCGTGCGCAGGTTCTTGAAATAGTTCCAGACGTCTTCAGCGGCAAAGCGATTCTTTTCCTGTTTGTCTTCGGGAACGCCGTAGCCGGTCTCTTCGACTGCCAGCGCCGCGACGCGCGCCGACTCGCGCAGCGCGGCCCTGGCCATGGCTTCACAGATACGGTCGATTTTCGCTTGATCGAAGCGCGCGATCTCCGTTTGCGCGCGGTGAGCAGCTTCGACGAGGTCACGCGCCTGCTGGACGGAAATAAGATCTTTGTCGGCCGACATGACACCTCCATTACCAATTGTCGATTTCCGATTGCCAATTACAAACGACAATCACATCGGCAATCGGCAATCGCAAATCGGCAATTACTTGGCTCGTTCTCGCGCGCCTTCGCGCGACGTCAACGAGCGGCCGGCGTCGCCCTGGCCCAACTGTCCGCGCGCGCCGCCGCTGAGTTGCGCCTGGTCGTCCGGGCTGTAACCTGCGCGACCGTTGACCGGCAGCACGCGTTCGACTTCCGCGTGCGGCCGCGGAATTACGTGCACACTGATCAATTCACCCACCCGCCGCGCGGCTGCTGCGCCGGCGTCCGTGGCTGCTTTCACTGCGCCAACATCGCCGCGCACGAATACAGTCACATAACCGGCGCCGATGTATTCCTTTCCCAACAATGTCACGTTCGCCGCTTTGACCATCGCATCGGCCGCTTCAACCGCGCCGACGAAGCCTTTGGTCTCGACCATTCCGAGTGCTTCAAGGGGCATTTCTGCATCCTCACTTTGAAATTTTAGAAGTTAAAAGAAACCCGATTGCATCTCAAGCTACCACCCTGCGCGTCAAGAATCAAGAGAAGCATTCCCGCAAAAATTTGACACGTTTTTGGTCGGGGGTTATAGTGCGCGCCAAGAAACACGCCCACTCGTGGACGGGCGTGAAGAACGAGCAAGGGGCGCGAATGATTCGAGGTTCACAATCCCTCACGGGTGAATTCGGCTTCTGTTCGGGTCGATTAAAATGGCAACTAGCATCGGAGAAAAGCTGCGACTCGAACGCGAGACGCGGGGCATTGCTCTGCGCGACATCTCGGAACAAACCCGGATCTCCGTGCGCTATCTCGAGGCCATCGAAACCGATGACTATCGTCGGCTGCCGGGCGGAATCTTCAATCGCAGCTTCATCCGCGCGTACGCGAAGTTTGTCGGCTATGACGAAGATAAGGCGATTGAAGAGTACGGGAACACGATGCGCGAGCACGGCCAGTCGGAAGACGAGCCGCCTAAGCGTCAGCCGTCACTGGTCTATACCGACGATGGCGGGCACCAGGGTCGTTCACCGATGAAGACGTTGTTTCTGGCAATCGTTATCCTGGCGCTGCTGTCGCTGGCGGTTTGGGGCGGATTGTATTTCTATCAAAAGAGTGTGGCCGGCCAGAACCGCGGCGCGACGCCCCCCACGGATATGCAGATGAAGGAGGAACAGCACGGCGTCAATGTTTAGACGCGAGGCGGAAAAGCTCTGCGCGAGTGCGCAGTGGGCCGCGCGTGTGTGGTTCAAACCAGAATGGCTGCCCGCGAAGTCGCGGGCATTTTTGTTTTCGTCGCGTTGTCAGTACCCCTGAGCGGTAGCGAGGTGGATCAAGCATTTAAGCCCACTTTTTGATCCGGTCGCTGGTCGCTACCGCTGGCGGTAGTAACGCAACTTTGAGAAATGAATTCGAGGGAGTAATTTTGAAGAAAATATGATTACGGAAAATGTTGCTGAGGGACTGACATTCGATGATGTGTTGCTGGTGCCGGCGCGTTCCGACGTGCTGCCGACCGAAACCGACACGTCAACTCAATTCACGCGCGGCATTCGTCTGAACATTCCGCTTTGCTCGGCCGCAATGGACACGGTGACTGAGGCGTCGCTGGCGATCGCGATCGCGCAGCAGGGCGGCATCGGGGTGATGCACAAGAACCTCACCATTGAGCGCCAGGCCGAAGAAGTCGACAAAGTGAAGCGTTCGGAATCGGGCATGATCGTCGATCCGGTGACGATTCCTCAGGACCGGCCGGTGCGCGAAGCGCTCAATGTGATGGAGCGTTATCACATCAGCGGCGTGCCCGTCGTCGATGAAGACGGACACCTGGTTGGGATCATCACCAACCGCGATCTACGGTTCGAGACGCGATTCGATTTGCCGGTTTCAGAAGTGATGACGCCGCAGCCGCTCGTCACTGTGCCCGTCGGCACGACGCTTGACCAAGCCAAAGCGGTTTTGCAGGAGCATCGAATTGAAAAGCTTCTGGTAATCGATGATGACAAGCATTTAAAAGGTTTAATCACCGTCAAAGACATTCAGAAGGCAATCAAGTATCCGACGGCCGCGAAGGATGATCTCGGGCGTTTGCGGGTGGCGGCTGCGATCGGCGCGACCGGCGATTATCACGAACGCGCTGCTGCGCTGGTTGAAGCCCGCGTTGATTGTTTAGTCATCGACACGGCGCATGGGCATTCCTTGCGCGTGATCGAAGCCGTGCGCGAAATCAAGCGTCGTCATCCGGATACGCAATTGGTTGCCGGCAATGTCGGCACCGGCGAAGGCACGCGCGAACTAATCGATGCAGGCGTTGACGCTGTCAAAGTCGGCATCGGCCCTGGCTCAATTTGCACAACGCGTGTAGTCACCGGCGCGGGGGTGCCGCAGATCTCGGCGATTCAATCGGCGGTTGAAGCGGCGCGCGGCACTGGTGTTCCGATCATTTCGGACGGCGGCGTAAAGTTTTCGGGTGACATGGCAAAAGCGATTGCCGCCGGGGCGGACGTCGTC
Source organism: Acidobacteriota bacterium (assembly GCA_052389795.1). Taxonomy (GTDB): domain Bacteria; phylum Acidobacteriota; class Blastocatellia; order Pyrinomonadales; family Pyrinomonadaceae; genus UBA11740. The sequence continues at coordinate 194,870 of JBQTHO010000006.1, read as the reverse complement.
ATGATCGGCTCGCTCTTTGCCGGAACCGAAGAGGCGCCGGGCGAGGTGATTCTTTACCAGGGCCGCAGCTTCAAAATGTATCGCGGCATGGGCTCGATCGGCGCGATGCGCGAAGGCTCGCGCGATCGTTACTCCCAGGAGAGAATTGAAGCTGAATCGAAACTGGTGCCCGAAGGGATCGAAGGTCGCGTTCCTTATCGCGGCACTCTTGCCGAAATGGTCACGCAGCTCGTGGGTGGCTTGCGCTCAGGCATGGGCTACACCGGCTGTCACAACATTCGGGAGTTCCAGGAGAAGACGCGCTTCCTGCGCGTGACCGCCGCCGGCCTGCGCGAATCGCACGTGCACGACGTGGTGATTACGAAGGAAGCCCCGAACTATCGGCTGGAATAATAGTTTTGGAGCGCGGCGGCTTGACGCCGCTTTGGATGGTCGTTCCCTCTCCCTTTGGGAGAGGGTTAGGGTGAGGGTTCCAGCGCACGACAAAGAAATTATTTCTAGTGTTTTCTTTGGCCGCTAAGCTTCGCTCCCTCACCCCAGCCCTCTCCGAAAAAGAGATGGAGGTCGGCGCATTCCAAATCTGGCAATGAAATTCTCAGTAATCATTCCCGCATACAACGAGGAAAAATTTCTGCCGCGACTGCTTGAGTCGATCAAGGTCGCGGCGTCGAATTATTCCGGCGGGCCTAATCAGATCGAAGCTCAGATCGAAGTGATTGTCGCTGATAACGACTCGACAGATGGAACGGCGGAAATCGCAAAGCAACACGGCGCGCGCGTTGTGCATGTGGCGATGCGTCGCATCGCCGCGGCTAGAAATGGCGGAGCACGGGCTGCGTCGGGCGAGATCCTTTGCTTCATCGACGCGGACTCCGCGATTCATCCGCAGACCTTCGACGAGATCGAGCGTGCGATGAAAACAGGCCGTTATGTTTGGGGCGTGACCGGCGCGGTGCCGGAAAGAAAATCTGTGGGCCCGCTAATCACGCATTACATGTTTATGCCGATGGTTTGGCTGACCGGACTCGACATCGGTCTGTCGTTCTGCCGGCGCGAGGATTGGCAGGCTGTCGGCGGCTACGATGAGACTCGCCTCTACGCTGAAGACGTTTTGTTTCCGTTTGCGCTCAGGAAGCTGGGCCGCAAACGTGGTCAGCGGCTGACGCGTATTCCAAAGGTGAGAGCGCTCCATTCCGCGCGCAAGTTTGATCAATTCGGCGACTGGCATTACTTCTGGATGCTGGCGCACGCGTTCAAGAGTCTAATCACCTGGAATTGGAACGACGAAAAACTCGCCAAGCGTTACTGGTACAAACCAGAACGCTAGTCCAATGTCCCGAGTCCAAAGTCCAACGTTCGACTATGGACAGTGGGCTTTGGACCTTGGACGTTGGACATCGGACTGTCCCGCAGTAGAATCCGCTGGCAAAATGCCTGAGGCTAAAGCCAAAGTTGGGAGCGAGGTTCACGAGCGACTCTGTCGCGCGCGCGCCTTCATCAACGAGCGCTATCACGAACCGATCGACCTGGATGAGATTTCCCGTGAAGCGTGCCTCTCTCGCTATCACTTTCTCCGCCTGTTTCGCGAAGAGTTTGCGACCACTCCACACCAGTACCTGATTGACCGGCGGATTGAGAAAGCCAAGGAGTTACTGAGACACCGGCGTCTGACGGTGACCGACGTGTGCTTCGAAGTAGGCTTTCAGAGCCTCGGTTCGTTCAGCACGCTTTTTCGCCAGCGCGTCGGTGATGCTCCGGTGAACTATCGCCAGCGACAGCGAGAGGCCCAGAGCAAAATTCCGACCTGTTTTCTCGACATGTATGGGCTCGGCGTGAGCGATTCGTAACCGCATCAGTTGTAACACCCAAGACAGAGCAGTTTATGGTCAGGAAGAGCCGCTTGCGGCCGCTCGTTTAGTAGGCGGGGGCAAGCCCCTCTTCCTTACTGCAATTGTTCATCTTGAATCGCCCCATCGGGAGGTTTACAGCCATGTTCTAAACGCAGCGGACGAGGCGTCCGCGCTCCCAGCATTTCAGCAATTTTCGAGAAGCCAACCTTCGCTGAAATCTGTATGCTCCTCCGCGAATCTGGCGAAGGAGACTAACCAACATGATTACGAGAATGTCGCATGCAACGGTTTGGGTCAGAAACCAGCAGGAGGCGCTGGAGTTTTATCGCGATAAACTCGGCTTTGAAGTCGATACCGATGCCATGGTCGGCGATGACTTTCGCTGGCTGACCATGAGAATTCCGTCTCAACCCGGCTTTGAGATCATTCTTATGGAGCCGAAACCGGGATACATCCTGGACGAAGAATCCGCGGCGCAATTGAAAGCGCTGATGGAGAAGGGCGTCCTGGGCGGCGGAGTTTTCGAGACCGACGATATCTACAAGACTTACGAGGAACTTAAAGCAAAGGGCGTTGAGTTCAAGGGGCCGCCAACTACTCAGTCATGGGGAACTGCGACGGTTATGAAAGACAACTCGGGCAATTGGTTCAGCGTCGGTCAGGACAAAGGGGCACAAGCAGCTTCCGATTAAATCACTCGCCAAAGGAGAATCTGGCGTGCTGACTTTGATCGAGGGCATGCCGGCAGGTGCATATCAGAGGAGAACTCATGACTAAGGCCGCTCAAGCGACAAAAACGAAATCGATCTACGGCGTGCATCCGGGCGTTGTCATGACGCAGAAGTGGATTACGCAATTGAAAGAGAAAACCGGCCGCACGCTCGCAGAGTGGATGAAGTACATCAAGGAAGACGGCCCGCCGACGGAAACGGCCCGGCGAGATTGGCTGAAGACCGGGCTCGGCCTCGGCACCAACACGGCGTGGTGGCTGGCTGAGCGTTCGGTCGGCAAAGGCGAAGAGGTCGGCGACCCGGATGAATACTTGAAAGCGGCGGAAAAGTACGTCGATGAAATGTTCGGCGGAAAGAAAGCGCACCTCCGGCCGATCTACAACGCGCTTTTGAAGCTTGGATTAGCGGTGGGCAAAGACGTGAAGGCTTGCCCCTGCCAAACGATTGTGCCGCTCTATCGCAATCATGTGTTCGCGCAGATCAAACCAACGACGCAGACGCGCATCGATTTTGGCCTCGCGCTCGGCGACACGAAGAACACGCCCAAGCGGCTTGTCGACACGGGCGGCTTCGCTAAAAAAGATCGCATCACGCACCGATTTGAGATTACTTCGTTAAAAGATATTGATGATGAAGTGAAAAAGTGGCTGAAGGTTGCGTACGAAAGGGACGCTTAAAGGAAACTGTGATTCGGATGGCAACTACAATCAAACCGCGAATGAGTGACGAAGCCGTCGAAGCGAAAACGGGCAAGAACTGGTCGCGCTGGTTCAAGCATCTCGATGCTGCCGGCGGAAAGAAAATGACGCATCAGGAAATCGTGGCGCACCTGCGCGACAAGCATGACGTGCGACCCTGGTGGACACAGATGGTCGCCGTCACGTACGAGCAGGCGCGCGGGCTGCGCGAGAAGCATGAAAAGCCCGGCGGCTTTGAAATCAGCGTCAGTCGCACAATCGAAGCGCCGCTCGCAAAGGCCTTCAAAGCCTGGACGGATGAGAAGACGCGCAAGCGTTGGCTGCCGGCGAACTTTACGATCCGCAAAGCGACGACGAATAAAACTCTCCGCATCAGGTGGGAAGATGATTCAACCCTCTCGGCTTCGTTTTATCCGAAAGGCGACGGCAAATGTCAGGTCGTGGCGCAGCATGGAAAGTTGAAAGATGCCAAAGGCGGCGCGAAGATGAAGAAGTACTGGGGTGATGCGCTTGACCGGCTGAAAGAAGCGATCGAATAGAGCGAGAAGTCTGTTCCAGAGATCGCTCGCTTTATGTTCGCGCAAGCGAACGAATTTAATAGCCGGTGGCAACGCCACCGGATTCTAGATCGACCATCGCCATGCGACCCTGAAGGGGTCGATTCCAACGGATTATTCGACCCTTTCAGGGTCGAGGCGCATATTAACGGCCCTTACCGTGGGCGCTGCCCACGGCTATTCAATTGAACCGCTTCGCGGTTACCAGGTTTTTGGGCGAAGCCGGCGTTCTAATCCTCACGGACGCGCAAAGCGAGTAGCAGCGGAACAATACTCAACGCCATAAAGGTTCCGCGCACCCAACTCAAATACTGCCAGCGCTGTCCGCGCGCAAACCACTCAGCCGGCGAAACATTTAGATGCGGGCTGTTTTGAAATGCACGCAGCTCAGGAACAAAGTACAAACTCGTCGCGACAATCGCGAGCAGATAAACGACGAGGGGAATGATAATCAGTTTCCGCCGCGCGCGAATTTTCCAATTCAACGCCAGCGAGATGATCAGCGAGAGAATCGCCAGCGGATGAATTAGTAGCCAGAATCGCCCTTCGTTAAGCGCGTGGGGCCCGTTGACCAGCACGGCCGAGTCAGGCAGCGCCGAAAGATAAACCGGAAAATAGACGAGGTGTGAATAGACGACGCCGCCGAGCAGGATGCCCATAAGGACGATTGAAATCATCAAAGCAATCGTTCTTAGACTTAGCTTCGGCACTCGTGTATCCCTTAGCGCCTCATTCATCGGCGCCCACGCTAATTCCCGTTCCATAGACACTATTGGAGTTGTAGCCGCCACAAATGTGGCTGCTATCGCCCGTGCATTTCATATTGCAGTTGTCTGCTGGTCCGAATTTGCCGTAACTATTTCCGCAAAGACAGCTTTGCCCATATTGAACGCCCGCGTAAGCGAAGCCTTTATCGCGACAAATGTCGATGCAGCGCTGGGGTGTGTTCTGAGAACTGCGCTCAAGATGGCCGTCCAAATCATAGGGACTGTTTGGGTCTTTGAAGCAGCCAATAAAGCCAGTTCGGCCGGGTTGTTTGGTAACTTTGCCAGTTTCCCTGTCCGGCGCGTGTTTATTCCCTTCCTTAGCAGAGCGCTTGCACGAAGTCAGACCGATTAATCCCAAGGCGGCAACTATTAGCAATAGATTCACGAAATGAGATGTCTTCATTGTTGGCTTGATTCCTTTCTCAATTAGTTTCTTTCATAGTTGCCGAGATACTGATTTCGATCGGAATGCATGTGCGGCAGATTCAGGCGGCGGAGAATAGTTTGACGTTCTGAGAATGTCAATCAGTACTTACAAAGGCTAAAAGCGATGGGCTGGGAACGAAGGCTACTTACCGCCCTTTCGCGATGAGCGGCTGCGGTTCGGGCTCGGGCGCACGACGACTGTCGCTGGGCGGCGGCAGTGGTGGTGGTGGATTCGCGACGAATTTCTCGAGCGCCGCGTCCATGACTTCATTGATTCGATTCAGCGGCACAACTTCCAATTCGCGGCGGACGTCTTCGGGGATGTCTTCCAGATCCGATTCGTTGCGGGCGGGCAGAAGGATTCGGTGGATGCCGGCCCGATGCGCGGCCAAAACTTTTTCTTTCACTCCGCCGACCGGGAATATCAAGCCTGACAAAGTAATCTCTCCCGTCATCGCCGTGTCGGGCCGAACGCGGCGGCCGGTGTAGAGCGACGCCAGCGCCGCTGTGATCGTGACGCCCGCGGACGGACCATCTTTGCGAATCGCACCCGCCGGCACGTGCAGGTGTACGCCGTACTCTTTGAACATCTCCAGAGGAATTCCGAATTGGCCGGCGTGGGACCAAAGATAAGACTGCGCCGCGCGCGCGGATTCCTGCATGACATCGCCGAGCTGCCCCGTGATGGTGAATCCTCTGCCGCCCGGCAGCAGGTTGGCTTCGATAAACAGAATCTCGCCGCCCATCTCGGTCCAGGCCATGCCGGTCGCGACTCCCGCCGGCAATTCTTTGCGCGCTTCTTCCGGATAGAACTTGGGCCCGCCAAGAAACTCTTTAATGTCGTCGGCGTCCACGACAACCTTCTCAGTCTCGCCTTTCGCAACCTTCAACGCGACCTTTCGCGCGACGCGACCGATGTTTCGCTCGAGCTGGCGCACCCCAGCTTCGCGCGTGTAACGCGTCGCAATTAGATTCAGCGCCCCATCCCTGAGTTCAAGCTGTTCGGGCGTCAAGCCGTTCTCGCGCACCTGACGCGGCACCAGGTAACGTTTCGCAATTTCGAGTTTTTCGCGATCGCTGTAACCCGCAAGCTGAATCACTTCCATGCGATCGCGCAGCGGTGGCGGAATCGGCCCCAGCTGGTTCGCGGTGGCGATAAAGAAAACCTTCGTCAGATCGAACGGCAGATCAAGGTAGTGATCCGTGAACGTGTGGTTCTGTTCCGGGTCGAGAATTTCGAGCAAGGCCGCGGACGGATCGCCGCGATAGTCGGCGCCAAGCTTGTCGATCTCGTCCAGCATCATCACCGGATTGTTCACGGCGGCGCGGCGAATGGACTGAATGATCCGTCCCGGCATCGCGCCGACATAAGTGCGCCGGTGCCCGCGCAACTCGGCTTCGTCACGCACGCCGCCCAAACTGATGCGTTCAAACTTTCGATCCATGGCCCGCGAGATCGAGCGCCCGAGACTTGTTTTGCCCACGCCCGGCGGACCCACAAAGCACAGGATCGGACTCTTCGCTTCAGGGCGCAGTTTGCGCACCGCAAGGAATTCAAGGATGCGCTCTTTGATGTCTTCGATGTCGTAGTGGTCTTCGTCGAGAATCTTCTGCGCTTCGTTCAGATCGAGTTTGTCTTCCGAAGAAAGGCGCCACGGCAGCTCGAGAATAAAGTCCAGGTAGGTGCGAATGACGTGATAGTCAGGCGCCATTGACGGTAGCTTCTCCATCCGGCTCAACTCGCGTTCAGCTTCCTTGCGCACGTCGTCAGGCAAGTCTGCCTTCGCCAGGCGCTCGCGCAACTGCTCTGCTTCGGCTGCTTCGCCACCCTCGCCGTCGCCCAGCTCTTTCTGAATTGCCTTCATCTGCTGGCGCAGCACGTAGTCCTTTTGCGCCTTGTCCATTTCGGTCTGCGCTTCGCTGGCAATCTTCGAACGTAAGCGGATGATTTCGACTTCGCGGGCGAGAAAATCGTGCGCCAGGTGAATCAAGTCATCAACCGAGTTCGCCTCGAGCATCTGCTGCTCTTTATCAACGCCGAGACTGAGAATCGAGCCGAGGAAGTAAGCGAGCTTCACCGGATCGTCGGCACCCAACACGACCAGCCGAACTTCGGGCGGCACCTGCGGCAAGTACGCCAGCGCCTGCTGGATCAAAGCCTTTACATTGCGGGTGGCCGCTTCTACTTCTTCGGCGTTTATCGTTTGCAGCTCAGGCAAAATCTGCACGCGCGCGCGCAGGAACGGCTCCTTCTGCGTCCATTCCAGTATGCGAATGCGATCGGTCCCCTGAACGATCATGTGGAGTGTGTCTTCGACTCGCTCCATGCGTTTGATCATTACGAGCGTGCCAACTTCAAAGAGGTCTTCAGATTTCGCGTCTTCTTCGGAAGTTTTGTCGGGCCGCACGCTGATGCAAGCGAGCAGTTTTTCTTCGCTGGCGAGCGCGGCTTCGACCGCGGCCATCGAGGCGGGACGTCCGGCGGCCAGCGGCACCATCGTTTCCGGAAACAGCGTAGTGTTTTGCAGCGGGAGTACCGGGATTTCAAAAGACGCCGCGAGTTTCTGTGTCGCGTCAGCAGTAGGCTTCGGCGCCTTGTCGACAGAAGACTTTGGCGCCGGGTCAGCAGCAGATTTGTTCTCTTCAGCCGTCGCAGTATTCGGATTGTCTTTTTCTTCAGCCATTGGTTATTACGATCATTGACCTGCGGCGCGGCTTTTCAGTTCTTCGCGGCATTCTTCGTTTTCGTAGAGGTGTAAGAGCAGCAAGCCATCGCGATAGTCGCGCTTGACGGTAGCTTTATCGATCGAACAGGGAAATTGGATTAGCTTCTCGAAGCGGCTGTAAGTGATCTCGAGCTGATAATGCGAAATGCCCTCGCCGCAAAAACTGTCACGGCGCAGGCCACTCACGCGCAGCAGATCGCCATCCAGCGTAATCTGAATGTCGTCGGCCCGGACGCCGGCCAGATCAAGCTTTACCAGCCAACCCTCCTGCGTGCGGTAAACGTCAGCCGCGGGGTTCCACAGCCGTCCCGAGGGGCGCCGGTGACGCAAGTCGCCAGCATCGCGAAAGAATTGATCGAACGATCCGCCAGACATAACAGCGTTCCGACAAACACCTCAGAGGGTTAAAGGGGTTGGGTTGGATTATAGGGGTTGGAGCGACGAAAGTCAGGTGGATACAGAACCGCGAACGATAGTGAGCGGAATAATGACTCATTCCACGCACGGAACGATAGACTTGCCTGCGCGGGTGCGATCTTGTTCGCCGGTCAGTTCTTTATCCCGCTCACTATCGTTCGCGGTTCTGTAGAGATAGTTGCGCTCCAATCTCACGAATGCGTCATCTCTTTGGGCTCAACCCACTCGTCGAACTGTTCACCCGTCAGCAAGCCAAGCTCAATCGCTGATTCGCGCAGCGAAATACCTTTCTTGTGCGCGTTCTTCGCAATCTTCGCGGCATTGTCGTACCCAATGTGCTCGTTCAGAGCAGTGACCAGCATCAGCGAGTCGCGCAAATTTTCATCGATCCGTTCACGGTTCAATTCGATTCCATTGATGCAGTATTCGACAAAGCCGTGGCTGGCATCGTGAATCAAACGGATCGAATGCAGCAGGTTGTGAATCATGACAGGCTTGAAGACGTTCAGCTCAAAGTGGCCTTGCGAACCAGCGATGCCGATCGCCGTATCGTTGCCCATCACCTGCACCGCAACCATCGTCATGGCTTCGCTCTGCGTTGGATTAACTTTGCCGGGCATGATCGACGAGCCCGGTTCATTCTCAGGCAGGATTAATTCACCAAGTCCGCAGCGGGGACCCGAAGCCAGCCAGCGAATGTCGTTCGCAATCTTCATCAGCGAAGCGGCGAGTGTTTTCAAACCGCCGCTACAGAAAACAATCTCGTCGTGCGCTGAGAGGGCCGCGAATTTGTTCGGATGAGATTTGAACGGCAGGCCGGTTAGTTCCGCGATCTTCCTGGCCGCGCGTTCACCAAATTCCGGATGCGCGTTCAAGCCGGTGCCGACTGCGGTGCCGCCGATGGCCAGATCGTAAAGGCCGGGCAAGGTCGTATTCATTCGCTCTATGTCGCGCTTGATCAAACTTGCCCAGCCGGACATCTCCTGGCCAACCGTTAATGGAGTGGCGTCCTGCAGATGCGTGCGGCCAATCTTGACGACGTCTTTGAACTCTTTCGCTTTTCGATCAATCGCATCGTGAACTTCCTGAACACGCGGGATTAGCTTGTTCATCTGTTCGGCAGCCGCAATGTGCATCGCCGTCGGGAACGTGTCGTTTGACGACTGTGACATGTTCACGTCGTCGTTTGGATGAATCGGTTTCTTGCTGCCCTGTTCGCCGCCCGCGATCTCGATCGCACGATTCGAGATCACTTCGTTGGCGTTCATGTTGGTCTGCGTGCCTGAGCCCGTTTGCCAAACGCGCAGCGGAAAATGCTCGTCGAGCTTCCCTTCGATTACTTCATCGCACGCCTGCACGATTAGCTTCGCTTTGTCGGCCGAGAGCTTGCCGAGATCCTGATTAACCAGGGCACAGGCTTTCTTCATGATGCCTAACGCGCGAATCATTTCGCGGGGCATCACGTCGTCGCCGATGTCGAAGTGCAGCAAGCTACGCTCGGTCTGCGCGCCCCAGTACTTGTCGGCGGCCACTTCAATCGCGCCCATGGAGTCGGTTTCAGTTCGCGTTGCTGGTTTTTGTTGTTTGTCAGGGGATGGTTGTGACATCTGGTCCTCGCTGCGTAGCAGCGAGATATTTATAGCCCAAGTGTGTCAGTACCGGAAGCGGTAGCGACCGGATCATCACTCAACGGGAAGAGATTGCGAGAGGATGGATAGGGCTCATCGCGTCCTGACTAGGGGCCCTGCCTTCGCCGCGTCGCGGCGAGATCTTTATAGGGACTTTCGATTAAAAAATGATTTTGAGCTCCGAAGGAGCGACATATTCGGTCGCCCATAAACGGGTGCGGCTATTTTTTATCCGCAACCGTCTCGACTTTTGTGCCGGTCGTCGTTTCAACCGTGGCCAGAATCATCCTGTAGTTGTCCTTGTCGAGGTGCAGGATTGCGAAGTCATTCGACGTCTTGACCGTCAACCAGTGCTTTTTGGATTTCATGAAAAAGATCGGCAAGGCAAAGACGCCGATGAGGACCGCCGCCCCGACCGCGGTCTTCCAGCGGGGGCTCGTCGAGTAAGAATACTCCGCGCTGACGATACTGTTATAAGGAAACTGCTTGTAAATCTTTTCACCGCGGTCGGCATCAATGATGACGGCTCGCCCGTCAAAAAGCAGTCGGACCGATTTGCTCTCTGACTTGTCTCCTTTGGGTACGAGCAGTTCGACGTTTTTAAAGGTCTTTGGAGCGGACCCTGGGTGGCTGCTGGATGATGTTACGCCCGGCGGCGGCCCATCGCTGCGCTTCGGCGTACCCGTGGGTTTCCGAAGGGCAACGGCGAAAAGATCTCTGCTATAATAGCCCACACGGTAAACGGGGCTCGACACCTCAGAGGATGGGTGGGTCAGAACTACCAGCTTTCCTGCGCCGAAATACTCTTCCAGCCTTCCCTTTGAATCCCACTTCGTCGTGTCGGCCTGTTGCGCGATGCCAAGCAGGTTGGCCAAACTCGAGCGGTCAATGGGCCGATCAAAAATGGCCTCTATGCGGTCGATAACCGCAGACTCCTGATGATATTGAATGTATACCTTTTGTTGGTTTCGCTGCGCGCTGTATTCAAAAAGCGTCTCGCTCATTTTGCTGACTGGTTGGCCGAGCACGCGCTCGGCATCGCCGCGGGTGCTTACACCCGGTGTCAGCTGCATGAAGGCGGTCTGCCCCAGGCAAAGATTGAAAGCTAACCCAATTGATAAAATAGCGCTCGGTATCATTCTGTGCGTCATGATTTAAGAACCTCCAATGCAGGTGACTGATGGCTGAATTAACGCTCGACTTCAACGCGCGTGCTCTGGCCGGGCGTGAGTCTTTCGAAGGTGCTTTGTCCGAAGCAAATGCTCGAGGCGAACAGCAGAAAGGAAATGATGAGAACGATTCTAGTCATGAGCCTCGACTTACTCGTTTCCGCTGGTTCCAGTTTCGACACAGCGTCCTTCCCACGTTCCTGAAGCTGGACCTGTACCGGTGGTCCGTTCCCATGTACCGGATATCTTTGCGCCGGATGACAAACCAAGGTAACGCAGGCTCAGTTTTCCTGCGCCGGTATCATCCTTCCACTCAGCGTAAATTGCTTTCCCGTCCAGCTTGCCAATGAACGTGCCATTATTGGTCGAATACCTTCCTCTGACAGGCGCGGACTTTTCGCCGTTGGCATCACGTACTAAATCGCCGGTGCGAATGATGTTCAGTTGTCCGTGGTTTGTTTCCCAATCACCGAGGATCGTGCCGGTGCAACCAATGAGTTTCGGCGCGGCAGTCTCGTATAATTCCTTCGAGTAGAACGCCCAGCGAGTCTCATCTTCTCTCCGGGTGAAGACCATGTACCGCGACGGTCCAAAGTAATGCCGCCGCGTTAGCGGCCCGGATTCCGCTTAAATTCGGGAGACGCAGTCGCGGCCTAATACAGTTCGCGGCTGTAGAGCGCCAACCGCACCCATTTGTTGTTAGCGAACGTCAAGACAGCGTAGAAAGGTTTTCGATAGTACTTGGCCTGTTTCTCAAGTCCGTCCCCAACCGTACCCTCCCAGTCATCATCGGTCATCGCGGAATGCTGTTGTTCGAAGAAGTCAGAGCAATCCGATTTCTCGAGTTCGCACAGGAATTCAATGCGTTCAATCACAGGACTGCGTTTCCGGTACTGCACATAAATCTTGCTGGTCAGGGGCTGCGGTCGATATTCAGACAGTGTCTCACTTACATTCTTCACCGGCTGGCCCAACACTCGTTCAGCTTCACTGCGCGTGCTCGTGCCGGGCGTTAGTCCTTTGTACGTGCTTTGCGCGAAGCCTGCCGCGCAAGTCAGCAGCACGAAAAGAATAATGCATGAGGTTCTGAGCAACATGTTGTGACCTCCGTACTGTGAAACCATTAATCCCGTAGGGATGAAATGTTTATAGCTTTCGCAGTCGTTTGAAATCTTATAGCTCTGTAGGAGCGCAATGTTCACCGGTCTAATTTCGCTCCTGACGGAGCTGGGACAGGTTAGTGAACATGGTAGCTATAAACATGCTGCTCCTACGGAGCTAAACAACGCGCGTTTTGTTTCGACTGCGTCGCCCCGTGGACTCTCAAGAGTTCGTGCCTACTGATAGCCCACATCACCTGCTGCCGCTGCTGACATCGACGCATCGGCCACGCACTTCGACCTTGCCGCGGCCCTTGCCTGTTTGGCGAATCCAATCGCCAATAAACGCCTGACGGTTCTCGCCGTTGTAGGGTTCTGCTCCGATTCTCAGTTCCAGAGTGCCGGTCCCCGTTGCATCCTTCCACTCCCCTTTGAGTGAATCGAAGTCGGCCATACCGACGAAACTGCCGTTGTTCTTTGAATATGTTCCGGTAACTCGCCTGAATTTAGAGGTCCGTTCTACGGCGGTGATCGTCATCCGCCCCAGTTCGCTGTCCCAATTACCGACGAGCGTGCCGGTACAGCCTGTCTTCGGGACCGCGCCTTCGTACAACTCGGGGCTGTAGTACTCGACCCGCTGCTCATCATTCACGTGGGGCGTCGTAAAGCTGTAGACTGCAAAGAGCGGATCACCGATGTAAATCGCTTCTTTGATTTTGGCTCCCTTCTTAACCTCGATCTTCGCGTCTACAAGTCCGGACTGCCATCCTTCTCCGTAGCTTCTGTCAAAGCTTTGCCAGTAAAGCGCGGGCGCTGAGTTAGCATCTTCGCTTTTAATGACCACAGCAATTCGCTCGGCGACTGCCGTCGCCGAAGCATCGCGGTGCTGAACAAAGACCCTCACTTTCATTCTGTAACCAGAGGGATCAGGATCTCGCGGCGGTGCATACTCGATCAGCGTCTCGCTGACCTTATTGATTGGGCGGCCCAGCACACGCTCGACTTCAGCACGCGTGCTCGTGCCGGGCGTGAGTCCTTTGTAGGAACTTTGTCCGAAACAGGTTGCGACAAAGAACAGTGAAGATAATGTAATTCCAAGAACCTTCCACATGATTTCTGATCTCCTCGGTGTCTATTACCGTTCTACCGTGATCGTAACGGAAGGCGGGCGGGGCGCCCGCGCTCACATTGCGTCTCGATGTTTACTGTCGCGTTCCGGTGATGGTGATGCGGTTTTGACCTTTGCTCGACGACACCTGGAACTGAGATTGATTGTAGGTGCCCGACGATTCGTGCGTCTCGCCCCCGAAAGTGCTACTCAGGCGAAAACTGCCGCCACCGTAATCGACAGTGGTGTAAATCTCGTCGAAGGTCTGACCGTTAATCACCTGTCTGACACGCCAGCGCCCGCCGCCTTCATCCCAAACGTGCCAAACATTCGTGCGGGTAAAGTTCTGTTGCATCTCGTCATCCCCACTACTTACGGTCGTGACACTCCATGTGCCCGCGAGATTGAGTCCGCCGCCACCACCGACGGGGGGATTTGTGTTGCCACCTGGCTGATTAGTTACCGGAGGCTGGCCAGTGATTGCCTGGTTGATAGCGCCGCCCAGCTGTGTCCAGAAATCCGGCTTGTTGGGATCTCTGGGCTTCTTCTGGACGCGCGTATCATTCGGATCGTTAGGATTGACCCACTCGTACCCGTCCTTCGGTACCAGTCTTCCGTCTTTGTTTCGTCTCACGTTGGGCGGCAATTTTTCTTTGCCACCCGAAGATGAATTGCCGGAGCCGCGATCCGAACCGCTGTTGATAGGTGGAGCAGTCTCAGGAATCTCTTCGACGACGGGCGGTGAGTTCGATCCGGGCTTGTTCGAAGCAATCGTCGTGGCGTCTTCCGGGATTTCTTCGACCACTGGCGCACTGCCCGATCGGGACTTGGGTTTATTCGAAGTAACCGTGGGCGTCGCGTCTTCCGGAATGTCCTCTACGACCGGGGGGTTTTTACCGCCCGATCCGGACGCGGGCTTGTTCACAGCAACCGTGGTGGTCGTGTCCTCAGGAATGTCTTCGACGGTTAGCGGCGTATTTGCCGGCTTGTTATTGGGCTTGTTGCCGCTATTCGGATCGCGATTGGCCGCCGTGTTGTTGCCGCCCGTCGTTGGTTTATTGGTGATCGTGTCCTTGACGTTCTTCCCTGATTTCTTGGCCGTGTCCCAGAAACCTCCGGAACTGGTCGGCTGAGTGTTGGAATTATTAGGCGCAGTAGGCTGCGTCGTCTTAGTAGTCTTCGTGGTGTTCGTAGTGTTCGGACTGTTCGTAGTCTTGTCGCCAGGAGTTGGATCGTTGACAGTCTTGTCGCCAATCGCCGGATCGTCTTGGACGATCGGCGGGTCACTCTTGTTGGTCGTGCCGGGGTTGCTTGTCGGCGCTGGCGTCGCCGTCGGTTTGACAGGCGGCGGTGTGGTTTTGTTAGCTGCCTTGGCCGCGCAGGCGTCGGCAAGTTTGGGCAGGTCCGCGGCCAGCCCGATCTCAATACCCGAGTTGTATACGGCACTGCTCATTCCCTCGACGACATCGTCAAGCGTCGCCACCGGGCAGGTGGCGGCATCAAGCGCCGTAATCATGCGCGCGACTTTTTCGTTGATATTCCTGACTGCCACTGGCGCCTCTTCAACGCTCTTGGGTATGAGTTCCGGAGCTTGCGACCCTTTGCTTTTCGCGCTGAGGATTCCATCCATCGCGATTATTCGTTCCCGGAGTTCGTCGGGGACGCCGACCTCACTAAAAGCTTTGACGCTCAAGACCGACAGTTCAGCTTTTAGGGTGAGTTGTCTGCTGATAAGTGTCTTACTCAGATCGCTCTGGGTCTGGGCCCTCATCACCGCGGTTTTCAGGTTTTCCTCGGCCAGCGCCTGTAATTTGGGAAGTTCAGGAAGCCTTTGTTTCGCCTGCCGAATCACCGCCAAAGCAGCCGAATTCTGCTTTGCCACTTCAAGCAGAGCATTACGATCGGCGACAGCCTGTTTCTCAAGGCTGCCCATTTCGCCGAGCAACCTGACCGCATCGCGATACCCGCTCCGGATCAATTCCGGGTCGTTTAGCGTCGAGCAGGTCTGTGCCAGCGCCTCCGCCCGATCAATCTTTTGCTTTAGTTCCTGCTCTTTCTGCTTCACTTGCGCGGCTAAATTGGGGATTCTGATCAAGTACGGAGCTGCCTGGCCACACAACGAAGTGCCGTTCGCGACGAAGCTAATGGCGAGGAACGGGGCGGTAATTTCGTTCTCCAGAGCCTTTGCGCGTTCGACCGCCGCGGTAGCCATATCTCTGAAAGTTTGGAAAGCAGCATTCGCGTCAGCCTTAAGGTCTTTATTCCAGGCGAATACTTTAGGCTCGAGTGCTTCGATGGCCTTGATGAGTGCCGTCCAATCGCGGTGCATTAAAACCATCACTCGCTTTGGCTCGAGCGAGGGCTCCAGCCGATTGGCGGCGATGTCGCTCAAAGTCGGCTTATAATCTTCGGAGGCGCCCGTGACGCTGTCTCGCCTCACATCAACGCGAATGCCGGTTCGTAGGCTCTTCAGCGGGGTTTGCGTGCTATCGCGAAGTGTAAACTCGGCCTCGCCGCTCTCGCCCGTGATCGCAGTGCCGATCACCTTTTTATTGAATCGCAGGATCACGTCTGCTTTATCGAGCCGGCGATCCGGATTGGTTGCATCGCGCACATCGACAATCAAACGAATCGGATTGTTATCCGAGGCCGCAGGATCCAAGACAAAGGTCGCGTTGCCGGTGTTGCTACCTATTAATGGCTTGTTAATCGGAACGCGTTTGGTGAGCGTCTTGTAATCGTTGGCGCTGACGGTGATGTCCGTAGCGCGGTCGAAAGCTCCCCGAAGCTGAACCTGACCGTTGTCATCGGTGTAATCCGTGCCGCGTCCATCTGTGACGGCGGCGCCCTTCAACGGCTTTGGCGAGTTGTCATCGATCGAGTCTTTTGCGAGCACCGTAATGTCAATGGTGTCTCTCGCTGCATCCTTCGTTGGTTTGCGCCGCAGGCGGAACTCCACTGGCTCCGGTGCCACGCCGGCGACAACACGAATCTCAGCATCCTTTGTCGGCCAGTAAGTATCCTGCGAAATCCTGACCTTATAAGTGCCGGGCTTTTCCACCGACAGCGGCGCCACGCCTGAGGTGTCGGTCGTGGCGGTGGCAAAGTCAGGTCCATTAAGAACGACTTCAGCATCCGGCACGCCGTTATTTGTGTCGCCGTCTAGGACTACGACCTTCACCCCAATCGCGCTCGGCGCCTTTATCAACATGATCGGCTTGGCTTCAAAGGTCTGGCCCTGAGCTCTGCCCCATTTGTTGTCGATTTCCAAGCCGTCGTTGGTTTGCTGGCCACGCTTGTAGCCAGGCTTTGAAGCAAGAATGGAGAAGCGATTGATCGTGTCGGCAGACATCAATTCGACCGCAATCGTGGCCGAACCATCTGGTCCGGTGCTTTTCTGGTGAGGCTTATTACTTACGGAAGGAGTCCACGCACCTGAACTAACGGCTACCAGCGCCCCTTCCAAATTTGCGCCGTCCTGGTCCACAACTTTGACTTTTATATTTGCAGACGGAAGGCCTTTAGCGTCATCCTCGACGCGAGCGTTAAGCGTGAAGGTTTCCAGGCGATCCAGAGAACCCTCGCTCACCTCGACTGTCCTCACTTCTGACTTCTTATCTTCGCGAGAGACTTCAATCGCTACTGATTTACTTTCCCCAACTCGCAAGGGCACTGTAAATTTCGCCATTCCATTGACGCCCGTGGTGTCCTGGAGGTCACGGGGCAGCGAGTTCAAAATTCCGGCGGCAACGTCGGCCAAGGTCCAGGACTTAACCGACTTGAAGTAGAGGTTGACCAGGGCTTGTTGAATCGGCGCGCCCTTTTCATCAACTACTTTGACCGTCAGGACGACGCCGGTTCGGCTCACTCCCGTCTTGAGCTGAATCTCTTCGATCGGCAGTCGCGCTGGGAAATTGGTTCCCAACTTCATCTTATGTGCTTTTGTTTCCATCCCCGGCTTGGAAACTTCCAAAACCAGCTCAACTGCGCCAGCGGCGTCCACTGTGATGTTCACCTGCACAATGCCACGCGCGTCGGCATCTCCCTGACCAAGATGTTGCTCGCCCTGAAAGATGGAAATGTGCGCGCCTGGAATCGGCGTTCCGCTTTCGTCGGTAATTCTCGCCGTAAGCACGACGGACCGCTTTTGTGGAGCCGCATTGCCGGCGCCAGTCGCAAGGGAGACACTGATTAACGAGAATATGAGCAGTGCGCTTGCGAGTGTTCGGATTTTTTGAGGGTTCATCTGATTCTCCTTACTTCAGGGTGCGGATAGATGCTTTGCAAGGTATTCGCCGGCCTTTTGTTTTGAATTGATCTCGCGCCGGAACTCTTCGGTTTCCGAATTCGTGCCCCAGGCGATGTGTTGACTGACAAAAGCCATGTAGCGATCGTTGGGTTTGCCGTTTTGATCGAAGATTCCAATCTTCCGGCAAACTTCTCCAAACATTTGGGTGTCCATGGGCGAATCGCTGGCGGCGAGCGCCGCGGCGTAGAGACGATGCCGCTCGTCGTCAGTAAATCGTTGCGCGGCTTTTTCCGTGTTTGAGCTTGAGCGAACTGAACTACAGGCCGAGCTCAGCAGGGCGACCAATCCAATCGTCACCAGGATTCTCAGAAGTACGACGAACTTAAGTTTGTCGAACGCCTCGATTGTGTTTCTTGCTGCCAACATTCGAAAAACCTTGTGTATAATCCGCCCCGAATTAGCGCCGGTTGTTCGACAATTTTAAGATTGTCGTACTCAGATAACTTTCGGGAACGCGATGGCCAAGCGTTTTCTCACAGGCGCGCCTCAGAAGTACTGAGTGAATCCTGAAATTCAACTGAAATCGCCGGGGTTGCGGTTTTTCTGGGCGTAATGGAACAGCGTCAGCGCATCTATCGGGTTGAAGAAATTGAGATTGATTCTGCCAGCGTGTGCGTAAGACGCGCGGGCCAGGAACTGCACCTGAGACAGCAAACTTTTCAAGTCCTCATTTACCTGCTTGAGCATCGTGATCGGCTGGTATCAAAAAGTGAGTTGATTGCTCACGTTTGGCGGGATACCGCGGTTACTGATAATGCGCTGGATCAATGCCTGGCTGAGATCCGGCGCGTACTCGGCGATGATTCGCGCCATCCCCGGTTCATCAGGACTGTTCCGCGCGCGGGCTATCGTTTGATTGGCGCGGTTGAAGAGATCCCCGTCGACAGGGGCGCCGAAGCCGATCCCGTTTTGTCAGAGGTCTCGGCCAAGCCCGTCGAATCCAGTCCGCCAACGCAGACATTCAAAAGCTGGTTTACCCAGCGATGGGTGATCGTCCTGACCGTCATCATCGTGATCGGCGTCACAATTTCAACCGTCGTTTTCCTGCGCAGACGCGCCGCCTCTCCTTCACTCACGGGCACGACTCTCCCGCAGGATCCGGCAAAGCAAACGGTCGCGGTAATGTTCTTTGAGAATCAAACAGGCGACGCCGATCTTAAATGGCTGCGCGAAGGCTTGGCCGACATGATCATCACGGGCCTGTCGCGTTCGAAGAAAATAACGGTGCTCAGCCGTCAGCAACTCTCAGTCCTGCTCAATCGCACCGGCCGCAATCCAGATAAAATTGCCCTGGACGAAGCTCTCCAGATTGCTCGTCACAGTCAGGCAAAGCTGGTCGTGCTCGGAACCTTCGCGCGTCTGGGCGAACAGATAAGAATCGACGTGCATCTGCACAACCAGGACGGGCAACTACTTACCGCCGAACGATTGGTGGTCGATGAGCCCTCACAAATTCTGAACCAGGTCGACCTGCTCTCACTAAAGCTCGCGACTTACATTGCCGGCGCCGAACCGGACAATAGAGCAGAGCTATCGAGCGTCATGACCAGTAACCTCGAAGCCTATCGTTTTTATTCGCTTGGCGTGGAAAAGGCTCAGCAAGTGCGCAATGAAGAAGCTATCGGGCTGTTGCAGAAAGCAATCGCAGTGGATCCGAACTTCGCGCTGGCCTATGCACGCATCGGTTACGTACATGCTGTGAAAGGGACTGAACCGGAAAAAGGACGGCCTTTTCTTGAAAAGGCATATCAGCTTTCGAATCGCCTGACTGAAAAGGACAGGCTTTACATCACGGCCTGGTACGCGATGGCAAATTTTGATTTTGCGTCAGCGATTTCTACTTTCCGCCAGGCACTTGCGACTTACCCGCTTGACGTTGAGGCGTATGCGCACTTGGCGCGGTTGCTACGCGGCGAAAATCGGCATGAAGAAGCATTAGAGATTGCGAAGCAGGGCTTGGTGATCGACGTTGATGCGAAAGAGCTATACAACAGTATCGGTTTCATTTACTCCGACCGGGGACACCACGACGAAGCGATTGCCATGTTTCGCCGATACGTGGAACTTAGTCCTAACGAGCCGAATGCACACGACAGTCTCGGCCTGGGTCTCCAGTGGGCGGGTCGATACGCCGAAGCAATTGTTCAATACGAACGGGCGCTACAGATCAAACCTGATTTTCACATCGCCGTGATTCACCTCGGCAACACGTACTTTCAACAAGGGCGTTACCAGGATGCGCTTAAGCAGTTTCAGCGATTTGCCACGTTAGCCGTTAACGAGTTGGATTACGCCCGGGGATGGTTCAGCATAGGGGTCGTTTATCAGAGACAACTCAAGTTCGCACAGGCGTTGGAGGCTGGAAAATCACAGGTCAGGCGTAGGAAAGACGGTGTTGACAATCTTTTTCTGCTTGCGCTAGAGCGTGGTGATATATCCAGCGCAAAAAACTTTCTGCAATTAATCGAATCCCGCCAAGTGGTCGGCCGCGGCGCGAGAAATTTGCCCCGCAACTTACTCTTCTATCGCGGCTACTTTGAATTGAAATCCGGCAATGCCGGACGGGCAATCGAAGTGTTTAGGGAGCTTTTGAACCGTCCCCCGATTACTTATCACATTGATAATTACGAGGACTGCCTGGCAAACGCTTTCCTCGCGTTGGGCCGCTATGATGAGGCTATCGCCGAATACGAACGCATCCTCAAACTGAATCCGCATTACCCGCTGGCTAACTATCATTTGGCCCAAGCCTTCGAACGGAAGGGTCAAAAGGATCAAGCGCGCGCCCAATATGCGCGTTTTCTTGAAGTCTGGAAAGACGCCGATACGGACATTCCTGAAGTAATCGCGGCCAGGAAAGCTTTATCGCTTTCCTAAGTTCAGCTTCGGATGTCACGTAATATCTTGCGGTCAGGGCTTCTGCGGTTTCAACTGCGGCTTGACGGCGCGAGGAATATCGTCCGGATCGCCTTCCGGATCTTCAATCTTTACTTTGGACCGGCCACCGCGCAGCAGTGGCGGCAACTTGGGCGTGGGAAGATTAACCGTTGCCAGAGAAGTCGTGCGTCGCAGGATCGCCCCGCCGCGGCCGGCGATCCAGGTGTCTGACCCGCCGTGATACGCCACCGCAAACAAAGAGGCGCTGGTGATAGTCGGTTGCGAAGCCCACGTCGCGCCTCCGTCTTTTGTCGCCAGCACGAGACCGTGATCGCCGGCGGCCATCGCATCGTCGCGCGAGGCGAGTGAGACGGCGAACAAGTTGCTCGAAACCCCGCTCTCCTGATCTTTCCATTTCAAACCGCCGTCATCAGTGCGCAGGATGATTCCTTTTTCGCCGACCGCATAGCCGCTTTTGTCGTCGGCGAACGCGATTGAGTACAGCCACTCTTTTAGGTTGATATCGACATGCTTCCACGAGTCGCCGCCGTCTTCCGTGCGAATGATCGTGCCTCCTGAGCCGACGACTACCCCACGTTTCGCGTCAAAGAAGGTCACGTCTTCCAGCCAGGCCCGGCTCTTCGAAGGCAGTCCTTGCCACGTTTCGCCGCCGTCTTCGGTGCGCATGATCGTGCCGCGTGCGCCGACCACCCAACCAAGTTTTGGAGAAACGAACCAGAGGCCGGTGAGGTCTTCGGGAATTCCGGATTCCAGTTTCTGCCAGACGATGCCGCCATTCGACGTTCGCAGAATTGTGCCCTGTTCACCGGCGACCCAACCATTTGCAGCGTCGGTGAAGGTGACCGCGTTCAGCCGCTCGCGCGTTCCCGACGGTCGTACTGTCCAGTTTTTCCCGCCTGACGCAGTCGCCAGAATTTTTCCGCGCGCGCCGACGGCCCAGCCGCGCGAGTCGTCCATGAAGAAAATGTCCGCGATGTCGTCGCGTCCGCCTTCGGTCAAACGCTCCCAACCCAGTCCACCATCGTCGCTGCGCACGACCAGACCGTCACCACCGGCGGCCCATCCTGTGTCCGCGTCTGCAAAATAAACTGTCACCAGCCGTGGGTTCGTGCGGATGTTCGAGGGAATCCAGAGCTTGCCGCCGTTGCCGGTGCTCAGCACCAAGCCGTTGTCTCCGGCGATCCAGCCGTTCTTCTCATCGGAAAAATAGACCGACAGGAGATCACTCTTCATGCCGATGTCCAAAGGTTCCCAAGTCGCGCCGCTGTCCTCACTCAACAGCACGCGCCCGCCGTAACCGACAGCGATGGTTCGCTCCGGAGAGATGAATGTGACGCCGGTCAAAGGTTGCGCGCCGAGCCGCACGGCCTCTTTCCAATTCTTCCCGCCGTCGGTCGTGCGCAGTACTGTGCCGCGCTCACCGGCTGCCAACCCCGTCGTCTTGTTGGTGAATGAAACCGAAAAGAGGTGCGCGCGCGTCGCACTGAGTTGCGACGACCAGGTCAGGCCTCCATCCGTCGTTGCGACCACGGCGCCGTAAGTTCCGACGGCCCAACCGCGCGTCGGATCATCAGACGCGAACGTCACTGAGTACAGATGATCCTTCGTGGGCACTGGAACTTGCGTCCAACGTCTGCCACCGTTCGTGGTGCGTAGCACAATGCCGCGCGCGCCGACCGCAATTGCCCGGCGGCGATCGAAAACGTGCAGTCCGCTCAGCGTCGACACAATGCGTGTCGGCTGGCCGGTCCACGAAAAGCCGCCGTCAGTTGTGTAGAGAATTACGCCGTCGGATCCGACGGCCCAACCGTGGCGCTGGTCTTTGGCAAATCTAATCGCCCCGATCGCGTTGCCCTGAGGCAGAGGGTTCTGCCATTCCCATCCACGATCAGCGGATTGAGCGCGCGTCCCCGTATGCAATCCAAGCGCACAGACGATCGCGATCAGACAGTTAGAGATAACTTTTGTTAATTTGCCGTGCACGTGCTCGCTTCGCTTTGATGAAGTCGTCTGGGTCTTTGAAGTGATTATAGGCACTCGGCTACAGAACCGCGAGCGGTAGCGAGCGGGATAAGGCGGCCCTTCGTGAAGAATTGGAACTCCGCCGCAAGATGCGCCTTTATCCCGCTCGCTCACCGCTCGCGGTTCTGTAACGCACTAGAACAATTGCTCTTCATCGGCCTCTTCCGGCTCGATGACGCCAATCTTGTCCACCGCATCCTGCAACACGGCGGGTTCAACGTGTCCGAGCGCCGCGATCTTGCGGGCCGCTTTGTCGGCCGCCTCCTGAATTACGTGGCCGACGTGACCCTGCGACCACTGCCACTCAACCTGATGACGCTCAGCGGCTTCATCCAGACGCTTCCACCAATCGTGGTTCGCTTTCCGGCGAAAGCGGCCACTCATCGTCTCAACGACATATTTCGAATCCGTGTGCAGACGAACGCGGCAAGGTTCTTTCAAGGCTTCCAGGCCAAGCGCAGCCGCGGCGATCTCGGCCTGTTGATTGGTGGCTTTCCCGAGGTAAATTCCAAATGCTCGCCAAAGACCTTTGAAGCCGAGCAACGCCACGCCCGCCGCGCGCGCCACATCGCGGCCATTGCCCAGGCTCGAGCCGTCGCAGAAGATCGTCACGAGCTTCGCTGGTCGTCGATCGCTCTCCGATTCCATCCGGCGCGAGCCTAACACGGCCGGAACGGTTTTTGGCAGTGAGATCGGCGAGCACACGAAGTGTCAGAACCGAGAGGGTGGCGACGTGGCTTGCCCAAAGTCTAAGGTGAGGTGAATGCTCTTTATTGATGCTGACAATATTCTACAACCGCTGCTTCGCAGCTCGACGAGTTTGTTCGCTCGCAGCCGTGGCTTTTTGGGCAAAGCCTAGCGACAGGAAGTAGTCGGAACCTCAAGGTCATTAAGAGTGCTTGCGCCCGCTCTTCCTGAATCCCCAACAGCGAGCAAGCCACCCTTCCCAACCTTGAGGTCACGCGCTGCCATGCCGAAGCTAGTCGAAGGTGAGCACGTACCCTAGAATACTGCCGATGATTTTGCGGGTGCTGCAATTGACCACACGAGATCCGGCGCGAGCTTGTCTGCTGGCGCGGATGGCGGCATGGGTCGTCGTCCTCTCGGCGCTGGCGAGACTATTGCCGCTATCGCGCGCGCTACAAATCGTTTCGACAAAGGTCCGGCGGAAATCGACCGGGGTCGATCCAGTTCAACTCTCCGCGGCGATTGACGCGTTGCTCGAAGCCAACTTTCTTTTCTTCAAACCGAGTTGTTGGAAACGCGCGACGGTGCTGCACCGGTACCTGGCGCTAGCGGGCGTGGCAACGACGATTCGTTTCGGCGTAAGAAAAGATGGCGACCGCGAATTGAAAGGTCATGCGTGGCTGGAATTGGATGGGAAGCCTATCCTGGAGAGTTCGCCGCCGGCCTACACGGTTACGTATTCGTTTCCCTCGACCGAGCAAGTTGAGATTGATTTGGCCGTGCTGGCGGAAAGCCCGTAGCCTCTCGGTTCGCAATTTTTCCGTGTCTCTGTGAGCCCTCTGTGCCTTTGTGGTGAAATGCCTCTCGACAACACTCACCACGAAGTCACAGAGAATTTCACAGAGACACAGAGGTATATGAGCGGCGACAAACACCCGTACTTATCCGCAAATATTGGCACCTGTGCTACCTTGTTGCCGACAAACCAGCTTCAAAACCCATCGCGGAGGACATCATGGCAGAGCAGGACTTCGACAAGAAAGCCGTCGTCGCGCTTCTAAACGAAATCTTGGAAACCGAACTCGCCGGCGTCGTGCGCTACACGCACTATTCGCTGATGATTTTCGGCCACAACCGTATTCCCATCGTCAGTTGGCTGCGCGGCGAAGCCAATACCTGCCTGGCGCACGCTAATGCAGCCGGCGAGTTGGTCACGCATCTTGGCGAGCATCCTTCCCTCAAGATTGGCGCCTTGCTCGAGAGCGAGCAGCATTCGGTGCAGGACATTCTGCTGGAGTCTTTGGAAGCGGAGAAGACCGGACTGACACTCTACAAACGCTTGCTCGATGTCGTGCGCGACCGTTCCGTCTTCGTCGAAGAGTACGCACGCAAAATGATCGCCGAAGAAGAAATGCACTTGGGCGAGGTCAACAAGATGCTACGCAAGCCGGGTGAGATCCACCGGTTCAAGACGGAATAAACTTCCCTCATGCCCAGACCTGAACGGACTGTTGAGTCAATGAGACTGCTTCAGGATTGGAGCAAGTGGCTCATCAGTCTTGAGACGGTCGTCTGCATCAGCCTTTGGCCAAAACTAACTAGTACGCCCGCGCCCTCAGGCCTAATGTATGCGGGTTGGATGATGTTTTGGACGTCAATCATCGTCGCCGCAATCCTGCTGCTGTGCATCTCGGTGTTTGTGCGGCGCGTGGACGAGTCAGGCGATCGCGACATAAAAATCGTCTGGCTCATCGTGGGCGTGCAGTACGCGTGCTTCCTTTTGGGACTGGCTTGCTTTGCTTTGAACCTGGTGACGTTCTGGCTTGGCGCCTAACCTATAGACAAATGCAAAAATCAAAAATTCACCCGCGTACTGCGCTTAGAAGCCGGACTTGTCCGGCGCCGTCAGATCGGCGGACAAGTCCGCCGTCTAAACGAAACAATGTGATTGTTCTTATTCTCTTGCTGACGTTGGTCACAGCCAGCGGGTTAAGCGCTCAAGTTGAGCAGAATGCTGCTGCCGCCCTCCAAACCCTATCCACGCCCCGCGCGCTTCAAGCCAACACGCTGTGCGCGAAAACCGAGCGCGTGATTTTTGCTTGTGCGCTGCGCCGGCCGGCGAAGATCGTTTCGGTGTGCGCCTCAAAAGACCTGACGCGAGACACGGGTTATGTGCAGTACAGATTTGGATCGCCTGCGAAGATCGAACTCGAGTATCCCAAAGACCGCGCGGGCACCCAGCAGAAGTTTGAATACACGCACTACATGCGCGCCCTGGTTGACCTCGGGCACGAGCAAGAAAGAGGTTCGCTACACCTGCCGCACAAAACCGAAGCGGCCAGTTGATGGTGAGACCTTCAATGCTCTGCGCCGGTTTCTCTTCCGCGTTGTAATCGTCCCACGACGGAATAATTTACACCGTCAACTGAGAAGTTTATTTCGTTGAGACTGACTACGCGGATTTGCAGGCCGTGCTGCTTGAGCACAACTGATCTCTGCGATTACTGCCAGCTGAACCGGTTGGTTCTGCACAAGAAAAAACCGTCGACAAACCGGATGCATCAAGTTCCGCAGTCGCGAAAGCTGCCGCTCGCGAATAATCTGAAAACCGGCGGACTCAAAAACGTTTAGCCAATCCAATTCACTTCGGAATGTGCAAGCGCCGGTGCGCTTGCGCCATTTCAGATCGTGCGTCCAGCAGAGGAAGCGATCCCACGCCGTTGCCGGAATGTCTTCGTAGATAATTGCCAAGCCGTCCGGCCGCAGCACGCGCTTCATTTCTTCCACTATCGAGTGAACGTCTGGCGCGTGATGCAGCACGTACGCGAGCACGATTGCGTCGAATGAAGCGTTCGCCGCCGGAAATTCACGGCCATCGTACTGCCGATAATCAATTGGCGCGTCCGTCGAGTTCGCAACGTCGATTCCTGTCACGGTCGTTCCCAGCATCGCCGAAAGATGATGCGCGATGTAGCCGTTGCCGCAACCGACGTCAAGCACTTCCGATCCACGCGGAACCACCCGCGCGATCTCCAGGGCCATGTCGTACGCGCGGCCAACCTTTCGCCGCCGGCGTTCGCGCAGCCAACGACGCTTTACGCCATTACCGACAGTTGTTAGCGGACCGACGGCAAGATCAAAAACGGTTTTTGGTCGGGTGATTACACGCCCGACAGAGTAGTCAGTCGAAGATTGCGAGAGTCTTAGCTGCGGCAACATCTCGCCGAAGCGTTCAGCAACCGCAATGCCGATTAAAAACCATCCATGTTTTCCAGCGGATTCGTGGTGAAGAATTATCCGGCGCGAGAATTCCCTGACTGTTGCGTGCAAGAGATCGCCGACAGGAGTATGGCGGTGCAGTAGCTGATCGTTAGGAAGGGCGTACGATCAACGTGACGACGCCCTCCCTAACGGTCGGGCTACTGCCCGCTTGTCACCCTTTCAACAATTCGTCCGCGATGTGATTCGCGTCGAAAAGCTTCCTGAGAATTTCCTGCATCGCACGCACATCGACCGAGATTGCGCGATTTACCGTCTCGTCATAGTGGAAGTCGCCAATCAACGATTGGATGTTGCCGTCGAAAATCAGGCCGACAATTTCCCCATTCTTGTTGATGGTCGGCGAACCTGAGTTGCCGCCGATGATGTCATCAGTTGAAACGAAATTGAACGGCGTCGCGAGGTTCACGGCCGACTTCTTTTCCGTCCAACGCGGCGGCAGATTGTAAGGGAACTTCTGGTTGAACTTCGCAGAGCGATCGTACAAACCGCCCAGGGTAGTAAACGGTGCGACGCGCTTGCCGTTTTCCAGGTAGCCCTTCACGGCGCCGTACGACAGCCGCAGCGTGAAGGTCGCGTCGGGATAGACCTTGTTACCTTCACGCTCAAACCGGGCGCGGGCGATCTTTGCGTAGTTCGTGCGTTCAACGCCGGTCACTTCGCTCTCAAACCGCTTGCGCATTTCGCGTGCTTTCGGATCGATTAAACGCGCCAGGACGATCATCGGATCGGTTGACGAGTCGATCGCCTGCTTGCCGCCCTTGGCAATCTCCTTGCGGTAATCAACGTCCTTCAGTTTCGTGCCGTCGATTAACTCAGCCGCACGAGCTTCCGGCGTCTTGCCGTTCATGATCTGTTTGACGAGCGCATGATCGGCGCCGAGCAACTCGATCATGAAACCCAGTGAGTCCGCCAGCTTCAGCTTTTCAAAGTCATCGTGAATTGGCGCGGGAGAATAGAGTCCCAGTTCGAAGGAAGCACGTCGCGCGTCGGTGAACTCCGGCAGGCGCTCGGCGTTCGGCTTTCTATTTTCTTCGGCCAGTCGCACCAGATTGCGCGCGATGCCAAACAAAGATGTATTGAAGCCCCCTGCTTGATCGAAGATTCGCCGCTCGCGAATGTAACTCGGCAGCGTCTGATGAGCCTTCGCAATCGCGTCCCACGCGTCGCCGTAGTTCTTCTTCCGTTCCGGATTCATCGCGGCCCAGCGACGCAGCGCGGTTTCGGTCGCTTGCTTGCGAGGCATCAAAGTGCGCCCCTTCAAACCGTCAAGCTGTCCCTTGTAGACCTTTATGCTGTTCTGAATGCTGTTAAGTTCGCTCTGGGCACGTCGTGTCTGCTCTTCTCCCAGCGACATGTACTTCTTGAGCATCGCCTCGCGCCGCGCAAGCAGCCGCAGAATGATGGGAATGCTCGTGTCGCGCAGTTGCGTCAGGTGGGCCACTGTATTCAGACGCGAAGTCGATCCCGGATGGCCTGTGACAAAAACCAGCTCGCCTTCCTTCGCGCCGGTCTTTGACCATTTCAAATAGCTCGGCGGATTAATCGGCTGGTCGTTTTCGTAGACGCGCACCAGCGCCATGTCGATATTGAAACGCGGGAAGTTGAAGTTGTCGGGATCGCCCCCAAAAAACGCCGCTTGAAACTCGGGCACAAACACCAGACGCACATCCGTGTACTTCTTGTAGCGATAAAGATTGTATTGCGCGCCCTGGTAAAGCGTGACGACGTCGGATCGCAGTCCGGTCGCCTTCGTCGATTCGCCTTCGATCTTTGAGATCTCGGCGCGACGAGCCGTGAACGCATCCGCGTCAGACATGCCGGATGTGACGGCGCCATTCACGCGCGCGGTCACGTCTTCAATCGACATCAGCACGTTAAGCTCAAGGCTCGGCGCCTTGATCTCATCGGCGCGGGTGCGCGCGACGAACCCTTCTTTGGCCAAATCTTTCTCAGGCGTGCTGACTTCGCCGACGATGTCTTCGACGATGTGGTAGTTCGTCAGCACCAGGCCGTCCGCCGAAACAAACGACCCTGAGCCGCCGTTGTTAAAGCGCACCGAAGCAAGCTGCACCTTGCGCAGCCACTCGTCAGTCACATCGAACCCGTACCGTCGTTTGATCTCGGCGCGCGGGACGTTGTTAAACGTCCACATGCCCTCGTCCGCAGTCGCGAGTGGTGCAAACGCTTGTAAGCTGAACAGCGCCAGAATCAGCGCGCTTAAGAATCTTCTAAATTTCATAGTTGTCCTCTTCAAATAAGTTGACGGAGAGAAAGTTTTGAAACCGTGCCAGTCTATTTGGATGCCTAGTGATGGCGCATTTGGGCAGTGCTGGTTTCGTTGAGCATCTCGCGGCGCAGCCACGACCGCGCCAGTCGTTTTGTACGTCGACGACGCAACAACGAGCATTTCCTCCGCCTGGAAAGGCGGCGTGTCGACAAACTGGTTTCGTCGTGTGAGCGAAGGCGCTGCCGCGCGCAGAGATGGATCGTCGTCGCACACCTTAACGAGATAGCCGGCGCGCTCATCGCCCGGCAGCGCGACCGCCGCGTCAAAGATTTCTTTTAGGTTTTCCCAATGTGGATCGGGCATGTCAAAATTTCACTCAAATTCCCGTTTGTATTTTTCCCAGCGCGGCTTAAATTCTGTCATGAACTGAATGAACGCGGGTTCCTTTCTGATCCGGTCAAGGTGTGGGTCACGGGCAAAGAGTGGATAATTAGGCATGCCCGTTTCGGCCGTCGTCCGCAGCCACCTAACGGCTTCATCGGTCTTGCCGGCCAACGCATAGACACAGGCAATATCGTATGTAATGTGATGATATGCGCGGTTATTTCGTGCCTGCTCAAGGATTGGCGGGATTGAGGCTTCGGCGTCCTGAAACTTACCTCTCAGCGTGATGAGTAAAACTAAGCTGGCTCTCGCTCGCAAGTCTCCCGAATTTTTTTTAATCGCGGCCTCTAATAAAGGTTGCGCCTCGTCGAGATGTCCCTTCGCTATTAGCGATAAAGGTGGGCCGGGAGTCCCGAAAAAGCGGCGCTGTGCATCAAGGGCTTCATCGAACTTTCCGTACAACTCATAAGACTCTATTAGACGGCGTTGAGCAAAAGTGTTCGTGGGATCAATCTCTAACGCCCGCTGATTCTCTCGCAAGCCAGTCGCCTCGTCTAATCCGAGGTGATCATAGATAACGCCAAGAGTTCCATGCACGGCGCTGCTGGGATTAAGCGCCAAAGCCAAACGCGCCTCGCGTGCGGCCTGCGCAAGATCCCAGCCGCCATACTTGCTGAAGTAATATTCAAACCGCCCCGAATGTATCTCGGCGAGCTGCGGATCGAACGACTCAGCCCGTGACAGTGCCTGTTGCGCAAGGTCTATCCAAACGGGATTATCCGGGTCGTTAAAATTCGCCATCCACATATACGCATTGCCTAGTTCGGCATATGCCAGAGCGTATTTCGGGTCCATCTCTACGGCTTTCTTGAAATGGCTGATGGCTGCATCTATAGGCTGACGATCGCCGATCGAAGTGGTGACTTGTTCAAAATTGGCATTGCCTTTCACGTAGTGCTCGTACGCTTCCGGGTTCGCCGTGTAGCGCTTGCCTAGGCGCGCTTGTTGCTCGGCACTCAGTTTGAGTTGAAGACGCGAGGCGACTTGCTGTGAAATCTTATCCTGAATTGTGAAGATGTCGGCTGAGCGCAAGTCGAAGCTATCAGCCCAGAGTGATGACCCGTCACTCGTGCGCAAAAGATTAACGCTGACCCGTAAGCGATCATTCGCACGTTGCACACTGCCCTCAAGCACCGAATCAACTCCCAACTGTTTGGCCGCTGTGAGAGCATCCGTTTCTTCATTCAAGTAGCGACGTACGGCACTCGTCGGGCGCACAGTCAACTTGCCGGTCTGACTAATTCTCCGAATCACCGCATCGGCGATGCCTAAGCCCAGAGAATTTTCGCCCGCATCAAAGGACTTGAGGGGCAATACAGCAAGCGAAGTGATCTCTGGCCGTGTTGTCGGCACTGTTTGTCGTGAGCGCCAGAGGTAAACAAAAACCGCCGTAGCGATCGCCAGAAATAATACAGCGACGCCGATCATCATGCCTCGCTTGTGACTCTTTACCTGATTGACGATGTACTCAGCGCTCGAAGCCGATGCGATAGTTGGAGTAGCTCCTTCAGGCCGCAAGCTCGTTGCTTCACTCAAGCGCCCGCCTGAAGTCGAGACTCCCAACTTGTCAGGGGATGTAACACGTTCGATACCGGCCTTCAGATCTAAAAACTATTTGAGTCGCTTCAGATCGATCAGAAGATCCTTGCTCGTCTGGTAACTCTCGTCGCGGTTCTTCGTCAGCGCCTTCTCGACAATCTCTTCTAATCGTTCCGGCACTTGCGTCGCGTAGCGTGATAACGGCTGAACCGCTTCTTTTGACAGAATCTCAGAGATGATTTCATTCGACGTACCAGCAACAAACGGCGAGCAACCGGCGACCATCTCGTAGAGCACAACGCCCAAACTCCAGATATCGGTGCGCTCATCAACGGCGTCACCGCGGGCCTGCTCTGGTGACATGTAGGCGACCGTACCCATCACCACCCCGGGTGCAGTATTCGCCTGTCTGCGTGTTTCCGCTTCCTGTTCAATAAAACGCGAGAGCACGGCTCGCGACACAGAGATTTTCGCCAAACCGAAGTCAAGTACTTTTACCAAACCATCGTCGTGACGAATCATGATGTTTTCAGGCTTGATGTCGCGATGGACAATGTTTACTCGATGTGCTGCTACCAGAGCAGAAGCGACCTGGATGGCAATATCGAGAGCATCATCAATATCGCATCGTAGTTGTTCGCGAAGAGTTTGACCTTCGATTAGTTCGGTAACGATAAAGCGATGACCACTTGCCTCGCTGATTTCATGAATTGTAAGAATGTTCGGATGATTGAGGGCCGATATCGTGCGCGCTTCCTGCTCAAATCGGCGCAGCCGTTCACGGTCCTGGGTGAAGTTAGTAGAGAGAAACTTGAGCGATACTTTCCGATGCAGCCTTGTGTCTTCGGCCATGTAGACTTTGCCCATCCCACCTTCTCCAAGGAGAGAGAGAATTTTGTAATGGGCCACGGTCTGTCCGAATTTAAACTCCACTCCTACCGCCAACATCTCGGCCGCCGCCTGGTAAGCGGGCGCGTCCATAAGGCTACTCTCTTCGTGTGAGCGAAGCAGAGATTCCACCTCACTGCGCAAAGAAGAGTTCCCGCTGCACGCTTTTTCGAGATGGTCTGCGCGCTCATCGCGCGGCAGCGCGACAGCCGCGTGAAAGATTTCTTTCAGGTTTTCCCACTGAGGATCGGGCATACTTTTAGAGGCGCTCGCGGTGCAATCTTTTAATCGATTGAATCAGTGATTGCAACGAGAATTGGCCGCTGGTTCGATTACACATTTGGCGGTATTAAGGGCTTATCCGCTTGCATCTCCTCGCGCATCCAGTCGTCTGCATCGTCGGAGAGGATGCGGTAGTCGCCTCGATAATCCCAGGAGCAGTTAGTGCCGTCATATGGCTCGTAGAGGAAGTAGCAGGGCTCTACTGGCCCGAACTTAATTCGGCGTGCGACGAACTCTTGATTACAAAGCTGGTTATATGCGCGCGCCGGCCCGCCCCACTTGCAGAAAATGTGTCCTTCAGCAAAATCAACCGTCCCCTGGTTCGCGTGTCGACATGCTCCACACGTTTGGGGCTTGCTTGTCACGATAAGAAGTAGGCTCGGTTTTACCGCCATCCGCATGAATCAGTAAGCATTGGCCGACAACACCGCTATGTTCATTTATTAATGCGTGAATTGCTCGCAAGCCCTCGAACAGGTCGGGAAAGACTAGCTAGGAGGCAGCCATCGCAGTTTTTAACCACGCGCGCGCGAACGTCCAGTCGCGCATCACTGTGCCCGGTGAAACTCTCAGCACGTCGGCTGTTTCGTCAATGGTCAGCCCGCCAAAGAAGCGCAGCTCGACAATTTCGCTCTGCCGCGCGTCAATCGCTTCCAAATTCTTTAACGCATCGTCAAGGGCGACAATATTCGTGGCTTGTTCATACGCCACGCTAGTCTCCTCATCCAGCGGAACCTGAATTACGCTACCCCCGCGCTTTGCTGAATTTCGCTTGCGTGCCTCGTCAACCAGAATGTGCCGCATCAACCGCGCCGCGATGCCAAAGAAATGCGCGCGGTTTTCAAAGTGAATCTGACTTTGATCGACCAGGCGCACGTAAGCCTCATGAACCAGCGCGGTGGTTTGCAGCATGTGGCCCGGCTTTTCTCGCTGCATGTGTTGATGCGCCAGCCGACGCAGTTCCTCATAAACCAAAGGCATCAACTGATCGCGCGCTGATTCATCGCCCTCGCTCCAGGCTTTTAAGAGGCTCGTAACTTGATGTGGCGCAGATTTCAATTTAGAGGTTTCGCCCGCCATCTACGCATTAGTAAGTGGAGCAAAGAATAACACTGCCGACCAGGAGTCGCTATGCGACGCCGAGTCTGGCCAGAAACAATCGAGGAGGACCACAAATGAACATATCCCGTCCCGACAAAATGTTAGTTCTATGCCTGGCGCTTTTCTTTGCCTGCGCTCCTGCGGTGTTTGGTCAAGGAGCAATTGAGTTGACATCTGCTGACATCGATCGAATCGAATTCAAGGGCCTCATGCCGACGAAGACGGAGCAGAGAGCACTCGTATCGTTCCATGTGTCAGACGCAACGAAAAATCGAGCCAAGGCAGCCGGAATTTCCTTGCCTCAAAATATTAGCGTTGCCATCAACGGCGAACAGAGGGACGCGAAACTCTCCGGCGATCAAAGTTTCTATTCGACCGAAATCCGAACGGCAAGGCGCTTGCGAACTGATCAATCGATGGCCTTTACTCGCAAGGACTCGGGCGTAGTCGCGGATCCAAACGGTTTCTATATCGAGTTCGGCCCTTGTCAAAAAGGATGTCAGAGCATCATTTTCCGAACGCGCTGCATCGTCTGCGTCAAAAAGTTCGGTTGGAAGTGATTAACCCACCGGCCGGAGGTTTTGACCATGAAGTCACTTATCCGTTCCCAAGAAAATGGTTCCCCTTTTGTTTCTGGCAATGCTTTTGGCGCTACAAGTATGACCGAACGCCTTCTGATGGACATGGCAATGGTTGGCATCGCTGAAGCAGCCGAGCTGCAAAAAGTAGGTGAGCACCGTTCGGGCGATCCGATGCGCCCAGGCGAGGCTGTGATAACTACCGATGTCCAAAACTTTAAAACTTTGTCACGTCAGAAACCGCAATGAAAGAGAGTCACCAACATGAACCGAATCTCAAAAATTCCTTGGGCAGGCATTCTGGTTTTTGTCCTCGCTGCTATCGGCGCAGCGCAGGACCGGTTCTTTGTTAGCAGTCAATGGAATGTCGATCCGGCCCGCATGACTCCTGCTAGAACCATAACAATGAATGATCCGCTTTTTGTGGTAATCGATCTGACCAAGACCGACGGCACTATTGAGAATCTGTTGAGTACAAACCAGAAAACCGGTGAGAAAAATCTCTTTTTATGCCTGGACATGAATACGGCCAGTATGAAGTACACGTGTCTAGGCCTTTTGAAACCGCCATTCAGTGAGGCTGTTCTGAAGTCGAAATCATACGCTTACACTCTCATTCCCCAGACGAACGATCTCAACTTTGAGAATATCGACGCGACTGAGTTGATCTTTCACGGCCTGTCTTATGCCTTCGGCGACAATATCGAGTTAAAGCTCTCATATAAGAACATGGATACCGGGAACGAGGTCGAACTGCGGCCTCAAATCGATTTGCGCGATAGAGACAACAGCCGGTGGAAAAAACTGGCCGACGCCATAGACGCTCAGAAGGCCGCCAGGAAGAGACAACAACAACTCGCCGCATCAGAGACCGAGCCGCTGCCGTCATCGCTGCTAAACGATCCCGCCACAGAAAAAGAAGTGTTTGAGCTGGCGCAAGCGCAGTTCCGAGATACTCACCGCGTCTACAAAGTGGCGTTGATAGATCGCGATTGGAGTTATTACCGAAATGAGTTCGGGATCGTTACAGGCCGCGGGAGTCGCGTAGCGTTCCTGATGAAGCGAATCGCGAATAGCGAATGCGAGGTCCATTACACGATGTACGCCAAACAGGACCATATCGCCGGCGGGCGATTCAGCAGAACCATGCTTCGCTGGCGCGACAACACAAATGATTGGAAGCCCGTAAAGTGCCAGAAGTTCACCGGCTTTCAGTAAGAGTTCTAAAGCTGCGCTCCGGGAAACGGTGGGAGTTTGAGTATGAAGTCAGCCATCCATGCAAAGCTGGTTATGGTCATAGGTCTCCTCGTTCTCTTACTGTCGATGTCGGCTTCTGTAAAAGCCGCAGAAATTCACGATGCGGCGGCGGCCGGCGACGTGGAAAAAGTTCGCTTGCTGTTGAAGAAGAACCCCGCCAGCGTAGATGAGCGCAACGACGAGGGCGAGACGCCGCTTCATCTCGCTGTTTCACCAATAGAACTCATGAAGCTCTTGCTGGACAGCGGAGCTGACGTCAACGCGCGCGATAAGCACGAGCGCACGCCGCTGATGAATCAGGCAATGGTCGGCATCCGCGAGAGCGCCGAACTGCTCGTCAAGGCGAAAGCGGATGTAAACGCGAAAGATCAGGACGGCAACACTGCTTTGATCTGGGCCACAGTGGCCGACAAACGAGACATTGCGGAGTTACTGATCGCGCACGGCGGGGACGTTAACGCCAAAGATAGGGGAGGGCGAACTTCGCTGCACTTTGCCGCACAGGGAGATAGAACCGAAATCGCGGAACTGTTACTGAAGAACAAGGCGGATGTGAATGCGAGGGATGCGCTTGGACAGACGCCGCTCCATGTCGCGGCCAGTCTGGGAAGTCTTTCGATTGTCAAGTCACTCATCGCGAACGGCGCCGAGCTAAACGCCAAAACCGACACTGGTACTACGCCGCTTGGCAGCGCGCTGGCGGGCGGTCAAAAGGAAGTCGCCGATTATCTGCGGGCGCACGGTGCACGCGAGTGATATTCATGCGCAAACTATCAGGAGAATCAAAGAGATGAATAACGCTTTATATCAAAACTGCAAGAGGGGAATGCTGCTTTCAGTCATTCTCCTGATAGCCGGCACGACGAGTAGCGCGTTCGCGCAAGGCACTGGGTTTACCTACCAGGGTCGTTTGCAGGACGCGGGGACCAATGCGAACGGCTCATATGATTTTCAGTTCACGCTCTGGGATGCGTTGAGCGGCGGGCTCCAACAGCCGCAGCCTTCGCTCGTCACTGTTACGAGGTCAGGCGTGGCGGTGGCCAACGGCACGTTCACCGTGCAACTGGATTTTGGTGCCAACGCTTTTCCCGGCGCTGATCGCTTTCTGGAAATCAGAGTGAGGCCTGCTGGTGGTAGTGGGTTCACGATTCTTGAGCCGCGCCAACCTGTCACATCAACGCCCTACTCAGTGCGCAGCGCCTCAGCCGGCTCGGCCGACTCCGCGGCTACGGCAACGAATGCGAGTCAACTCGGCGGCGTCGCGGCGAATCAGTATGTGCTCACCGGGGACGCTCGCCTTTCCGATGCCCGACCACCTATGGCCGGAAGTAGCAACTACATCCAGAACACCAACTTCCCAGCCCAATTTGCCTTTTTCAATATCTTGGGTGATGGCACTATAGCCGGCTCCCTAACTGTGAGCAGCGTGTCCGCAAGGGAGGTCCTAGTGCAGAGGCCGAATGGTCGACTCGTGTTCATCGGCGGTGGCTCGACTACCGGTTCTGAACTCAAGTTTACCAACCCTGGCACAGCCCATTTCTCCATCTACAATTCTGGCAACAGCAATTTGACCTTTGCGAACACGAGTGCGTTCCTCGGCGTAGATATTGCCGGCACGCCGCTTATGTCGATCACGAGCGGCGGCAACGTTGGCATCGGTGGAGTAACGGCGCCTACCTCGAAACTCCAAGTCAACGGCCAGGGACGCTTCAGCACCGTAAACATTGATAGTTACGTGAGCGGCCAGAACCTTTCCCTGTGTACGGCGAGTTCAGGCGGTAACCAAAACATCGTCGGCCTTTGTAGCTCCTCTCTTCGATACAAGACAAATGTGCAGTTGTTCAAGAAAGGTTTGGATATTATCGAACGCCTGCGGCCGATTGCCTTCGATTGGAAAGAAGCGGGAACCCACGACGTAGGTTTGGCCGCGGAAGACGTTGAGACAATCGAGCCGCTCTTAACCTTTCGCAACGACAAAGGCGAAATCGAAGGCGTCAAATACAATCAACTCTCCGCCGTCTTTATCAACTCCTTCAAAGAACAACAGGCGCAAATCCAACAGCAACAGGAACAACTCAAGCGACAACAAGAGCAAATCAAGCGTCAGGAAGATCAGGCAAAACAACAGCGAGCGTCGTTTGCGAGGCAGCAGCAACAGCTCGACGCGTTGAAGAAACTGATCTGTCGCTCGCACCGGCGCGCCACGGCGTGTCGCTGAGAACAACGTTTTGATTGCTCTACGATGATGCGGCTGAGCGCGAAAGATCAAAGCGTCATTAGAAGTGACAAACCGACAACGAAGATCATTTGTCTAATCGCTTTCTTCCTGCTGGCGCTGGCAGGCACACTAGCTGCGTCCCGTCGTTCAATTCCGCGACAGCCTGACACCGAAATCAGCTCGACGAGTTCGACATCCGGGAAGCAAACTTCGATCAAGCCTCAATGGCCGCAGATCGCTGCGCCGGAATCCATCGGCCCAATCGATCGCAACGTAATCGCCGGTGGTGGTGGGACGAGCACCGGCGAAAGTTTCCGTGTTGACGGCACTATTGGCGAAGTCAGCGCGTCGAGCACGCAGAGCGGTGGCGCGTTCACGTTGAATGGCGGCTTTTGGAATACGTTGCAAGCTCCGAGCGCAACTCCTACACCGACTCCAACTCCGACGCCGACACCAACGCCGACACCTGCAAGGTGTTTTCAGGCTTCGCTGGATGGTGCGCAAGTGGTGCCGCCGAACTCTAGTCCGGGGACGGGTATTAGTACCGCCCAACTCTTCTTTGGTGACACGATGCTGGATGTTTCACTCGATTGGTCCGGGCTTGTGGGGACGCCGGGATTTGCACACATACACGGGCCAGCCGTTCCCGGAACGAACGGCCCGGTCGTCTTCACGCTTTTTTCCGGCGCGCTGCCTCCGCCCCAATTCCGAACGTTTTCACCAACGCCGACACAGATAAGCGACCTCAGAAGCGGGCTGATTTACATCGACATACATACCAACATATTTCCGGGCGGCGAGATCAAAGGACAGTTGCTGCCAGCACCCTGCCCGACACCAACACCGACTCCTACTCCGACCCCTACCCCTACGCCAACGCCAACTCCGACGCCGACACCGTTAGGTGTGACTATCGTCGTGGAACAGGACAACCCTAATAAGGCGGTGGCCCTCGATTCAGTCACGTTAGTACATGGCCCATTTCGTATTCTCACAGATCACAACTTTAGCGCGGATCGCCACACCCGCGTCATTCTGTTTACTACTCCCATGGGACTAGAGCAGCCCGATCCATCGAGACTTACGGTCACGGCAGCCGGGATTCCACTTGTGGTCGAAAGCGTCGGCACGCTGGTGGGAGTTGCCGGGCTGTCGGCTTCCTACATTATTGTGGTGCTGCCTGACGCCTTGCCTCCGGGAGATTTATTCCTGAGCGTCATCCTGAACGGCGCGGCCAGCACGAATGCACCGGCGCTTTCGATATCTCCATAGCACGAAAGTCCAAACGCAACATTCCAAAAGATCATTAGCAGCCGTATCTAATTCTGTAACCCTCTTCGTGTTCCAGAAACTTCCTGGGCCGCAAGGCATCAGGACCAGCCAACTCAGCGTTTACTATTTCGTCTGCGAGTCTTACCATTCACCCGCCTGAATGACCAACGAACAGATTGCCCGCCGTTTCAATCGGATGGCGTCACTGATGGAGGTGCGCGGCGAAGACTCGTTTCGCATTCGTTCGTATCGGATGGCCGCCGAAGCTATCCAGACCTGGCCGACGCCAATGAGAGAGATCGCGCGGGAGGGCGGCGTCGCGGGTTTGCAGGAAATTCCGGGCGTCGGCAAAGCGATTGCCGGCAAAATTGTCGAACTGCTGGAGAAAGGCACGTTCGACGCGTGGGACAGATTGACGGCAGAGACGCCGGAAACGGTGCTCGATCTTTTGAAGTTGCCGGGCGTCGGCCCGAAGACCGCGGCCACCTTTCATCAGAAGTTCAAGATTGCTTCGCTTGAGGAACTGAGAAACTTCATCGATGGTGGCGGGTTGGAAATGGTGGACGGCATAGGGCCCAAGACGGCGGAACGAATCAAACGGAACCTGGAACGGATCGCTTGAATCGTGTGCGGGCTGTCAGCACTTTTGGATTGAAGCAGCCCGTCTTGCGCAGTCGCGGGTGCTCGTCCTACAATGCCTCCCATCAGCCGACTGTCCTGGCAATCGCGCAGCGTCTCCCCGCAGCGTTCTTTCAGGTGAATTTGCGCCTGGACCTTTTCAAGGCAGCGCAGACTCTTTAAAGTGGAATGGCTCAAACCGAATCTCGTTTCGGTTGAAGCGGCATATCTGGTTTCCCCACACGCAACTGATCGCGTCCTGCCGCTCATCGAAGCGAATGCCGGAAAGCATATCCGAGGTCGGGGGTTCTTTCATGAAGCCGCGTCGTCAGTCAGCACTCGCCGTCGTCTCTCTATTCGCTGTCTTCTGTTTCTCTGCTTTCATCGCATCGCACAACGGAAAAGCCCAGAAAAAGCCGGATGCCAAGCCTTCGCCGACACCGGCAAAAGAGTTGTTGACGGTCGAGCCGGTGTTGCCGCCTGTGCCCGTGAAAGAGACCGGGCCGGCAAAAGAAACGCCGAAAGCGCAAAGCGATGATGCCCAGCAGAAGCCGGGAACTGAAGTTGACGATAAGATTCCGGTCATCACCAACACCGACCTGATAACTTTCACCGTAACGGTCACGGACCTTTACGGCCGATTCGTTTCAGGACTTTCGAAGAATGCGTTCACGATTTTCGACAACAAAGAGGCGCAGGAGATTGCGTATTTCAGCGACGACGATACGCCCGTTTCAGTTGGTGTGCTCTTCGACGTTTCCGGATCGATGAGTGGTGACAAAGTCCGACGCGCACGCGACGCTCTGGCCCACTTCATTCAGACCAGTCACGACCGGGACGAATACTTTCTGATTGGCTTCAATTCGCGCGCGCAACTTTTGCTGGATAAAACGCGCGATGGGAACGCCGTGCTCGACAAACTAACTTTCGTGCAAACGAAAAATAATACCGCCCTGTACGATGCCTGTTATCTGGGCGTTGAGCGCGTACAACGCGGCGCTCATTCGAAGCGCGCGCTGCTGCTGATTAGTGACGGTCAGGACAACAACTCGCGCTACACCTTCAACGAGTTGCGCCGCGTGCTGAAGGAATCGGACGTCGTGCTTTACTCAGTTGGCATTCTGGGCGGCAGCGACGTAGGCAGTTCGCTCGGTATGGAAGGCCAGGGCATTCTCGATGAACTGGCCGGCGTCTCAGGCGGCAAAGCCTTTTATCCCCGCAGTCCGGCCGAGATGGACGACATCTTCGAGCAGATCGCGCTCGAATTGCGCCATCAATATTCCATCGGCTACCGCCCGAAGAATTTCGTCAACGACGGCAAATGGCACCGGATTAAGGTCAAGGTGAATGCGCCGCGCGGCCTGCCGCGCTTGTTCGTCCGCAGCCGCGAAGGGTACTACGCAATCGCGAACCCGAAGTAAATTTGGAGTGCGCCGGCTTAACGGCGCTTTAAGCCAGCCGGAAAAGCGGCGTCGAGCCGCCGCACTCCAAATACGCCGTCCAGCCAACGCAGACTCGCCATTTCCGCATCTTTACATTCTCTTCCTGCACCCGAAATTGGTTTGACATTGGTCTTTTATTCAAACAAGGTATTCATTGATGCGTTTTAGGCTTCTTGAGGGTTTTCGCTCCCGCCGCGGCACGCTGGTCGTTTGGTTGAGCGCGCTCGCCACCCTGTCTGTAATTGTGGCCGGCATCACGAGTGCGCAGGAGCGTCCGCGGACAACGACGGCGTCACCCACTCCGACACCGACGTCACCCGCGCCGACGCCCGCCCAGACGGGCCCAGGCACTCGGATCGCGCCGCAACTCGGCGCGCCGCCACCGCCGCCAATCCTGAGACCGAAACCGACGCCAACACCTGACGCTTCGACCGCGGAAATCGACGAAGGCAGCACGCTGAGGATTAATGCCGACCTGGTGACGCTCAACGTGCGCGTTATCGATCGCAACAACCGGCCGATCAACGGCATTCGGCAGGACGAATTTAAAGTTTTCGAAGACGGCGTACAGCAGCCGATTTTCTCGTTTACGCAGGAAGAAGTCCCAGTCATTTACGGCTTGGCCGTGGATACGTCCGGGTCTCTGCGACCCGCGTTCGATCAGGTCATCAACGCCGCCAAGACGATCATCGACAGCAATAAGCCGGGCGATGAAACTTTCATCGAGCGCTTCATCAGCAGCGACAAAATCGAAACCGTGCAGGATTTCACCTCAAGCAAGGACGCGCTGATGGACGGCCTGGACACTCTGTACATCGAAGGTGGACAGACAGCGGTGATCGACGGCGTGTATCTCGCGGCAGAACATGTCGCGAATTACAAGAAAACCAGAGACGATGATCGCCGCCGTCGCGCGCTGATCGTGATAACTGACGGTGAAGATCGCGCCAGCTACTATCCCCAGGAACAGTTGTTCAGACAATTGCGCGAGCAGGACGTGCAAATCTACGTGATTGGATTTGTGAATGAACTCGAAGCCGAACGCGGTCTGATTCGTAAGAGCCCGCGCGGCAAAGCGACGGATCTCATCAACAAGCTCGCGACCGAAACCGGCGGGCGGGCCTTCTTCCCACAATCAATTTCTGAGCTGCCCCAGATTGCCAACGAAATCGTGCGCGACCTGCGAACCCAGTACGTGATCAGCTACGATCCGTCGAACAAGACCCACGACGGGACGTATCGCGCGATCAGGGTCGTCGTGAATCAACCCACGGGCGCCGAGAAGCGCATCGCCCTGACGCGCTCGGGAAGAACAGCCATTTCTCCCGGGAGCGCCGCGCGGCCGACTCCGGCGAACAACAACCGGCAACCGACGCCGCGCCGTCCACCGCAGTAAACACCCCGCGCCGCGTTTGACTCGCAATCCGCAAATTAAGTATTGTCCGAAAGAACGTTGGGTACGAACGCCCCCGGCGTGCTTTGTCAAAAAGTGGGCATGCCAGAGGCGTGCGTACCGAGCTCGGAAGGTTCAGAAGCATCCACGTCTTCCCACCGAGAACGTCCTGTAAGCAGCTACATGCCATCAATCGAAACCGACCGATTGCTGCTGCGCATGATCCGGGTAGACGATCTGGACCATCTGGCCTCATTGCTGAGCGATCCTGACGTCGTCAAATACGTCGGCGACGGCAAACCTACCGGTCGAGAGGAAGCTGCGCGCGCTCTCGAAAGCATTATCAAACATTGGGAGACGCACGGATTCGGACGTTGGGCCGTAGTTGATAAAAGCACGGGCGGGTTTATCGGCTTCGGCGGGTTGCGTTCGCTCTTCGGCACACCGGAAGTCGTTTACCACCTTTCAAAGGCGCATTGGGGAAAAGGCTACGCGACGGAATTGGCCCGCGCGGCGGTGCGGTTCGGATTCCAGGAGCGTGGCTTTGATCGAATCGTGGCGATCACAAAACCGCAGAACGCGGCGTCGATTCACGTTATGGACAAACTTGGCCTGCGCTTCGAGAAGCACGCGCGTTACTACGAGTTGGATGTCGTCCAATACGAGATTAACCGCGAGGAATTCACGGCAGGTGCGGACGGGTTCAAGGTTCTCGCTGACGAATTGAGGTGAGTGCGCGGCTTTGCCCAAAAAGTGTTTACCATGTCTCCGAACGGGTGTTTAGGATGTCTCCGAGTCCATACACCTTCCCGACCCGGAGATTCCTAAACTTACTCGATTGCTTCACGTTGAAAGCCATTCACAGCTGCGAATCACAATCTCAACTCTAATCAGCTCGGGGTGAGGAAGGTGGGCTTGCCCCCGCTCTTCTTGCCTTCGTGCAAAACGCAACGACACAAAAAATAGAGGCGGGACAAGTCCCGCCTCTGGTATCGCAAGATGAAATCTTGCGCGCAATCCCGAACAGTCGGGATTGCGTTACTGCTGTTCCTTGGTAGCGATATTCCGCTTCGTACCCCCGAGCTGCTTCAACAGATCCTCAACCGCAACTTCCAGTTGGCGATCGCGGCCGGCGAGATTGTCTGCCGGCGGGTTGTCCACCAGGATGTCAGGCTGCACGCCATAGTTTTCCATGTTCGTGCGTTTCGCATCGGCCAGGTAGACGCCGACGCCCGGCGTGCGCACGGTCGAGCCGTCAATCAAGCTGTAGCTGCCCGTTCCGATCACCGCGCCCATGGTGGGCGTGCCGATCACTTTGCCTAAGCCCAGCGCGCGGAAGCCTGCGGGAAACATCTCGGCGTTTGAAGCTGAACGCCAGTTTTGCAAAACGACCTTTGGCCCGAAGTATCCGGCGAAGGGAC
This sequence comes from Acidobacteriota bacterium, assembly GCA_052389795.1. GTDB lineage: Bacteria > Acidobacteriota > Blastocatellia > Pyrinomonadales > Pyrinomonadaceae > UBA11740. The sequence goes on along the minus strand of JBQTHO010000006.1, from coordinate 151,815 downwards.
GGCCGGCAGCCTCGACGCCGCGAGGTTGCCAGACCTGATACTGCCGCTGCACCAGGATCGCGAGCAGCTCCTGTTCGATGTTGCCGCCGCCGTTCCAACGCTGATCGATGATCAGAGCTTCCTTGTTGCGGAATTCACGAATCTCCTTTTCGAACTTCCGCAAAGACGGCTGATTCATTGCCTGAATGTGGATGTAGCCAATGCGGCCGTTCGAAAGTTCATCAACTTTCTGCCGCCGCTCTTTTACCCAACGGTCGTAACGAAGCTGGCTGAATCCCTGCGTCGAAACCGTCTCGATGCGCGTCTTCCATGCGCCTTCTTCCGAAGCCTTGCTGTTGAACGTGACGTCGACTTTGCGATTCAAACGGTTGTTCAGCAGTTCCCAATAGTTGTCTCCGGCTTTGACCGGCTTGCCGCCGATCGCGATCAGGTAATCGCCGACTTTCACTTTCACCCAATCCTTGTCAGCCGGACCGTTTTCGTAAATGTAGTTGACGCGGTACCGGCCGGCCGATGCGTCGGGCTCGAGTTCAATCCCGAGATTGCCGGTCGAAACTCCGCCGCCTCCCGGACCACGCGGTGGCGCACCGGCGCCAGTGTGCGAGGCATTCAACTCGCCAATCATCTCGTTGATGATATTCAGAAGTTCCTGCCGATCGCCGACGTACTGCACGAGGGGCTCGTACTTCGCTTTCATGGCGTTCCAATCCGTGCCGTGCATGGCCGTGTCGTAAAAGCGGTACTTCATGGTGCGCCACGCGTCGCCAAACATCTCAGCCCATTCGTCGGGACGATTGATCTTCACGCGCACATTAAAGTTGATGCGGCGTCGGGCGGCATCGCCACCGCCCGTCGATGGTCCCCGGCCTGCAGTTGCGGCTGACGCGGCGCCCGCAGCCAGCGCCACTGAATAGATTCCGTTACGTTCGCTGAAGAAGAGCGTGCGTCCGTCGCGCGACACGTTCAAATTCGAGATGCCGCCACCGAAGCCACCACCGCCTCCCGGCGGTCCGTCACCGTCGCCCTGCGGCGGGGCGCCGGAAGCGACGCGCGTCAAACGCCGGCCATCGTCTTGAATTGAATAGACGACTGGCAGCGAAGCCGTCGCCGACGGTTCAGAAGTCACGAAGATCAGCGTGCGGCTGTCGGGCGTGACCGTAAACTGTGAAATCGGGAAGGGCATACGCGTGATTTGTCGCGTGCGCCGCTTCAGGCCGCCCCAATCCATTTTCGTTTCGTGTGGCGGACGCGGACCCATCGGACGACGCTGCGGTCCGGCGCCTTCGCCGCCTTCACCGGCGCCGGGTTGTGCGCTTTCGGCTTCAGCGCGCTCTTCCGGATCATCAGGATCGCGATCGAGTTTTTCCAAACCCACGGAATAAATCTGCACCGAAGGGTTCGTGGCTCCTTGTGCGCCGCCGATCGCGTCGGAACGAATGAAGAAAAGTTTGCGGCCATCGGGACTGAACCGCGGCGTTCGCTCGTCATATGAATCGAACGTCACCTTGTGCGCTTCTTTCTCCGCACCCGAAGAAGCGATCACATAAATGTCGGTGGTGCGACTCGCGTCAGATTTTGAGTACGCGAGCCACTTGCCGTCCGGTGACCACTCAGGCGTCGAGATGTTGCCGAAGCGCGAAGTGTCAATTTCGGTAATTTGTTTCGTCGTCACGTTCACTTTGCGCAGCTTGCTGTCGGATGAAGTGAACGCAATCTCTTTCGAATCGGGCGACCAGTTATAGCCGGTCTTCAGCGTGTCGATGTCCGTCAGCTTCAGCGCTTCGGCAGCTCCGTCGATTGGCGCCACGTACAATTCTTCCCGGCCGCTGCGATCCGAAACGAAGGCCACCGACTTGCCGTCGGGCGAGTAGCTCACGAAACGATCGCGCGCCGGACTGTCGGTTAACTGGCGAATGTCGCCTTCTTCAACCGGCACCGTGAACAGCTCGCCGTGAACCGAGACTACGAGGCGGCGCGAATTCGGCGCGAGGTCGTAGTCATCTGCTTCCGAAGCGAACGCACGCATCTCTACGTCGTTCTCCTGGGTCTCGGCATCGATGTCGAGTTTGATCGGCGTCGCGCGCTTGCTGGCGACGTCGAGCTTCCAGATCCCGAAGTCATGCTCGAAAACGATCGTGCGGCCGTCCGCGCTGATCGACGGAAAGCGCACGTCGCCGTTGCGGAAGCTCGTCACTTTTTCAGCTTTGCCGCCACTGTCCGCGACCCGCCAGATGTTCGTCTGACCATTACCGTCGCGGTCGCTCACGAAATAGACGTCGTTGCCACTAAACATTGGCCATGAATCCATGCCTTCGAAATCGGTCACTTGCGTGAACTTCTTCGCTGCGATGTCAGCCACCCAAACGTCGGTCTGAAATGAGCCCCGATAGAACTTGCGCCAGTAGGCTTGGCCCTTTGGTGTGTAAGCGATGCGCTGGCCGTTGGCGGAAAAACTCGCCGCGTTACCCATATCGGTTCCCGCTCTGCGCGGCAGCCCGCCGTCAACACTGACGATATAAAGCTGCGCCATGAAGTCTTCGCCGCGGCTGCTGCTGAACATGACGCCGCGTCCGTCGGGCGTCCAGCCGAGCACCGTGTCGTCGGCTGAGTGAAACGTTAGTTGCTTTGCCGTCCCACCGGTAGAGGGAATGATGAAGACATCAAGGTTGCCGTTCCGGTCGCTGGAAAAGGCAATCCATTTTCCATCCGTGGAAAACCTCGGATAGGCGTCGCGGGCGCGATTCACCGTTAGTCGCTGAACGTTTTGACCGTTCTCATCGGCGACCCAAATGTCGGCGAGATAGGTGAACGCCACGCGACCATTGTGATAGCTGGGATAGCGGACCAGCTTTGCTTCGCGGGCGAATGCCATGGACGTGAAGCTGAATACAAATAGAGCTATGGCAAGCGGGTAGAGTCTTTTCATGGTGATTCTCCTATGCTGCAGCAATGACTTGGATGGCCGGGACTGCCGCGGCTTTTGCGGATTTCAGACCGCGGTATGACGCTGAACTCTGCACAGCTTTGCGCGGTAAGCGTTCAGCCGGACGGTCGATACGACGAACCAGAGGTTATCGCATGCTGACCTTGGTTTTTGAAAGAGAACGGACCGATTAAGATCGATAAGACGCCGCGGATCTCGCTTTGGTTACACCCAACACACCCCAAACGCGGGGATATTAAAAAGCGGGTCAACTTTCCTGTCAAGGTCAGTATCTGAGTGGGTTCAAAGTCGTCCGTAGAGGGTTCGATTGACGCCGCATGGCCGGCGACATATAGTCCCGTTCACCGCCGCGGTTTCGTTGCTCCCATTTGGAGATTTCCGCTGCGATATTTACTCATCAGAGGTTCTCACGACATGCGACATCCCCTTTCGCTACGAAGGTCCGGTTTTGGCGTTGCATTGCTGCTGTTCGTCCTGATTGCCCCGTTGACGGTGCAGGCGAAGGACAACTGGCTGCGGGTGCAAACCAAAAATTTCACGCTGGTGGGCAATGCCAGTGAGAAAGACATGCGGCAGGTGGCCACGAAGCTCGAGCAGTTTCGCGACGCTTTTACGCGCTTGTTCAGCGCGGCGAGATTTAGCTCGCCCGTTCCCACGACCGTACTCGTATTCAAGAGCAAGAGTTCATACAAACCATTCGCGCTGCCCAATGCGGCCGGTTACTTTCAAAAAGGTGAAGACGTGAACTACATCACGTTGAGCACGGAGACTTATGCCGACAATCCCTTCAGCATCATCTATCACGAGTACGTGCACTTGTTGATTGATAACACGGCCGGCAACGTGCCCGCGTGGTTCAATGAAGGGCTCGCCGAGTACTACAGCACCTTTGCCATCGAAGAGGATCGCAAAGTTCATCTGGGCGAGCTGATTGCCTATCATCTGATGACATTGCGCGAAGAGAAGCTTTTGCCCCTGCGCAAGCTGTTCGCCGTCGATCACTACTCGCCCGAATACAACGAGCGGGACAAGCGTGGCATTTTCTACGCGCAGTCGTGGGCGCTGGTGCATTACCTGATGCTGGCGAACAATAACGAGCGACGCACGCAGCTAGGTACCTTCATTCAGTTGGTTGGTTCCCATGTCGCAATTGAAGAAGCTTTCAAGCGAGCATTCCAAACTGATATCGAGACGATGGAAAAGGAGCTGAAAAAGTACATCGCCGGCCATACCTTCAAAATGCAGGTCGCCACCTTTGAAAGGAAGCTCGAGGTTGACAAAGAGTTCACCGTGGCGCCGCTGACCGAAGGCCACGCGCAAGCGTACCTGGGCGATTTGCTTCTGCATTTGAACCGGCTAAGCGATGCTGACACTCGCCTGCAGCAGGCGCTGGCGCTGGATGCGAAGCAGCCGATGGCTTTGGCTTCGCTGGGAATTCTGCGCGCGCGTCAGGGCCGTTTCGATGAAGCGCGGAAGACGCTGCAAGAAGCAGTCGCCGGCAATTCGAGCAACTATCTCGCGCACTACTACTACGCTTTCGCCCTGAGCCGCGAGGGGATGGACGCGAGCAACATCGTGCGTGGCTACTCCACCGAGACGGCTTCATTGATGCGGGCCGAGCTCACCAAAGCAATCGACCTGAACCCGAATTTTCCGGAATCCTATTCGCTGCTGGCGTTCATTAATACTGTTACCGGCGAAGAATTGGACAAGTCGATCGAACTGTTGCAGCGCGCGCTCAAGTTATCTCCGGGACGTCAAGATCTGTCTCTGCTGGTTGCGCAAATCCACATGCGCCAACAGAAGTTTGACCTGGCAAAGCAGGTGCTTGCGCCGCTGCAAAACGCGAAAGACCGCCGGTTGAAGTCGCAGGCTGAAGCGCTGCTCAAATCGATCCAGGACTACGAAAATGCTGTGACCCGTTTCAAGACCGATACGGAGCCCGGCAATCCGCAGTTGAGGCCGCAACCCAACGCCGCGGAGACCAGCGAAGCGCCGGCATCGAAGCCTCAGTCAGAACATGACTATCTGCGTGAGACGCTGCGCCCTGTCGAGGCGGGCGAAGAACGGATACAAGGGCTTTTTATAAAGTTAGAGTGCGACAACCGCGCCGTTGCGTACTTCATCATCCAGGCGGCTGACCGTCTGTATAAGATTCGCGCCACCGCGCTTGATCAGGTGCAATTGATTTCGTATGTGCCCGGCGCCAGCGAAGTTGGTTGTGGGGTGCGCAAAAATCAGGAGAACGTGATTATCACCTTTCGCCCCGCGACTGATCCAAAGGACGTGCGCGCGAAAATTAACGGTGACGCAATCGCGATGGAAATGGTGCCGAAGGACTTTAAATTGAACCCTAACTAACTCTCGACCGGCGCGCCTGATTCCTGCCACGCCTTCCAACCGCCGGCCATTGACCAGACGTTGGTGTAGCCCATGTCCTGCAAAACGTCGGCAGCCAAAGCGGAGCGATAACCTCCGCCGCAATACAAAACCAACTCAGTCGATTTGTCGGGCGCGGCCGCTTCAATGTCGCGTTCGATGATGCCTTTGCCGAGGTGAACGGCGCCGGCCGCGTGCGCCGCATCCCACTCGTGGTCTTCGCGCACGTCGATTAGTAGACCGCTTCGGTTGGCCGCGAGTCGTTCCCGCGTTTCGGCAACGGTGACTTCTTTTATGCGGCTCTTCGCATCGTTAACGATTTTTAAAAAACCTTCAGAGTGTTTCATGGTCTTATCGTGTCCAAAGTCCAAGGCCCAACGTCCAAAGTTCGGTCAGCCACAAAGAATCTGACTTTGGACGTTAAACGTTGGACCTTGGACTTGCCTCAGCGCCAGCGATTATAATGCGGGTCTTTCAAAAGCACGAAGAAAAGTAGCGCAAGTTGTTAACTTGCGGCTGGCTTACGCAACTTAACAAGTTGCGCTACAGAGAGGACTCTTCCAAATTGGCTAACGAACAATTCGATGTAACAGTGATCGGCAGCGGGCCGGGCGGCTATGTGGCCGCAATTCGCGCGGGACAATTGGGTTTGAAAGTCGCGATCGTCGAGAAAGACAAACGACTCGGCGGCACGTGTACTTTGCGCGGCTGCATACCGACAAAGCAGCTCTTGATGTCGGCGCACGTTTACGAGCAGATGCAGCACGCGGCGGATTTCGGCGTACAGGCGAGCGGAATTCAACTGGCATTCGCCGACGTGCAAAAACGCAAAGATAAAGTTGTGATGAAGAACTCGAAAGGTATCGAGTTCCTGATGAAGAAAAACAAGTGCACGGTCTTCAAAGGCACCGGCAAGGTCATGTTGCCCGGCAAGGTTGAAGTCACCGGCGAAGATGGAAGCAAACAGACAATCAACACGAAGAACATCATCATTGCGACGGGCTCAGTGGTGCGGCCGATTCCCGGATTCGAAACTGACGGCAAACAAGTCGTCAACAGCGATCACATTCTCGAACTCACGGAAGTCCCGAAATCACTGATCGTCATGGGCGCAGGCGCCGTCGGCGTTGAGTTCGCCTCTGTCTATTCGCGGTTTGGCGCAGAGACAACACTGGTCGAATTGATGCCGCGTCTGGTTCCTTTGGAAGACGAAGAAGTTTCCGCTGAACTCGCCAAGTCATTCCGCAAACGCGGAATCAAATCGCAGGTCGATACGAAACTCGAAAAGCTCGAAAGATCGGACAAAGGCGTCGTGGTCACCGGCAAAACTTCTAAAGGCGAAGATGTGCGGTTGGAAGCCGAGATGCTGCTGGTCGCGGTCGGGCGCGCGCCGTTCACCGAAGGGCTGGGCCTGGAAAAGACAAAGATCAAGATTGAGAAGGGTTTCATACAGGTCGACGAATTTCAGCAGACGGCTGAGAAAGGCGTTTACGCGATCGGCGACGTCGTGCCGACACCTTTGCTTGCGCACCTGGCGTCCAAAGAAGGCATCGTCGCCGTCGAGCATCTCGCCGGAAAGAATCCGAAGCCGATCAATCTTCGCCTGGTCCCGAATTGCACTTATTGCGATCCCGAAGTTGCATCGGTTGGTTTGACTGAAGCGAAAGCCAAAGAGGCCGGCTATGAAGTGGTCGTCGGCAAGTTTCCGTTTTCGGCATCAGGCAAAGCGCGCATACTCGGGGAAGAAGAAGGCTTTGTAAAGGTTATTAGCGAGAAGAAGTATGACGAGGTACTCGGCGTGCACATCATCGGTCCGCATGCGACTGAAATAATTGCCGAAGCGTGCGTGGCGATGCAGCTTGAGACAACTGCCGAAGAGCTAGGCCGCACGATGCACGCACACCCGACCGTCTCCGAAGCGGTGATGGAAGCCGCCGAAGGCGTGCACGGATTGACGATCCATATTTAAATTTCTCTGTGACTCTGGATCTCCGTGCCTTGTGGTGAAATCACGACGTTCACCACAGAGACACAAAGGAATCGACACAGAGGCTTGAACGTAATATGGCTGAGAAGAAGTCCAACGGAAATCACAAGCGCGGTCCGCGTCATCGCCGACCAGCATTCGAAATGCGCATCAGCACAAAGTATGCGCCGCGGAAGGTTGGCGAAGGTCAGCAGCTTTCGTGCACGAAAGAAACGTCGCTTGCGCCCGAGCAACTGATCGAGCTTTATCGTTATCTGAAGCTGACGCGTTTGGTAGAAGAGCGCATCGTCAATCTTTATCGCCAAACGAAGGTGGTTGGCGGGGTCTATAGATCATTGGGCCAGGAAGCGACCGCGGTTGGATCGGCTTACGCGCTTCGGCCTGACGATTTCATCACGCCGATCATTCGCGACCTCGGCGCATGTTTTGTGAAAGGTATTCGGCCGCGCGAAATCTTTGCGCAGTACATGGCCAAAGCCTGGGGACCTTCGGGCGGAAAAGATCTGAACGTGCACTTCGGCTACATGGACAAAGGGTTCCTCGGGCCGATTTCGCATCTCGGCGACATGATTCCCGTGATGACGGGGATTCTGGTTGGCGCGCGCCTGCAAAAGAAAGACATTGTCGGCCTCGCGTACATCGGCGATGGCGGCGCCAGCACTGGCGCGTTTTACGAAGGCATGAACTTCGCCGCCGTGCAGAAACTGCCGCTTGTCGTGATTGCCGAACACAATCAATACGCGTACTCAACCCCGACCAGCATGCAGACGGCGGTGCGAAATCTGGCTGAGAAAGCCGCCGCGTTCGGCATTCCCGGATATATCGTCGATGGCAATGACGTAATTGCATGTTATGAAGTGACAAAGCAGGCGGTCGATTATGCGCGCTCTGGTCGCGGCGCGGTTTTGATCGAAGCGAAAACATATCGTCGCAAAGGCCATGCTGAGCACGACGATCAGCGCTACGTTCCGGAAGGCGAGGTCGACTGGTGGGAGAAGCACAACGATCCGGTCGATCGCTTTGAACGATTCTTGATCGAACAGAAAGTTGCGACGAAAGATAAGCTGGACGAGATCACCGCCGATGCGCAGCGCGAGATTGACGAGGATTCCGAGTGGGCGGAAAGCTCGCCCATGCCTGAAGCCGAAGGCGCGGCCTACGGCGTGTTTGATAACTCGATTGTGCCACCGGCGTTTCGACCGAAGGTTTTGGAGAACTGAAGGTGCTATCGATGGATGAGGTCAGTACCGGGAGCGGTAGCGACCGGGTCCTGACGCGACTAAACAATGGTCGGTACTGGCGAACCCGGTCACTAACGCTCCCGGTACTGACTTCATTTTGGGAATTGAATTGATGAATCCCCTGGCCCTCAAAACTATTTATAGACAACGAAAAGAGGTCAAGGGATGAGCATAATCACAGACGAAGAAACAATCAGCAGCGATGCATTGGACGATCAAGGGACGAATCAGACCGAAGGTCGAGCAATTATCAAACGCCTGCGCGATCAGGCATTTGACGGAAGCGACGAGCAGTTGGCGGTAGCGCTGGGCCGCCCTCTGGAAGAAGTCGAAGGATGGACCGGCGGCGCCGAACCCGTGGATGACGACGTGCTGATGAAAGCGCGAGGCATCGCGCAGAAGCGCGGCATCGACGTAGAAGAACCTGAAGATTAGCCACCAGGTCAGAACCCTGACGTGTCGGGGTAACGGGCGGGCACTAACTATCGACTTATAGCTATGGCGACAGCTGTTAAAAAATTATCGAAACCCGAACGGCCACCGCGTGGCGGTCAGGCCACTCTAATCGAAGCGATTCGCCAGGGCCTCTGGGAAGAGATGGAGCGCGACCCGACGGTCTTTCTGATCGGCGAAGACGTCGGCGCGTATGGCGGCGCATTCAAAGTCACCGATGGCCTGATCGATCACTTCGGCAAAGAGCGCGTCATCGACACGCCGATTTCAGAAGCGGCGATTGTCGGCGCGGCCTGCGGTGCGGCGTTGATGGGCATGAAGCCGGTCGCGGAATTTCAGTTCATCGACTTCATCTCGTGCGGCTTCGATCTGCTGACAAATTACGCCGCCAAGTCGCGCTATCGCTGGGGCGGCAGCATTCCGGCAGTCTTTCGCGGGCCGTGTGGCTCGGGCGTGCGTTCCGGGCCGTTTCATTCGCTCAACGCCGAATCGTTTTTCCTCAACACGGCGGGATTGAAGATCGTCGAACCGGCGACGGCATATGACGCTAAGGGACTGATCAAAGCCGCGATTCGCGATCCGGATCCGGTGCTCTACTTCGAGCACAAGAAGCTTTACCGTCTGCCGCGTCTGCGTGAAGAACTTCCGGAAGAGGACTACATTGTCGAAATCGGAAAAGCGCGTACGGCGCGCGAGGGCCGCGATGTCTCGATCATCACCTTCGGAGCGCAAGTCTTAACGGCCCTCGATGCCGCGGAAGAGTTGGAAAAGGAAGGGCTCGATGTCGAAGTGATCGATCTACGCACACTCGCGCCGATGGACAAGGAAGCGATTTTCGCGAGCGTGAAGAAGACGAGCCGCGCGCTGATTCTGCACGAAGCTTCGTTGACTGGCGGAATTGGCGGCGAGATTTCCGCGATCATTTCCCAGGAAGCTTTTGAATGGCTCGATGCGCCGGTGGTGCGCGTTGCGTCGCTCGACACGCCGGTGCCGTATTCACCGCCGATGGAAGATTATTACTTGCCGCAAGTGAATGACGTGCTGGATGCCGCGCGAAAGCTGGCGGCTTATTAATTTGTTTAGACGAGGGGTTTGCCCAAGGGAGGAACTATCATGCCGAAATACGTTATCGAACGAGAAATTCCAGGCGCCGCTGATTTGTCGCCGCAAGACTTGCAGGGGATCGCACAGAAATCCTGTAACGTGCTCCAGAACCTCGGCCCGCAGATTCAGTGGGTTGAAAGTTATGTCACGGCCGACAAGGTTTACTGCGTGTACATCGCGCCGAGCGAAGACATGATTCGCGCGCACGCACAGCAGGGCGGCTTCCCGGCGAATCGGATTTCCGAAATTAAAACCACGATCGATCCGACGACGGCGGAAACACAAGAGAACGCGGCGGCTGCGTAAAGAAACCGTCAGTTGTCAGTGGTCAGTAGTCAGTTGTGGAACGCGACTGACGATTGCGAACCGACAGCTGACCACGGACGACTGACCACGGACTAAATACAATGGCGACTGAAGTAGTAATGCCGCAGATGGGCGAATCCATCGCGGAAGGCACGATCACCAAATGGCTGAAGAACGTCGGCGACCACGTCGAACGTGATGAGCCGCTGTTCGAAATCTCGACCGACAAGGTTGATGCCGAGATTCCTTCGCCCGCGGCGGGCACGCTCACCGACATCAAGCACAAAGAGGGCGAAACAGTTGAAGTGAACACGGTTGTCGCCGTGCTGGACGGCGACGGCGCGAAGTCCGAGCTGGCTGCGCCCGCAGCGAGTGCGGAACAAACCGAAGCGACAACCGAAACCGCGGATGCGACAGATCAAGAGACTCCGGCGCCGGCGGAACAGCCTGCTCCGCCAGCGGCACCACCGCCGGCTCCGCAAATCGAACGCCCGAAGCCGGTGATCACCACCACCGAGCGCGGCGCGCCGCCGGCGCCAGCTGGTAAGACCGAGGTGAAGCCTTTAATTCGTCGCGATGAAGCGGCTCACAAAGCGCCAGCCGCTGCGCCTCAGCAAAGAGGCGACGATGGTGGGGCGACGTCCGCTGAAGATTTACGCCGAACGAAATCCAGTCCGCTCGTGCGCAAGATTGCCGAAGAGCACGGCATCAACATCGCGCAACTCGAGGGCACAGGCATGTCCGGCCGTGTCACCAAGTACGACATCCTGAGCTTTATCGAGTCGGGCGCGTCGGCGCCTGCCGCACAACCGCGCGCAAGTTCACAACTTGCGCCACAACAAGTTGCGCCACAAGGAGCACCGGGCACGCAGCAAGTCTCAGTTTTGAAACCCGGCGAAGGCGATCGCGTCGAGCAGATGAGCGTTATGCGCAAGAAGATCGCCGAGCACATGATTGCCTCGCGACGCACGTCTGCGCACGTAACGACGGTTTACGAAATTGACATGACCAGGGTCGCCAAGTTGCGCGACGAACACCGTAAAGGGTTTGAGGAACGCACCGGCACGAAGCTGACCTACATGCCGTTCATCTTCAAAGCCATGACTGACGCGATTCGCAAGTTCCCGATCTTCAACGCGCAAGTCAGTGGCGATCAGGTTATCTATAAGCGCGACATCAATCTGGGAATGGCGGTGGCGCTTGACGGGGGGCTGATCGTGCCGGTGATCAAACGAGCCGACGATCTTTCGATTTCAGGTCTGGCGCGCGCGGCAAACGATCTCGCCGATCGCGCGCGCACGAAACAACTCAAACCGGACGAAGTTGCCGGGGGCACTTTCACGATCACCAATCCCGGCGGTTTCGGCGGCCTGTTCGGCACGCCCATCATCAATCAGCCACAAGTGGCAATTCTCGGAGTCGGCAAAATCGAAAAGCGTCCCCGGGTGCTCACCACGCCCGAAGGCGAAGACTACATCGCGATTCGTTACATGGCTTTTTTCGCGTTGAGTTTCGATCATCGGATCATCGATGGCGCTGACGCGGAACGCTTCCTCGCTTACCTTAAGGAACACCTTGAGACCGCCCAATTCACGATCTAGGAGCGCGCGGGCATCTCTGCCCGCATGAGCGCGAAGCGCGAAAAGGGTCCAGCGCGCTGCGCACGCTGTGCGGCCAAGGATGGCCGCGCTCCTCTACTCACCTCTCCTTTTCACAACACTTTGGGCTCTCTATTGCAATAGCGTAACGAAAAAAAATGATTTCTGTTTTTTAAGTGACTTTAACACGCGCTTTATGGCCCAAAGGGTATTGACTTCATTCGATTGTGTCGTAGGATGCGTCAGTTACTTTGATCAAGCTATCAGGGAACGGTTCTTTACAAATCCTGTCTGCATGTTTTCGCGGACAACGCAGAGCGCGAACTGGCTATCACATTCGCGTAAACCCGACGCGCCTGTTGCGACGTCCTAACCGACATTTAAGGAGTTTTGATTATGAATAGCTTCAGAACGTTTCGGTCAATTGCGCTTGCGTTTCTGCTCGCGCTCACCCTTTCCCCATTGGCCTCGGCTCAAACCGACAATCAATCAAACAATCAATCAACGAGGGCCCGCTCAGTCGCCAACGGCGAAAAGATGAAGATCAAGGGTGTGGTCGTCCGGCGCGATGTTGACACGTTCACCGTTCGCGACATCACGGGCAACGACACCATTGTGCGCATGACTGACCAGACTTCCGTGAAGACAAAAGGTGGAGTGTTCAGCAGCGGCACCAGATACGCTTCCGCTCAGATTCTGCGTGGACTCAATCTCGAAGTTGAAGGCCGCGGCGGATCGAACGGCGAACTAGTTGCCGAGAAAGTAAGATTCAGCAATACCGATCTGCGGACGGCAATGTCCGTTGAAGCAAGAGCAAACCCTCTCGAAGAACGCGCGAGCGCGGCCGAAGGTCGTTTGAGCGAAGTCGAGCAAAACGCGCAGAAACTGTCGGGTCAACTCGACGAGTTGGCGGCGATTTCAAATGCGGCTCGCGGCGGCGCCAAAGCGGCCCAGGACACGGCCGATGCGGCGATTTCAGGCGTGAATGCGACCAACGAACGCATCTCGGCACTGGATGATTACGTGCCGCAGGAAACGGCGGCAGTCAATTTTCGCAGCGGCAGCTCAAACCTAAACACTGACGCCAAAACAAAGCTGGATGCAATTGCCACCAAGGCTTTGAATGCCAAGGCGTACGTGCTTGAGGTTACCGGTTTCGCGGATGCGACCGGCAGCACAGCGCGCAATCGTGCGTTGAGCCAACGTCGCGCCGACGCGGTGATCACCTACCTGGTTGAAAACCACAAGATTCCGCTTCGTCGCATCGTTACCCCGTACGGCTTCGGCGAATTGGATCCGGTGGCGGACAATAAGACCAGAACAGGACGTGCCGAGAACCGTCGCGTGGAAGTGAAGATCCTCGTCAACAAGGGTCTCAGCCAGCCCGCGCCGACCATGAATAGACCGAGTGACGGCGGCCAGTAAGCCCACATTACCAACGATCGTGCCGCCAGCCGGCGTCTAAGATTGGCCAGCCCCGAACTGGCGGCATAAGGTTGGTTGATGAATTCAAGAAGAAACACCCGACAATCTTTGCCAGCGTTGATGTCAGCGCTGGCTCTATTTTTGTTCGCCGCGATATTCACTGTCGCTCCCGCGGTTGCGCAGCGGACCAGGCAACTACCGCCGCCGCCGCCGGTCCCCATTTACCGGCCTAAACCGACCCCCACGCCCGCGCCTGAGGAATTGGACGTAGTCCGAGTCACCTCAAACTTGATCGCCGTACCCGTTTCGGTGACGGATGCGAATGGTCAACCCGTTCTGGGATTGACAGCGGACCAATTTCGAATTGAAGAGGACGGGCGTTCACAGCAAATTGCGCAACTCGGCGATCCGGAGCAAGTGCCGCTCGACATCGCTTTGTTGATTGATGTATCGGCGAGCGTTGAAGCGCGTTTCGCGTTTGAACAGAAAGCGGCGGCGGATTTTTTGCGCCAGGTGCTAAAGCCCGGAGATCGGGCGACTCTGTTTGCAATTGATCAGACGGTGCGAATGATCCAGCCGTTCGCTAACGCTGAAGTAGCGGTGCGCAAGTTGATGACGCTGACAGCCGGTCGCGGCTATACCGCATTCTTTGATTCAGTCCTCGCCGCGGAAAAGTATCTCGATGCGAACTCGTCGCAGGGCCGGCGCCGCGTGATTGTTGTGTTGTCGGATGGCGACGACACCGCTCGCATCGCGGATCTTCACAGCCGAGGCAATTCGAAGTTTTCGGAAATGCAAAGCCAGATCCGATTCATTGAACGAGTGCAGGCCGACGTCGTCCGCGAGATTCAGCGCGGCGAGGTCACCTTCTATTCCATCAACCCGAGCGGAAGGACGATGCACCTGAACGTGCGCATCGCCCGTTCGCAAACCGGCATGGAAAAGCTGGCGGCGGCCACCGGCGGCGCTGCGTTCGTGCCTCGGACTGAGTCCGACTTACCGGCGATTTTTCAGCGGATTGCGTCGGAAATTCGCAGCCAGTACCTGCTTCAGTACTACTCTGACAACAAGTCAGGCGGCGCAGCGTTTCGGCGGATCAAGGTGACCGCTCCAGCGCGGCCCGAGCTGCGGTTGCGCGCGCGTGAAGGATATTTTCCGAAAGGACAGTAGGTGTCCAACGCCCAAAAGTCCAGAGTCCAAGGTCGTTTAGCGGGCTTTGGACTTTGGAGCGACGCACTTCTCACATTTACATCCCATCGGCTCGATGATTCCTTCGAAATATTCTTTGCCGTAATCGTAGGCAATCTCCTCGCCCGGCTTGATCTTTTTCCTTGACCAAATCCAAACGCGCCGGCGTTGCGAGACAAATGCTTCGGCATTGGGCCGGCACGAGTGATTGATGTATCGCGCGACGTTTTCGCGCACACTGCCGTCAATCGACCACTTCTTATTAACGCCAAAAAAATACTTTCCGTTGCTCTTCTCAACCTCTTCGTTCGCCAGGAACGGCCCGAAGTATTCGATGATTCGCTTACCCTTTGGTATCGGACGGGTGGCGAATAACCCCAGTCCGGTCTTCGTTCGTTTCACTTCATAAGGAACATCACGAGGCATGCGGACAATGTAGCACTACAGATTGGCGTGCGCATCGCACACCCTTCACAGATTCCTTGCGGACTGGAGCATATGACTTGCCTAAGAAGTCTCCAGTTACGCGGCTACGCCGCCTGATGTGCGGAAGGCCTTTTGGCCTTCCGGCGAGTAACAAAATAGATCTTCTTGGGCTCTGCCCAGTTTTGGGGCAAAGTTCCAATCTCTTTTGGGAACTGGCGGAAGCGCAGAGCACTTCCGCACATCAGACGGCATAGCCGATGCTGAATTCGCTCTCGGCTCCAGTCCTATGCCGTCGTCAGCTACAATGTTCTACAAAGATGACTGCGCCGTCTTACACTGAGCCGCATATACTCGCGTACCCGGTCGAGTATCTTGCGGGCATCGATCTGTACAACGCCGGCGAGTTCCACGCCGCACACGATGCGTGGGAAGAACGTTGGATGGGGCCGGTCGCGCCGGATGAAAAACTTTTCCTTCAGGCGATGATTCAATCGGCGGTTGCTTTTCACCATCTGCAAATCGGCCGGCCCGGCGCGGCGCGACAGATGTATCTGGCGGCGAAAGAGAAGTTCGGGCGGCTCGGTTGCAGAGTCTTTATGTCGCTCGATCTGGAGGACTATCAAGCGCAGCTTGACCGCGCCTTGGCCTGGCTGACAAGCGTTCCTGACCCGCGTTCGATCGAACAACCTACGATCGAGCCGCCGGTGATCAGATTGACCGCGGCCGTGGACGCCGAACCTGTATGACCATGAGAACTCTCCTGCGAACTGTCAGCTTGTTGTTGTTGGGCGTGTGGCTTGGGGCGGCGATTTTCTTCAGCGCCGCAGTTGCTCCGAATGTATTCGCCGTGCTTCGAGGCGCGGACTTGGCGAATGCCAGCACCCTCGCGGGTTCAGTCGTCACGCGCCTGCTCGCGATCATCAATAAAGGCGGATTTGAAATTGGCCTGTTCCTGCTCGTGATTAGTTTTTTCACGACGCGCGGGCAAAAGTCGATGCGGCGAATTGCCGAGATGCTTTCGCTCGCGATTATGGCTATCATGACAGGCATCGGACATTGGGTTGTCGCGGCGCGGCTGGCGACGTTGCGATCTGCGATGCAGTTACCAATCGATCAGATTGCCCCGAGCGACGCGCGCCGGATTGAGTTTGATACTCTGCACCGTTATTCCGTTGCGATGCTGGGCGTGGCGATCGTCGCAGGACTGGTTGCGTTCGTGCTGAAAGCAAGTCAGAAGTCGGTACCACCCGCGTCAACGGTTGGGTTAAGGGCGCCAGATTAAGGTTGGACTTTGGACCCATCCGCTCACGCGGATGGTACTGACTTTCTACGCATTGCAGATGAATCACTACGACCGGCGTCGCACTAACGTCATGGGCTAACAGTTTCTTACAAACATCGTGGAACTCATCGAACAAGTCGATCAGTGGCGCCGCCAGTACGACGGCTGGAAATCCAGGCAGTCCGAAGATCTGAAGGGCTATCCGTTCGTCGAAAATACCCGCGCGCCGTTCACGCCCGCGAGACGCGCCATTACGATGACGAACCTCGCGCTGATCGTTTCCGCGGGCGCATACCTCGACGGGACCGACGCGTTTGACACCAGCGCGCCCGACGGCGATTTCAACGTGCGCGAAATTCCTGCCGACATCGAACTAAGCGACTTGCGCTTCGCAGCGCGCGGCTACGATCCGACGTTTGTTCAGCAGGACGCGAACGTGCAAGTGCCGCTTGAGCGCCTGAACGAATTCCAACTCAATCGCGTCATCGGCCAGGTCGCCCCCGCGTTCTGGAGTTTCTGCGGGTTCATTCCCGACGCGGCGCGCTTCGTTGAGCAGACGATTCCGCAGTTGCTCGATCGGCTGAATCGTTATGACGTGCAGGCTGCGCTGCTGATTCCGGCGTCGCGCCTGTGCCATCAATCGGTTACTTTGGCCGCGCGCGCGATTGAGCAGACCGGCGTACCGACGATGTGCCTGTCAGTTGATCGCGAGGCCCTGGACAGTGTTCGTCCGCCGCGCGCCGGTTATTACGAAGGTCACTTTGGCAGTGTCGCCGGCGAACCAAACTGGCCGGAACATCAGCGGCGCGTACTCGACGAGGCCCTGCGTTGGTTCGAGCCGATGGGTCAACCTGGCATTCGCAAACTCGCTGTCGAGCTCGAAACGAAAGTTGAAGTCGCGCGTGGCGAGCGCTAGCTGGGAAAAGTGATGAGTAATGAGTAACGAGTGATGAGTTGATGAGCGAGGAAGGAAATCGCTACCGTTACTCATTACTCATGGCTCATCACTGGTCGTAATGAAACGCATCATTCTTCGCCTGCTGATCACCGCCACCATCGGGATCGTTGGGTATCTCTTGCTTTGGCCGGTGCCGATCGACCCAGTTGCCTGGGACCCGCCGCCGGCGCCTGATCTCGCCGACGTGTACGCGCAAAACAATGAACTCGCGAAAACGGTTCGGCTCGCAGTCAATCATCAAGCTCCCGAAGACGTCGCGTTCGACAAACAGGATCGGATCTATAGTGGCGCAGACGACGGATACATTTACCGGCTCCAACCTGACGGCACCGCGCCAGAGGCCTTCACACGCACATACGGCCGGCCGCTCGGTCTGGCGTTCGACGGAGCCGGAAATTTGATCGTGGCTGACGCTGACAGGGGATTGATGTCGGTGGCGCCTGATGGAAACATCAGGCTTTTAAGTAATCAATCGGACGGCGTGCCATTTCGTTGCACTAACGATCTGGACATTGCCGCCGATGGGACAATCTATTTCACCGACGCGTCTTACAAGTTCCCGCTGAAAGAACTAAGAGCTGACCTCTTCGAACATCGACCGAACGGCCGCTTGCTCGCTTTCGATCCGAAAACGGGACAGACGCGCACGGTTCTCCGCGATTTGCACTTCGCGAATGGCGTGGCGATCAGTCCCGATCAATCGTTTGTGTTGGTTAACGAAACCGGAACGTACGCCATCAAGCGAGTCTGGTTGAAGGGTGAGAAGCAGGGCCAGGCGGAAACCTTCATCGATAATCTCCCCGGCTTTCCTGATGGCATCATGTCGAATGGCCGCGACATGTTCTGGCTGGCGATCGTGAACCGGCGCGATGAGAAGTTGGACTCGCTGCTGCGGCGTCCGTTTCTGCGTAAGGTCGTGATGCGTCTGCCAAATTTCCTGCAGCCCAACATCAAACGTTATGGATTCGTGCTCGGGCTCGACATGAACGGCAAAGTCGTGCGCAATCTTCAGGACCCTTCACCCGAAGGTTTCGCGCAAATCGCGAACGTGGTCGAACACAAGGGGAACTTGTACTTCGGCAGCATCGGCGAAAACGCCATCGGCCGCTTTCCACTCGGACAGGAGGGGCAGTAGCCCGACCGTAAGGGAGGGCGCATCGCAAGCAGAACACGCCCTCCCTCACGGTCGGGCTACTGCCCCGTCGAACACGATCGGATTGCCGGTCTTTACTGACTGGTAGACCCCATCGACTAACTGTACCGACCTAAACCCATCGCTTGCTGTTACCGCCGGCGGCTTGTCGTTTATGATCGAATCGATAAACGCCCGGTTCTCCTGCGCATAGCCCCATTTTTCCTCTTTCGAAAGTTGATGCGTTGAATACTCAGAGTGCTTGCCTTCCAGACCGTCGCTGCAAACCAGACTTTCCATCTCCCGCGTCACGAGGGTCGCGTGATGACAGAAAACTTCGACGCGCTCAAATGGAAACAGCCAACTCGCGTCGGCCGAAGATGCGAGCGTCGCATGCATTCCGTTTTCAAAGGTCAGCAGCACAGAGAAATCGTCCGTCTCTTCGTACTCGTGCTTTGAGCCGACAGCTTGCAACGTCTTCACTTCGCCAAACAGGAACCGCATCATGTCGAACATGTGAATCGTCGTCTCGTAAAGAAAGCCGCCGGTGATTTTCGGATCGCCGACCCATTCCGGTTTGAGCAACTCGCCGCGATTCATCTTGATGTGCGCCGAATGCGGCCGATGGATTTCCGTCAGCATTCGTTTCAGCTCAGCGTACACCGGTGCGAAACGGCGATTGTGACCGACTTGAAAAACTGCACGGCTCTTTTGCGCGGCTTTCAAGACGCGTCGCGCATCGGCAATGCCCGTTGCCATCGGCTTTTCGCAGAAGATGTGCTTGCGTTCTTCGACCGCGAGAACCGCAAGTTCGGTGTGCTGCGTGTTGGGAGTGGTGATGTAGATCGTGTCGCACAACGCCAGTACTTCGGCGACGCTGTGCGCGACCTGCGCGCCGGCGGACGACGCGAGTTGCTTCGCGCGACTCTTGACGAGGTCGTGAACCGCGGCCATCTGCACGCGCTCATCGCGCGCGAGAATCGACGCGTGCACGCCCGCGATGTAACCGGCGCCAAGAAAACCGATTTTGAGTTTGGACATAAGAGATCATCCACAGATTACGCAGATTGGAGCGCGGGCATCCCTGCCCGCATGAGCGCAAAGCGCGAAACTTAAACAAAGCGCCTGCGGCGCTGGCGGCCAAGGATGGCCGCGCTCCAGTCGGCGTAAGGATTATTGTTCTGAGAGCACTTTCTCAACCGCCGCCTTCGCCTCGCGCGCCAGCTCAAACGGATCGCGCTCCCAGTATTCCGGCCGAAAGATTTCGACACTCACGTTTCGATCGTAGCCGATGCGTTTGAAGGCCGCGATGATTTCCTTCAAAGGCAAAATCCCCATTCCCGGTAACAGACGATGCGCGTCGGTAAGCTGGTCCCGTGGCAGATCTTCGGCGTCGTCAATGTGAAAGATGAACAGACGCTTGGCATCCAGAACATCGATCATGCGAGTGGTCGAGCCGCCGGTGTAGAAATGAAAACTATCGATGACCAGACCGATGTTGCGGCGATTCGTTTTTTCGACTATTTCGTTGGCGATATCGAGTGTCTGAACGCTGCAGTCTTTCTGCCCCAGAAATTCAAACGCGAGCGCCACGCCGTGTCTTTCTCCGATCGAGGCCAGCTCTCTCAGCACTGTCACGGTCTCCTCGATCACCTCATAGCTGCTCAAGCCGCCCGGCGGAATCTTACCCGGCACGACCACCACATAGGGGCACTTGATCGCGTCGGCGATCGCGCACAGCTCTTCGCATTCGGCTCTGATTCGCGCATCAGCGGCGGCGTCGCGAAACGTGATGTGTTCGATTGAATTGATACTGAGCGGCTTAACACCACTCTCGTCGAACAGCGCCTTCAAGTCTTTGGTCGAATTGTGCGCGAGAAACTTGCGCAGCTTCGCCGCCCAAATTTCGTGGTACTCGAATCCCGCTGCTGCCGCCGCGCGAATGTCGGTCGTCAGGTCGGCTTTCATCGTCGTGGCGCCGTTGAGTGATAGTTTCATTGTGTGACCTGAATCAACCGCAGAGAACACAGAGAAAACCAAAAATCAAAAAACCAAAAGAACCCTCTTGGAATGAAGAAGAATACATTTTCAGTTTCCTCTGTGTCCTCTGTGGTTAATAGGGTTTCTGCGAAACACAGACTGAGGTCTATGCTACCTCAAGCCGCAGTCCGGTCTCTCGGTCAAACCAGTGCGCCTTTCGTAAATCAAAATCGATCCAGACGCTGCTTCCCGTCTCGGCGCGAAAATCGCTGGCCGCGCGCGCGATAATTTTCCTCCTCCCAATTTCGACAATCACAAAAGTTTCGCTCCCCATTAACTCAGAGACGTAGACGGTAGCCGGCCACCAGCCGTCCCGCCGCGTTGTGCCGATTTCAACGTTTTCCGGCCGAATCCCGAAAGTTACCGGCCCGCTGGCGGCCACAACGGGAATGTTAGCGAGGTGCAGCGCGCCATCATGGGCCCTGAATGTTCTCGATTCATTCTCAATCTCGCCGTCAACCAGATTCATGCTCGGACTGCCAACGAATTCACCGACGAAACGATTTGCCGGACGATTGTAAATGTCGAGCGGCGTGTCGAACTGTTGCAGCTTACCTTTGTTCATCACCGCCACGCGATGCCCGAGCGTCATTGCTTCCGCTTGATCATGCGTTACGTAAACGGTCGTCGTCGCCAGCTCGTGCTGCAAGCGCTTCAGTTCGCCACGCATCTGCATTCGCAGCTTCGCGTCGAGATTCGAGAGCGGCTCGTCCATCAGAAAAGCTTTCGGATGCCGGACGATTGCGCGCGCGAGCGCGACGCGTTGCCGTTCACCGCCGGAAAGTTCCCGCGGCCGCCGCGCCAGCAGTGATTCAATCTCCAACATCGCTGCCGTCTGTTTTACTTGCGCCGCAATTTCCACGGCCGGCAATTTGCGCACACGCAAAGGGTAGGCGATGTTCTCGGCAACAGTCATGTGCGGATAGAGCGCGTAGCTCTGAAAAACCATGGCGACGTCGCGTTTCTGCGGCGGCAGGTCATTGACGCGCTGACCATCGATCAGAATGTCGCCCGATGTCATCTGTTCCAACCCGGCAATCATGCGCAAGGTAGTTGTCTTTCCGCAACCCGACGGACCGAGCAGCACCACGAACTCGCCGTCGCTAATCTCGATCGACACGTCAGCAACGACAGCCGAGTTGCCAAACGACTTGGTGACGTGTTGGAGAGAAATACTCATGAAGGTTCGGTTTTGGATATCAGGTGTCGGGTAACAGTCATACCTTCACGTGCGCCTAAGCGCATTGCGTAGTGAATACATTTGCTTGCCGAGCGAACTGCAATGGGCCATAAGCTCCTTGAGTTGACCGGCCGTCAAGTACTTTAGACGCATTGCAATTTCTAGTTGCGTTTCGAGCTCGGCGAGGGAAGCCTGCGCCATCGACAGATGGTGCAGAGACTCCTTCAAGTGTTCTTTAGCGTGTCCTTCGGCGATGTTTGATGGAATCGAAACCGCAGCGCGTTGCAGTTGACTAGTGAGTCCATATGTTTCCTGTTTGGGAAATGATCGGGTGAGAAGATAGACGTTCTCAACAAGATCCATTGCCGCTTGCCAGATTCTCAGCTCTCTAAAACTTTTCATAGTGGAAGCCTCCTTAGAGTTTTGTTTTGGACCGGTATCCGACACCTGATAGCTGAAACCTTCTTACCCTTTCACTGCTCCCAGCGACAAGCCTCTGACCAGATATCTTTGCACGCTCAACGCGAACACGAGGATTGGGACCATCGCCACGACCGCAGCCGCGCTCATCGCGCCCCACTTGATTCCGTATTGCGTCACGCGTCCCGCGATGCCGACCGGCAACGTCATCGCGTCGTCGGTCTGCGTCAGCACGAGCGCGAACAGAAACTCGTTCCACGAAACGATCAGACAAAACACCGCCGTTGCCGCCAGGCCCGGCGCCACCAGCGGCAGCACGACGCGCCAAAATGCTCCCATGCGCGAGTCACCATCGACCATCGCCGCTTCTTCCAAATCGCGCGGCACTTCAGCGAAAAATCCGCGCATCATCCACACCACGAACGGCAGGTTTAAGCCAGTGTAGACAATGATCAGTGACAAGCGCGTATTCACCAGCCAAACAGCACGCATGATCAGAAACAGCGGCACAGCGGTCACAATCGCAGGAAACATTCGCGTCGAGAGAATCCACAGCGCCAGCTTACGATCGAGGTTCCAGGGCAGGCGAAATCTGGCGAGTGCATACGCGGCCAACGTTCCAATCACCAGCGCGCAAACGGTTGAAGCGACGGCGATAAACAAGCTGTTGAAGAGATATTGGCCGAATGATCGGTTAATAAAGGCGTCGGCGTAATGTTCGAGTGTCGGCGTGAATACAAACCATTTCGGAGGCAAGGCAAACTGATCGACCTCACGCTTGAATGAAATCGTGGTCATCCAATACACGGGCGCGAGCGTTAAAAGCAACGCCATGAGTAACACAGCGTACTTAACCGTACGTGAAATGCCTCGGTTCATTGTTCTAATCTCAAACGCTCCGTTAGGAGCGTGATCTTTATAGAAACGGCGGCCTTTTTTTCATAGCTCCGTAGAAGCGAGGATGGCCATTTCTGAATCGCTCCTCCGGAGCTGGTACTCTCTCTTGAAAGAACGTTCCCTATAAACATTTGGCTCCTAACGGAGCTGACTGGCCGCTTTGATCGCTCTCTCGTTTCATGTTTCCCGCGTTTGCAGCAACCGAATGTATCCGGCGCTAATTATGTTTGTGATAAGCAGCAGCACGAACGACATTGCCGCCGCGTAACCAAAATTCGAAAAGCGAAATGCCGTGCGATAAATGTAGAGACCTAAAGTCTCAGTCGCGAGCCCGGGCCCTCCTTCGGTCAGGATAAAAATGTGATCGAAGACGCGCAGCAAGTCCATAGTCCTCAGCAACAGCGCGATCAGAATCGCCGGCTTCAGCAGCGGCAGCGTTACGTGTCGAAAGGTCTGCCAGGCGCTCGAGCCGTCCGTCAGCGCGGCTTCGTACGGCTCGCGCGGAATTGCTTGCAATCCGGCCAACAGGATCAAAAACATGAACGGCGTCCATTGCCAGACGTCGGCCATGATCACGGACGCCATCGCCAGTGTTGGTGAAGCAGTCCACGTCAGCGCATCAGTATTCACCCCAAACGATTTCAATGTTCCATTGACGGCCCCGAAATTCGAATTGAGCATTAAGCGCCACACGACTCCCACGACGACCGGCGGCAGCATCATCGGAACGAGTAACAAAGTCCGCCAAACATTTCGCGCACGAATCTGGGAATCGAGCAGTAAAGCCAGGCCCAGGCCCAGCAGAAACTCTATAGTCAGGGCGATCGCGGCGTAAACGAACGTGTGTGATAAGGCGCTCAGGAAGAACTGATCCGTGAATAACCGTGTGAAGTTTTGAAAAGTTGCAGTGCCGGAGCTGGATTCGAAACTGACTTTAATTGAATAGATGAGCGGATAAATCGTGAGCGCGAGGAGCACAGCAATCGTCGGCGCGATAAGCAGGTACGCGATCGGCCTGTCGGAGCCAACCCCCGACACCGAATCCCCAACACCCTTCTTATTGTCCACGCTCGACAATGCGTTTGATCTCCGCATTCGCCTGGTTCATCGCATCTTCGGCGGTCAGCTCGCCGCTGTTCGCTTTCGACAGATAGATGCCAAACGCATTCTCGATCTCGTTCCAGAGCGGCGTGCGCGGACGCGGGCGCGAACTTTCAAGCGAACGAAGCTGCGCCGGATAGGATGGAAACTTCGCCACCAGCTCAGGATCAGTAAAAAGCGATTTGCGCGTCGGCGGGTTGCCGCGTTGCGCCGACAGCTTCATCTGTTCGCGGTTGGTCGCCCATAACAGAAAATCCATTGCGGCTTCGATGTTCTTCGCATCCCGCGGAATCGCAATCAGCCAGTTGCCGATCTCAGCGCGTCCCGGATTTTTCGCGGCCGGCAACTGACCGAACTCCATCCGGGCCGTGACTTTCGACTTCGACGGATCGCTAAACGAACTGATCCATGCCGGCCAATTGATCGACATCGCGGCCGTACCTTGCAGCAGGTGCGCGCCCACTTCGTCAGCATTGAAACTCGCGTAACCGGGCGGCGCATACTTGCCGAGCTCAATCATCAATTTAAGCGCAGCGGTTCCTTCCGGGCTGTTCACTGTCGGTTGGCCTGACGCGTCGAACATTTCGCCGCCAAAGGCCCAGAAAATTGGCATGAAATCCGCGACAGCGGCGTTGCCCTGCGCCGCGCGCATCACGTAGCCGTACACCTTCCCGCCGCCGGGCGCACCACTCGTTTCGTTTTCACTGATCGTTTTCGCCGCGGCCAGGACATCGTCCCAGGTCGCCGGCTCTTTCAGATTGTGTTTCTGAAACAGGTCTTTCCGGTAGAAAAACAATTGCGAGTTACCCACGTACGGCAACGCATACATTGCGCCGGTTTGATAAGGCTCGCGACCGAGCGCCATCGACGTCGCGACAAAATCATCATCGGGCCCACTCTTACCGCGCTTTTGCAGCAGCGGCGTCAAATCCGTGAGCACATTTAGCGAAGCGAATTTTGGAAACCACGGATCATCGAGCATGATCAGATCGTAAGCGCCGGTGCGCGCGTTCAGATCGATCAACTCCTTCTCAAAAAGATTTGTGTACGGAAACTCAGCGATGTTGATGTGGATCCCGGTTTGCTGTTCGTAATCCTTCGCGGCTTGTTTGAGCGCGTCACCCTCGACGCCGGAATTGATCGCGAGCGTCAGCGTGCGCGTGTCCTGCGTTTCACTGCGCTGACATCCGGATACCGCGAGGGCAAGAACAGCAATGATGGAGAAGACGAAACGAATGCTTTTCATGTTGGGCGGGTACATTAACCGCAAAGCGGCAACGCATCAAGTATCTAGGCAGGCAGGCTGATTCGCAGTAGAATCTCGCTCGCCCGAGGATCAGATTAACCACAGAGGACACAGAGGAAGAAACCCGACCGTCACGTAGGGTGCTAATCCAAATACGGTCGCGGCACCCTCCTTTACAGTCGGGTTTCTGTCGGTTCCTCTGTGGCTAGTCGATCGATGATAGGACGGACAATAAACCGGAGGTAATTGAATAGTGCGTAAGAATCTTCTCTTTGTCGTTCCGCTAATCATTGTTACGGCCCTGGCCGGCTTTGCCCAAAGCGCGCGCCGTCCGCTAAAGCTCGACGATCTCGCCCGTTTCCGCAATGTGGGCGATCCGCAGATTTCGCCTGACGGCCAATCGATCGCTTACACGGTGTCAACCATTGACGCGAAGGAAGACAAGAGCAACACGCACATCTGGCTGGTCGCTTACGATGGCACGAACGATCGGCAGATTACTTTCAGCAACGAAAGCGAAAATGCGCCGCGCTGGAGTCCTGACGGAAAGTACCTTGCGTTCACTTCGTCGCGTCCCGGCAAACAAGGCGTGAGAGGCAGTCAGGTTTGGCTGCTCGATCGCAACGGTGGCGAAGCTTTTCAACTTACCGAACTGAAGGGTCGTCTACAGGGCTACGAATGGTCGCCCGATTCCAAACGCCTGGCACTCGTTATCGGCGATCCCGATCCCGACGCGCCGGATCCGACCGCCACGCCCACTCCCGGCACGCCTCCGAAACCGCCGAAGCCAATCGTCATCGATCGTTACCGTTACAAGCAGGATGTGCAGGGCTATCTGCTGACCGGCCGCCACACCTACATCTATCTGTTCGACATCGCGACAAAAAAACTCGAACGTTTGACGAAGAGTAAGTGGGACGAATCTTCGCCTTCGTGGTCGCCCGACGGAACGCGCATCGCCTTTATGAGCAATCACGCAGACGATCCGGATCGCAATCCCGCGGCACAGTTGTATGTGGTCGACGCCAAGCCTGAGTCAACTGAGAAAAGGCTGACGACAGAGGCGAATCGCGTGAACCGCGCGCGGCCGGAATGGAGCCGCGACGGTAAGTCGATTGTTTTCCTTGAAACTGACGAGAAAAAGTACGGCGCGTACAGCATGGAACATCTCGCGTTCGTGCCGTCAGACGGCAGCGGGGCGCCATCGCGCGTGAAACCTGTTGAGGATCTGGATCGCGGCGTTTCGGGGATTCGCAATTCCAGCGATGGGCAGTCTGTGATTGCTTTGGTTACTGACAACCGATCCGTTTATCCGATTAGCGTCACGCGCAATGCGGTGAAGCGCCTGCTCGATCCGCCGCTTGTCGTATCCAATCTGTCGCTCGGCGGCGGTCGCACGGTTTTGCTTTGCGCGGACAGCAAACGGCCGACGG
Organism: Acidobacteriota bacterium; assembly: GCA_052389795.1. Taxonomy (GTDB): domain Bacteria; phylum Acidobacteriota; class Blastocatellia; order Pyrinomonadales; family Pyrinomonadaceae; genus UBA11740. The sequence goes on along the minus strand of JBQTHO010000006.1, from coordinate 125,075 downwards.
ACATTTGCGCGTGGGAAGGTAAGACTCTGCGGCGGCTCACTCATCAGAACGACGCGCTGATGAATGAACTGCAAATCGGCGCCACCGAAGAAGTTAGTTTTAAGAGTAAGGACGGAACGGAAGTGCACGGGTTGCTGACTTATCCGGTCGGCTACACGAAAGGCACGAAAGTGCCGCTGTTGCTGCGGATTCACGGCGGACCGAACGCGCAGGATCAGCATTCGTTCGCGCTTGAGCGTCAGGTGTTTGCGGCGAACGGCTACGCGGTGCTGGCGGTGAACTATCGCGGCAGTTCGGGACGCGGTCAGAAGTTCTCGCGCGCGATCTTCGCTGATTGGGGTAACTACGAAGTACAGGATCTACTCGCCGGCGTCGATCACATTGTGGCGATGGGTGTCGCCGATCCCGATCGGCTTGGCGTCGGTGGCTGGAGTTATGGCGGGATTCTCACCAATTACCTGATTGCGACGGACACGCGTTTCAAAGGGGCGACTAGCGGTGCAGGCGTTGCTTTCACTGTCGCTTTTTACGGGACGGATCAATACATCATTCAGTACGACAACGAAATTGGACCGCCCTGGGAACCGAAGGCTTGGGAAACCTACATAAAGATTTCATATCCGTTCCTGCACGCTTATCGCATCAAGACGCCGACGCTGTTTCTCGGCGGCGAACGTGACTTCAACGTGCCCGTGCAGGGCAGTCAGCAAATGTATCAGGCTTTGCGCAGCTTAGGCGTCGAAACCCAGCTCGTGATTTACCCGAACGAGTTCCACGGCATTCAACGCCCGAGCTATGTGCGTGATCGTTATGAAAGATATTTGGGTTGGTACGAGAAGTATGTGAAGAATGCGCCGTCCGCGAAGAAGAATGTCGCCACGGGACAGTAGATTTAGCCACCAATAAAACTCATCGACCTTGAAGGTGTGACGAACTCGGGTTCGTTGATGTAATGCCTTGGCTCCTTCTTCATCACGACAGATTCGATGAAGTCGATGACTTCCTGACGAGACGCGCGGTCGCGAATTACATCTCGCAGTGAATGTTCGACGGTTGAGAATAGGCAGGTGCGGATTTGGCCGTCAGCGGTCAGCCGAATGCGTGAACAAGCGCCGCAGAAAGGTTCGGTGACCGGCGCGATGATCCCAATCTCTCCCGGCGCGCCATCAGCGAAGCGGTAACGTGACGCGGTGTTCGACCCGCGTAGCTCGCCGACAGGTTCCAACGGGAATCTTTCTTCAATGCGTTTCCGAATCTCTCGTCCCGAGAAAACATCTTCACGCGCCCAGTCGTGACCGGAATCGAGTGGCATGAATTCGATAAAGCGCACACCGAGGTCATGCTCGCGGGCGAACGCGGCGAAGTCCGCCACTTCATCTTCATTGTGACCGCGCACGATGACAGCGTTGATTTTGATCGGGTCGAGGCCCGCATCTTTCGCGACTTGAATTCCTTCAAGTACTCTCTCCAAAACATCCACACCAGTCATCTGCTTGAAAGTGTCGGGCTTCAGGCTATCGAGACTGATCGTGATGCGATCGAGGCCGGCTTCTTTTAAACTCTGCGCGCGATGCGGCAGGAAATATCCGTTAGTTGTGAGGGCCAGATCGAGCAGGCCGCGATCTTTAAGATGCGCCACTTTGAAGATGATTTGCTCAATGTCGCGGCGCATCATCGGCTCGCCGCCGGTGAGACGAATCTTCTCGATTCCTAACTCAACGAATATGTCGCAGACGTACTCGATCTCTTCGTACGAGAGCATCTGCTCTTTCGGCGCGATGGGCGGTTCGCCGTGCGGCAAGCAGTAGAAGCAACGGAAATTACAGCGGTCGGTGAGCGACACGCGCAGGTCGCGGATGGCGCGGTTGTACGAATCCTTGAGGATGGAGGCCATGCGCAGCAATCATAAGCCAGTCGTGATCGTGAACCAAATACGACGCCGTTATGGGCAAGCGAGTTTAGAGCAAGCCGAGTTCGCCCGGCGCGCAGCCTTCCCAAACCAGTCGCCCGCCCAGCTCTCGTTTAGGTGATACAGATTCTTGCCGAGGAGCACCAAAACGGCACTCAGCGCCTGAATAGAATCGCGGCCATGTTCGACGTGCGTGGCCTGGGTGCCGCTGCCGATGATTTGTGAAATGGACATTCGTAGCCGGGTCCCTTGGGACTCGGTTGAGGCTCGCCGATGAACACACTTACAGGCGGTTTGTGTCCGTTTTCGTCAATGAGGTGCAGCATGCGGGAGGCGATGATCTCCCCAACACTTTCAAACTCCATGAGGTCCTCTGGTTCTCGCGAAAACTAAACTTCGGCGTCCTGCAGACCCGTCCTACTTTGGGGAGAAAACATTTCTATCGGCGAGCAAGCGAGCGCGTCGGGATTATCCATGCCGGTGCGGCCGCCTTGCTCTCACCGACATTAATCCAGCCGGACAGGCGAGTGATCACCATTGGTGCATGATCGGCAATCTTTGTTATGCGCGCGATGCCTCGCGTCAGGTTCCTGGTAGATATTGTCGATGCGTTTGTCATGCTCCGGGTCCTTTTGCTTTGGCGCGCCCGCCCGCTACCGCAGGCGGTTCTGATTAGTTCACGCTCATCAAACCTGCGCTTGCGGTGAAGCCGACGCCGAATCCGACGACCATCGCCGGGCCAGCCCATTCCTTCTTGCTCGCCAACATAAAGCCGGTCGAAGCACTCGAGAGGTTTCCGAAGTTCTCGAGCACGTCATAAGACTTGTGCACCCGCGTCGATTCCGTATCGATGTGGAGTTGAGAGCAGACGCCATCGAGAATCTTTTTGCTGCCTGTGTGAATCAGGCAATCGTCGACTTCGCTCATGTTGTTCACCACCGACAGTGGGTTGTCCAGCACGTCATTCACGGTGGCGACGGCGTAGTGCGCGCCGCGTGTTGGGACCGCCGGTCGCATGAAATACTGCGGCTTGCCGTGCAGTGCCGGGTGCAAGCTGTGCGCCGTCATCGAGAGCAGATTCACATCATCCGGAATGTCGTTTGTCAGGTGAGCGATTGGACCGAACTTTGGCTTGCCGTCTTGATCGGTGCCGAGCAGCAGCGCCACCGCGCCATCACCGAACAACATCGACTGAATCGCCAACGTTGTCTCAATGCGTTCATGTTCAAATTGAGCGTCCGTCAGTTTGCCGTTCTTGCGCATGCGCGCCACGTCGCGGAAGCCGAAATATTCGTCGCGAAGCAGCGGCGCGACATACGGCGTGTGCGCTTCGGACATCAGCACGATCGCCATCTTCCCGGGATTCGCCGCGAGGTACCATTGCGCGACTTCCACCGACTTCAACATCACTGAGCACCCTTGTGACTGCATGTTGACCGTCGCCAGCGAGCGCGGCAGCAAGCCGTGGGTACGCCCCATCACTTCGGACGCCAGGCACGGCAGCATTTGGTCAGGCGTATTGGTCGCGGCAATCAGCAAACCGATCTGTGAAGGATCTCCGCCCCATTCCTCGATACAGCGTCGCGTCGCGTTCACGCCGAGTTCCGTCGTCGAACTTCTCTGGTTCATCGGTGCACCCGTCAAGAAATCAGCGTAGTTATCCATTGTCGAATAACGGTTCTCGACGCCCAGCGAGCAGATTGAGTTAATCAGCTCGGGCGAGAGCTTGTGCATCATCGACGCGACCAATTCGGTCGTGCTGAACTTGTGTTCGGGGGTGGCGGTGCTTGCTTGGACCAGGCTGATCATCCTATTTGCTCCTCGTGAACCCTTCTTGAGACTGCTTTGAATGAACTTTTAAACAATGCCTGTGCCAAGCTGGAAACGGATCATCTCTTAAGGCCTAAGCTCAATGATAAGTTGATTTAGCGAGCAATCGACGTGCGATTAGGCGAGGGTGAGAATCAGGGCGAAGTGAATACCAGATATCCAGCAAATCTCCTGCGCCTGAGTTTTTCCCGCACCTACGTCGCTAAAGCAAGTACTTTGGTTCAAATTGTCGAGGGAAATGAGTAGTTGGCTTGGCGGATCGTCGAGTCCGGGACCAGCGGAGGAAAGTGGTAACGAAGTAGCCAGTGGTTAATGAGGTGGCACTCCCGCACTCCCGCACTCCCGCGGCTTTGCCCGAGAAGCGAGGGCGCGCGAGCGAACAAACTCGTCGAGCTGCGAAGCAGCGGTTGTAGTTAAGCCCGAGGCGAGGCTTTGCGAGCCTTGGGAAACCAGGCCCGTTTTTAGATCAGCGAGCCCGCGAAGCGGGCGACATCTCATTTCTCGTTGAGTGGTTATTCGTCGCCACTCCGCGGCTCCCGCAAATTTTTCACTGGTAACCCAAGGCTCGCAAAGCCTCGCCTTGGGCTTAACTACAACGCTGCTTCGCAGCTTGTTGAAGCAACTCGCAAGTTAGGTCGACTGATCACCTTGGAGTTGGAGAGGCTGCCGGCGCGGGGGCTGCTGAAGAAAAACGCGGGCCGATCTTGTCATCCAGTCCGTCGAGCGTGCCGTTCACCTTCTTGTAAAGATTCTCGATTACCGATCGGCGCGCGACATCCGGTGTACCGGCAACATAGCTCTTAATGTAGTAAAGCAGCGCTTGATCGCCTTTCCCGCTCGCTTCGAGCGCGGCGGCCAAGTGCCACATCGACGAGCGCCACAGCGGCGTTCCTTCAGGCGATGCGCTGACGGCACGTCGCAAACGAAGAACTGCCTCGTCAGGTTTGTCGAGATTGAAGAGCGCCATGCCGGCGATGTCTTCCAGTTTTCCGCGCAGCAATCCCGACAAAGCTGTTCGGGGAGCGTCCGGCACCGTCGGCGTAGTTCCTCGCGACAGTGAACCGGCCCGCGTATCAGTAAGTTCTTCAGCCTGCACAGCGACCGTCGCCGCCGGCACATTGAGCGCTGCTTCAACGCCGGTGGTCGCGCTCTCCATCAAATCCAACACTGTCGAAAGCGCCACGCCCTTCTTCAAGAACTTGGACGCCACGTAAACCTGACGGTAGGTGCGCATCGGATCCTCACCCGCGATGAATTCCTGCGCAAGTGTTGCCAGCTCATCTTCCGCCGGCGAGCGACCGTCCGCGTTGAGCGCGTTCATAAACGCCAGCAGGGCCTTCAGCATCTTCCCGTTCGCGTCAGAATCTGCCGTCTTGTTCTGAAAGATTGCCGCGCGCCGTTCGGGCGCCAACAATTCGGAGAAGCTTGCGGCCTTCACCGGCAATCGACCGGCAAGCTTCGTTTCGATCTGACCATCTTTCAGCGAAAACGACTTAGCCAATTGCGCGGCGGCTTCGTCATACAACCCAACCGACGCGAGCACGTTTGCGAGTTCGTAATCGAGCGTGGGAAAGCGGCTGTAGTTCTGCGCAAACCGCAGCACGCGTTCGGCATCCAGCGGTCGCCTGTCAGCCAACAGCGCGCGCGCGTAGGCAATCTGCGCCCAGGAATACCGTGGCTCAAGCGCCACCGCGCGGTGCGCGAGATCGAGCGCCCGGGCCGAGTCGCCGCGCGCGATGAACCAGTAGGCAGCGCCCACAACCAGCGGCAGGTTGTTCGCTTTTTCCGGATCCTGGAGCGTTGCGTTTAATTCCAGCACCGCTTCTTCCTGCTTGCCGGACTCCAACAACGACAGAACAACACCCGCCCGCGCGGCATTGTTTTTCGGATCAACTACGAGCACTTCGCGATAAAGCACCAGTGCTTCTTCGCTCTTTGCAGACGCGCGCTTCAAATCCGCGAGCGACAGTTTTGCCGATGTCAGCTTCGGATTCAGCGCCAGCGCTTTTGCGTATTCAGCTTCTGCGTCCTCAAGCCGGAGCGCGATGTGACGCGCCGCGCCCAGCGCCTGATGCGCCGCCGCAACCTCGGGAGCGTTCTGCACGGTTAGCTCCGCCAGGCGATTGGCCTCCTTCACGTCTTCGATGCTCACATAGAACTGGGTTACCGCGAGCAATCGCGCCGGGTTAAGTTTCGCCAGGGCTTCGACCCGACGCGCGGCTTCGAGGGCGGCTTCACGCAGGCCGCGCAGAAACAGGTTCATCGGAATGCGCGCGATGACTTCCGTAAACAGGCGATCGCTCATGTCGCTCGGAGCTTCCGACATCGCGAGCTGAAACTGTTCAAGCCCTCCCGGGATGTCACCGGCCTGAAGCTTTTGATCACCGAAGGATGCTCGCGCAGAGACCATCAATTCCTGGGCGCGACGGACAGCAACGGACTTGGGACGCGTTGCTATAAACGTTTTCAAAAGCTCAATTCGTTCACCGGCAGGCTTTGTGAGCGTCAGCTCTACTTCTTCTAATTCGTCTTCCGGATTCGCAGGAGGAGCGACGGGGGAACGACTCGGCCGGGCGGGTCGTGTGGGTGAGTTCTTTGCGACCACGCTCGGTGACGGCGATTCAGATGGCTGAGGCGAAGCCGCCGGTGTTTCGGCCGGCGATTCAATTGGCGACGCAGACGGCATCGCACCGGGTTCAGCCCCCGGTGTCTCAGTTATCCTTGGAGATGGCGTGGGACCTTCAACAGGCGTCGCGGTGGCTTCAGGCGTCGGCGTAGCCTCGGGGACGGGAGTGGCAGACGGCGTTTCAGTTGGTGCTGCGGTCGGCGTCGGACTGAGGACGATTTCCGGCGACGGCGATTCGCTCGGCTGCGGCGCAGGGGTGTCAACTGGCGGGGGACTCTCGACAGTTCGCGGCCGGGTCTGCGCGACGGCCACATCGCCGGCCGGCACATCTAACTGCGCAAAAGTGAAGTTGTGCTGCTCGCCGAGGCCGTTAACAAACGCCTGCACGCCGGTGAGTAGCCCGCCGCTGAAGTCGCGCGCTTCGAATTTAGGACGCATTCGCCGTCCCATCTCGCCCACCAGGCCGTCCGGAAGAGCTATCTGCGCCGCACGGCTGAATTGCGCAAAGAACAGGCCGGTGTCAGCCGCGATGACCATCAGCAGCGTTTTCCGCGGCGAAGTGCGCGTGCCCACCTGCCATTCGTTCGCAATTCGCAGTGAGTAGTCGTACATGTCCGCCGACCCGGCCGTCTTAACCACGGCAATTACAAGGTCTACGTCAGTTCGCGTCTTCAGGCTTTTTAGCACCGTGTCCAGACGTTGCTTCGTTGCCGAATCGACGACTTCGGCAAAGTCGTTGACGTTTCCGGATGGCGCCGGCAGTTTGTCCTGGGCGGACGCACTGGCAAAGACCTGCGCCACGCAAACCGCCGCCAGCACGGCTGAGAAGATCAATGCTCGGGGATTCTTTTTGGAAATTCTGTTCGAAAGATTAGTCATTAGGACGGCAACAAATCGGGAAAGATTGAAACGGTGGGGCATGATAACATCTGGCGGAAGGCAAAAGGAAAAACGAGTAGCATAGACTTCAGTGTGGGCTACCCGTCGCCAGAGCACAGACTAAAGTCTAGGCTACGTAAAATGAGCGAACTCGAAGACGCCTGGGAGCTTGCTTTGGCTGAAGCCCAATCGTATGCACACGCGACCGGGCAAGCAGATATCGCCGAATTTCTGACTGTGCGCCGGCGCAATGACCTGCTGCGGCGTACGGCGATGGATTGGCTGCTCAACGAAGTCGTTCTACTCGCCGGACAAGCAAATCGCGCCGGCGCGGGAATTCAGATCCAGCAGAAAGAGCCGCACAGGTTTTCGCGTCGCAACGCCACGATGGTCGGCCGGCAAGTGACGCTCCGCCGCGGCGTTCGCGAACTCACAATTGAGTGTGGCTGGCCGCGTACTCCGCGCGACGGCATTGTTCGCGGTGGCGGCCTGGCCTGCGCCAACATTAAACACTTCGGACGGCAGGGCGCGAACTCTGAGCTACTGCTGACGCCGTTGTCGAAAGATAAGCCGCATTGGTTGGTCGCGGAGAATGATACGGATCGCACAGTGTTCGCTGAAGAGACACTGCGTTCGCACTTCGTTACTTTTCTTCGGGACGATTAACTGTCCTTCCCCCGCTGATTCCACTCACCTCTTAACGATTTCCGCTCTCGTTTGCACGGTATGCTGCGTATTGCGCACATTCGACGCAATTTTCAAAGAGCTTCCGAGCCTTCGCACTAAACCGCCGCGAGCGGCACGGGCTTTGCCAACTATCAGCTCAGTTCGGGCGCGGAGCGTCACATGAACACTTGGTAAGGAGAATTGAAATGAAAACGCAACTGATTAGATTGAGTTTGGTGGCCGGTTTGTTGGCGCTGTTTATTCCCACTGTGGCGTCGGCGCAAGGCTGGCCGGATTATCGGCGTGACCGTGATCGCGATTACGGTCGTGATCGCAATTACGGCCGTTACGACGAACGTTATCTGCGCGATAGCATTCATCGCCTGGATCGACTCGCAAAGGATTTCGAACGCGAGCTTGACCGCGAGTTGGATCGAGATCACCGGGAAAACGGAACGCGACACGAAGATCGACTCAACCGTGAAGCACGGGATTTCCGCAACGCCGTTGGCCGTCTGAAGTCGAGCTTCGGCAATGGCCGTGATTTGAATCGCAGCGCCGGCGAAGCGCAGCGTGTTTTTCAGGAAGCGAATCGTACCGAGCGAGTTGCGCGGCACCACTTCGACAACTACCGTTTGTCGTCTCTCTGGTCGCAGATTCGTCGCGAATTGAGCCTAATCTCGAACGCTTACGGCGGTTATCGCGGTGGCATCTATAACGACGACGATGACTACGGACGCAATCGCCGCAACGACCGGCGCAACGACAACCGCAATAACATTCCGTGGTGGGAGCGTATCATCAGACCATAGCTAACGGACTGAGCCATTCGTCACGCTTGAAAGCCCTGGTTCGATTCGTCGAGCAGGGCTTTCGCCTTTTCAGCGCGCGATGACAGAATAGCCCGCGTGTTTGGAGAACTGTTCATCGTCGCGACGCCCATCGGCAATCTCGAAGACATCACCCAACGTGCCGTCCGCGTGCTACGTGAGGTTGATTTAATCGCTTGCGAAGACACGCGTCACACGCGAAAGCTCCTGAACCATTTCGGCATCAGCCAGAAAACGATCAGCTATCACGAGCACAATGAACGTGAACGCGCCGAAGAACTTTGTCAGCTGCTCGAGTCGGGCAAGAACGTCGCGTTGGTTTCCGACGCCGGCACGCCTTTGATTAACGACCCGGGATATCGAATTGTGACTGCGGCGATCGAACGCGGTATTCGCGTAATACCGGTTCCCGGCCCGGTGGCATTCATCGCGGCGTTGGCGGCTTCCGGCCTGCCGACTGATGAGTTTTTCTTCGGCGGCTTTCTACCGGCCCGTGCACACCCGCGGCGGGCGAGGTTCGGAGAATTGCGCTCGGTGCGCGCGACGCTGGCTTTTTACGAAGCGCCGCATCGAATCGTCGCGGCGCTGAAAGATGCGGCAGAAGCTTTCGGTAACCGCCCTGCCGTCGTCGCGCGCGAGTTAACAAAGCTTCACGAAGAATTCCTCCGCGGAACCTTGAGTGAACTGGTTGAACAGTTTTCGAAAGCGGGTACGGCGCGCGGCGAAATGGTGCTGATCATTTCCGGCGAAGCTGTCGAGAGTTCGCCGGTGAACCCGGAACAGACAAACACTGAACGACTGGTCGAACGTGTCAAGGAGCTCGAACGCGAAGGTTTGAAATCGAAAGACGCTTTGAAAAGCGCCGCGCGCGCACTGGGAATCAAACGCGCTGAAGCTTATCGGATGATCACGGCTCAGAAGAACCGCCGCACGAAATAAAACAAGACACTCAATAGAATCGAGGCGAGCAGCGACGAAACAATCGGGATGTAGACGCGAGTGTTCTCGCCTTCGTAGCGAACGTCGCCCGGCAACCGGCCAAACCACGAAAGCGCGCCGGAATAGATCAGCAGGCCGATGATGACCAGGCCCGCACCCGCAATCGAAACTAATAATCCAACGCTTCGGTTCATGTTGTTTGTAGAGGAAGTTTAGAGGGGGGCTGCCGCCCGCCTTCTTTATTTAAAGCTCATCGTTTAAACGGCGACTTGTCCGCCGCGAAATTAGCCGCACAAATGCGGCCTCTAAACGGTATGGCGGGCAGTAGGTACGCCTCGTAACTTACGAATTACCCGCCAGATTTCCAATCGGTCCATCGGGCCTCACGATCGACTTCAACGCGGAATACGGAACTAAAACGTGCTGCGGCCCGGCCGCGTACGCCGCTACCTGATACGGATCGAAGGTGATCCAGAGGCCTTTCCGAGTGATCGTCCACGCTCTGTAATTGTCCGCGCGCGCGGCTGCCCCGTCCTCTAGCTGGTCCTCCATGAGCATGTCGTTCTGCTTGCTCTGCTCTTTCAGATCCTTGATCGCGTAAGCGGATATCACGTTGAGATAGTTCGATTTCGGGTTGAATAGATCCGCCAGCTCAATTCGCTTGCCGTTCTTCACATCAAAGTTCAGTACGGTCGTGATGCTGTTGCCATGCGCAGCCCCGCGCGAGTACTGCCCTTCGGTAAACTCGACGCTGATCAAATCATCGGTTGCCAGTCGAACCTGGTAGCCAATGTCCAGTGATGAAGTCTGTGTCTCTTCCGGAAGGTCTGTCTCCTCTTCGAGCGCAGCAGTCTCGGCAGTTTTGAAAGCCGCAACGTCTTTGGTGATCATCGCGCGCGATTCGCGATTGAATTTATCGAACCGAGCGTCGCCTTCTATCTGAGGATACTCAGCGTCCACCGAGTACTTTGCTTCTTTGCTGTTTTCGCGAACCACTTTCGGCACGATTCGGACTGCGGCGGTGAATTCTATTGGTTGCTGCGATACGAAAAAGCCAGTCTCTTTCGAGCCATCAGGACGTGACCATTTCCCTTCAATGTCCGCCAAACCGGTTGCATTCGATTTCCATTTGCCTTTAAAGACGCCGGTTTCTTTCCCCGTTTCATCGGACTCGCGGAGAGCGACGTTGCCGTCGCGGTCGATTTCACCTTTCAAATCAATGTTCCTGGCGATTCGAGGATAAAAATAGGTACCAGTCAGACGCTCGCCTTCGCGCACCAGATTCATTTCGATCGACAAGTTCGCGATCGAGCCGCGGAAATTGACCTTCTCGCCCGCCGGCGCAGTGCCGCCACCCAAAGTTTCCGGCGCTGGAGTCGCTATGTTGCTGTTCGCGTTTTGGTTCGGCGTTGATTTACGGCACGCGCCCAAAAGCAAGATCGCTGTCGCGATTAAAAGAACTAGTTGGATTCTGATTCGCATGTAGTCAGTTGGCGGAGTGCGCCTTCACCCACCCGCTTTCTTGCGCTTCCCGCTCGATATCTTCAAACGTGAGTTCGCACAATTTTCCGCCGGAAAATATTTCGTTATTCGTAACGTCAGCGATGGCAAACGGCGGCAATTCAAACGCAGCCATCTCTTCATCTGTTTCGAAACCCGTTTCCGCCAGTGTCAGTCCCAACAAATCGCCGAGAAACATGTCGATTGAAAAGCGACGGCCTTCAAAGTCGAAGTAGTACCGGTTCTTCCGAATCTCGTTTGCTTCGAATAGCGCCAGGGTGTCAGCTTCCAGGGCATTCAGGTAAATGTTTGTGATGATGGTGCGCGAAAGATCCCCGGGTTCAGGGGCAAACTTCTGGGTGAACTTCACAATCCATTTATTCGTCTTTGGGTCCCGCACCTTTCGAATCCGCAGCCGCGTGCCGGTAATGTAGTTATCGGTGATTTGCAAGTGGTGATCGGTTCGGTTCAAGCCCTCGGGCAAGTCGTTCAACAGATAGCGCCGCTCGCGCTCGACGCGTGCGTATTTGCTTTCGGGAACCACAGTATTTTGATCGGTAAGTTTGGCGACGCCCATGGAACAAATGAACTTTACATACGCACTACTGATATGTAAAGTTCGCCCGTTAACTTTACATGTGCTTGGAGGGTATGTAAACTTGCCGACATGCAATTGGACACTTTCAAAGCTGGCACCTATCTCCAGCAACATCAGTATCGCAGCTTTACGCCGACGCCCGTCAATCGTTCTTTTAGCTGGAACGAGGCGTCAATTGATGTGCTGTTAGAGGACGCTATTCGTCTCGTTGGAGAATTGAATGCGTACTCTCACTTGGTTCCGGATGTTGATTTCTTTATCCGAATGCACGTCTTCAAAGAAGCTACCACCTCAAGCCGCATAGAGGGAACTCAAACAAAGATTGACGAAGCCATTCTACCGGAAGAGGAAATCGAGCCAGAAAGGCGAGATGATTGGTTGGAAGTACAAAACTATGTGCAGGCGATGAATCACTCAATCGAGGCCCTAAAAAAGCTACCGCTTTCAATGAGACTGCTTCGAGACGCGCATAAGATCCTGATGTCAGGCGTTCGTGGTGAACATCGTAATCCCGGGGAAATAAGGCGGAGTCAAAACTGGATAGGCGGCTCGAGTTTGAAGGATGCTGTTTTTATTCCACCCTCTCACAACGAAATACCGAAACTGCTTAGCGACCTGGAGAAGTTCTGGCACAACGATAAGCTAGAAATTCCACACTTGATCCGAATCGCTATCAGTCACTATCAGTTTGAAACCATTCACCCTTTTCTCGACGGTAACGGCAGAATCGGCAGGTTATTGATAACGTTGTATCTAGTTGACAAAGAACTGCTCACCAGGCCGACGCTTTATTTGTCTGATTTCTTCGAACGTAACCGCGGTGCCTATTACGATGCGCTAACCACGGTACGAACCTCCGACGATATTGAACACTGGATCAAATTCTTCCTGTCTGGGGTTATAGAAACCGCACGTGGTAGCAAGCATACCTTTGAACGAATAGTTGACTTACGACGAAAGTGCGACGAAAGAATTCTAGAATTAGGGAAGCGAGCGGCCAAAGCCCAAGAACTTCTAAGGCAGTTGTATTCCCAACCCGTGATGAATACAAACGAGATCGCGGCCAGGCTTAAAATCACACACCAATCAGCAAGTTCTTTGATCCGAGCTTTTGAAAGCATTGGGATCTTCCGAGAAGTTACCGGACGTAAGAAGGGAAGGCTTTTTGTTTTTTCAGAATATCTAAGTCTGTTTGATCCCCCTGGCCTGCGGCGATTCGCCACATCCCGAAAGCGACCACGCGTCAAGTAAATAGGATGTTTATTCTTTAACCAACAACTTAGCGACGCCCATGTCTGATCGGAACTAATTCCCGGAATAGTATAATCGCTTAGCCCTGAAATTCGCTGCGTCCCAGAAGCGTAATCACTCAGGGATCTCTTGCCGCTCATCGATCAATCTGAGCCCGGACGAAAATCAGGGCATGACGCTGTTACAACTAATCTCGACTTGCTTCCTGACGAGAATGCCTCGAGTGGACTTGCTTTAGCTGAAAATAATCCGCAGACGTTTTTTCGCCGTCGTAGAATTCGCGCGCAACGTTTTGGGGTTTATTGGCTTTCGCAGAGTAGTCCGGTGCTCCGAACTTACCGGCCAGGCTGGACGTCACGCTCACATGCAAACCGGCAACGAAGTCAGTCGGAAGCCGCTAGACTGCTTTCGATCCGCTACAACACTTTTCTCTCGCGAGCCGTAGAGATCAAACTTTTCCATTCCTGCTTTGGATTGTCACGATAGAGTCTGATTTCGAATGTCCGAGCCAATCTTTCTTTGCCGCCGATGTCGTTCGTCCGTTCGGTGTAGACAGCAATCACGTTGAACGAAACAGAATTGACCGTGTGCCATTTGAATTTGGGTTGGTCTGAAAGGCCTATCGATTCAACCTTGCCGATAAGCCGGTTGATGGTGTAATTACCGATGAACTGCTCGAGACCAAACTTTGCAATCAGCGCCTGCACATCGGCCGCAGTCGGATCGGGTATTCCTTCGTAACTGTTTGAAGTAGTGAACGTCCGCCAAAAAACAGTGCGCCCACCGATAAAGTCGTAGGAAGCATAACCTTTGACGATCACGAAGATGTCCGGGTCGTCGGTCTTCAACTTCGCGGTGAAGTGTCGATTCCAAACCCATTTCTTGTAAGTGCTGCTCCACTCACGAGTGCCGGGCTTGCCGAGCGTAACTGAGACAGTCTTCGCGTGGGTTAACTGTTTCTTGAGTTCCGCATCAGTCGGCTGCGCAGAAACCGCATTCGCAAATCCAGCGCCGAGCAGAACGACAACAGCAAGCGCTAAACCTACGAGCGGGTTGCTTACTTTTACCATGGTGTTACTCCTTCTGTTTCAGGCTGACGGCTCTGAAGGACTGAAACGGTTCTTTGGGCGCGCACTCTAGCAGAGCATCATTCTAGAAGCAAAGTTTTGTGTTTTGCGTCGGGCCGCAACTGTCTGTTGACTGTCAGACGAGCCGGATGTATGGTCTCGGCAAATTTCTGTTGGCGGCCGGAGCAAACGTTAATTTTTCGGCTGTCGGATTGCAGCCCAAAACTATGTGCTCAGTATGGAGAATGTGTGCGTGGGAAACGAGGTGCCCAAAGCTTTCGGAGTTGGAAGTTCAATAGTGGGCGAACTCGGCTTGGAGGATCTGTATGAACTCAGATACGACTTTGCGACCGATCTTAATATTGATAACTGCTTTCATTTGGTTTGCGCTTACAGCAACAGTCGCACCCGTGCACGCTCAGGATCTAATTTGCTGCGATACTTTTATAGACGCTGATGGAAATTGGTTTGGCGCTCGGCGCGATTGCAAAGCGGCGCTGCAAGAGCTACCGGCGGCGAGCCGGGCCAAAGCTTGTCAACAAATAAAGAAGATCAAGCCGCGTCCCGACCGAAATGCTCCTTGGTTCAAACCCTTCGCAGACAGCTCAAGCCAGGCAGGCTGTTGTCCGGAGGCGGCTGAAGCTTGCGGAGATCCTTCGATGAACTGCACTGCGGCGCCTACCCCTGATAGACCAAAACTGCCTAATGCGTCGCCCTCTCCATCGCCGGATGAAAAACCCTGCAAAGCTGAAAATGTCAGCCTTGAAGTTTCCCGCGATTCGCTTGTCGAGACTTCATCCGCAGGCAAACCTCAGCCGGGGGCGAATCCGGCTTTCAAGTACGCGGCAAATCCAAGTTCGGCCGCAACCTATTCCACGAGCGATGCCAACGCGAATCCGAATACCGGTGACCTTAAAGCGCCGGCGAATCCTAGTGCGACCGGTGAGCCATCACCGGGCGCATTAGCACAGCTTACCGTTTCCTACACTTGTGAAGGTGGGGGCACGGTGACGAAGAAGTTTAGCGTCGCTACCTTCGGGCTTTCGTGCTATGTGCTCGCGGATGAAAACGACTGGGTTATCCAAGCACCGCCGGCCACTCCGACGCCATCTCCGACAGAGTCTCCCGCACCCTCACCAACGGAGACGCCGGCGCCGACGCCCACACCTGTCCCGACGCTCAACTGTAAATCCCAGAGGATTGCAGGTACGAGATATAGCGGAGTCACAAAGGATCCACCTGGCTTGCCAAAGGGAGAGTATTGTACCGCGTTTCTCGCCGACGTTCGGTTGCAGGGTAGCGGCACTAGCAGAGACGGGGCCAAGGTGGCGTATGTCAGCGGCAATAATCCGAATTGGGTTTTCAAGACAATAACCGAATTCACAGGAGCCGACGGAAAACCGCTTGTCGAAAACGGCTCCGTTGCACGAGACAGAACGATTGTCGGAGGTAAAGGTAACACTACTGTAAAACTGGAGAGCGGCGACTTCGTTGCTAACGACACTGGCGGCGCCATTAAAGGTTACCGACTCGATGTCTTTGGCGGAGCGGGGCAAAAGGCTTGCAAACAATTTAAGAATCGAATTGAGGTTGGTGCCTGCGACCCCGGCAGTGATAAGTGCCCGGAACTGAAATCACCAATTCCATAAATCATGAACCCCAAAACGATCTTCGCTTGTTGTTTTCTATCTACGTTCGTTCTCATTTCGACGTCGGGCCAGATCTCAGTCGCCCCTGACCGTAGGATTGTTTTGCTTAGAGGCAACGACTTACTCACGGCAAAGCAGGATGGTTCGGACGTTAGAGTCCTGGTCAAGGACAGCCTGGGCAAGGCCGATCCCCGATGGTCGCCTGACAGGAAAAAGATTGTGTATCGTGTCGCAGGTGAAAAGACCAAAAATCCGAATACGCATGCAAAGCTTATCGTGATTGCTGTCGACGGCAGTCCGTTGAGAAACATTCCGGTATTAGCGACGGAGAGCGATGGCACGATTGTAGGTGGGATGCGCTTTGTTGAGGAGAGCGGGTGGCTGAGTAATGCTGAGCTTTATGCTATAGGCAGCGTTAACCCGAGGATTGCAGAGTATCGGATCTTCGACGCGAACACGGGAAGCGTGACCGGGGGCTATCTGGGAACTGGGTTCGCGACTTGCGCAGCCAAAGGACAGGTTGCCTACGTGACAATGGAGCGCGTCGAACCCGGCGCCGAAAAAAGCCGAATAGACGTAAATGGAACTTCGATTTACACCAGTTCGGGTG
Source organism: Acidobacteriota bacterium (assembly GCA_052389795.1). Lineage (GTDB taxonomy): Bacteria > Acidobacteriota > Blastocatellia > Pyrinomonadales > Pyrinomonadaceae > UBA11740. Next base: position 108,721 of record JBQTHO010000006.1, on the reverse strand, counting down.
AATCGATTAATCATTTGCAGTGGTCTAGTGACTGCGATCGCCTGGCCTTTACGGAAAGCAGTGGGGCAGCAGGCAGATTTATCGTTATGCGGGGTGCGGTGCGTGAAGCGGAAATACCGTTGCGCTCAGAGATGCTTGATTCGCTGACAATCATAAGCGCCGAACAATCCTTCTTTCTTCAGGGTGCTCGCGACGCGGTTTACTACGACGTGGTAACCCGTTCCTTGCGCGCCCGGCCTGACATAGTTAACAACCTAAATCGGACCAGAACGGAGCGGGAAAGGGTCTTGCGAAATTTGGGCGGTCGATCAGCGGATGGGTGGACTGAAGGGCTGGTTGCGCCATCCACGCGGCAACAGCCGCCGCCGAGCAGCCGAAAATCCGCATGTGGCTGTTATGCCTGCGGTGTACTTCTCGCTGTGAATTTTCCGAACAAGAGCCCGGACTGTTTTGGCATTCTGGCGACAGACGCGTGTCCGGCGGCGCTGGCAACGATGCCAGACAAGGGAGCTGCTTACTGTGGGGAGATTAAGAAACGGAGTAAAGGCGGATCATTCGCCGGCTGCGCGGCATTGGAAAATTACTGTAAGTCTTTGGCCCAGGAGTAAAACAATCCCGACGAGTGACGGTGCGCCAAGAAAAAGCAGGTTATCTCTCCTTCACACCCTGCTTTAGCTGGGTGACTATGAGAAGCCCGCACTTCCTAACCGTTTCAACGGTTTCGACGCCATCAAGGAAACCGTTGAAACGGTTCAGGAGAAAGCAGCAACCTTGCCAACACCCAGCTAAAGCAGGGTGTGAATGAGAAGCAGTCAGAAATTTCCAGATGTGAGCTACCTGCTTTTTCTTGGCACACTGGACGAGTGATCTCTGATCATGACTTTCCTGTGATGACTTTTGGCGCAGCTTTTAGTGGCGCACGGCGCAATCGGGTCGCTTAGTTCTAAGCAAGCAGCGGAAGGAGAATCTCATGTCTCGATTTCGATTAAAGATCACACCGTTTTGGGCAACCGTTGCGGTTGCCGCGTGTGTTGTTGCCGGAGGAGCGTCCGTCTTTTCGCAGCAGGCCGGAAGCGCCGGCCCTGTTTCAGTGGGATCCGTTTTCGATCTAGATGGGGCGGACGTTAAGCCGGAGGCATTCCCGAGGATCAAAGCAGCCCTCCGGCCGTCGGGCAACAGGCCGGCAGGGGGCGGCTGCCCGCAGGAGACGCGGTTCACGATCGTTACCCGAAAGGGCGATGCTCTGTTTCAACCGGCACTGGCCCAGGCCCGGCTCAACAGCTTCAGGGAAGCGATGGTCGATCAGTTCCAGTCTGGGATATTAGCGGATATCTTGGTTGTGTCGGGGCGATACACCGTTGAATCCGAGGTTACGGATGCCGGATCGGACGGCGAAGTACGCGTTGAATACGGGCCGCTTGAAGACAAGCAGCGCCCGACCCTGAATACCACTTCGGTCCCGCGCCAGGGATCGAAAGTCGGGCCCGAGGTTCAGATCCAGGTGACCATGGTCGCGCGCGACAATGCAAATCCGTACCAAACCGGGATCAAGCTCATTCAATTGACGGCCGACCCCGGCGGGCTGCAGCAGCCTGTCGGCGAATACGGCTCTGCTCCGTCGGCACGCTGCGGCTCGCGCGTTCTCGAACGAACGTTAGTGGTTACCTACAGGGTCCCGAGCAACCCGCCGCCCATCGTCCGCCTCACGGCGCTCGCCGAGGATTATAAGGGCCTGCAGGCTGACGCGGACGTTGCCGAATTCCCAACCACCGGCGATTGGTACGGTACGCTCGAGTTCAGCACCGATGGTGTGACCGCGGGCGTAAGAACGACGATCAGGGATCAAGGGGAAATCGTCCTGACGTACGATGGTCGCGGCAATCTAGAAGGAACGCTCGTTGCGAACCGCAGCTTCAAGCAGAATTCGCCCGACTGCCCTTGGGAGGTCACTATTCCAAATAAATTACGCGGCAAATTACTCGGCTTGTATACGCCGGGTGCCGAGGTCATGTCGCTCCAACTGGTCGAGCCAGTGATTGCTCCGGCTCCGCGAAAAGATTGTCCAGGCGGCGGCTACGTTTACAGCGGCGACAGCATTCATGAAATACCGCAGTTCAAGAGTGTTCTACGAAACCTAAGAGCGGCAGGGGCCGGCATATTCCGATCAAGCACGGAGTGGGAATATCCATCAGGTTATACCAACCGCATCTCGCTCACGCTGCGGCGCGCGCGACCGGCAGGCAACCCATGACCAACAAAGCGATACGGTCTCTGCTTTGCGTACTCTTCGCGATCCGCATGACGGTTTTTGCTCCGGCCGCTGCGGCGCAGCAGACTAAGAGCGGCCACTTTCTAGAGTTCTCCACGTACGAGCTGTTTACGGAACCGGACAGCGTCGAACACAGACCCGAAGTTCTCCAAAAGCTCGCAGCCATCCGAAAGCCGACTTTCCGACCGCCGGTTTCATCGGCCAGTTTAATTGGGTGCACACGGTCCACGGGCCGTTCGGCGGGAAAACCGTCGCCTTTGCCGACTTCACCCTGGAATACGACGGCTTGGCGCAACCTGACCGGCCGCAACCCTGAATTGAAGCGGCGCGAATTTCTTACGGAAGTTGGACGATTGAAAGTAGGTAAAGATGAACCACAAGTTTTTCAATATCCGGTCTTCAGTCTGTTGGGGCGTCGCTGCGTTTGCGGCGTTGCTCGTTGTGGCTGGCCGATTCGACGCGCAGCCGCGAGATTTTCCCGCATACATCAAGCCGAACCACACCGAGGTAATCAAACGATGGCTGGCCAGCAGTCCGCGCCGTGCCAGCCTGCGGGTCGCCACCGACAGAGATTGCCGCAACAAAGAAGGGCTGGCCGTAGAACGGCAAGAGAACCGAAGCTATCAGCCTTATTACGCGGTTGGCGATTTCAATCACGACGGGCGAGATGACTTTGCGGTTGCATTCGTCAACGATCGCAAACGTCAATCGAACTTCTCCTTTGCCGTTTTCAACGGACCATTTCCCGGGACCGGCGTTGCCGCCTATTTCAATCAGGACTCGGACCTAAGCGAGATGGGATTCTCGTGGCAACAGGGGCAGCAAAACTTTTTACTGCTCGGTGAATTCCAGAGCGATTTTTGTGTCATCTTCAAGCCACGCGGTAAAAGTTACCGAGCGCAAGACTGCTTGGGAGATTGAAACGGAAGTCAACGCGGCGGGTAGTCGATTCTCCGAGCCTTTATTGACTTGCGAATGCGCCAGGTGTAATAGGTGGCGCTCAAAGGCCGCGCTAACAGCGGCGACTTTCGATCTCGAACAAAACTGGCTTCTCGGAGAATTCGTATGAACCTGCATACAGCAGTTCGGATTTCAAAAATAAATTGCAAAGGGAGGTTTCTAAGAATGCGACTAACGCTAGTTGTTAAGAATACGTCGGCCCTGGCAGTTAAGAACGTTCTAACACTGGTACTGCTTGGCTTGCTGGTGATGTTTTTGGGTTGCGGCAAGGCTGAAGAAAAACCAGCTTCATCCAAAGACCAAGCGACCCAGACGGCGGACCAACCTGGCGGTGCGCCAAATGCTCCAGCCACTGCTCCCGTCGCGCCGCCAGTTTCCGCCGGACCGGCCATTGCTACGGCGGATGGCGATATGCCCGGGATCCGGGTAGAGGTCCAGGAATTGAAGCGCAACAGCGGCGGCACGGTGACGCTGAAGTTCGCGATGATCAACGATTCTGATAAAGGATTTGGTCTCGCATACAACTTCACTGACGGCGACTACAGCAATGCCGCCAATAGCTCGGTCGGTGGCACGCACCTCATCGATCCGGTCGGTAAAAAGAAATACTTTGTGGTGCGCGACACGGAAAATACCTGCCTCTGCAGTCGCGGCGTACCTGATATTGCTCCCAAGTCGCGCGCCAATCTGTGGGCCAAGTTTCCCGCGCCACCGGATGACGTGCAAAAGATCAGCATCGTCATTCCCCATTTTGGGCCAATTGATGACGTAGCGATTAGTCGCTGAGATCCGAGGTCAGAGATCAGAGGTAAGAAGTCAGCGGTAGGTAGTCAGCGATTAGCAAATAGCGGCTCCGAAGAAAACGGAGGTTAGTAAATGAAAGGGTATAAGCCGAGCGGATTGGGTTGTGTTGTGCTGAGGTTGGTTTGTGTTGGGATTTTCTTTGCGAGTGTCATTCCCTGCGCGCAATTTGCGGCGGCCCAGGAAAATAAGACGGGGGACTTAAAGATGAAGGTTCTCGATCTTGTCTTTCGCGTTGATGATTTGGGCGGCAAGGTCCAGGACCTGCAAGTAAAAGAGACGGGACAAGAGATTAGGATCGAGCTGGCTGCCGATGTGCTCTTTGATTTTGATAAGGCCGACCTGCGCCCTGCGGCGCAAAAGACATTGCACCAGGCGGCCGGCATCATTCAGGACAAAGCGAAGGGCGCGGTGCGGATCGAGGGCCACACGGATTCTAAAGGTAACGATGCCTATAATCAGACACTCTCTGAGCGGCGCGCCGCCTCTGTGAAGGCCTGGTTCATGGATAAGGAGGGACTGGGAAAAGTGCAGTTCACGACCCAGGGGTTTGGGGAGAAGAAGCCCGTCGCGTCAAATACCAAGCCCGATGGTTCCGATGACCCCGAGGGACGACAGAAAAACCGGCGCGTGGAGATTGTTTTGAAAAAGCAGTAAGTGGTGAATAGTAAAAAAAGCGGCCTATCTTGAGGTTTGTGAGTGCCCTCATCTGGTTTGGGCTTATAGGATCGGCCACGAGCGTGCGCAGCCAAGACCTGATTTGCTGCGAGATGTTGTTCATTAGACGCTGATGGAAATTGGTTTGGCGCTCGGCGCGATTGCAAAGCAGCCCGTTGCAAGAGCTAAATGCCGTTAGAAGGCAAGACTCAAAATCAATGCTGGTGGAGGTGAACTATGCGGAAACGGGTGAAGCTATTAGTTTCTGCGTCGGCTATCGCTATCGCGATCGGCGCCATTTTTCTGGCCGAAAAACCTCGACCTGCTTCTGGCCAGGTCGCAGATTACAATGATTTCTACCTATACCAGCTCAACGTGAACTGCACCGATTCCGGTCTCGTCACCAAAATATTCACGGTACAGGGCACCGGAAAGATGGGCACTCACGTAACTTGTGCCGGTCGATGCTGGGGCCGAATGACCACGTTCGCGCAGGCCGTCGCGGGTCTTCCGGCCAAAGTATCCGAAGCCTTTTCAGCCAAGATAGACGAATACGACGCGGATTTGGCCGCGCGAAGGCAAAATTGGTCCCTTGCGGCTTGCGCCGGCAAGGCGAAGCCGCCGCCGAAAAAGAATTGTGAAAAGCCGACTCCGTGGTTTGACGGTGTGTCACCCGGAGCGGGATGTAAAAACCGCCAACTCCGCAAATTAAGTACGATGGTAAAGGTATTGTCTTTCTGCGAATGTGTGGACAACCCGTTTTTGCTTACGACATGAGGAACGTGTCAACGACCAAAGATCTCCTCCTTTTGGCGGCCTACAAGAGCGCTCTGAAAGAACATGTTCAGTCGCGGATCGGCGACAGTATTTGCTGCGACAAATTTCTTGAGCAGGCGCGACCAGGAGCCGGAACCTCCTGCGACCCGCGGTTCGATTTGGACTGTGATGGCGTATTGAACCCGTCAGACCGCACTGAGGATGGTCAATTTCCGGATCTTTCCCAATTTGGCATAGCGGAAGGTGCGAGTGGTAACTTGGATCCGTTCCCGCCGTGGTTCCAACCGGGCGATCCAAAATTCATGCCGCCTGTGGACAAATGCGATTGCAAATGGGCAATCATGAAGACTGAACGGATCTGCAGTGCCGACGGCCGACGACCGCACGCTTTCCAGATAAGGTGGCTGTGTCCGTCCACTGGAAATCAACGCTTCACTCGCAAGGAAGTACCAGCTACAGAACCGTGCGGGCCATCTGCTCGCAATCCTCGACGGACGCCGTTATTCACGGCCGATTCTATTTGGACAACTGCTCGTTTGTGAGGCTTGTGCGAAGCTGGAGCTGTCGCGAGAATGATTGATCTTACACGCGCGCTGACTCTTCGCGTCGTGTATCGGCACGGTGGCACTTCTTGAATTTCTTGCCTGATCCGCAATAACACGGTTCTTTCGGCTTCATCTTCGGCGTGCCCATAACGGGCGATCATATTCTGTTGGCAAGTCATAAAAGCGGAGCTAGAACATGAGAAAACAGTGGCAATTGCTAATTTCATCGGCCGCACTAGTACGAAATCATCTCAAGTCGGCACGGTTTAATTCGAGCGTTGGATTGTTTCTCAGGAGGTAAGCCTGCGATGAATCACGAATCCGTCATTATTTCGCCTGGGATCTCGCGCAGCGTACTTGCGATTGTCTGGGTCTTGCAGCCGGAACAGTTCAGGCGCAACCAAAAGATCTTCTTCCATTTATTAAACTGACGCACGGCGAGGTGATCGAGAACTGGCTGGCCGGGAGTTCGCGGAGGCATGATGGGGCGCTTTTGGCATCCGGGGCCCAGGATTATCTGCTGATCGGTGAATTCCAGAGTGATGTCTGCTCAATCTTCAAGCCGCGCGGTAAATCATACCGAATGGAGGATTGCCTGGAAGGTTGACACAAGGTTCCGAAGCGACCAGATTGCTGGTGCCGCAACGCTCAGCGACCGACCATGATAAGCGACGTAATAAACACGTTCGCTCTTTCGGCCGCATTCGATCTCGTTTAGAATGCGCATCTGTCTGACTCTATCAACAACCAAATTCGAGGAATCATCTCTGTGAAAAAGTGCAAATTGTTTTTGGTGGCAGGCCTGATCCTGGCCGCCGCTTTCTGTCTTTCCGCCCTGTCACAAGCGCCGCCCCGCGGCATTCGGCCTGAGCCGCCGGAAGGCAAAGGCGTTGTCGTTCTGAAGGCCGCTCGATTACTTGACGGCACCGGCGCGCCCGCCATCAACAACGCGATTGTCATCGTCACCGATAACAAGATTACCGCGGTCGGCGATGCGCGATCCGTGCGGGTGCCGTCCGGTGCAAAGGTTATCGATCTCGGTAATGCGACGTTGCTGCCGGGATTCATCGATGCCCATACACATCTCATCGGACGCGTGCTCGGCGATCCCGATGGCCAAAATGCAGCGGTCAGGGACTACGCGGGCTTCGGCGCGATTCTCGGCGTGAACCACGCGCGAGAAACGTTGATGGCTGGTTTCACGTCGGCGCGCAACGTAGGAGCGTCAAACTTCAATGACGTCGCATTACGCAAAGCTATCGACGAAGGCTGGATTCCGGGACCGCGCATGCAGACGGCGGGGCACTCACTGGGAATTACCGGTGGCCATTGCGACGATAATGGATTTCGTCCCGGGCTGCTGGATTCGGGAATCGAAGAAGGAATAGCCAACGGTCCCGACGAGGTGCGCGCGGCCGTCCGTTACCAGGTCAAATACGGCGCGGACGTGATCAAGACCTGCGCGACTGGGGGCGTCTTGTCCGAAGTCGCCGCCGTCGGCACGACGCAATACAACTTCGAAGAGATGAAAGCGATGGTCGAGGAAGCCCGCCAGCACGAGCGCAAGGTCGCCGCGCACGCGCACGGCACTGAAGGGATCAAGATCGCCACCCGGGCCGGCGTCGCATCGATCGAGCATGGATCGTTTCTCGATGAAGAAGGCGCGCGCCTGATGAAAGAGCGCGGCACTTATCTCGTGCCGACGTTGATGGCTGCCGAAGCCGTTGAGCGCGCCGCGAAAAGCGGCGTATTGAAAGGTTTGCGGGCGCAGAAAGCGCTTTTGGCGGCTGCGTCAATGCGCCGCGCCATCAAACTCGCGGTCACCACGGGAGTGCCGATCGCTTTCGGAACCGACTCAGGCGTCATACCGCACGGCACGAACGCGCGCGAATTCTTCCTTCTAGTCGATTGGGGCAGCATGTCGAACATGGATGCGATTGTCACCACGCTGAACTCCGCGAAGCTGCTCGGCTGGGACAAGAACCTCGGCTCGCTGACGGTGGGCAAATGGGCCGACATCGTCGCCGTCTCAGGCGATCCGCTCAAAGACATCAAGGCGATGGAGAAGGTCTCGTTCGTGATGAAGGATGGGGTGGTTTATCGGAAAGATTGATGTCTTAGGCGACGTCGTCATTAATGTTTGTGGGTGGATCACACTACCAGCCTGCGAAGCAGGCGGCATATTAGTAGCCACGGGCTTAAGCCCGTGGATCTCGTTCCCCAAAGAACCAAGAGTTCGCGGAGTGCGCGACAGATACAGAACCGCGAGCGATAGCGAGCGGGTTAAGGGCGCAACTCTAGCAACCACCGTGGAGGTAAAACCGAATCACGTTCGAAGATTGAATCTTATCCCGCTTCCTCCCGGTCGCGGTTCGGTAACCGCGCCCTTCAGCGTCTCAATGGCGTCCGCACTTCCGGTTTCAGGTTAGACTTAAACAACTTCAGAATCCTTTTGTACTCATCCGCCCAACTTTCTTCGCGTTCGAACGCGTGATCTTCGACCGGGTAGGGCGCGACTTCCCAATTCTCTTTGCGCAGCTCGATTAATTTCTCAACCAGCCGCACGGTGTCTTGAAAATTCACGTTGACGTCAACCACGCCGTGGCAGATCAGCAGCGGGCCCTTCAATCCGTTCGCGAAATAAATCGGTGAGCTGCGTTTGTAGGCTTCCGGGTCATTCTGCGGCAGATTCAGAATGTTGCTGGTGTAAGGATGATTGTAGTGCGCCCAGTCCGTCACGGGTCGCAAGGCCGCACCCGCGGCAAACACATCGGCCTGAGTGAACATCGCCATCAGCGTGATGAAACCGCCGTAGCTGCCGCCGTAGAGTCCGATGCGTTTCGGATCGACTCGATGCTCTTTCACCAGATAATTCACGGCATCGACATGATCGGTCAGGTCTTTCCCGCCCATGTGCCGATAAATTCCCGTACGCCAGTCGCGGCCGTAGCCGGCGCTGCCGCGATAATCAATGTCGAGCACCACGAAACCCATCTCCATCAGCAAGTGATGAAACATGTATTCGCGATAGTAAGAACTCCACCAGCGATGCACGTTTTGCAGATAGCCCGCGCCGTGAACAAACAGCACGGCCGGCCCGCCGCCTTTGTAATTCGCAGGGATGTACATGCGGCCCCAAACCGTCGCGCCGTCACGCGCTTTGAAGCTCACCAAACGCGGATCGATCCAATCGTGAGTGAAGAACTCTGGAGTTGGTGAAGCCGTCACCGGCTTGATCGACGCGCTCGCGTTTTCGTCCATCGGTTTGTTCGGAACGAGATAAAGCTCCGGCGGCTTGTTGCTGTAAGACCGTACGTCCGCCAGCATCGTGTCGTCCGGCGAGATCGTCGCCTGATTGTTTCCCGGCAAACCGGTGATCTGAGTTCGCGTGCCGCCGGCTATGGGCATTGAGAAAAGGTGTCGCTGAAAGAGACTGCCTTCGCTCGATGTGAAATAGAATTTGGTTTTGTCGGCCGCCAGACGCACATCCGAAACTTCAAACGCCCCGGAAGTTAGCTGCACGGCCGCGCCACCGTCTTTCGAAACGGAATACAGGTGCGCCCATCCATCACGCTCTGATTCAAAATAGACAGTGTTGTTGCCTGGCAACCAACCGAGGGTGTTGGCGCCGGGGCCATTTACCCACGCATCGTCATGGACTGATGCAAGAACTTTCGTTTTACCCGTCGCCGGATCCAGGAGCAGCACCCAACGGTCTTTGTTGTCAGCCGCGCGCGCCAGCAGTGCCGCGTTCTTTCCGTCTTCGGACCATTGGACTGGGGCTAGCTGTACGTCGCGATCTTTCGGTTGAGTCGGTTTTGCCTGCGAATCGACCCGGTCGCTATCCCGACTTGTCGGGATACTGACTTCGCCGCGCTCGCGTTGCGCTTGCTCGGTCGTATTCATCTCAGTTCGCTGGACGGCGGGGGCAGCCGGCTGTTTCTGGCCATGATCAACGTTCTTCGTCTCGCCTGATTCGACATCGACGATTACCAGACGCATGCGGCCCTGCACATCACCCACCTTGCTTCGGCCAGTAATGTCTTCGGTGTAGGCCGATTCGGTCACATAATTGGGGACGATGATGTTCTTCGCGCCGGCAGCCGGCTCGCTAATTGTCGCGATCACATACTTGCCGTCGGGTGAGAGGTTCAGATTGAGAACATTCTGACCGGTAGGAATGCTGAACGGTTTGCGCTTCTCGCGCTCTTTCCGTTTCTTCTCCTGCTCTTCGCGTTGTTCAGCTCGCTCGCGAACGGCATCGATTAGCGCACGCTCTTCCTTCTTCAAATATTCCTGATTTTCGGTTCCCCTTGGCGTCGAGCTCGGCGATGCCAGTGCGCCGATGCGAATATCTGTGAGTTGTTCGAGTGACCCGCCTTCAAGCGACATCACGTAGAGATTGTTTGTCCGCGTGAAATAGATGCGTTTCTGATCGAACGTGAAGCGCGCGTTCGTTTCGGCGTCGACGGTGCGCGTGATTTGCCGGCGCGCTTGTTTCGCATGCTCATAGATGAAGATGTCGCCTTCGTCGGTGAAGACTGTCATCGTTTTATCTTTCGATAAGTCGCCCGTCGCGGGCGGCGCCTGCTTCGCTTCTTCATCCGACAGACGATGCAGGCCGGTGCCGTCGCGATTGATGACGTACAGACTCATCTCTTTTAGGCGCGGCTCATTCGCCTGTTTCCAGCGAAAGTAAACGCGCTGGCTGTCTTGCGACCAATAGACGCCGCTGGGCTGATAGCCCACCAAACGCGGGCCGCGCATGATGCTGTCGACGGTGAGTTCGAATGGTTTCGCCGGCGGCTTCGCGGGTGTCTGAGCGAAGGTGAATTGCGCGAGAAGCGAAAAGGCGATAAGTGAAGTGATTAGTTTTTGCAGAGATTTGGTTTTCATGGTTCGTGACTTGTTTGTAAGTAAATCGAGTCAAGGAGTCAACGCGAGAATCGCGGCAACGAGCCGCGGAGCGGCCACAGAATTACAGAACCGCAAGCGGTAGCGAGCGGGTTAAGAGTTCAACACGGCATTTTCACGAAGGCCATTTTGTTGACGCGATTGTCTCGGTTGCGTCCTAACCCGCTCGCTACCGCTCGCGGTTCTGTATCCTACCGCCTGCTATGGACCGCTTTGACTGGTACAATTCGGTGCGCGCCATGAAGACGAAAACCATGGGAACCAACCGATTAGTCGGGTTCATTCTTGCCGTCACAATTCTTGCCTCGGTCGGGACCGTTCAACTCGCCGGTCAATCGCTTTCAACTTCAAAACCTGCAACCCCACCCCAACGCTGGCGCGGACTCATTGGTGAATACGGCCAGAACGATAACATCCTGATTATCCTCGAAAAGGACGGGCGGCTGTGTGCGCTGTTCGAGAAAACTGTGCTCGAAGTCCTGAACGAGATTTCGAGAAATGTGTTCAAGTTTCCCGGAAACGAAGCCCGCACGGGCTGGCGAGGAACCTTCACCCGCGACAGAACGGGGCGCGCCACACAGATCAGAATGGAACTCGATGAACCGTCCTTCACCCAGCCGCCCGGAAAACCGCAATTTCTAGTTCTTCAACGTCGAAACATCGAACCGGAATCCGGTAATCAACTCCGCATCAAACCAGTTCGGCCCGTTGCGGAGTTGATGAAAGAAGCGCTCGCTGCGCAACCGCCACAGGAGACTGGCGACTTTTTGAACACCGACCTGGTTGAATTGCGAAAACTTGATGCGACGATTCGTCTCGAGGTTCGCTACGCGACGACAAACAATTTCCTGGGCACAAAGTTCTACACGCAGCCACGGGCGTTCATGCAGAGACCAGCCGCGGAAGCCCTGGTGCGCGCGCATCGCAAACTGAAGCAGCAAGGCTACGGTCTGCTGATCCACGATGCGTATCGGCCCTGGTACGTAACCAAAGTTTTCTGGGATTCGTTCCCTGAAGACAAGAAGCTTTTCGTCGCTGATCCCGCACGCGGGTCGCGTCACAATCGCGGCTGCGCCGTTGACCTCACGCTGTACCACTTGAAGACCGGCAAACCGATCGAGATGGTTGCGACCTACGATGAAACCACCGACCGGGCGCACTCGGATTACCCGGGCGGCACCTCATTGCAGCGCTGGCATCGCGACCTTCTGCGCAAAGCGATGGAGGCGGAAGGCTTCGCTATCTACGCGGCTGAGTGGTGGCACTTCGATTACAAGGATTGGCAGAAGTACCGGATCGGAAACGTGAGGTATGAAGCGATCGCGTTACAGAACCGCGAACGGTAGTGAGCGGGATAAAGCCTCAACTTCATATTTCATATCAAAAACAGGTCATTCGATAGTCGCTTCTTTATCCCGCTTACTTCCGTTCGCGGTGCTGTACCTACGGCAAGTGACCCACCAACCACCCGCCAAAGTCATACCGCGTCTCGAGTGCGAACGGATGCACGCTGATCACCGGCTTGGTTTTTTCATCCGGGTCCGCCTTATCGAGACCGCTGCGCATGCGCCGTTCAAAGTTTCCACTGCGCCGCAAGCTGAGATACAAGACCGAAATTCGGTCGCCCGGTTGCAACACCATCACACTCGTCATGTAACTATTCCCGCTGGTTGACGATACGTATTCGCGGCCATCATTACCCATCGTAAAGCCCCGCACCTGTTCGCGCCCGGCAATCAAGGTTACCGGCGTGTCGCGATCGACGACGATAATCGCCCGGCTACCGGGCGGCGTCTGGCCGGGCTTCGCAGATTGCGACGATGAAGTCACCAGCAGATTGAACTTACCCGGTTTCACGGCTTCGAACTCAGCCAACAACTGAAGCGTGTAACCAAGGCTTCGATGAAACATCTTGTTCGCCCGCCGGCCAACGTACCGCAGGCTCTCAGACGGATTTTCAACCGGCGTTTTGTCCAATTCGTGATCCACCGTCGCGGGAAACTTTTCATCAAACGTCGTCCGGTCTTCGGCGGCTGCCGGCGCTTGTTTCGTCAACCTGAATTCAAAGCCGGATCCTCCTGAAACCAATACCGGTACGATGATCGTATCGCCCATGCAGAAACGCGAATAGATTCCTCCCGACGGTGGACCACGGCGGCATCCCCTCGGCGCAACGGTGAAATGAATTTCACGCTCCTCGTGCGAATAGTGTTTGTCGTCGCGTTTGAAGCTGGATTGGAAGGAGAAGTAACCGGGCCCGAGAGGCTTTACGTAGGCCAACCAGAAGGTGCCGCCACCACTTTCGTTCGAGCGCGAAGTGATCTCGTCCTTCACGAGCTCAAAATCGTTGCCAAAAGCTGCCAGGAAACTGGCGCGGAGTGAAGCGGAATCGGAAAACGCCGAACGACGCGTTTGGGCGGTCGCTAAAGCTGAAAACGCGAGCAACAACAAACCAACAACCGGAACAATTCGGATTTTCATCGTAGACTGAACGGCAAACGAAGTCGTTCTTGCGCGAAACCAGGGTTATTCGAATCTCAGCGCCTCGATCGGATTCAGCCGCGCGGCTTTCCAGGCGGGCCACAAACCGAATCCGACGCCCAGGCCGACGGAGACAACAAAGCCCACGATTGGAGCCCACAGAGGAATGTAAGTCGGCATGATTGTCTTAATTAGCAGCGCAATGCCTGAGCCGAACAGAATTCCGACCAATCCGCCGAGGCCGGTCAGAGTCGCTGCCTCGATCAAAAATTGAACGATGATGTCGCGACGGCGCGCGCCGATGGCTTTGCGCACGCCGATTTCGCGGGTCCGCTCGGTCACGGTTACCAGCATGATATTCATCACGCCGATGCCGCCAATCAACAAGCCCACACTGGAAATCGCGACCATCAAAGCGAACACTCCACCGGTAATGGCCTGAAACTGCGTGATGATCTGTTCGGAAGTCGAAATGCCGAAATTGTCCGGCGCGTCGAACGCGACCTTTCGACGACGGCGCAGCAGGTCCCGCACTTCTTCCACGGCTTCTTTCATCATGCCGGGCCGCGCCTGCGCCATCACGAAGTTGTCGTCAACGTCGGGATAAAGTTTCCGCAGGGTCAGGTAGGGCATATACACCGCTTTGTTTTCGTTGTTGGGATCTTCGGCGTCCACGAGAAAGACATCGCGTTCACCCAGCACGCCAATCACGCGATACAACCGGCCGTTGATGGTGACGTTTTGATCAATCGCGTTGGAAAAAGGAAACAGAGTATTCGCGACGTCGCGGCCGATCACGACGACGCTGGCGTGGCGCGCGTTGTCATCCTCGGTGAAATAGCGGCCTTCGGCGATGTTTGTGACACCCATTCTGAAGTAAGCCGGCGACGCTCCCTGAACGGCCGCATTCGTCATTTCGATGTCGCGGTGCCGCACGTGCACGCGTGGGGTAAAGCTGCCGCCAAAGAAATCCACCGGCGACATGAATGCGGCCGCATGCATCACTGACGGGCATTCGTCCTTAATCGCGAGGGTGTCTTCGTACGAGATTGGCTTGCGCTGTCGCTCTTCCTGCGTCGGATTGAAGTTGAAGCCGGGATCGAATCGATAGATGTAGATCGAATTGGTACCGAACGATTCAATCTCTTTCGAAACGCGCGCATCAATGCCGGACACGAATGCCGCGATGACAATCACCGTCATCGTGCCGATGACAACGCCCAGAATCGTCAGCAATGAGCGCAGCTTATGCTGACGCAGCGTATCGAGCGCCATCCTAAGGTTTTCCAGGAAGTCGTTCCTGAAGAGTTTCATTGTTTTCGTGCTTTGTGCTTAGTTCTTTGTACTTTGACGTGAGGTTCAATCTAAATCAGGCATCAAAGGACCAAAGTCCAAAGTCCAAAGTCCAAAGTCCAAAGTCCAAAGAACAAAGATCAGGTTTCCGCGCGAAGCGCCTCGATCGGATCCAACTTCGCCGCGCGCCACGCAGGATAGACTCCTGACGCCAATCCAACGCTTGCCGAAACAAACAATGCGGCGGTAACCGCCGGCAGCGGTAAAGACGTCGGCACGGGCGTAACAACCGCCACGAGCTTCGCCAGCGCGTACGCGATGCTGATGCCGATCGCGCCACCGAACAGCGAAAGCATTGTGGACTCTGCCAGAAACTGCTTCAAAATGTCGCCGCGTCGCGCGCCAATGCTCTTGCGCAAACCGATTTCCTTTGTGCGCTCAGTCACGCTCACCAGCATTATGTTCATGATGACGATGCCGCCCACGACCAGCGAAATCGAGGTGACGCCGATGGCTGCGACTTGAATCGTCCCGAAGATTTTGTCGCGCAGCTCGTTGATTGCCGAAGGTGTGATGATGCCGAAGTTGTCTTTTTCGTTCGGCGCCAGCCGCCGGCGAATGCGCATCACCGTGCGCGCTTCGTCGACCGCGTGCTGATACCTCTCTTCGCTGGTGGCCGTCGCGATTATGCCCAGCGAGCGGCGCGAACCGTACAGCGCGAGAAAAGTTGAGAGCGGAACCGCCACATACATGTCTCGTGGCTGCCCAAAAACCGAGCCAAGGGCTTTGCCGACGCCGATTACCTGGAAGGCGTGACCATCCATGCGAATGGTTTGGCCCAACGGCTCAGATCGCGGAAACAATTTCTCGGCCACGTCGGCGCCGATAAAGCACACTCTCCGGCGCGTGTCGTCTTCACCTTTGTTAAAGTAGCGGCCAGTACCTGCGTCGATCCGTTCGATGTCGGCAATGTTCGCGGTGGTGGCGCTGATACGCACGCGTGACAGCGTGGTCGAGGCGTATTTGATGTCCCCGAGCACCTCCGCCTTCGCCCCCACATCGCCAATCGCGCCACCGCGAACGCGCAGGGCTTCAACATCTTCCAGGCGAATGTCTTTGTTACGACGGCGCGCCGCGTTTAGCGCTGCCACACTTGAGAAGTCATCAATCGAAAACTTTCGCACCGCGAAAGCGTTCGTCCCGATATCGGCGATCTTCTCGTCGACATAGTGATTGAAGCCTTCGACGAGCGACACCACGACGATCACCGTCGCCACGCCGAAAATCACACCGAGCAACGTGAGAAACGACCGCATTTTGTGCCCAAAAATTGCGGCGAGCGCCAGTTTTAGTGCTTCAAGAAAAGGCATAAAAACAGCCCGGAAGAATACAACTTTTTACGGATTGAGTGAGATTGAAGTTTCAGAAGGTCTCATTCACACCTTGCTTTAGCAAGGTGGCAACCACCGAGCACGCAAACAAAAACCGTTTCAACGGTTTCCGTGGTGGAAGCCGTTGAAACGGCTGAGAACTAACCCGTACGTCTGCAACACCTCGCTGAAGCGAGGTGTGAATAGCATTTCGAACGATCCCTACAGCTTACCGGCCCTCATATCGGCGACGCGCTTTTCAAATGCTGCAGTGTTTGCCTTGTCGGCTTTGCCTTTTGCGATCGCAGCGTCGGCAACCGTCAAGGCTTCGTCTTTTTTACCGGCGGCCCAAAGAATGTTTGCCTTAGACGACAGGTTTTGAAATGTCTCTTTGACTTTGATCGACTGGTCGATGAACTTCAGCGCCTCGTCGTAATTCTTCTCACCCAGGTAGGTCAATGCCACCTGTCGCGTCAATTGCTCATTAGTCGGGTTGGCGGCGATCACCGCGTCAGCCTTCGCGCGCCACAGCGCCTTAACGTCCTTCACCGCCACGGTGAAAGGCACGATCAGCTTTTCCCAGCGAAGATTAACTCTGGCAGTACTAGCGTCGAGCGGATCGATTGTGTACAGCAACCATTCCTGGTTGTCGGATGCCGTCTGCGGTTTGGTCTTGACGCGCAACGTATCCTTCTTGCTGTCGTAATTGAAGCTGCCCCACTGCCCGGGGTCGCTGTTGAAGATGATCGTCCACTCGTCCTTACCGGGAATCGTGTGCAGGCTGTACGCGCCGGCCTTCAATGGTTGGCCATTGATCATCACGTCATCAGTTACCTGAAACAGGGTCGCTTCATTTGCGCCCGCACGCCAGATGTGGTTGTACGGGACGATGGGTTCGCCGGGCTTACGCTCGTTCTGATTGTCGAGGGTCGCTTCGCCTTTCGCGCGCTCTTCCATCGACGCCGGCGCGTCCGCGAAGATCGGGCGTCCCTTAACTGCGGGACGGCTGTAAGTAATCGTCACGTCGGTCACGCCGAAGGTTTGCATGACACTGGCCTTTTGACTGGGCCGAATCGGCTTAACCGTCACCGGTGGCTGTTGCGCCAGGGCACATACGGCGGATGTAAGCGTGAACGCAACCGTCGCCATGAAGAGAGAGAATCGTTTAAGAGAAATCATCGCGGGCACTCCTTAGAAGGTGAATTTGTGCGCGCATTATCCACCGCGGCGCACCACTCGGCAAGACTGGTCGTGACAATTCACAACTTTTTACAATACCGGGCTTTCGGAAAAGGACAGGTGCGCAATCGTTTCGATTGCTTTTCCCAGCGCGCGGCAAGTGGGACCCTTTAGGTCGGTCCAGAGCAAGCGGGACGCTTGCGCTCCAGTCTACAGTGGCGGCGCTCGTCGGTTGATTAGTGACCGGTAAACTTCTCACCCGCGTCAATCTTAACCGGCAGAATGTTCTGCTGTGGTGGCAGTGGACAGGTGGCGTAGTTGGTGAAGGCGCAGGGCGGGGTGTAAGCCTTGTTGAAATCGATCACGATCCGATTGTTTACATCCGGCGGATCGATGTAGAGATACCGGCCGGCGCCATAAGTCTCTCTGCCGCGCGTGTCATCCGCGAAAATCATGAACAATTGCGGATTCCCTTTTTCGGTAATCGCGTCCAGCCGATAGGTCTTGCCGCCAACTTCGAACGCAACGGCGCCGGGCGACGGTTCGTCTGTCTCCATGTTCAGCACGTTCAGGATCGGAATGGCCCGCGGCGGATTGTAGGGTTCAAAGCGCGCTTCGATACGCCACTTTGGGTCCGTGGCAAAGTATTCAAGGCCGCGGAAGCCGGCTCGATCGGGGTTGTCTCTGTCCTTGACGCGCACGCCGAGCTTGTCTTCGCGCTTGATAATCTGAAAGTTCAATGAACCGGCCCGCACGATCGTCGGCTTTTCATCAAGGTCAGTCTTTAATTCGACTGACGAAATTGGCGCGCCATCAACGATGAACGTCTTGGCATGTGGCGTCCGAAACGTCACGACGCCATTCGCCAGCACAAACTCGCCTGCGCGCGAGGGGACTTTCGGCACCACAATGTCGTTGGCCGCGTCGCTGCCGAAAGTATTCCTGCCCTCTTTCAGCCAAAACAATCCAATCAGCGAAAGCCAGCCGCTTTCGCTTGTGAGACTTGCGAGTCGCTTCGCGCGCCACTGGTCGATCTCTCCGGCGTAAGCCTGGCGGTCAATGGGTTGCGGCGCGCGCGCACATGAAGCCACAAACAACAAGGCCGCGCCGACGGCGATGCGCAGCTTTTGAGTGCTGCTGATAGTTTTCACGTTCGAATTTTGCCTGATTTGCCGGATGGGCGGCAAACAGAAAAGCGCCCCGCCAACTCTTGCGAACTGGCAGGGCGCCGACTTCCGGGTAGGTTCGGGTATTACAAGGGGTGACAAAGCAAAAGACTTGAGAATCGTCACTCACGTCCGATCCTGTACTACGAGGTGCATTGACGGGCGAGATAAATCCACGGCGAGATACGAATAAAAAACCGCCGCTTTTCGCTTTGCCTCAGCACACGACCGCGCGTCGTTGCATTATCACACTGTCAAATACCAGAAGCTTGACTCAGCTTAAGCGCAATCTATACCCATTCCAAACCCTAGTCAAGCTAAAATCCACAAAAATGTGACAAGTCTGTGACAGGCCAAGGGCGCGAGTGATCACTTACCCTTTCGGGTCTGAACCAGCCGATATGCCTGCCGGCGAACACCCTCCGAAATGTTTCGATTCTCTGAGAGCGCCTGAAGATCCTTCATCTGAATGCGAGAGAGAATTTGGATAGCCGTGGCCATTGGCGTGCGGGGATTGCGTGCAAGGTTATGAATGATGGGATACGAGCGAGTCCAGGCGCGGTTCATGCCAATCAGCCGCAGCACCTCATCGGAAACCGTTCGCATGCTGGCGATGTTCTCGATTTCTTTGTCGCTGATGCGTGGATTGTGAATGACCGCCGCCGCGACGACTCTGTTTGAGTCACGAATGAGAATGCCGCGCGCTTCGCGATCACCCTTTAATGCAAACTTCACGCGATCCTTCACCGTCATGAACATTAGACGTCGAATCAGCGATATGCGTTCAGGGGCGATTTCGCCGGTGTCAAGACGCTCGGCGTTGAGCACCGCCTGCACGTTTACAGTTGTCTGTTCGGCCGCTTCGACGAGCAACTCTTCGAGCCGTTCGCGCGCGAGCCAACTGTCGTCAATGTCCGCATCCGAGACTTCAAGGTGCTGCGCCAGAAGCCATGCGTCATCGGCTGACAACTCACCGTCCAACGGGGCAAGCTCTGCCGACTCGAAGAATTCCGCCGCGGCGTTATTGCCCCGGGCCCGCAGCTCCTCGGCGATTTGGCGAGCCCCACGTTCCTTCTCAAAGAATTCGCGTTGCGTTTCTTTGGCGCGGCGTTCCGCCTCGGCGGTGCGTGCCGCATTCTGAAGAACCGCATCGATGATTTCCGGAGCACGGATGAGGCGCTGCTGATTCAGTGTGATCAGTTCGATTACTGAGCCGTGCGTGCTGGAACCCGCGAGCAATGCGATTGCAGCATCAGGAGTGTTCGCATGCGTCGCGATCGATTCGTGCAACTCGCGATCGGCGTTATTCTTTCCCGCCAGGTAACCGAGGACCGACGCGGGCGCGTCAGAAGATCTCGCGACAGTCAAAATGTCTGCGTCGGATTGTTCGGCCAGCGTGGCTTGCGCGGCTTGTGCAACCGCGGCGTCGGAATCGTTGCACAGATGGACCAGCGCTTCGAGTAAGTCCGCTTGCGTGAGCGGGAGCAGTCCGCGCGCCGCCGCCATCCGCGCCGCTGGCGGCGCCGAATCGGAGATGATCGATTGCACTACGGGATTGTCTGAGGTTTGGTCTGCGGACACTTAAAACAGTGTAGCGTAACTGCGATTCGTTGCGGCAAGTTTTATCTCCTTTGGAGAAACCGCGGGCCGCTAGTCGGCTACCGAATTCCGAGTTTACGGCCGCTGACGCTATACTCCACCCACATTCAAATATCGGAGTGAACCATGTTTATCAGAGTAGCCGCGCTTCTCATTGTTGCCAGCCTGTTTGTGATTACGCCATCTCAACCGCGACCTGGAAGAAAGACACAGACGCCGTGGCCGGCCGGATATTGGCCTTACGAGAAAAGCCAGCCGCTCATTGAAAAGACGCAGACGATTCGGCTGGCGCCGGATCTTTCGCATTTGTCCCCGGGTGAAAAACTAGCGGTCAGGAAGTTACTCGCAGTCGGCGAAATCTTTCAGAAACTTTACGAAGATCAGCGGCACGCGCAGGCGTTAAGCGGTTACGAAAAGCTTTTCCAGTTGCACATGCGTGTCGGCAATCCCGCGCCCACGGAAAATCTGCTGACGCTTTATCGATTGTTTCAGGGACCAATCGCGACCACGCTCGACAACAAGCGCAAGCCCTTCCTGCCCGTCGATCCGACCGTGCCGGGAAAGAATGTGTATCCGTGGGGCGTGAAGAAAGAAGAGATCGAGGCGTTTCTCGCGAGCCATCCCGATCAGCGCGAGAAACTCATGGATCTTCGTGGGATAGTCCGTGCGGGGATACAAAAGAACCTGCAGGAAGATCTCTCCAAACTGCGCCAGTACCCGGTGCTGGACACGCTGCACCCCGGCCTGCGCGGCGAATTGGAAAGGCTTCAGACTGAAAAGCGGCGGCATGTCTTTCGGACGCAGCTCGGCACCTCGCAGTGGGGATTCTACGCCGTGCCGTATTCCGTGGCTTACGCGGACCAGTTAATGAAAGCTCACGGCCTGCTTAACGAGGCGGCAGAACTTCTTCACAATGACGACGAAGAGTTCGCGAGGTTCCTGCGAAACCGCGCGCGCGATCTGCTGTCAGACGATTATGAATCGGGCGACGCGGCATGGGTGACCGGTCGTTTCAAGAACATCAACGCGCAAATCGGATCATACGAGACTTACGACGACGAACTGTACGGGGTGAAGACTTTCTTTGGCCTCAGTTTGCTGGCGACCCGGCCGCAGGAGACGACGGCGCTGCGGCAAGCGATGAAGGGTTTGCAAGCGCTGGAAGATTCGTTGCCGTACGAACAGCACAAGAAGGTTCGCGAAGACATTCCTGTCGGCGTTTACGACGTGATTGCGGATTTCGGCCAGACGCGCGGCGGCAACACGGCGACGATCTTGCCGAACGAAAGTTATCTCGCGCGGCGCTATGGCCGCACGATCCTTCTGCGCGCGAACATCATGCGCGATTCGACCATCTTCGAGAGCACGAACCGGACTCTCGCGGCGGCGGTCGGTGAAGAACAGGCCAAGGCGCTGACCAACGACGGCAACTTCTATCGCACTCTGTGGCACGAAGTCGGCCATTATCTCGGCGTCGACCGCACGAAAGACAATCGCGATCTCGACGAAGCTTTGCAGGACAACGGGAACACGATGGAAGAAATGAAGGCGGATCTGGTTTCGCTGTTTGTCGCGGAAGCTTTGCGCAAGCAGGGTTATTACACCGAGGCCCAACTACGCAGCGTCTACTCCGGCGGCATCCTGCGTGTGCTGCAAAACAACAAACCTCGGCGCGACCAGCCCTATCAAACGATGCAGTTGATGCAGTGGAATTTCTTTCTCGAGCACGGTCTGCTGAGTTTTGATTCGCGCACCGGGCTCATGCGAATTCACTACGACAAATATCACGACGTGGTGGGCAAGCTTCTGCAGAGAGTTCTTGACGTACAGTATCAGGGCGACAAAGCAGCCTCCGATCGATTCATCGATCAATACGCTGTCTGGAGAGACGATCTGCACGGCGTTGTCGCCAAAAATATTCGCGACACGCAGAAGTATCGGTTCCGGCTGTTCAAGTATGCGGCGCTGGGCGAATGAGCCGCCCGGGGCAGTAGCCCGACCGTTAGGGAGGGCGTGGCTTCAACTGGTGCGACGTCCCGAACTCCGACTGATGAAACGTAACCCGCCCACGATCCTCACGACACTAGCGCGCTGCCTGAAACTGCAATGCCCCGTCTGCGGCCGCGCCTCACTCGTGCAGCGGCCTTTTCACGTAAAACATCGATGCGACGTATGTGGCGCGCTTTTCAAACGCGAAGAGGGGTTTTTTGTCGGCGCGATTATGGCCAACGTGGTCGCCACTGAGATAGTCATTCTCGTGACGTATTTCGTCTTACTCCTGGCCAGGTTTGGTGATCATACAATTTTGACGATTCTGTTCGTTATGGCCGTCGGCTTTCCTCTGGCGTTTTACCATCATGCCTGGGCCCTCTGGCTGGGAATGGATCACCTGATCGAAGGCCTTCCAAGTCAGAACCACCTGCGTAAGCGGGTGGGTTAATGCGCGTGGTAAGGTCCGAGTGCGCGACGCAGTTCGTCAGGGACGGTGAGGGGTTTTAGGTCTGCGCGATCGGTTGAGACGAGTACAAAATGCGCGGTGGCCATCAGCTTCTCTTCGATCTCGCCCGCTTCATTCTGCTTCCGCACTTCGAAATTCAAACGCAGCGAACTCTTACCTATCCTGGCCACGTAAACGCTGACCTCGAGCAGGTCATCCATTTGCGCGGCGCGATGAAAATCGCACTCTAAATGCACGCGCGGCAGCCAAATGTTTAGTTCCTCGAAAACTTTGCCGTAGGGTAGCCCGACCGCGCGAAACAATTCCGTCTCGGCTATCTCAAAGAAACGAATGTACGAGCCGTAGAAGATGATTCCGGCGGCGTCAACGTCGCCCCAGCGGACGCGTTCTTCGATGGTGAATTTATTAAATTGGTTCATAACTTTGCTTGTAAGGTTTAGACGGCGGAGTTGTCCGCCCACTGGCTCGGGCCGGACAAGTCCGGCCTCTAAACGGCTGCTCGCAAAAAGCGGAGCAGCGCATCATCGAAGACCTCCGGCTGTTCCATATTCGTCATGTGCGCTGCGTCTTCGATAATTTCGAGACGCGAGTTGCGAATGCCTCGATGCATGAATTCGGCGTCCGCGATTGGCCGGATTGAGTCTTCACGGCCGACGATGACGAGTGTCGGCACATCGATCTTCGGCAGGTCTTCTGAATAATCCCGACGCGTTGCCATGCCACGTTGCGCCGCCGCCGCGCCTTTGGGATCGGATCCCGTGATCATTGAACGAACACGCTTGACGACATCCGGCTTCTCAGCGAGTGTCCGCGACGCGAGTAGTTTGGGTAACGTGGCAATACTGATCGGCACCATTCCGGCGCGAAGCATCGTCTGCACCTGCTGCTCGCGTCCCGCTTTCTCCTGTTCGTTGTCGGCCGGCGCGCGTGTTCCGGCGAGGACTAAGCCAACTACTCGCGCCGGAAACAGTTGGACGAATTCGAAGGCCACGTAGCCGCCCATCGAAAGTCCGCAGATAACTGCCTGCTCCACGCCCAGATGATCGAGCAACGCCGCTGTCTCACGCGCCATGTCGTCCATCGTAGCGACTTCACTTGATGATTTCGTCTCACCCAGACCTGGTAGATCTGGTGCAATCGCGCGAAAGCCTGCGGCTGCGAGCGCCTCGATCTGCCCGCTCCACATTGACTTGTCGAACGGATAGCCATGCAGCAGGACGACCGGGATTCCTTTGCCTGCCTCAGTGAATGCGATCTCAGTTCCGCGCACGCGTCAGATTATGCCTCAGAGTCTCCTGTTTTCCTTTGCGGGGCTTTGCGGCTTTGCGCCTGTCAGAACCACCTGCGGTAGCGGGTGGTTCAACTTCCGTCACGAGTCGATGTAGATCAACCGCCCGCTACCGCAGGCGGTTCTGACATCACGCAAAGACGCATCAAAGGCGCATCAGAATCGCAAAGCGTCGGCCGGCAGCGCCTCTAAACCACAGGAATCTTTCCCGTTTTCAAAATCGATGACGGACACAGTTTTTCGACCGCGCATTCTTCACATAGCGGCCGTCTTGCTTTGCAGACTCTGCGGCCGTGGAAAATCAGCAGGTGCGAAAAGATGATCCAATCCTTCTTTGGCACCAGCTCTATCAGGTCCTTTTCGATCTTGACCGGATCTTTTTGCCGAGTGAGTTTTAGCCGTTGAGATAACCGGCTCACGTGCGTATCAACTACGACCCCTTCCGCGATTCCGTAAGCCACGCCCAGAACTACGTTCGAGGTCTTACGCGCAGCCCCCGGGACGCGTAACAACTCCGCCATCGTGCGCGGCACTTCGCCGCCGAACTCTTCAATCAGAACTTTGCACGCGCCCTGAATTGACTTGGTTTTGTTCCGAAAGAACCCCGTGGTCTTGATGTCCTGTTGCAGTTCAGTGTCGCGGACTTTCAGATAGTCTTCCGGCTTGCGGTATTTGCGAAACAAATCGGCGGTGACTTTGTTGACGCGTTCGTCAGTGCATTGTGCGGAAAGAATCGTCGCGATTAAAAGTTCGAACGCATTCGAGTGATTGAGCGCGCACCTGGCGTCAGGGTGCGCGCGCTTGAGCAGTTTGATGATCTCCCGGGTGCGGGCCTGGCGTTTGATCTTGGTTTCTCGCATTTTAAGGGAGGGCAACTTGGCGAACGGGATTCTAACCACAAAGGCACAAAGACACGAAGCAATACTAAAAAGGCTTTTTGTGACTTTGTGGCTTCGTGGTGAAGAATTCTCAGGCTTGCGCTCCCAGCTATTTCAATCTTCCCGTCAGCATCAGCGCCAGCATCTTCCAATCACCCATGAATGACCAAAGCGGATACGTGAAGGTCGCGGGCCGGTTCTTTTCGACAAAGAAGTGCCCAATCCAAGCCAAGCCGTAACCCGGCACGAACGCCAGAGGAAACAGCCACCACTTGCCGATTGCAATGAACAGAATCAGGAGCGCGATGCCGGCGAACGACCCAACCGCATGCAGCGCGCGCGTCACCGGTTTGCTGTGCTCGTTGAGGTAGTACGGCCAGAATTCACCGAACGATTGAAATCTCTTCACGACCATCAGTTGAGTCGCAATTCTACCAGAAACGTCAAGCTGCTTGAGTGAGAGCGTTTCTATCCATTAACACGCTTATTCCCGAGGCGAGGTCGCTAGTAGCAATAGTTGCAGTTGGGAAGGTGGGCTTGCCTCCGCCTTCGAGGAATTCTCCCCCGTTTGGACGTCTGAGACCCTCGTCTTTCAAAGGAAGCCTCTCGATTGCGGGGGCAAGCCCGCCTTCCCAACTGCAGTTAATTCGACAAGACTGCTGTAGCGAGGTGTGAATAAGACGAGCCATCCACTTGACCGGCGTTGCATCCAAAGGCAAGATCAGCCGCTATGCTTTTCCACCCGGTGTTTTCTCCCGGCTTTTTTCGAAAGCTTTTCCACTGCATCTTTGTAGTCGTTATCGCCTCGACGCTGCTGCTTCCTGGGTTTCAGCCGGCACGCGCGCAGACCTACGAGCGCGAACTCAACATCAGCGCTAAATCGACGCTAACAATCAAAAACCGCAACGGCCGCGTGTCCGTCATCGCTTCAGACGACGAAGAATTGAAGCCTGTGCTGCAAGCAACTTCACCCGGTGCACCAATCGAGCCTCGCGACGTGAGCATCTCAGGCGGCGAAATCACAGTGCGCGATCGGCCTGCGCACGATCGCATCGACCTGACCGTGCGCGTCCCCGCGCGCACGCGCGTGAAAATCGAAAGTGAAAGCGGAATGGTTGACGTCATCGGCGATCTGGCCCTGGCCGAAGTGACTACGAATACCGGGACAATTCACGCCGACGTGCCGCTGGATGACCTGAAGTTCAAGTTCCTCTGGCAGGCAAGCCGCCCGCGCTTTCTCAGTGACGTCGAGCTGCCGAAAGTTAAAGAAGGTCGGGCGGGATCGTATTCGATTTCCGGCAAACTGGGAGCGGGCGCGAAGAAAAGTAAGAACCAGAAGAAAGAACTCCCCGCAGAGGAAGCTGACGGCGATGGCGCGCCGAATCAACCAGACAATCCGGCGGACAACGGGGAAAAGTCAGACGGCGAAAAGAAGGTTGCCAAAGAAAAGCTCGTGCAGTTGAACCTGACGACGCAGCGCGGCGTGATCCTGCTCAACGTCGATCCGAGCATGGCGCCGAATGATTTGCGCGAGCGTCCGCTGACCGAAGCCGCGAAAGCCATCGTCCGCAGCGGCGACGGCCCTTTGACCGACGCCATTCGCAAAGTCAGCCCGCGCCTGTTCGGAGACTACGCCAGCACGCTGCCGCCTCCGCGCGAAGAACCGTCGCTGGTCTCATTGCGGCCGCCCGGCGACGTCGCAACCCGCGTAGCGCCGCAACTCGTGCGGGTGACTGCAAGCGTCACTGATCGGAACGGCCGCGCGATCTCCGGCCTGCGCACAAGTGACTTTGCTGTTTACGAAGGAGGCGCGGAACGGACGATTGTAGATGTCACGCCGGCCACCGAGCCTTTTAATCTGATTCTTCTGCTGGATGTTTCCGGCAGCGTCGAAGAACGGATCGATTTCATTCGCAAAGCCGCCCGTGACTTTCTGAACACCGCCAGTCTCCAGGATCGAATCGCGATCATCGGCTTCCGCGATGATATCCAGATCATTTCGGATTTCACGACGGATCGGAGCCTGCTTTCGAAGAAGCTCGACGATTTTGATGCCGGCGGGGCAACCTCGCTTTACGACGCGCTTGGATATTCCCTGGTGCACACGCTGAAACCGCTGCGCGGAGAGCGCACCGCGATCGTCATTCTCTCCGACGGCGACGACAACAGATCTTTCGTGCCGTTCCGCGCGATCCTGGAAGCGACGATCGAATCGGGCGCACTGATTTACCCGCTGTACGTGCCGTCGGGCCTGATCCCGGAAGCGAGCGTGCCGAAACCGACAATCACCGTCGATCCGATGCGGACGCGCTACCTGACGATTACCACCCGCGCCGCCGAAGAAGGACAGAAGCTCGCGGATGTTTCGGGCGGAGTGTTCTATTCGATCAAGCGTCTCGAGGAATTGCAGAAAGCGTACGACGATGTCGTTGGCCAACTGCGCACCGCCTACACGATCACATATTCGTCGGACGCGAGCGCGACTAACCGGCGTCTACGTGTAAGGACAAATCGCGAAGGCGCGTCGGTGAGATTGAGTGCGGCTATTTCAGCGCCGAATTAACATAACCTGGGGTTTCAGTCCTTGCGCATCCAGCCATCAGACATTTCCGACAACGAACTCCTCGGCGCGGTCTCGCGCGGCGATGAACAAGCGTTGGCGGAAATCTATGATCGCTACAGGTTAATCCTATTTGGCCTAATCTTACGTATATTACATGACCGCCAGGAGGCGGAGGACGTGCTTCAAGAGACGTTTCTGCAAGTTTGGCGGCGGGCTGCGGACTTTGACGCCACGCGCGGGCGGGCCTTTACCTGGCTGGTTACGATCGCGCGTAGTCGCGCTTTGGATCGCCTGCGTGCTCTGGGTAGCCGGGCAAGAACAGCTGAACAGGTGGTAGCGCATTCCGCACAAGACCCGGCCGGTGACGCTGCCGAAGAAGCAGTCAAATCAGAGGAAGGGAAAATTGTGCGGCAAGCATTGATGGAATTACCCGAAGAGCAGAAACGAACCCTTTTTCTTGCTTACTTTGAGGGTCTCACCCAGAGTGAAATTGCCGCACGGCTCGGCGATCCTTTGGGCACCGTAAAGACACGGATGCGGGCAGGACTAATGAAATTACGAGAAGTTCTGCCCCAGGGTTCACGCGACTATAGATGATGGAACATCAGGAATACGAAGAGTTGCTGACTCTGTATGCGCTGGATGCATTGGAGGCTCCGGACCGGCGCAAGCTCGAGGAACACCTCGAGAGTTGTTCCGTCTGTCGCACAGAGTTAGCCGAGTTGCGCGACGCTGCGGGTTTGCTGGCTTATGCTTCGACGGCTGCCGAGCCTCGGGCTGAAGTTCGCGAGCGTATTTTGAATCAAGCTCGCAGTGAGGCCCGCACTCGCGACTCTTCCAATAGACCTTCCGCGTCCGTAATAGAGTTTAGACCACGCGTGTCTTCGACTCCCTGGCTAAGGCTGGCGGCGGCGATTGCTTTCGTTGCTTTGCTTATCGGCATTGGCGTCCTTTGGCGGCGCGATACGCACTCGCGGCAGGAAGTTGCGCGGCTTTCGCAGCAACTCAATCAGCGGAACAGTGAACTTAGTCGTGAACGCGAAGCACTTGCGCGGCAGCGGGAGGCGGTCGAATTCCTTCGTTCCCCCGGCATGAAGACGATGGAGTTGGCTGGAACGCAGACCGCCCAAGCAGCTCGCGCAACTTTTGTTTACGACCAGAAAACTGGTCGCGGCATGCTTATAACTGAGGGACTGCCCATGGCCCCGCCGGGCATGGCTTATGAAGTTTGGTTTATTCCCAAAGGTCAGTCGCCAATGCCCGGCAAGACTTTCACCGTCGATGCAGCGGGGAAGGCGATGATGATGGACGAAATGCCGGCCGAGGCCCGCCAGAACGCGATAGTTGCGATTACTCTTGAGCCGAAGAGCGGGTCTCAATCCCCCACGGGCCCGATCTATCTCGCCAGTCCGGCGTCGTAGTCGTTAGTCTCAGTCGGAGGCGGACGGTAGCGTACAGCCGCTGCCTTCTTCCTTCAAAATCTGACGTGATCTAAATCCAATCCATCCTTCACTCCCGTATAGCCTTCAGAAGTTCCAAATTCGAAATTAAAAAGAGGAGACCAAAAGATGAAAAGGCTTTACGCCATTCTGTTTGTAGTTGCGGGAATCGCGCTTGCGAGTTCAAGCGCTTCCGCGCAAATGATGAAAGAGAACCCAATGGTGGGTGGTGCGGCAATGTATCCGTCGAAAACCATTGTTGCCAATGCCGTCAATTCGGCTGACCACACGACTCTGGTCGCAGCTGTAAAAGCAGCGGGACTGGTCGATACGCTTAATAGTGCGGGACCCTTCACGGTCTTTGCGCCAACCAACGCAGCTTTTGATCAGCTACCCGCCGGAACGGTGGACACGCTGCTTAAGCCTGAGAACAAGTCGATGCTGACCAACGTTCTGACGTACCACGTCCTGGCCGGCAAGTACGATTCGAAGGCTTTAGCAAAGCTCATTAAGAAAGGTCGCGGTAAGGCGTCGTTAAAAACTGTGAGTGGCGGCACTCTCACGGCGATGATGGATGGTGGTAACATCGTTCTACGAGATGCAAAAGGCGGCACATCGACCGTCACCACCGCGAACGTCTATCAGTCCAACGGTGTGATACACGTGGTCAACGCGGTACTGCTGCCGAATTAACTTTCCAAGCACCGGTTTGAAACTATCAAGGCGGCGAGGCCAAGCGGTCTGGCCGCCTTTTGGCTTTGAGCCCTACCTCACATTGGCTTGTGCCCGGTTCAAGAGGTAGCATAACTTGTTAAAGTCGCGCTAAATCCGGCCACTGCTGCCAATCAAATACACTCCGGTCAGGAACGGGTTAGTCCGCCGTTCTTCACCGAGCGTCGTTACCGGCCCGTGACCTGAGTAGACTTCCACTTCATCACCCAGCGGGAGAATTTTGTTGAACAGCGAGTCCATCAGTTGTTCGGTCGAACCGCCGGGCAAATCGGTCCTGCCAATTGAACCGGCAAATAGACAGTCACCGACAAAAACCTTTTGCTCGTTTGGCTCGAAGAGAACAACGTGTCCTGGCGTATGGCCGGGACAATGAATGATTTGGAAACTCAACTCGCCAACCGGGTAAATCTGATTATCGCTAAAGTATTCATCAACGCGCGGCGGCGGCTCGAAATCAAAGCCGTAAGCAGCGAATTGTGATTCCGGAATGCCGAGCCATGCGGGTTGCTGCGGCAGAGCATCGTAAATGAACTCATCCGCCGCGTGAATGGTTACTTTCGCGTTTGGCTTTCTTTTCTTCAGCCCGGCCACTCCGCCGATGTGATCCAGATGTGCGTGGGTGCAGGCAATCGCCTGCAGCTCAAAGCCGTGTTTGTCGATCGCTTCGACAATCGCGTCTGAGTCGTCGCCAGGATCGATGCAGATCGCGCGCCTGGTTTTCTCGCAACCAAGTACGCGCGTGTGTTGCTGGAAGGCGGTGACGGTGATTTGTTCGATAATCATTTTAATAGTCGTACTTTGTGCTTGGTTCTTTATACTTTGATTTCGCTTCAGACCGGAGTCGTAACGTCGACCATGGGATGGACAACAAAGTACCAAGCACAAAGCACTAAGTACACTGCGGGAGTATAATTCTTCAACGGATTCCGGGAAAAACCGAAGAGCAGTGCCACTGACTAAGACACAAGCTTCGCTCGCCGAGGTTTTAGATGAGCTGACCGGCGAAGGCGCGCCTGAGTTGACGGAGCATCTCGATAATGACGCGCTGAAATGCTACGCGTGCGGCCATCGCTGTTTGATCAAGTCCGGCAAGCGCGGCATCTGTAAAGTTCGCTTCAACCAAGGCGGTCAACTGCGTGTGCCGATGAATTATGTCGCTGCCCTCGCCTGCGATCCGACGGAGAAGAAACCTTTCTTTCACTGTTTGCCGGGCTCTGACACGCTGACTTTCGGAATGCTCGGGTGCGACCTGCACTGCGCGTATTGTCAGAACTGGCTGACGTCGCAGGCGCTTCGTGATGATGAGGCCGTCTCGATGCCGAATGCGGTTAACGCTGATCGTTTAGTGACGATGGCGAAAGCCTACGGCGCGTCAATGGTCGGATCGAGTTACAACGAGCCGCTGATCACGGCTGAATGGGCGGTCGAGGTTTTCAAAAAAGTCCGGCCCGAAGGGTTCCGCACCGCGTTTATTTCAAACGGCAATGCGACGCCCCAGGTGCTTGATTACCTGCGGCCCTGGACTGATTGCTACAAGATCGATCTGAAGACGATGAGTGATCGGAGCTATCGCAGTCTCGGTGGCGTCGTGGATAACATTCTCGACACCGTGAAGATGGTCCACGAACGCGGATTCTGGGAAGAGATCGTGACGCTGGTCATTCCCGGATTCAATGATTCGGAAGACGAGCTGCGAACCGCCGCGGATTTCATCGCGTCGGTTTCGCGGGATATCCCATGGCATGTCACCGCATTTCATCAGGACTATCACATGCAGGAGAATGCGAACACGACGGCTGAACAATTGGTGCGCGCGTGCGAGATTGGACGTGAGGCCGGCTTGCGTTACATCTACGCCGGCAATCTGCCCGGCAGAGTCGGACGCTGGGAGAATACTTACTGCCCCGACTGCGACAAGCTTTTAGTAGAACGGTACGGGTACTTGATTCGACAGATGAACGTCACGCCGAACGGGCAATGCCCTTCCTGTGCAGCGACAATTCCCGGAATCTGGGCTTGAGTAATAGGCAACAAAAAGAGAGGGCCACCCGTTTTAGGAAGCCCTCTCAACCTCACATGTTTTCCACTTTGCACCATCCGTTTAGAGTCGGGACTTGTCCCGACGGCCGCACAAGTGCGGCCTCTAAACGTAACGCGCGGATGATGTGCCTACATCTTCTTCTTTATGTCCTCTTTCACCGGGGAAGGCGATGCGCCAGACGCCGGGGCTGCCGTGCGTGATGCTTCTATAACAAAACTGAGACGGCGTCAAAACGCAAACGGGTAGTGGGTAATAAGGTATATCTGAGGATTGCGTTCGATTCCAACAAACGTGTAGGCATCGCCAACACATACACCCCACTACCGAATACCGGGTAATGGGTAGTGGGGAGGTCCTGAACATTGCGTTGCCGGCTATCTTCTCGGCTCATACCGCATGGCCACCGCCCCCGAGCCGAACTCATGCAGGCTCACGAGCTTCAAGTCGACATACTGCGATAGCCCCGCGAACAACGTGGGCCCGTGGCCCGCTAGCCTTGGGTGCACCACGAACTCGTACTCATCGATCAATCCCAGATCCGCCAACGCCTGCGGGAGCTTCACGCCTCCCAGGAACAGTCCCTTACCTGACTCCTGCTTGAGCTGCTGAACGGCTTGCCCCAGATCCCCGCGCACGAGCTCCGCGTTCCAATCGACCCGGTCCAGGGTGCTCGACACGACGTACTTCTTGGCCGCGTCGATCGTCCGGGCGAAGGGCTCCATCCAGTCGGCCATCCAATCAGGCTTCACTCCCGTCGCCGGCAGCCGCCACGCTGCCTCCATCATTTCGTAGGTTACCCTGCCGAAGAGTAGGGCATCGGCCTCGGCGAGGTTCTCGGCCCAGTAACGATGCAATTCTTCGTCCGTCGAGCCTGCCCGATGATCGCAGCACCCGTCCAGTGTGACGTTGATGGAATACCGAAGAGGTCGCATTACGTAAGTACCGCTGTTGGTCAGAGTTGACCGGGCGGCGCGATTTCACGCCACTTGATTTGTACGAGCCTGGAATTTGGCCGCCTTAGAACGTTACGGAGTGCTGGCCGGCGTCGGCGGTGGTGGCGTTCTCCGCGTCGGTGAAACTCTCGGCGCGGGCGAAGCTTTCGTTGCCGGTGCGGCCGGTGACGCGTTTGGCGAAGCCGACGCCGCCGCCGCCGCTGCGGGGCTCAACGGAGTTACGCCCGAGGCCACAAGTTGCCACTGGCCGTTGCGCCGCGCGAACGTGTCAATGACACGATACTTGCCGCTTATATTTTGCGTTGATTTGCCGTCGGGTGACTTGATCTTTCCATTGGTGACGGTGATTAGAAAAGTTGCAGCCGCAGTGTCGCTGTCGATTACGTTAACTTTCATATTCGATATGTCCCATGAATCGAAAGTCATCAGACCGGCCTCGATGTCTTTGACGTCCTGTTCCTTGTTTCCCGCGTTACCGTCGGGATAAACGATCATCACGTCATCGGCTTCCAACCGCCGCAAGGCTGCGGCGTCGCGTTCGCGGATAATGCGCGGCCAGTCGTGCTCAAGCTTCGTTATTTCCGCGACGATGGCATTGGTGTCAGGCGTGGGTGCAGGCGTGGCGGTGACCGCAGTGGTCGTCGTCGTGTTCGTATTCTCGCTCGGCGTACAGCTTACGGCCCCGATAGCGACCAGCGCCAGGAGGAGCGCGATCTGCGTCAATTTACTTTTTTTCATCAACTAAAGCTCCTTCAGTATGTGTGCGAAACCAGCTTGGAATTCGAGAAAACCCCTAATGCCTTCTAAGCCAAAAACCTGCGGCAGTCAATAGCCTGCAACGCCTGGCTGCGCGGCGTCGAAAACCAGTTGACTTGGCGTTCGACGGTGGCATAATGTCATCCACAGAACGCACGACGGTCAGCCACCGAACCCTGAAGGCTACCGCCGCTATTATCTTTCCGCCGCGTTTATCTAACACGGCAACCAGGGTAAGGAGGAGCAACAGATGTATCACGTGTACCTCAGGTCCTTTTCAAATCAACTTAAGAAAGTGGTTCTCTTCAGTTGTGTCGTATTAGTTATGCTTTTGACTGCTTCAACCGCGTCGGCACAGGGTTCAAAAGTCAGCATCACCACGCCGGACGAAAATGGTTTCCAGTTTCGCGGCGTGAAGATCGGCATGGCGACCGACGATGCGCGCAAGAAGCTTGGCTCGCCACGCGATAAAAGCCCGGAGCAGGACTTTTACCTGTTCAATGATAACGAAGCCGTTCAAATCTATTACGAGAAGGGCGCAGTCAGTGCCATCGCGATTGACTACATGAGTGGCTCGAATGGCGTTCCGACACCGAAAGCTGTGCTCGGCACTGAGGCTGAAGTCAAAGCTGACGGTTCGATTCACAAAGTTGTGAGATATCCGAAAGCGGGTTACTGGGTTTCGTACAGTCGCACTGCCGGCGCCGAACCAACGATCACAATCACCATGCAAAAAATTCAATAGCCGTTTCTGACGGTCAAAGAAAACCGCGGGGCGAGAGTTTCTCGTCCCGCGGTTTTTGTTGTGGATACTTCACATAGACAGACTGATTTTAGTTTGATCGTATAGTATTGTTAATCGAGGTTTATGCTTCGCGCGGGAATGGTAGGACTGCCCAACGTCGGTAAGACAACGCTTTTCAATGCGGTGACGGCACAGTCGTCTGCCTTGATTGCCAATTATGCTTTTTCCACCAGCAAACCCAACGTCGGCGTAGTCGCGGTTCCGGACGAACGCCTCGCGCCCCTTGCCAAACTAGTGAAGACGGAAGTTATCGTGCCGGCTAGTGTCGAGTTCGTTGATATTGCGGGGCTGGTGCGCGGGTCATCGCAGGGCGAAGGTATGGGTAACCAATTCCTTCACGCCATCCGTGAGACGGACACCATGATCCATGTTGTGCGCTGTTTTGAAGACGAAACGGTGGTACACGTTGAGGACTCGATCAATGCCAGGCGCGACATCGAGACAATCCAAATCGAGCTGGCCCTTGCCGACCTTTCCACAGTTGAGCGACGCCGAGAGCGGGTACAGAAAACGGCCAAGAGCGGCGACAAGACAGCCAAAGCCGAACTTGAGGTCCTCGACAAACTGCAGCCGGCGCTGGAAGAATTCAAGCCGGCACGAAGTGTCCCTCTCAGCGAAGAAGAACGCGTCATCAGTCGAAACTTTTTCCTGCTGACAATGAAGCCGACGATATACGCGGCGAATGTTGCCGAGGCAACCCTCAACGCTCCCGACGAGAACGAACAGGTAAAGGCCATGCGCGAGATCGCTGACAACGAAGGAGCCGAGTGCGTTGTCATTTGCGCTCAACTCGAAGCTGATCTCGTCGATCTATCGCCTGCAGAACGAATCGAGTATCTCGAGTCGCTGGGCGTCAAAAGCAGCGGTGTCGATCAGCTGATCAAGAGCGCGTATCGGGTGCTGGGCCTGATGTCTTTCCTGACGGCCGGAGAAAAAGAGGCGCGCGCGTGGACCATAGCGCAGGGCTCGCGCGCTCAGGATGCGGCCGGAGCGATTCATTCCGACATCGCCCGCGGCTTTATCCGCGCCGAGATCGTCGGCTACGAGGATCTGATGCGCGCCGGATCGTACCCAGCGGCTAAGGAAAAGGGGTTAACCAGATTGGAAGGTAAAGACTACATCATGCAGGAGGGCGATGTAGTGAACTTCAGGTTCAACGTCTAGCAGTTCATTTCAGCACCGCGCGAATGCCAACGATGATCAGATAGATAATCGCCACTACGACCGCGATCTTAATCAGCGCCACCGCCAATCCAACCAGGAATCCGAGAACGCCAAGGGCCACACCGGCGGCTGCCAGAACCAGCGGCACTCCCACGGCCAGCACAAACAGCGCCAGCAAAATCATTCCCACAATCTTTAATATGTCCGTCGCTTCTTTCATCTCAACACTTTTGAGACCTTTCTAGTTTGGGCCTTTTTTCGCCGTCTTTTGGCTTGCGTCACTTATACGAAGCGCCATCGGCGAGTGTTCCGTCGATGTAGCCCAGTTGTTAACTTGGGTTGAACCGCGCAAGTTATCAACTTGCGTTACATAAAAATAGGGCCGCCTTTGCGGCGGCCCTTAGTTTAGCAGTTTGTTTTTCAGGTTAAGGAATGATCTCAATGAAGCCGACGCGAGAACCCGCCGGCCTTAAGATCGTCTTGAAGCTGCCCGTCGGTTCGCTCGTCACGAACAAGCCGAAATCCGTAAACGCGACGTTAGAATTAACTTCGGCCTCGTGGCGATTCTTTCGGTTCACCACCTGACCAAGCTTCTGGAACTGTCCATCAGGTGACACGGCCCAAAGAACGTAAGTCTGGCCGCCCACGGTTTCCTTCAGCTCGTGAAAGCGGACCTTTACTTTGGTGCGACCTTCCCTCTTGGGCGTAATGAAAATGTTCGCCCGCGCACCCGCCATGGCGCCACTGAAATTCACTTTCAGCTCAGTGTCGTCCTTCAGCTTCATATTCGGAATGCCAAGCATCGGCACCGCGGCTTCGGTGGTCGGCGCAGTAGTGGCCGCAACCTTATCGCCAACTGGACCGCTCAACGGTATTACGGACAACCCGGTTGGAACCGAGCTGCGGAAAAGGACTGTGGTGTTCGCATCATACGCGTTCAACGCTGCTTCAGTTGAACTAATCAACATGAAGCGCGACAACGGTGTAGTCGTCGTGAATGTGCCGGCGCCGTTTGCAAGTGCGAGCGGACCAAGCAAGGTTACGGCTCCGGTTGAATCGACGGCGTAAAGATTCAGTCCGGCTAGATCACTTGGTAAGCCGGTCATATTAACTTTGATTGTCGTTCCATCAGCAGCGCGCAAAATTGTCGCCGTTCCGGCGGCGCCTGTTACGCTAACTGGGTTCAGAGTGACGACTGTTTCTTTGCCGACCGGATACTCGACAATGGTAAATGTTCCGTCCGGGTTCTGAACTGTTTCGACTTTGGTTACGGTGGTTGTGGTTGTGGTTGGGACCTGGCCGAAGCTCGTGGCGGCCAGCGAAAGTAACAGCAGCGTTCCTCCGAATACTGCAATCAAGCGTTTGCTCATAAAATTTCTCCTTAAAAAAACCATGGTTTCTGTTGTGTCGGGATAGAGGTCTCGTTTATTTGCAGTCTAGACACTCGCAATCAACGTGCCGACATAATCTCGGCTTCAGACCCGTAAATTCGGTGTTTTTGGGGTCTACGACGGAATGAAGCGATACAGAACTACTGTTCACCTCTGTTCGGAACGGGTTCAGCGCTGAATGCGGTATGAAAGCACTATGCAGCCGTTCTTCAGTCGCTTCACTTCAAACAATTCGAGGTTGATTTGGCGCTTGATTTCGGGAAATAGAGGAATGCCAGACCCGAGAATTACCGGATGCACGTTGAGGACAACTTCATCGATCAGATCGGCGTTGAACAAACTACTCGCCAGCTTGCCGCCACCGAAGATTACGATGCCTGATCCTTTCTGCTGCTTAAGGTCCTTCACAAAACTTACAGCTCCTGTCGCGACGAATTCTACATCCCGCAAAACCTTTTTCTTCGACGCGGCAGTCTTTGCCAGGGCGGGCAGCTTTTTCTGCGAGCGGGAAAAGACATAGTTTGTCGCGCCCGGATAGGAAGTCTCGCCGGACGCCAACATCACTTCGTAGGTCTTGCGGCCGATGAGAATCGCGTCGACCGTTTTCATGAACTTCGCACTGAGGTCGGCGACTTCTGTGGTCCAAAGCATCCAGTCCGCCCCACCATCAACCCTCGCGATGTAGTTGTCGAGACTGGTTGCCAGCCCCAAAGTGACTTTGCGCATTTTGCGACTCTTGTGCGTCGGAACTCTTTTTCGTCGCTCCGTCAGGAGCGAAATGTTTATAGCACTTGGTGTGAGAAAGTCTGTTGAACTCCGTTAGGAGCGAAATAATATTGCGCTCCTAACGGAGCTTCGAAGAATGAAACTGCTCGCTACTATAAACATGTCACGCCTAACGGCGTGAAATCTGGTTCAGTTAGCTTTATATCAGGCGTTGTTGTTTTGCCGAAGTCTCAATTAGTTTCTTCAGCCTGCTCAACCTCGTCTTCTCCTGCTTCGCGCTGACGATCCACCAGGTTAGCGTCTTGCGATAGTAAGGCGGTTGAGCTTGAAAGAATTTCCACGCGGCTTTGTGGCGACGGAAGTGTGACGCGTATGGCTCGACGAGTTCGGCCGGGCGCTCTTCGTACGCGTAGATGCCCGAACGGTATTCCTTGCGAGCCGCAAACGCTTTCAATCCGGCAGACTGCATTCGCTTTTCTGCTGTGAGCCGCTCGACGTTGCGAATGTTGACGGCACTCCAGATGCTTTCCGGCTTGCGCGGCGAAAACCGAATCAGGTAGCTCTCGTCATCGATTGTCTTGCGAACGCCGTCAATCCATCCGAAGCAAAGAGCTTCATCGACAGATTCAGGCCACGTGATGCTTGGCTTGCCGGAGCCTTTCTTGTAGAACCCCACGAAGAGTTCCTTGGCTTTATCGTGATTGGCGGCAAGCCACTTGCGAAAGGCGGCCGGAGTTTTGAAGAATGACGGTTTCACGCTATCGAAAGCATTTGTGCAAGGTCGCGTTTCGCTCCGCTAGGAGCGAAATGTCTATAGCAACCACGTACTCCTAAAATAATCTTCGCTCCTTTAGGAGCGATATGTTCACTCGATGAACTTAAAAATGTATCGTTCATCAAACGGCACCTCGAACTTCTTCAACCACGTCAAGTATTCATCCTTAAATGTCCGACGCCTGTGGTGCTGTTCCTGATTCTGAATGTATCGGATGATCGTGCCGAGTTGCGAATGGCCGTAGGAGAATGCTCCGTACCCTTCCTGCCAACTGAATCTTCCGCGCACCCATTTCTTTCGGTTAATAAACTCTGACGAATCGGCTTTAATGTCCCGCACCAGATCAGCCAAGGCCATTGCCGGCTTTAGTCCGATGAGGATGTGCACGTGGTCGGACATTCCGTTGATCGCAATTAGTTTCTGACCATTATTGCGCACGATGCCGGTGATGTACTTGTAGAGTTCTTCTTCGAATTCCGGACGAATGAGAGACAGCCGCCCGTCAACTGCAAATACAGTCTGAATGTAAATTTGAGAGTAGGTGTTACCCATGAGGTCCTCACATTCCGCTCCTAAAGGAGCTTTGAAGGCAAAGGTTGGCGAGGGTGCTATAAACATTTCACCCCTAGCGGGGTGAAGAAAACGTTGCGCCTAATCATTGGGTGCCCGGTGTTTTACCGGCTTCACGCGGAACACGAACTAGTAGCCATGTACGTCCGTAATGGCTTTCAGCACGTCCGCCGCCTGCGGCAGGATGGCGTCTTCCAATTGCGGTGCATAAGCGACGAACGTGTCGAGCGCGCCCACGCGGTGGACCGGAGCGTCCAGGTATTCGAAGAGCTCAAGGGATATCCGCGCCGCGATCTCTGCGCCGTAACCCCACGACAGAGAGTCTTCGTGAGCGACGATGACGCGCGAAGTCTTCTTCACGGATTCAGCAACCGCGTTCCAGTCACACGGACTCAGACTGCGCAGGTCGATTATCTCGACGCTGATTCCCTGCTTCTCGGCTTCCTTGGCCGCGACCACTGAACGCTGCACCAGCGCGCCATAGGTGATAATCGAAAGGTTAGTTCCTTCGCGCACAGTCTTCGCCTTGCCGAATGGGACCATAAAGTCTTCGCCGGGATATGGCGACTTGTTGTAGGCCTGCCGGTAGAGATGCTTGTGTTCGAGGAAAATTACCGGGTCGTCGCAACGGATCGACGTGCGCAGCAATCCGTTCGCATCCAGCGCGTTGGAAGGATAAACGACGCGCAAGCCTGGGATTTGCGTAAACAAAGACACGCCTGACTGCGAGTGATAAATCGCGCCGCCTTTCAAATACCCACCGACGGGAACGCGAATCACCAGCGGCGACGAAAAATCGTTGGCCGAACGCCAGCGCATGACGGCCAATTCGTTACGAATCTGGTGAAACGCCGGCCAGATGTAATCGAAGAACTGAATCTCGACAACGGGTTTCAAACCGCGAGTCGCCATGCCGATCGCGCGGCCGACGATGTTGGCTTCGGCCAGCGGTGAATTGAAGACGCGCGCACTGCCAAACTCGCGTTGCAGGTTCGCGGTGACTTTGAAGACGCCGCCTTTTCCTTTCACTTTGTCAAGAGACTCCTCGCGCGAGCAATCGGCCACGTCCTGGCCGAAAACAACGATGCGCGGATCGCGCTTCATCTCAGTGTGCAGGCAACGGTTAATGAGATCGACCATCGTGCCCGGATTGCCGCTCAGTTCGACTTGGTCTTCGGTGTCGAATTTGGCAGAAGTCGGATCGACATCGGGCGAGTAAACGTAAAGGGTCGCTGACTCAGGCGCGGGCTGCGGACTGGCGAGCGCAGCGTCAGCGGCCTCAGTTACCTCGCGGTCGATTTCATCCTTGATCTTTTGCAGGCTGTCCTGATCGATGATGCCTTCGTCGATTATCCGCGCGCCGAACTGTTTGATTGGATCGTGTTCGGCGTCTGAGGTGCGCTCTTCATCGGCGCGATAGAGCTTCTCGTCATCGGACAGCGAATGCGAATACGGCCGGATGACCTTCGCATGAACGAAGGAAGGCCCGCGGTTCTTCCGGCAATTATCCACGGCGCGCTGCATGGCGGCGTAGGACTCGACCGGATCAGTGCCATCGACTTTCTGCCGGTAAAGATTCGGGAAACCTGAAACCAATTTCGAAATATCGCCGCCCGCGGTTTGGACTTCGACGGGAACGCTGATCGCATAGCCGTTGTCTTCAAGCAGGAACACAACCGGCAGCTTCAGATTGCACGCGGTGTTGAGCGCTTCCCAGAACTCACCTTCGCTCGACGTGCCATCGCCAAGTGAGACGTAAGCAACCTCATCGTTGCGGAAATTCTTGACGGCCTTCTTCAATTCTTTGACCAGCTTGACCCGGTAAGCAGCTTCCGCACAGCCAACGGCCTGCAGGAGTTGCGTGCCGGTGGGCGAGGACTGCGACACGATGTTGAGCTTCTTGTGTCCCCAGTGCGAAGGCATCTGGCGCCCGTGGGAATTCGGGTCGGCTTCCGCGCCAACGCTCTGCAGAAGCATCTCGAGTGGCGTCATGCCCAAAGCCAAACACAACGCGCGATCGCGATAGTACGGATAGAACCAGTCGTAGCTGGGCTTCAGACACATCGCCGCCGCTGTCAGAATCGCTTCATGACCGGCGCCGCTGATTTGAAAGAAGATCCGGTTCTGCCCCTTCATCTGGATTTCTTTGTCATCCAGCTTCCGCGACAGGTACATCGTGCGGAAGATACTGATCATCTGTTCGGGGCTGAGCTGAGGCAGCTCGCGAGGCCGCTCGCGGTCACGTCGATGACGTCGTCGTCCGCGCGCGGGTTTCGGCTCAGGCGCGGGAACGGGTCGCGGTTCGGCACGGGCCACGGCCTTCGCGGTGAAAGCCTCTTCGGGCAATTTGCCGTCCGATTTTTTTACTAAACGTAGGACTTTTGTGTCACTCATGATTTCGGATTCGCCGCAGCGCGGCGAAATGTTTATAAAACCTTCGAAAGAGCGAACATCAAAGCTCCTTTAGGAGCGAAATACTCTTGGCGCCCATAAATGGGCTAAAAAGAAGACACAGCTCGGGGCTATAAACATTTCGTGCCTACGGCACTGAAAACTCAGCTTCCAGGATCTCACGATATTCTTCGGCCATGCCTGGGTGACCATGGCGGGTCGCCGCGTCGACGCCACGTTGATAGGACTCCCGCGCTTTATCCTTCTGTTTGCTGCGCTCGTACGCGCGCGCCAGCATACCGTACGCGTTCCCCTGGTCGTCAGCCGCGGCGAGATAACGCTCAAGCGTTTCGATCACCTTCGGATCATCGCCGCCTTTTTCGTATTCCTTCGCCAGGCCGAACAACACCATTGTATTGTTCGGGTCGCTGGAAAGCATTTGCTCGAAGACTTCGATTCGTGATTGCATCATTGATTCATTTACTCATTGATTCATTGGTTCATTGAATCGCTTGGGTCCATATTCTTCATCACTGCTATCTCGATGGGGTCTTCTTTAAATGAATCAATGAGCCAATGAATCAGTGAATCACTACTTCCCTATCATCAGTTTCGCGATCGTCTGCAATTGCATGTTCGAAGTGCCCTCGTAAATCGCGCCGATCTTTGAATCGCGCCAGTACTTCTCAACCGGGTAATCCTTCACATAACCGTAGCCGCCATACAACTCGATCGCTTTCGACGTGATTTGTTCTGCGGCGCGCGATGAAAACAGCTTGGCCATCGCAGCCTCTTTGACGAAATTCAGGCCGGCGTCTTTCATGCGCGCCGCGTTGTACACCATCAAGCGCGCCGCTTCCAGTTCAGTCGCCATGTCGGCCAATTGAAACTGGACGCCCTGAAATTCGCTGATGCTCTTCCCGAATTGCTGACGCTCTTTCGTGTAAGCCAGCGCCGCCTCCAGGGCACCGCGCGCCAATCCAATCATCTGCGCGCCGATGCCGATGCGGCCTTCATTCAAAGTCTCGATGGAGACTTTGTAGCCCTTGCCGATTTCGCCGAGCACATTTTCCTGCGGCACTTTGCAGTCTTCCAGAATCAGTTCAGTTGTCGATGAAGCGCGAATGCCGAGTTTGTTTTCTTTCTTGCCGACTGAGAATCCTTCGGTGGTTTTCTCAACGATGAAAGCGGTGATGCCGCGGTAACCAGCCTCAGGATTCGCGTTGGCGAAGAGCACAAAAATCTCGGCCTCTTTGCCGTTCGTAATCCAAAGCTTCCGGCCGTTCACGACAAAGTGATCGCCGCCATCGACCGCGCGCGTCTGCATCGCGAAGGCGTCGGAACCCGAGCTGGCTTCGCTCAACGCGTAAGCGCCAACTTTTTCGGCCGCCAACTGCGATAGATATTTTTTCTTCTGCTCAGCGTTCCCCCAACGAATCAGGGCGTTATTCACCAGAGTGTTCTGCACGTCGACCAGCACGCCGACCGATGCATCGACGCGTGACAGCTCTTCGACCGCGAGAATCGCCTGAAAGAAAGATCCGCCCGCGCCGCCCAACTCCTCAGGTGTCTCAATGCCCATCAAGC
Source organism: Acidobacteriota bacterium (assembly GCA_052389795.1). Taxonomy (GTDB): domain Bacteria; phylum Acidobacteriota; class Blastocatellia; order Pyrinomonadales; family Pyrinomonadaceae; genus UBA11740. Next base: position 66,193 of record JBQTHO010000006.1, on the reverse strand, counting down.
CGAGGTCGAAACACTGCTGGATCAGGTCGGCATCCATCTGGCCTTGCTCGTCCATTCTTTCGACACGCTTGCGGATTTCGCCTTCCGCGAACTCGCGCACACTGTCACGGAACATTTGTTCGTCTTCCGACAGTGTTGTCAGCGGACGCGCAAAAGACTCTTCGATTGCAGTTTGGGTTTTAGTCATAAAGATCGGGTCGCGGAAAAGGAATGACGATCTTGAATCGACATGATAATCAACCGCTCACTCAAAACGCAAAATCGGAAGTGGCATGGACTTCAGTCTGTGCATCCTCGGTCTTAGTCACAGACTGGAGTCTGTGCCACTCGAATGTCTGATTTTTCCGACGCTCGGCCTGCGCCGCGGCGCTCGCTGGTTCGTTCTAACTGGCTTGATTTGGCGGAATGCCGTTTGTTTTGGACATACCTTTCACGATCATCTATTTTGTGATTGGCAGTTCAAATCAATGACCAAAGATTCAGTCAAAAGACCAGGCAAGAAAGGCCTCACTCCGTTTGGCATCATCGCCTTCTTAGGCGGAATTGCCCTGTTTGCCTATTTCGTGCGGAAGGCGGGCGTGGGTGAGATCCTCGAGGGGATCTCGAGACTCGGCGCCGGTTTCGTGCTGGTGATCGCAATCTCTTCGATTCGTCAAATCGTGCGGTCGATCGCGTGGACGCTCTGCATGGAAGCGCCGTACCGGCTCCGGTTTCGCGATGCCATCCGCGCGCGCATCATGGGCGATGCATTGGGAAACGTTATTCCCTTCGCCGGATTTCTTGTTTCCGAACCCGCCAAGCCGGCATTGATTCGCGATCGCGTGCCTTTGACCGCCAGCATCTCAGCGCTGGCAATCGAAAATACTTTTTACGCCCTGTCGGTGGCACTGTTCATCTTCTCAGGCATGACGGCGCTGCTTCTGAGTTTCAACGTGACGAAGGGCTTGCGAATCATCAGCATCGTCACGCTGGTCGTAATCGTACTCATCACAGCCCTCGGGGCCGCACTCATTTTCAAGCGCCTCAGGTTTATCAGCGGAACTGCGGGGTTCCTGCACCGGCGCGGCCTGGATGCCAGGTGGATTGAAAAGACCCGGTCGATTGAAGAACGCATCTACGGATTCTATCGTCGCAACCAATCGCGATTCCTGCCGATCGTCCTGCTCGAAGCGTGTTTCCACCTGGCCGGCGCAACTGAAATCTATGTGGTGCTTAGCTTCATCAGTCCAGACCAGCCCCCAACTTTTTTGACGGCATTCATTCTCGAGTCCGTTAATCGCGTGATCACGGTCGCGTTCAAATTCATCCCGCTGCGCATGGGTGTCGATGAAGCGGGCACCGGCCGGGTTTCCAAGGTGCTGCAATTTGCCGAGGTGACCGGCGTGACGCTCGCGATCGTTCGGAAAGGGCGTGATGTGTTTTGGGCGGCAACGGGTATGATACTCCTGCTGCAACGCGGTTTGTCGCTGCGAGCCATCGCTCGGGATGCTGAACAAGCGCTGGCCAAGGAAGCCAAAATTGCGGTTTCCGCAAACCCTGCAAGCCAATCCAGCTAATTCAATGTCAGTTGCCGGTGTAAATTCAGCCAAAGGTGACGCGCTGCCTTCGTCGCCTGCGATCGGTTCAGTTCACAGTGGTGGCTTTGCCGTGTCGTGGCAGAAAACGGCCGTCATAGCGTTAGCACTAATGATTGTTATCGGCGCGGGACTGCGTTTGAAAGGACTGGGCGCGGTTGGGTTCGCTGAGGATGAAATAAACAAAGTCGAAGCTGCGCGGGCGTACGATCGCGGCGACTTTACCGCGAATGCCGAGCACCCGATGCTGATGAAGCTGCTGATCTATGTGGCACTTCGCGGCGCGGCCGCGTGGAATTCGCTGACCAGCCAGGCCGTTTCGGACGAAGCCGCGTTGCGATTCCCGAACGCTTTGTTCGGCGCGCTTACCGCGATTCCTTTGTGCCTGTTGACGGCGGCCCTGTTCGATCTCAGCACGGGACTATGGGCGGCGGCGTTGTGGTCATTCGGCGTCACCGCTATCACCTACAACCGCATCGGCAAAGAAGACACGCTGATGGTCTTCTTCATGCTGTTCGCATTCTACCTTTTCATTGAGGCGAAAAAAGTTGACCGGACAAACAACAAGCTGGTGGGGCGCCTGCGGAACCTGAGCGCGGTCAGCTTTGGCCTGATGATGGCGTCAAAATATTTCCCGCACTATCTCGGGCTGAACATGCTGTATCACCACAACTACAGTGTGCGGCAGCCAAAGCCGGAAGAGCCGCGCTGGAAAACACCGCTCAGCTTTTTCATCATCATGGGCGTCGCATTTGTGATTGCGAATCCGATGATCTTTTCGCCGAAGGTGTGGAATTATCTGAACGCATATTCGGGAGAGCGGCTGCTGACACACACCGGCTACTTGATGGGCGATCGCCTGTACAAGAACAACATTTCACGCTCGCCGTTCTGGGCCACGCCGGTTTACTTCTACCTTCTCTTTCTCGCGATCAAGGTTCCCCTGGCAGTGCTGGCAACGTCGATTATCGGATTCATCGTGAGCCTCCGTCATTGGCGCAAGCCCAGCTATGGTTTTGTCTTGTTCATGATCCTGTTTTGGATCGTTCCCTACTCGCTGATGGGCGCAAAGTGGCCGCGATATTTACTTTCGCTAATGCCTTTCCTTTACATGGCGGCGGCTGTCGGAATTGTGTTTCTGATTCGCTCGGCGTCGTCCGCGTTCCGAAAATGGAACGCGAAAGGCGGCGTGACCGCGGCGGCGACGGGCTTGCTTTTGCTCCTGGTGGTGCTTGTGCCGGCCTTCACCGCGTACGCCAGCGCGCCGCATTACGCGCTTTACTCAAACGTGATCGGCGATCGCTACACGGCTTACTTCTTTCCGCACGATGAGTTCTACGACGACGGGCTGAAAGAGGCGATTCAGTTCGCTTGCGCGAACGCACCAGCCGGCGCCACGATCGTCACTGAAGCGCCCGGTGTTGTCCGTTACTATACGGAAAAGTTCGGCCGGACCGATTTACAGTCGCGTGTCATTTCGGATCCCGATTTCAATGTGCCAAATCAAGCGCCGGCGCATTTCATTCTGCAACGCGGCCGCACGTACTTTGAAAACCAGGACAAGTTGAAGCAGATGCGTGAGCGCTTTCCGCTGGTTTATGCGAGCTGCGTGCGCGGCTACACGGCGGCGGAAGTCTATTCCGCGCAGACGGGCGCCGCCGCCATCACGCATCCCTGCATTGACGCGAAACGATAGGATTTGAGTCAGCCCGAAGGGCTGAAAGATAGTAGCCGGGGGTTGAGCGCGCAGCAGCGCGATTCCCCCGGATCGAGTATCCAGAATTTTCTGACCCTGAAAGGGTCAAAGAACTTGTCTGGCACCCCTTCAGGGTGCGAATTCTAAACCGACGAATCCCGGGGGTCTACGCTTCGCTACGACCCCCGGCTACTTTATCGCAACCCTTCGGGTTGCCAACGTGATTGGTGGGTCAAGTATTCTAATGCCATCAAAACAATCAGGTTGCCACGGTGTGAATGAAAGGATTCGGAAAATGAAGAGACTCTTTGCGCTGGCGGTCTTTTTCTTCTTTCCTGCGCTCGTCTTGATTACGGATGGGCAGCAGGCCCCACAACGCGCGCACGTCGTCATCCTCAGCACCACGGACATGCACGGACGCATTTTTCCGATCGACTACTACACGAATAAGTACGACAACGTCGGGATCGCGAAGGTGGCGACGTTGGTGAAAGAAGCTCGCAAGAATAACCCGGACCTTTTGTTGATCGATTCGGGCGACACGATTCAGGGGACGCCCCTCGCCTACATTCATAACCGGCGCAACAACAAACCGCCCGATCCGATGATGCTCACGATGAGCGCCCTGAAATACGACGCTATGGCCGTCGGCAATCATGAATACAATTTCGGATTGAAAGTTCAGGAGAAGGCCCGCCGCGAAGCGAGTTTTCCGTGGCTCTCAGCGAACACCTATGAGACCAGAGTTAAAGGAGATCCGTCGAATTACCACAAGCCTTACATAATCAAAGAAGTGCAGGGCGTGCGCATTGGCATTCTCGGTTTGACGACGCCCGGGATTCCGAATTGGGAGAATGTTCCCAATTACGAAGGCCTCGAATTTCGCGAAACGGTCAGCGAAGCTAAGAAGTGGGTCCCGCTCCTGCGCAACGAAGGAAGAGCTGATGTCGTCGTAGTCGCGATGCACATGGGCATCGAAGAAGACTTGCGCACAGGCACGCGCAGCCCTTCGCAAATGACTAATGAAAATGCCGCCCTCGCCATTGCGCGTCAGGTGTCCGGCGTCGATGTAATCCTGATGGGTCACACGCATCGTGACGTGCCTTCGCTTGTCGTTAACAGCGAGGTGATCAAAACCTTCATGGATATTCCGAAGCAGCAGATGTCGGGCTACTTCAACGAGGGTGTTCTGCTGACGCAGGCCAATCGTTGGGCAAGTCACCTGGCGCGCGTCGATTTGTATTTGGAAAAAGGCGGCGACAATCGCTGGCACGTCCTGGCTAAATCCGCTCGCACAATTCCTGTGACCGAGAAGACTGAGGTCGATGCGGAAATCGCGAAACTCGGTCAGCCCTATCACGACGAAACCCAGGCATGGCTCGCGAAAACGATCGGCGAATCGGACAATGAACTGACGGCGCAGGGCTGCCGGGCCCGGGACACAGCCATCATCGACTTGATTCATAAGGTGCAGCTCGAGGCCGGCAAGGGCGACGTTTCCATGGCCGCCTGTTTCAATACCGAAGCCCGCATTTCGAAAGGAACGGTGACGGTTCGTGAGATTGCCAGCCTCTACGAATATGAGAATACGCTCGTGACTTTGGAATTGACGGGCCAGCAGGTGAAAGACGTGCTGGAACATTCGGCGCGATATTTTAAAGAGTATCAGGCTGGTAAGAGTCTGAGTGAATTGGTTGATACGCGCATCCCGGGATACAACTTCGACATGGCCGAGGGAGTGACCTACGACCTCGATTTAACGAAGCCGTTTGGCCAGCGCATTCAGAATCTCAAGTTCAAAGGACAGCCGCTTTCACTAACCCAGAAGCTTAATGTCGTTACGAACAACTATCGCGTGAACGGCGGTGGCGGCTACACGATGTTCAAGAACGCGCCGGTAGTTTATCGCTCGAGCGAAGAAGTGCGCGAATTGATCATCGATTGGGTCGAGCGTAATAAGAGGATTCCTGTTGAGCCCTCGAACAATTGGCGAATTGTAGGAGCACAGTAGGAGCGCACGCATCCTGCGTGCGGGTCGCCGGCATCTCTGCCGGTCCTGTGATCCACCCACAAGATGCGAGCAGGGATGCTCGCGAACCGCCGACAAGGATGTCGGCGCTCCTACGACAAAACCGCGAGCAGCTTCTCGTGAATGCCGCCGAACCCGCCGTTCGACATCACCGCGATCACATCGCCTGAGCGAACCTCTTTCCGCAACTGCTCGACTATGTCATCGACTTCAGTAATCACGTGAGACGGTTTGCCTGTCGCGGCAACATCTTCGATTAGCTTTTCAATGTCGAGCACTCCACCCATTTCAGCCGCGCGCTGCGCATCGTAAACGCGCGAGACAATCACGTAATCAGCCGGCGCGAAGGCGTCAACATAAAGATTTTGAAAAGTTGCGTGGCACGATGTGCGTGACCGCGGTTCGAACACGGCAACCAGACGGCGACCGGCGTACTTCGTACGCAGCGCGGCCAGAGTTTCGCGCACGGCGGTTGGATGATGCGCAAAGTCATCAATGACGGTCACGCCGTTTACTTCGCCGCGCACTTCGCAACGGCGCCGAACGCTTTTAAAGCTCGCGAGCGCGTCAGAGATTGCTTTGCGGTCTGCTCCCCATGCATCGGCGGCGATAATCACGGCCAGGCAGTTTCGGACGTTGAACTCACCGATTATCGGAGTCTGAAACTCCGCCCACGCTGCTCCCTCGCGGAAGACTTTGAAGTGCGTCATCCCGTCGGCGTAACGAATGTCGCGCGCCTGCCACTTCGCATCGTTACAGGTCCCAAACGTTTCTAGACGGGTGAAGAGCTTCTCACCAAAAGACCCGACGACATCACGCACATGCGGGCTGTCCCAGCCGGCAATCAAGCTTCCGTTGGCGGGCACGAGGTTCATCAGACGACGGAACGCGAGCTTCACCGCATCGAGGTCTTTATAAATGTCCGCATGATCGAATTCGATATTGTTGACCACCCCAATCTCGGGCAGGTAGTGCATAAACTTCGGACCCTTGTCGAAGTAGGCCGTGTCGTATTCATCGCCTTCGATGATGAAGTAATCGCTTTCCGTGACACGAAAGCTGACGCCGAAATTCTGCACCACTCCGCCGACCAGGAACGACGGATTCCGACCCGCTTGATCGATGACCCAGGCGGCCAAACTTGTCGTCGTCGTCTTGCCGTGTGTGCCGGCAATCACCAGAGAACGCCGGCCACGAATAAACTCTTCTTTGACGACCTCGGCTTGCGATCGATAAACGATCCGTCGCTGCAAAACCTCTTCGACTTCCGGATTGCCACGCGGAATCGCGTTGCCCACAACGACGCAATCGGGTGCCGCCGAAACATTCTCACCTTTGTATCCACGCAGAATCGGAATGCCTAAGCTTTCGAGCATCGTGGACATCGGCGGATAGACATGCTCATCAGATCCAGTCACGCGGTGCCCGCGCGCTTGCAGCATTCCCGCCAGCGAAGCCATCGCAGTTCCGCAGATCCCGATTAAGTGGTAGCGCATGCCTTCAGTTAATTAGTGACTGCTTTTCACGAAGGTACGGTTTGCACGGAGGAGGAGGAGGCTGATGAATCGGCGATCGCCGTGATGTCGTTGCTGACCATGTCTTTCACGAGCGACTCGAAGTCGTAATCCGGCGTCCAACCCAGAACGGTGCGCGCCTTACTCGCGTCGCCGATCAACGATTCGACCTCAGCCGGCCGATAGAAGCGATCGTCCTGCACAACATAGTCGCGGTAATCAAGGTCCGCCTGGCCAAACGCCAATTCACAGAACTGGCGCACCGTGTGCGACGCCCCGCTGGCGACTACAAAATCGTCCGGTGTGTCTTGCTGCAACATCATGTGCATCGCCCGCACGTAATCCTTTGCGTGCCCCCAGTCGCGCCGCGCTTCGAGGTTGCCGAGTCTGAGATCCTTCTGCTGGCCGGCTTTGATGCGCGCGACTGCCGCGGTGATTTTGCGCGTCACGAATTCGAAGCCGCGACGCGGACTTTCGTGATTGAACAGGATGCCACTGGCGCAGAACATGTCGTAGGCCTCCCGGTAATTGCGCGTGAGATCGAAGCCGGCGACTTTGCTTATTCCGTACGGCGAGCGCGGATGAAATGGCGTACTTTCTGTCTGTGGAACTTCGCGCACCTTGCCGAACATCTCTGACGAGCCCGCAAAGTAGAAACGGCACTGCGGCTGCAACTCGCGCAACGCCGCCAGCATGTAATGCGTGCCGTTGATGTTCGTGTTCATCGTCGAAAAGCCGTCGGCAAAGCTTTCGGCAACGAACGATTGCGCGGCCAGATGGTAGCACTCGTCGAATTGGTTACGGCTGATGACGTTGAAGATGCTCGGATAACTTTCCAGGCTCGCGGGATGCAGCGTTATTTTGTCGAGCAAGTGTGAAATCCGTGTGAAGCGGCGCTGCGGGTCTTCCATAGCCACCCGCCGGACCAGCCCGTGCACCTCGTAACCAAGGTCGAGCAGGTGCTCGGCGAGATAACTTCCGTCCTGACCGGTCAGGCCCGTGATCAAAGCTTTTCTTTGCGTCAAGATATTAAACTCCAATTGTCGCGGCGTCTTTAGGGAACAACTCGACCGTTCTCAAGCTCGGCTCCTCGCGAACAAGTTAACCGAACGATCGATTACGCCGCCTTAATGCCCACTAGATTCAGGCCTGAATTCGGAAGTCGCCTCAGGTCGACTATTCCCGCATTGCTCAAAGCAGCCTCAGCTTCCTCCTGAGTCCGCGGCTGATCGTACTGCGGCGACAGCATGTCAAACGTGTCCAGCACAGCCCAGGCGTACCGTTGGCGCAAGCTCAATTTGTCCTCTCCGACATAATTCGCAACAGGAATCGCGTACATGAAAAACCGCCCGAGGTAGGGAATACGAAATAGGACCTCTGTAAGCGGGAAAAAGATCGGCATCAGCCCCTTAATGAAATTGAGCAGCACGTTCTTATTCAATCGCTTTGTCAGAGGCCGGATTAGATATTTGGTGTTCAGGAGCGTCCAGCGTTTGCGCTCATAGATTGTTACTGCGACCCGACCGTCCTTCTTCAGCACACGGGGCAAAGCTTTGAGCGAAGCTTGCGGATCAGGGGTATGCTGAATCACGCCGATGCAGTAGCACCCATCAAAAACAGAACTCTTGAAGGGCAACCCATAGATGCTGGCCTGAACCAGATGAACGTTTCTGCGGCCGCCAAGTGTGGATCGGGCTGCGTCGGTTGCATTACTGAGATCGACGCCAACTACGTCGCAACTGCTCCGTGACGCTACGTCCAGAAAGCGGCCCGCACCGCAACCAACATCGAGAATCCATTTTCCCTCGAGCCATTCCGGGGACCACCCGGTCTCCTTAAAGAACCTCTGGGCCGAAAGATCAGTTTGGTTTACCGAATCTATCTGCTCCGCTTTGAAGCGGTTCCATTGATATCCGAATGATGACGAATAGTTGTCGCTCTCGACGAATCGAGGAATGCCAGCCTCAATTAGAAAGGTCTTTCCGCAACGTCGACATCCCAGGCTGCCAGTCTCAATCTCACCGTCCATTGGCACTTCTGACGGTGAACAATGGAGATCAGCGAGACAATCCGGACACGCCAATATTTCGAGCAACCTGATTTGCATTATTCATTTCCTGCCCCACTATCGAGATGAATGTGAGTATAAAATGGCGGGTAGCTTGAGTCGAGGGAGGCGAAGCAACACTAGTCCCTAGTTGGCGGGTAAGTCGCCCGTTTCGCTGTTCGTCCAGCTCCAAGTACATCCCGCAAAAACCACTTCATAATGCCAAAAAACATCGCCATATCGATCACCACACTGATCCATGCGACGATAAGAACGCGCTTCGGATTTAGCAGCTCCCAGAGGCCACCAGAGATAGCTCGGCGCCGCCGGTAGATCCTCTTTTGAACACGAAGAATCAAGATGGCTGGCGGCGCGAACACGAGCGGCCACCAGAACCAGCTCGCCGCCACTAGAAGAAAAAGCACCAGGTAGAACCTCACGACGCTAATCTGCCACTCGCCGGAAAGACCTGCCTTCATTCCGTAGCGCGAGTAGGTCGCAAATCGCCGAAAGGTTGGGCCGATGCTGGGTTGCAACTCCCAATAAACGACTGCGTCTGTGCAGAACGTGTACGGAACGTTAGCTCTTTCAATCCGCTGAAAAAAAATCAAATCTTCACCGGAGCGAAGATCCTCAGGAAAACCTTTAGCTGCTTCCCAGGCGCGCTTCATCAAGAGACATGAAGCGATGGATTTGGTGGGCGCTTCCGGAGTTGGCAGGTAACTGATTGCGGCGCATTCAGTAAAGTAGGTTTCGGTAACAGGCTCGTATCTCCCAAAAATGACCTGAGCCTCTGGATAACGATTGGCTGCGTCTGCCAACCGCTCCAGCCAATCAGATCGCGGAACCACGCCCGCATCGATACAGGCAATCCAACTATTAGCGGCAGCAGTAATGGCCAGGTTCCTTCCACGTCCCGGAAAGGCGTGCTCGGTCTCGAGCAACACTAGAGGCACATTTGAGACCTTTTGTTTAGTGCGAATCAAGGTACACGTCTTGTCGCGGGATCCACCGTCGGTGATCACTATTTCCGCAGGCTGCAGCGTCTGGCTTTGCAAACCTTCGATGAGCATCTCAATGCTCTGCTCCTCATCCTTAACTGGGATGATGACGCTGACTTTAATCAACTTGTAACACATCTATCGCCAGTATTGGTATGAATGGGTGGAAGGCGGAACGGAGTTTGATAAACCAGTGTTATTCCATTGGCTCATCGACTGACTTGCGGGATACCGGAAGGACCTTTATGACGCTTAACGTTTCGGAGGCGCAGGGCCAAACTTGCGATTCCCGATTTAACATAGGAAAAGGGCGCTCGGAACCGCGCCCCTTGCCGAAAATTCTCAGGCACGCCAAGATCGTAAGTTAGTTCCCCCGGTTGGACCAAGAAGGAACCAACTCACGAATCGAGTTTGTTTCTTACGTCTTGGGCACTGTTGACGTCGGCACTCCATTAATGGCATTCCCAGCGACAACGTTGTCTGAATAGGAGACGATCTGTCCTCCCGATGCAGTTTGCAGACCAGTCCCATTATCAGTGACGGTATTCGCCGAAATCCGAATTATTGCGGTTGCTGATTCTGCTCTAACGCCTGCCAAACTGTTGTTTGAAGCAGTGGAAGAGACGAGATTGATTTCCGAATTCGGGCCTCTGGCGAAGAAGCCGTGATTGCTATTATGAGTCGCATGGCTGTTAGTGACTGTTGCCAGTATATTGTCCCGAACATCGAGACCGAAAGCGCCCCTGTCAAACCTAACTAGGTTAAGCGACGCAGTTGAGTTTCCGGCCGTGGATCTGAGCAGTGCGCCACCAGAAGCACAGGATTTGACGTGCACGTTGTCCACGATCAACTGGCTCAATGAGGCCGTTGGTTCGAAATCGATTCCGTACGCGCCGAACGAATCAATCTGCGTGTCAGAGATTTGCAATGATCTTCCCGATGTGAATTGAACACCGAATACACTCGCCCCACCGGCTGAGGCGCCATATAGGTGCAAACCTCTCAGAATAACGACATCGTTTGCCCCTGCGGCAACACCAATCGCATTTCCGCCCACATTACCTGTGACCCTGGCAACGCCCTGGCCATCAATGGTAACCGACTTGGTAATGGTGACGCGGCCATATTCACCACCGTCGACGGCAACAATCTCACCGCCAGAATTTGTCTTGCCCAACGCCCCCGCCAGAGTGGCGCAAGCTGTCGCTGGCGTTGTACATGCGGCGGCGTCGCTCCCCGACGACGATACCCATGTCCGCTGGTTTTGCCCAAAGGCCAATGACGCAGCGCCCAACACCAGTAACGCAGAGGCAAAGCCGTGCAAAGCTAAACGCTTATTCATCTTGTTTCCTCCTGTTCAAACGGTAAACTTCAAAATGGTTTCAGTAGGACGGTCTTTGTGAAGCGCAAGTGACCGTTAGCCATGCCCATACGGCGGGCTTGGACTTTCAAACAGCCCTGAAATCTCTAGAGACTTAGATTAGGAGCTGGAATAAGTACACGAAAGTACTTTAGATGTCAACAGAAAAAGTTAATCGCCCATGTGATATATGCTGCGCCTGCCTCTAAGCTTCGAGAAAGCCATCTGAGCCGCGCCAATGGGAACGGCAGGTAGATAATCACGGGTTGCTGAGAGCCCATACTTCAATGAGCTCGCAAGTTGACCTTCCCAGAAAAGACGTACTGCCAGCCAGGCCTTGTTCATCCCCATCTTCCGACGGATCTTGTTTCCCAACCGCTCGTGAACTTCAGGGAACCGTGCCAGATTGCGCTCCAGAATTGAGATTGTCTCAGCCCAATTAAACGATTCGTTATGCGAGCGCATCTTGGGGTGAATCCGATAGTACCACAACGGTTCATTGAGGTAGTAAATATCATAGCCGGCTCCGGTCATCCTCAGATAGAGGTCATAATCGGCGCCGCAGGTGAAGGTGGTGTCGTAATGTCCGAGCTCTTTGAGCGTGGCGCGCCGATTAATTCCACCATGGACAAAGCAACCAAACTCAAAGAGATCGAACAGAGTGACTTTCCCGCTCGGGCGATTCACGGCTTGAAGATAGGTGCCATTGCCAATCCGCTGGCTATGACGATCGATCATGTAACAATCTGTGGAGAACTTCACGACGTTTGTATCGCTCTCCATGATCTCGACGCCGCGCTCAATGAATTCCGGCATCAATACGTCGTCGTCGCCAAAATAGGTCTCGTACTTTCCAGTAGCGAGCGAGGAAGCGCGCTTGAACGTTTCGATGAAGCCGCGATTTTCTTCGTGACGGTGGTAGACGATCCGGTCGGAGTAACGCGAGGCTACTTCGGGAGTCTCGTCGGTTGACGCATCGTCTACGACGATGATTTCCAGATCCTGATGGGTTTGCGCCAGAATGCTGTCAAGGCATTCAGCAAGAAAACGGGCACGATTGTAGGTTGCCAAAGGGACAGTAACAGTTGGCATCCTTCCGTTCTACCTCGTCAACTGCACGAGAGCTCCGGCCCTGCGGCGCACCTTGTCAACAACTATTTGCAACGGACTTTCAAAAGCTCCGCCGAGACAGCAGGTATCACACCAGTCGAGTTTTTTCGCGAGGAAAGTCTTTCTCAACTCCTGGTATTTGGGTCCATTCCAAACATCTTCTGCGTGTTCTTCGAGTAGATTTCCCATGGGTGGCTTGTCGTATAACCAACCATCACAGGGACCGATGTCGCCATTGGACATGATAAAGATGCACTCCCACAACTCACGGCACATGCCGGTTCCTTCCCAGAAACTGAACTTGACGCCGATCTCTGCCGCCAATTTTCGGTAACCTACGATCTGTCGTTCCTGCCCATGTTCCGGGGCCAGATGGTCCAACGCGCCATTGACGTTTATGAGTCGCAGCGCCACTACTTCATCGATGCCAATCTCTTTCGCTTTACGCAAAGTGCTGGGAAACTCCGCTACCGTTTGCCGAGCGGCGAGGTAGTTTGCGATAACAATTACTTCCGCTTTTCTTTCATTGCGTATTTCGACAAACCGTTGGATGTTCCCATACACCCGTTCAAGACTATCCACATTCTTCGGGCCCTGCCGGATCAATTGATGGGTATCCGCAGTTCCGCCGTGAATGGAAAACGTAATTTTCTTGAGCCCGGCATCGATAAGTTTGTGCGCCGTCTCATCCCGCATGATGGTTCCATTGGTAATCATGGTGGGACGCATCTGTCTTTCAGTCACGTACTGCACCATCTGAATAATTTGCGGGTTCAGAAGAGGCTCGCCGATGCCGCAAAGCGTGACGTCAGCCGGCGCCGTAAACTGGTCCAGCATGTGCCTGAAAGCATCGAGAGACATGTTGATATTCAGCGGCTTCTGCGCCAGAGTCTCGCGAGAGCACATGACGCAGTGAAGATTACATTTACTGCTTGGCTCGAAGCTTATGTACTTGGGTGGCTTGGCTTGTAAGCCCGTTGCGAACAACATGCGCTGGATTCCCCTTCGATGCGGCTCAGGTGAACTCTTTTCTTATTAATGCATAAGCAGTGGGTTAGTCTAACAAACGAAGAACGATTGTCAAATCTCGCTTCCATTCGGCACTCCTTCCCGGCGGCACACTCTGGCGACGCCTTCGACGAAGGTCACGTGCGGTCCGCCCAGAAGGGTTTTCATCTTAGCCAGGTCGCCGACGAGATGCGTCGGCTCTTGATCCGGTTGCACGTTGAAGACGGGGGCGCATCCCAGTTGCCGGCCAATGATCTCTCCAATCTCGCGCAACGATAAGACTTCCGGGCCCGCGACGTTAATCAGCTGACTGCCTTCCAACGTGAGGCCACGCTCAAAGGCCGCGACCGCATCTCCGACGTAAGTCGGGTTAATGCGGATCCCGTCCTGGCCCTGTAGTACGATGGGCCGGCCTGCGGCCACCGAGTCGATCAACCGGGGGATCAGCATGGACGAGGACTGCCCCTCGCCATAGACGAAGAAGAGGCGCAGGACCACCGTGCGAAAGAACTGCTGGTAGTTGGCGATGAGGAGTTCCGCACAGTATTTAGAGCTGAGGTAAAAGTTCAAAGGATTCACCGGGTCTGTCTCAATGAAGCCCTCCTCGCGGAAGCCGTAGACGCCGCCGCTTGAAGCATAAACGAAGCGAGAGATGCCAGCCTCGCGCCCGTATTCAAGCAGGTGGAGCGTGCTCTGTGTATTGACCTCAAAGATGTCGCGAGCCTGCGTAGGAAACTGCTTGTAGAACTCCGACTGCGCGAGATGGAGGATCGCATCCAGGCGTGGCGGCAGGCGCGAGCGATTGAGCGGCGCAGTAACGTCCTGCTCGATCCAGCGCACCTCGGAGAGCGCCGGCGCGTCCGGGTGGCTGGGGGATTTTCTCGTGAGAGCATAGACTTCGTGCTCGGCTTGGAGTTGGCGCGCCAGGTGTCCACCGATGAATCCAGTTGCGCCGGTGACTAAAATTCTCATATTCCGTTGACGCTCATGACTGTTGACGTAGAACGCGCACACGCACTCCGCGCCACAACGCGAGCAGCCCTTTCAACTCCCGCCGATCGAGAACCTGAAATACGAATAGGAGGGCGACATACACCAAACAGTACGCCGTCTTCATTAACAGCCCGGGAATGAAATCCGTAGATGGCAACAGCAACACGCCGGCAGTGCAAACAAACGTAAGCAAAGCGACTGTGGCTGCGCGATATTTTTCGTAGGACACTCGCCAAAATCGCTGCGCAGAGATCATATATGCCACGGTCAGGAAGATATATGAAACGGCGGTGGACCAAGCGGCAGCCATCATCCCCCACCTGGGCACGAAGATAATATTCAACCCTATATTCAGCAGCGCGGCAATCCACGCGAAAAGAGCTAAGTAGCTGGTCTTTTTAGCAAGAGACAGCCCTGCAGCGGTTACCTGCGTGGAGGCGTAGGCGACGAAGCCCAAAGCCAGGGGGCCGATTGCTAAAGCCGCTGGATAGAATCTTGGCGATGAAAGCGAAACCAAAATTTCGCGCGCAAAAACTGTGATGCCCACGCACAGAATTCCGAAGCTGACCAGAATGTAGGTCAGGACGTGCCCGAAAAACTGTGGCGCTGTATCAGGATGCTCAGTGCGCATTCTGAAAGCGTGCGGCGACCATGCCTGGCCCAACGCGCTGTTCACAAGGGCCAACGCGCCGGTCAAAGTATTAGCAACGGCATACAGGCCAAGCTGTTCGAGTGTGGAGAGTTTGCTGAGGATTATCCTATCCGACACTTCGAAGACCCAGTAGGCAATTGTCATCGGCACCAACGGGACGCCGAAGGCCAGTAGTTTCTTGAGCATTGGATAAGCGAAGACTGGCCGCAGCCAGGCTCTGATGGTCCAAAAACGCGCCGGCAACATGATGCACGCCGCGACCAAGCCGCCACCGACTACTCCAACTAAGCCCAGCTTCATCACCACGACGCCATAAAGTCCAAACCCAACGGTTAGTACGGCGGTAATGATATTCAATGTGGTGAAGAGTCGTGCCTGAAATTGATTGCGCAGCACCTGCCCGCACATCGAGTTGATCAGTCCGGCCGGAACAGATAGAAAGGCCAAACTAAACAGCAACGCATGCTGCCCGGTTCCGAAGGACCAAAAAGAGATCGGCGACGCGAAAGGCAAAAAAAGAAGAGCCACCGCCAGACTCAAGAGCGAAATAAATCCAAGAGATGTGGAAGTGACTATTTGCTTTGCTTCCACGGTTTCTGCTTCAAAAAAGTAGAGCGAATACGCCGAATTACAACCCAAAATCGAAACCGCGCTTATTATGTTAATGATCGTCAGGACATAGCTTAGGATTCCATAGTCCGCAGGACTAAAGATGCGTGTGTAAATCGGCAGGGTCACCAGCGACGTCGCTCTCAAAGTGAGATCGCCGAAGCCGTAAATGGCAATATCTTTGAAAAGGCTACGAAACGAATGTTGCGACATCGGCGAAGTAATTTGCGGGAAGTTTGCTATCCACCAGAGGATGCTGAACAAGAGGTTTGCGCCGATTGTATTCCGACTTTAGCGGATGAAAAAGGTTCATTAAATCAACGTTCTTGTTGTACCAGATTTTATCGTAAATCGCCCCGAACAGATATTGCGCCGTATCCTCCGAATGATACTTTTCTACATATTTACGCCCGGCGCGCCCCAACTCCTCGCGCAGTTGCGGGTTCGTCACTAGAACGCGCAAGTTCTCCTTCAACGTCTCAGGGGACGTAGAAAGGATTGGGCATTCATTCAAGTAAGAGTAACGGCGGAACAGACGATTATAAAGATCATTGCCCAGGTTAGCTAAGACCGGCAAACCGCAGGCCATACCCTCCACTCCAGTTAATCCGTATGACGGCGCAATGAACTGTTCAGCGAGAATGTCGGCCTCGTCAAGCATTATGCGGCGCAGTTCGTCATTTTGCTTGCCCTCTATCAGAATCAGTTCAAGCTTCAGACCTTCTATCTTTAGTGCCTCAACCGCGTCCAGCAAAAACTCGGTCCCTTTGTAGATGCGATTGTTGGGACTGTGCATCAGTTTTACTATTCCGCTGCTTCCATCGTTCATGGAATAGCGATGTTTCGGTTTCCAGAGCGCCGTATCAATTGAAAGAATACTGTAAGGGAGCAAGTCCCAGCGGCCGATGCCGTCGATTATCGTGGAAACGTTGATCACATCGGCTGCTTTCACCCAATAGTTTATTCGCTCTTGAATCTGCTTCTCCATCTTCGCTTCTTCAGGCCGCGATGTCATTAGAACATGCCGCAAAGAAACATCAAGGATTCGCGAGTAAAGATATGCGTCATAACCAATGACAATGATAATTACTTTCTTCTGCGCGAATTTGAGCAATCCCGCTTCCAAGCGCCAGAGCGGCGTCACGCCTAGAAAACCGCCTTTAAACGAATGATGAAAAATATCGAAATTCGCGAGCGCGTAAACAAACGCGACGTACGGCGCCAACCAGTATTCATAGATTTTCTGCAATGGACGCAAGCGCAGGTTCAGCAGCTTGCAAATGTCCAGATCAAAGTCTTCAGGCTGATTGATTCTTGATTGATAAGAAAACATCAAAGTCTTTGAAAAAAATCCCTGCTGAGCGAGGGCGTTTGACCAGTACTTGTTATTGATAATTGGGATCGCGCCCCAAACCAGCCGAGGATGTTCGCTGCGGCGGGCAAACAACCTATAAAAAAAAACAATTATCGGAAGCAACAAAAACGAGAGGCCCGCAGTGACACAGGTAATAAGGACGAATACTACTTGCTTGTAATATTTCATATCCAATAAAACGCGGAACGCCCGCCGATCACATCAGCGGTTCCGCAAAAACTCGTCCACCAATAGTATGGAAGTGGAGCCAAGCTGTTTTTCATTCTGAAGTTTATGTTTGATTTTACTACCAAAAGATCTGGACATAATGATTAGCTCGTCAACTGGATCTGTCAAGAACGAAGACCGCGATTCGATCGGAAAGTCAAAGGGTGGATAGTACTTGCCATGCAGCCGCGCATCGTCGTCAAAGAACCTTATGTTGTTTCGGACGCCCAGAACGTGAAGTAGATTGATAGCCCTTATTGCACAGAAGATGCCGACGGAGGAGTTCGCGTCGGCGGCTTGGCGGAAAAACGCGCGCGCGTGCTCGATTGATTTCTCAACCGCGCCTTTGAAAAGTGCGCTTTCGTCGCCAGCGGACCCTATGTTAACCATGTCCCCCTCCTTGCCCGCGACGGCGTAGAGCGCCCCACCATAGCCCGAATTTTCGAACCGCAGCAATCGCAAGCCAGTCGATCTCACAAGCTCACTCAAAGAGTTTGGCGAGAAGTAGCTCCAGTGCTCGTGAATGAACATGGATATGTCGCCAGTCGAGATGCAGTCGATACAGTCGGGCACAGAAAAAATCAGACAGCCGGATTCAGAAAGCTGGCGCAATTGAAGCTGGAAAAAGTGGGCAGGGTCTATGACATGCTCTGCGACGGCGTACGTCAAAATTACGTCGAAGCGCTCGTTTGTAGAAACGCGCTTGCTCGGGAACAGGTCGCGTATAATCTCAACGCCATAAGTTTCCGCACCAATTTCTCCCTGCCGGCCCGGCTCTATGCCCAAAACTTCTGCCCCAAGTTCCTTCAGCCGCGAGAGCAGATAACCGTTACCGCAGCCTATCTCCAGAACGCGCAACCCTCTCCAAGCCTCCGCGGGAATTGCGCGCAGGATGAATCCGAAGAAGTCGTCTGCGTAACGGCGACCTATTCCGCTGGGCGACAAAGGTGTGCCTATGATAGAGCCTCGGCGATAAGCCAGGTCCAGATAGTGCTGCACCTCTTGATTGGGCATCTGCATGATTACCCCCGTATCCTCGTTTATGCCGACGACGAAAGGTAGGACATCCGGCAGGTCGATGTTGGAGGGTGTTTTAGATTCGCCGACGTGAAACGGGATCGATCCAAGATCGATGATCGGCTCAACAATATTTTGATTCATAGGGCCGAAGCGATCGCAAAGTCACGCTGCTCCATTAGAACTTCGCTTAAACCGCGCGTGATTAAACCGGTGTGATAAGAGAAATGTGAGGGAATGTTTTCACCGAGCAAGTGTTTGCGGATCAAAACGTCCGGCTCATTATATCCGACCATTGCACGCAAAGATGTGGTTCCCGAAAAGCGCGGATTAATTTCAAACACATAGACTTTTCCGTCGACGAAGCGACACTGAATGTTTATTGCCCCGCGAGCTCCGAGCGCCTCAGCGATTCGTTCGCATGGTTCAGTCACCTCCGGAAAGCGACCGACGACGCCTTGAGATACTCCGCTGCTCAAGGCCAACAGCGTGCCCAGCTCTGGATGGCCAGTGCGATTGGGCACCTTAATACGATTACTGAGGGCGGTCAGAATATTCCTTTTAACGGCTATTGAATTTATCAACTCACCATCCATGCTGATCAAAACGCCGACGGTGAATTCCGTATCGAATGAGCCGACGTACTCTTGAATGATAAACTCAGAGTAGAGTGTCAGCATGTGCTTTGCAAAACTCAAAAGCTCTTGTGACGTTTGAGCCAAAAAGACATTTGCGGAACCTCCGCCGCCAATCGAAGGCTTCAACACTGCCGGCAAGTAGCGAAAGTCCTCCAGATCGCCGACGGAACTGATCCGCTTGTAGTGCGATACGTGAAAACCATTTGCCGTGAGAAAGTCACAAGTTCTGACCTTGTCCATGCAAAGCTCTATTACTCGCGCCGGATTAATAGGTAAGAGAATTTTCTGACTCTGAATGCGGTCACGATGCGCGCTCATCACTTTTAGTTCGGGTTCAGATCCGTGGAACAAGGCGGCTACCCGATGCTTGCCACACACTTTTAAGAGCGCGGACAGATAGTTCGTGTCATTGGCCGGCGGCAAAATGTATGCGAAGTCAGCTTCGAAAAGCGCCTGGCTATGCGGCGACATGTCGCCCGCGATAATTTCATAATCAGTATCGGCCAGGCGTAAGGCCTTGAAGATCTGCTCCCCGTGACCACCTCCGCCCACGCCTGTAACCATTACGGTTATTTTTTTCACTTATGCTCCTGTCCTTTAATTAGGCGTTGACCATAGGGAGTGCGAGCGGGCTTGCGAAAAAGACAGGCGTAAACCTCTTTTGCTATCTGCTCCGCGCCGAAGTGATCGACTACGGCTTCCGAGTCAGATTGAATCCGGTAGATATCACATCTATTGGCGTTGATATCGAACATGGCAAATGCCGGCAGATCGCCCTGGTCACGCGGGAGTCCGCACGAGCCGACGTTGACGACGAGGGTGCCGTGGCGCTGTGCCAGAAAAGGATAGTGTGTATGCCCCATGACCACGGCGTCATACTCCAACGCGTCAAAAATAGTTAGATCACTGTTGGGATAAACGTAATCTTGTAAATAGTTATTAGGCGAGCCGTGGACCAAAAGAAGCTTCCGTCCTTGCAGATCAAGCACGCGATGGTTCGGCCATTCCTTTACATAATTCCGATCGTGATCTGAGAGGCGTTCACGAGCAGCTCCAATGCGATAAATCTCATCCTTATGTTGAGGCAGCGGCAATTCTCCCAGCAGCATCGCTTCGTGATTGCCTTTCTGGGAGTGCACGCCTTCATTGCGCAGCATCCTCAACACTTCTGCTTCTCCGGGAAGATAACCCACGGCGTCACCCAGAAAATAGATGGAACTCGCGCCCAGCTCGCGCAACTTTCGCAGACAGGCGGCGAGCATCACAGAGTTCCCGTGCGCGTCAGACAGGAATCCAATCTTCATAGCCTCATTGAGTCCCTTCTGGCGCCCATGCACGAATCCCCTCTTCCAGGGTTACGCGCGGATGCCACCCGAGCAGACACCTAGCCCTCTTAATGCTGTAGGAAGCGCCCGCGCCCTCCTGCTCGTCCTTTTGGCCGGAAGGAGCGATGCGGCTAGCGCAGCCTGGCAAGCACTCGACGACCAGTTCGGCCAGCCGGCGCATAGTCACCGGATGCTGCGCGGTAATGTTGTAAAGTCCGCTGCGACCTACCGCGCACGCATTGCTCACAGCAGCGGCCACATCGTCAACATAGGTAAAGTCCTGCTGTCTGGAACCATTACCGTGGTAGAGCAGCGGAAGTCCTTTCATGCCCCGTTCTATGAATATCTTCAGAACCGTACGTGCGCGCTGACCCGGGCCATAAGGCGCGTTGATGCGCAGGGCAGTAAATGGCAGCCCACGCCCTGTGAGTAACCGCTCGCCTTCTTGTTCTGATGCAAGCTTCGCCTCTGCGTATGGGCCTGACGGATAAGTGGGCGAATCTTCACTCAGAATCTCTTCGCCACCGAACCCGTAGACGCTCGAACTCGAAGTGTAAACCACAGGCACCCCCAGTTCTGCGCATGCGAGAAAGACATTTTGGTCAATCAGCCGGTTCGCTTCAGCCGCCCGCTCAGCATCAATGCCAGTGAAGCATGTTGGTATGACGGCAGCCAGATGTGCAACGACATCCGGCAGATCCTTTATCGAACGCTGAATAGCGCTGGGTTCAAGAAGATCCAGGTTTAAGACGGGCGAGTGTGGCCTGAATCGATCACGGCGCCCCACACGGATCACCTGATGGCGCTCGCGCTCAAGCCTCTCTGATACACGGCGACCGATGAAGCCGCCGGCTCCGGTGACGAGGACTCTCACGACGAGACTCTCTCTAAACCGTTTCGGTTGCCGTTATCGAGAAACAAGCGGCACCACCATTCAAAGCTCAATAGCGACCATATCAGCAGGCGGTGATTGATGCGGCCACTAGTGTGTTCCTCCAGGATTCTGGCTGCATATCCACGGTCTACGAAATCGTAAATTCTGGCTTTCGGATCATGAAGTAGATTGCTGATGTAGCGGATGCTTTCTCCGCGGAACCATGAAGCGTCGGGAGCGGAAAAGCCTTGTTTAGCACGGCTAAGAATGTCGGCGGGAATCAGCCGGGCCATCGCCTCGCGCAGCACCAGTTTGCCGTCATGATGCGGACTCGCTTGATATTTGATCCGCTTGCTCGGCTCGTCTTCGTCCACGGCGGGTGCGCTGTTCAAATTGCGAAGCTTGTAGTGGGGCGGAATGCGCAGCGCGAAATCAACCAAATCGTTATCGAGAAAGGGGACACGCGTTTCCAGCGAATGCGCCATACTGACCTTGTCCTCGACAATGAATAACCCGTGCAAAAAAGTATTTAGTTCAAAATAGAGTGATGCATTGATACGTCCTTCGAGGGTGTCGTGGTCCTGATTGTGGCCATTAAAGACGTGACGAAATACTTCAAACGGATTACTCCCGTTCATCTGGCTGAAGGTCTGCGGGAGAAAGAATTTGGATCGGTGTTCGTCTGGAATCAGTCGCTGCCAGTAATCGTAGTACGCCCGGTAATAATCGTTGGCACCGTTTGTGTGCACGCCGCGGTAATATCGCCACGGATAGCCGCCGAATAGCTCATCGCCCCCGCCTCCGGATAAAACCACTTTGACGAACTTGCTGGCAAGCCGGGCAGTGTAGTAGTTCGGATAACATTGGCCCACGCGTAAATCCTCGAGGTGCCAAATCAGCTCCGGCAACACATGCTCCATGTCACCGGCGTGCATGACGATTTCGTAATGCTCGGTCTTGAAACGGTTGGCCATTAGTTCGGCAGCCGGTCGTTCGTCGAAACTTAATTCGAGTCCCGATGCGGACGACAGATCAAAACCGCCCGAGAAAGTGTGCAGCCGAGAAACCTGACGCGTGGCGACAGCTGTGATCGAGCCCGAATCCATGCCGCCGCTTAAATACGAGCCAACCGGCACGTCTGAAATCATTTGCCGCGTCACCGCCTGCTCAAAAAGGCGATACAGCTCTTCAGCGCATTCTTCACGCGAACCAATCGATTCGTCCGGTGAGAGATAATAATCCCAGTAACGCTTTTGTTTGACTGGTTCAGCAACGGCCGCGTCAATGGTCAGGGTGGAACCCGGTGGCAGCAATCGTATGCCGTCGAACAGCGTGAGGTCGCTGAAAATATTTTGAAAGGTGAAGTACTCGCTCAACGCCGCGAGCGAAACTCGGGTTGATACTTCGGGATGTTTCAGCAGAGCTTTGATTTCCGATGCAAACAGAAAGACGTCACTGTCATGGTAGTAATACAGCGGCTTGATGCCATAACGATCGCGTGCGATGAACAACCGGCCCTGCCGGGAATCGTCGCCGCGCTTGGTCCGGCGATCGTAAATTGCGAATGCGAACATGCCATTAAAGCGCTCGACGCATTTTTCGCCCCACTGTTCGTAAGCATGCACAACGACCTCGCTGTCGGTTCTCGATTGAAAGCGATGTCCAAGTGCCTGCAGTTCAACACGCAATTCCTGAAAGTTATAAACCTCGCCATTGTAGGTAATGATGAGGTCGGCAGATTCGTTGGACATTGGCTGGCGTCCAGCGGGCGAAAGATCGATGATCGCCAAACGCCGGTGCCCGAGCCCTACCGGGCCCTCTGTGTAGAAACCCTCCCCATCGGGACCGCGGTGCGCGATGGCATCAGTCATGCTTTTCAGCAAGCCAGTCGGCACAGGCTGTCGGTTTAGGTTATAAATGCCAGCAATTCCGCACATTCAGATTCTTGACTGCCCTCACAATGAATTGTTCATTCAGCTAAACGATCGCCATGCTCGCTTCGTCGCACTAGTAGTGGACTTTTCCCGCGTCTACCGCCGGAAGGCAGATCCACTAGCAGCTCAAGCAGCGACTCGCGCACTGAACACCTCCGTCAGACTGTCGACTACCAGTTGCTGGTCTGCCTCAAACATTTGGACGTAAAGCGGCAGTGTCAGTGTCAATCGATCGGCAACGTAAGAATTGGGGAATTGCTCTGGACGCAGATCGTACTTTTCCGCGTAGTAGCTTTGCAGCGCCACCGCGTGCGTTCCTTGTCTGGTGGCGATGCCTCGTTCTTCCAAACGCGTCATGAGAAAATTGCGCTGCTGATGCAATCGTTCGGTATTCGCCAGCGTCGGCTGCTCAGGCTGGAACAGGCAAACGTAAGCTTGATATCCGTGGACGTAGTCTTCGGGAGTCACCGGCAAGCGCAGCCAATCGATGTCTTTCATCAACTGGTCATAAGTACTCGCTCGAGCGCGACGCTGCGCAAGAATCCATTCCGCGCGTTCCATCTGCACACAACCGATCGCGCCCTGAATATCAGTCAGCCGATAGTTGTAACCCAGCCGATCAAAATCAGCTAGCAGAAAAGTGCCCACGCCTCGGTGGCGGTCGAAGTCTGAGCGCGTCGCACCATGGTCGCGCAAAGAACGGACAGTTTCATCAACATCATAACGGTTCGTAGTGACCATACCACCTTCACCGGTCGTGATTGACTTGCGCGGGTGGAAACTGAAACAGCCGGCGTCCCCAAAGGTGCCCGAGTGACGTCCCCGGTACCAGCTACCAAAGCTGCAGGCGGCATCTTCAATAACCCAAAGATTGCGCTTGCGGGCGACATTCAGGATGGGCTGCATGTCCGCGCACAATCCAAACAAATGTACCGGGATTATGCCGACTGTGCGCGAGGAAACTAGCGACTCAATTTGATTTGTATCGATGTTGAAAGTGTCAAGATTAATATCGCAAAACACAGGCTTCGCGCCTTCGTACTCGACCACGTTTGCGGTAGAGACCCAAGTGAAAGCAGGCACGATTACCTCGTCTCCCGGTTTTAAACCAAGAGCTGCTACGGCCAGATGTAATGCCGTGGTGCATGAGCTGGCCGCGGCCGCGTGACTGGCCCCCGTAAAAGCACAAAACATATCTTCGAATTTCGCGACCTTGGGCCCTTGCACTACCCAGCCACTTTTCAGAACCG
Source organism: Acidobacteriota bacterium (assembly GCA_052389795.1). Lineage (GTDB taxonomy): Bacteria > Acidobacteriota > Blastocatellia > Pyrinomonadales > Pyrinomonadaceae > UBA11740. Next base: position 41,980 of record JBQTHO010000006.1, on the reverse strand, counting down.
CGTCAACCGCGCGTGTTTCTTCCTCGCCGAAAAAAGGTTTTGTAATTGGAATCGACATCTCGTTTCAGACCGCCTCGGCGAGCGCGCGTGCATCCCTTTGCCGCCATTCAACGACAGAACGTAGGCCTTCCTCAAGTTGCACGGCGGCGCGGAACCCGAGTATTTGATCAGCCTTTTCCGTGCTTCCGACACGATGCGTGACGAACATTTGCTCCTGCGGCCGATATTCGGGGCGCAAATTCGATCCGGTAATCTCAAGGAGCATCTGCACGAGCTCGTTGATCGTCGTCTTTATACCCATGCCGACGTTAAAAAATACGTCGCTCGCGTTACTCTTCAAAGCCATGATGTTAGCGCGGGCAACGTCATCCACATGCACAAAATCGTAAGCCTGCGAGCCATCCCCGAAAATAATTGGCGGCCGACCCTGCTCGATTCGATCCAGCACCTTCATGATAACACTGACGTAAGTGCCTTTGTAATCCATTCGCGGGCCATAGATGTTCATGTAACGCAACCCAACGTAATCAAGCTTGTGCTGTTCGTTGAACGCACGGAAAAATTGTTCGCCGGCAATCTTCGTGGCACCGTACATTGTTCGATTGTTGAAGGGATGATCTTCGGTCATTGGCGTAAACACGGCGTCTCCGTAAACCGATGCCGACGACGAGTAAATGATCTTCTTCACGCCCGCTTGCTGCGCTGCTTCAATAACGTTGTAAGTGCCGACGACGTTTACATCCAGGGCAGACCTTGGCTGGTGAACACATTCATAGAGCCAGAGCGCGGCGAGATGAAAGACATAATCCGTGGCTTCCATTAAACGGTGCAATAAATCCAAATCAGTGATGCTGCCTTCGACTACCCGAACCCGATTGTCTTTCGTTGCTTCGCGCAAATTTTCGCGCGTGCCGCGCACAAAATTGTCGAGCACCACCACCTCACGCACCGGCTCCTGGACCAATTGGTCAACAATATGTGAGCCTACAAAGCCTGCCCCCCCGATGACCAGCACGCGACTATTTTTTAGCATTGTTCCTTTATCCTTAACGAAATTACTCATCTGGTTTTTCACCAAACTCTCGAGCCGTTCTTGTTACGCGCCGCGTCCCGCATAGAAGTCGGCGATTGAATGGACGACACTCGCCATCATTTCATCCGTCAACTCGGGATAGATAGGCAGTGCGAGGCTTGCAGCGGCCGCGATTTCGCTTTCGGGAAAATCCCCCGCCCCATAACCTAAATCAGCGAAGCACTCCTGCATATGCATCGGTACAGGATAATAAATCTCAGTTCCAATTTTCCGCGCTTTCAAGAACGCGATTAGAGCGTCGCGGCGCCCGCTGCGAATCACAAACTGGTTGTAGATATGCCGTCCATTCGGTTGTTCAGTGGGGAGCACTACACCGGCCGCGCCATTCAGCGACGACCGGCCATCTGTGCCTGTGCCGGGCCGCAGCTCAGCCAGAGTGTTGGGTCGAATGGCAATTTCCGCTTGTTCGAAAAGATCGCGATATCGCGCCGCATTGCGCTGACGTCCTGCGGTCCAGTTGTCCAAATACTTCAGCTTTACCCGCAGCACGGCCGCCTGGATCGCATCCAGCCGAAAATTCCCGCCGACCACCTTGTTATAGTACTTGGGACGATAGCCATGGTTGCGAAGCAGCTTCACGCGATCCGCAAGCACGGAGTCGTTGGTTGTCACCATGCCACCGTCGCCAAAACCGCCAAGGTTTTTGGACGGAAAGAAACTGAAACAACCGAAGTGGCCGATTGAACCTGCCCGCCGCCCTTCGTATTCAGAGCCGATCGCCTGCGCGGCGTCCTCGATCACATAGAGGCCGTGCCGCCGGGCGAGTTCCATGAGCGGATTCATGTCGGCCATTTGCCCGTAAAGATGCACCGGGATGATCGCCCGCGTGCGGTCCGTCACGGCCGCTCCAATCGCCGCCGGGTCGATGTTGTAGGTTTCCGGATCGATGTCGACGAAAACTGATTTTCCGCCCAGACGCGCCACGGCGCCCGCAGTTGCGAAAAAGGTGTACGGCGTCGTGATAACTTCATCGCCAGGTTTCAGATCGATGGCCATGAGCGCCACCAGCAATGCGTCCGACCCCGACGATACGCCGATGCCAAACTTACATTGTGAGTATTCGGCGACCTGTTTTTCAAGTGTTTCGACTTCCGGCCCAAGGATGAAATGCTGTGAATCGGCGACACGATCGATTGCTTCGCGAAGTTCGTCACGCATCGTCGCGTACTGAGCTTTTAAATCGAGCAGCGGCACCGCCATCTGCTTCTGTTCAACAGCCACGGCAACATTTTTGGGCGTAGTCATTATTATTAAACTCTAATGGAATTTAGTTTCAGTTGAGAAAGCAGACGACCTAAGCTTTTGCTAGCAGCGGTTCATCCTCCGGCCAGTCGAGACAACGCAGCAGGCCCGGCTCGACCTCTTTATATTTCCAACCACTTTCCGGGCAAACAAATTCGCCGTTGGCGTTGTGTTCCTTGAGGCGGTGGCCATGCCGGCTCATCCACGCTTTGCGTTCCGCCGGCACGCCCAGCATTAACGCGTAGTCAGGCACGTCACCGCAAATAACCGCGCCGGCGCCAATGAAGGCGTACCGACCGATCGTGGCGCCGCAAACGATTGTCGCGTTCGCCCCAATCGATACTCCTCGTCGCACGAGCGTCCGTTGGTACTGGCTATGCCTGATGATCTGCGAGCGCGGGTTAATGACGTTAGTGAAAACGCATGATGGTCCACAGAACACATCGTCTTCCAGTTCGACGCCGGTGTAAACGGAAACATTGTTTTGAATTTTGACGTTGCTGCCGATCCTCACGTCATTCGCGATGAACACGTTCTGGCCCAGAATACATCGCTCGCCAAGCTTCGCGTTTGCCGACACGTGGCAAAAATGCCAAATTTTCGTGCCCGCGCCGATCTCACACGGCTCGTCGACATAAGCGCTGTGATGCACGAAGTAATTCCGCTCACTCATAGGTAAGCCGCCATTCCTTTTTCGCCGTAGTTTTGAATCGGAAGGCTGATCGGATCACCGTTCATAACCAGCGAGCGCTGCGCCGCCTGCAAAACCTGGAGCACGCGGAAGCCGCTATGGCCATCGGTGACCGGCGGTCGCCGGCTAACGATGGCATCCACAAACGCCTGGCACTCGAGCAACAACGGTTCAACATCCGAAAACGCCACCACCTCGCCGTTACCTTTGATCGGAACGGGTTGGCCTTCTTTCAGTTCGACACGCTGATCGTAAAGCAAAAGGCGTTTTGTGACGTCATCGAAGCTGGCCATCTTTTTCGATCCGACCACGACCAGCCGCTGCTCTTTGAACGGGTGCAGCCAGGAAACGTAGATGTGCGCGCGCACGCCGTTGTCGAACAGCAGGTGCGTCACAGTAACGTCAGCGATATTCGGCTGCAGATAACTGCCGCCATGCGCCGCCACTTCGAAAGGCATGCTGCCCGTCAAACGCAACGTAACGGCTATGTCGTGCGGCGCAAAGCTCCAAAGAATGTTTTCCTCGCGTCGCACCTTGCCGAGGTTCAGCCGATTGGAGGAGATGTAATGGACTTTACCCAGCTCACCAGATTGGACCATCTCTATCAATCGCACGATCGCCGGATGGTATTCGAGGACGTGGCCCACCATTAGAATCCGCCCGCCATTATCAGCCAGGCGGACAAGTTGTTCTCCTTGATCGGAGGTAAGTGCCAAAGGCTTTTCGACCAGCACATCTTTGCCTGATTCTAGCGCGCGCCGAGCTAACGTGTAGTGAGTCTCGGCGGGCGAGGCAATGACGACACCTGATAAGCTGCTCTTTAAGACTTCTTCAAAGCCGGTCACTATTTGCGCTTCGGGCGCCAAGTCCGCCGCGGTCTTGCGCCCAGCGGGATCAGAGTCACACACCATCTCCAGGCAGCCGAGGCGCTGAAAGTGCCTTACCAAGTTCTTTCCCCAATAGCCGCAGCCAACTACCGCCACTGAGGGCGTCGCTTTTTCTTGTTCGTTAAAACTCACTTTTCTGTCGAGGGACGATCCCTCTTTTCGTCAACTGTCGATTCACAAAAGAAAAAAGTTGCTTAAAAGGCGCGTAGAATAGTTTTTTTCCCAGCCGGTTGCAAGGGCCCACCTAACCTCACCTCCACTGGACCGCCAGTCACATCAAAACGCCGCTGGGAACACGTCGTCCTAAACGAATTCCCAGTGCCTGTCGCAATCATGTGTCAATCGCGGCTTATTTTGTCAGTATTATTTCTCAAAGCACTAGTGTCCCGGTTAGATATCCAATAGTTTCAGTTGGTTAACGTTATCAGCAGAATCAAAATCGTCAGCTAGGTGCTGGAACAGGCTTAAAATGGGCGTTTTCTCGAAAAGTGTAAGACTCAAGATCTGCAAAATTGTGTAAAGATTGTGCTCGAGCCCGGGTCGTTTCTTGACGATGGCGACCAGCACGTAGACCGCAACGGCGGTCCAGATTTGGGTCTTGACGCTGTTCTCCGAGGTGCCCAAGAAGCGTTTGATGCGGAGATGTTGTTTGATCCATTTGAAGAAAAGTTCGACCTGCCAGCGATAGCGATAAAGTCCGGCGACGGTCAGGGCGGGCACGGCAAAGTTGTTGGTTAAGAACACCAGTCGCTGGCCGGTTTCGGTCGAATAATAAGCGACGCGGCGGAGTGCGACGGGATAGAGAGTGGCCGTCTTTGGGCCAGTCAAGACGATGGTTTGATCGCTGCGGACGCCAGTGGCGCGATCGGGCGGATGTGAATAGCGCCGCCCGAAGCGCAAATTGTCTTTGGCCCGAATTACAAAGAAAGTGAGCGCCGGTTGCAAACGCTAGAGCCGGGCAAAATTTATGTAACCCCGGTCCATGACGATGAACGAGCCGGGTTCTGGCACGAGGGCGTCGAGGAGATTGACATCGTGAATGCGACCCTCGGTAATAGCGATAAATACGGGGATTGAACTGTGAATCTCCAGTAACGTGTGCAGTTTTATCGCGCCCTTGTTTCGGCGAAATCGGGCCCAGGGGAAGAGCGCCAGACAGAGATCGATGGTGGTGGAATCGAAGGTGTAAGCGGTCGCGTCCAGTTCGAGGGCCAACTCGGAATGAGCATAGAGGGGTCGCGCGATCTTGATCAGACTTTGGGCGAAGTCGCGATAGATACGCCAATCGCGACTCTCGTTGGCATCGGCTAGAGTAGAACGTTTGACTGGACCACTGAAGCCGCAGTGATAAAGTTTCTTTGGTTGTGCGGCCAGGCATACTTCGATGTCGCGCAAGCTCTCGCGATAAGTGAGTTGGGCGAAAGCCAACGTGAGAAACTGATCCCAACAAGAGAAGGCGCGCACACTCTTGTTGCCGTCGTAACGCGCCACGCAGCGGTTGAATTCGTTGGGCGAGAGAAAATTGATGAGTTGAGCAAATACGGTTCGTCCTTGGTTCAATTGGCATCTCCTTCGCGATTGATCGCGCAAGAGTAAGCCAGAAAAACCCCGGACTCGTATTCAAATCGTTTAGCTCAATCATCGGGTTTATTTCTTTGCACCACATTAACTTAGCGTCAAACCAAAATCGTTTAACCGGACACTAGTGTTCTCAAAGATATTCTTCTGCCCACAGGGAACTCCAGAAACTTCGGGCTGGGTTCCCCTCGACATCAGCTTAATGGAGCGGTCGGCAATGTTCCCCTTTGATCTCCTGCAGGAAGAACTTCGGTTGACTGAACGGAGGAAGAGAATCGTCCGCCCGCAATCGTCCGCCCCCCTTTGCCAAAATACTAGTTGAGTAATAGGATCTGCCGAGTCCTGGCCAGGCGTTGCGAACGTAGCCTTCAAGGTGCCGCTTACTCGAGAATCCTACCCGTCCGACCGCTTTTTCGAGAAGTTATTTCTGGATGAATGGGAGAGAAACAGATGAATCGCAGCAATGATTGCCCGCGACTGCCTGTCGAATCGACGGCACTCCCCGTGAGAAGTGCTACGCCATCGCCGACTCCTTTGACACGGGCGGTCACGCTGACCGCAGTTGCTCTGTTTATCGTCATCGGCACCGTCAGCGCCTTCCGGATCGGTTACGCTCGCAGTACCAGTCCGGCAGCATTAGCAGAAACATTCAGCATCGGCGGCAAGGTGCTGGACGAAAATGGCAATCCGATGGCCGACGTGATAATCAAACTAAGCGGGGGCAGCAATCTAAGCACAACAAGCGGAATATTCGGCGACTATCTCATAAGTGGGCTGGCTGCAGGCGGCAACTATACCATCACGCCGTCGAAGCCGGGTTTTGTGTTTAATCCACAGAATCGAGTCTTTACGAATCTAAGCGCCGATCAAAGTGGCGTGGATTTCGTCGGGAGCACGATCCAGACGTTCAGCATTAGGGGCAAGATCGTCGATCAAAATAGTGGCCCGTTGTCTGATGTAATAGTCCAGTTGAGCGGCGATAGCAGTTTAAGCACGACGAGCGGCCGCTTTGGCGATTACCTCATAGAAGGGCTTTCAGAAGGCGGGAACTACACGGTAAAACCCTCGAAGTCGGGCTTTACATTTGCTCCACAGAATCGCGTTTTCTCGAATTTGAGCGACGATCAAACCGGCGCGAATTTTGTGGGCACTGAGGTCCAGGGGTTTAGCATCGGCGGGAGAATTCTGGATCAAAACGGGAGTCCTATGTCGGACGTGATACTCCAGCTAACTGGTGACGGCAGCGCAAGCACCACGAGCGGAATATTCGGCGACTATCTCATAAGTGGGCTGGCTGCAGGCGGCAACTATACCATCACGCCGTCGAAGCCGGGTTTTGTGTTTAATCCACAAAATCGAGTCTTTACGAATCTAAGCGCCGATCATAGTGGCGTGGATTTCGTCGGGAGCACGATCCAGACGTTCAGCATTAGCGGCAAGATCGTCGATCAAAATAGTGGCCCGTTGTCTGATGTAATAGTCCAGTTGAGCGGCGATAGCAGTTTAAGCACGACGAGCGGCCGCTTTGGCGATTACCTCATAGGAGGGCTCTCAGGAGGCGGGAACTACACGGTAACAGCCTCGAAGCCGGGTTTCTTCTTCACTCCACCAAATAGAGTCTTTACAAACTTGAGCGCCAATCAAGCAGGTGCTGACTTTAGCGGAGATACTCAACCGACACCGACGCCAATGCCGACCCCGACGCCGACGCCGACCCCAACGCCGACGCCAACACCTACACCCACGCCGACCCCCTCGCCGTCGCCGACGCCAACACCTACACCCACGCCAACTCCGACGCCAACGCTTCAATTGCTCTTGGATGAATCTGGACCCGCAACTGATCAGGTCGCGGCGCTAGACTCATTGCTATTTCTAAGGGATCCGTTCCCGGCTGTGAACGCAGCAAACTCACTCAATCTCGGGCCTGATCGAAACACCCGGGTCATTGTTTTTGTAACAAATCTTCAACCAACACAAGGCGAAACTTCTTCTTCAGTAGTGGTTAAATTGATCGATAGTAACAACAAAGGTTATGACATAGAGGCAGAGGAGGTGCGCTCTGTACTTAACTTCGACTTTACACAGGTGATCTTCAGGTTGCCGAATGATCTACCCTCCGGCACCTGTACTATCAAAGTAAAAGCGCATGGCGAAGTTAGCAATCCCGGCACCATGAGAATTAGAGTTTAGAAAAAATTTAACCATCAGAAAGTTTTGACCGGCAGGAGTCGGAAATTTTGTAAAGAGGATGGCGCGTCGGGTACCGATTACGTTACCGGTGCGGATCGCGCCGCAGACTTGACCTTGATTTGCCGGCCACCTTGCTTGATCGACTGCTGCGCCGGCTTCAAGAATTCTGACGTCGCGCAAGCCGGCTTCGCCATCAGTGAGAACTTTCGCGCGTTGCGAATTGAATCGACAAACTCCGCTACGACGTGATGCAAAGCTTCCGTCGCGTCGAGCTTTGGCGCCTCCACATCACCGGTACGGTAGCTGACCAGTGTTTGATAATCAGCCTGGCAATCGCCGATGCGGTTTGCGGTTACGCCTTTGTCGTAGATACCCCTTCTCAGTCGGCTCGATGTCGTTGTAGAGGATCATCTTGCGCGCCCCGGCAATCAACGTGCGGCTAATCTTCACGGGTGCCAGCCAGTTGAAGCAATAGCGTCGCAGACCAAATCCAATGCTTTGAATTTATCGAAGTGTCGTACTAGGTTTTCGTCCAGTACGCTAAAAGCCGATCACTGCCAAATGGGCTATTGGTCCGGCTCCCATAGCTTCTTAATTCCGTGAATTATACCGTTTCAGGTTTCTGAATCCCGTTAAACAAATCGTCACCGCCCGCGCAGTTGTTCGATCAATTTGCGGAACTCTTCGTCAAGTTTCTCGATGCATTGATTTCGTTCGAGATTTACTATAGCGAGTTGCTTGATCACTTCGTCCTTCTCATGCATTGGGACTTGCTCGAATTCGTAGACTCTTTCCTGCACGTGCCAGAGTTGGCAGTTAACCGCGGCGAGTTGCGCAAACATTTCCCCGATCGTTCCGTGAAACTCCGGAACTGCGTTCCCGTCCTTCTTGTAAACCTTGTTCGCGGCGAAGGTGAGCTTCTCGATTGGAACTTCACCCGAGAGCGCGGCCGCCACGAATTCATTGATCTCTTCCTGAAGTTGCTTCTGCTGTGCTTCCAGGCTGCGGGTACGCTCAGGATCGTCGGTATGCCAAAGTTTTAGTTGGACTGTCGTCAGTTTGTCCGCGAGTGTTCCGAGAGTTTCTGACATTTTTGATTGTGCTGAGTAAGGTGGTCAGATAAATCGGAATTAGGCGCCTTCCGCGCGCAACATCCGAGGCCCGTCAGACTTTCCTGCCAAAGACTCGCGAAAGTAAGCGACGGTGCGCTTCAAGCCGTCTGCCAATTGCACAGTCGGCGACCAAGCGAGCAACTCTTTGGCGCGCGTTAGGTCCGGACGGCGCTGCTGCGGATCGTCAGCGGGCAACGGACAGTAACGCACTTGGGCTGCGACGCCCGTACAGCGCGCCACTTCATGCGCAAGTTCACGCATGGTGAACTCATTTGCGTTACCGATGTTTACCGGATTGTGAACATCGATGGCTGAGTGCGAGCCTTCCTCGACATTCATCAGTCGCACCATGCCTTCGATTAAGTCATCGACGTAGCAGAAAGAGCGCGTCTGGGTGCCATCCCCATAGATTGTCAATTCCTCTCCACACATCGCTTGCACGATAAAATTCGAAATGACGCGACCGTCATTCTCCAGCATGCGCGGCCCATAGGTATTGAAGATTCGTACGATGCGCGTATCGACGTGGTTCTGGCGGTGGTAATCCATCATCAACGTTTCAGCGAGACGCTTCCCTTCGTCGTAACAACTGCGAATACCGATTGGGTTCACATTCCCCCAGTAGCTTTCGGGTTGCGGATGAACTTCCGGATCTCCGTAAACTTCGGATGTTGACGCTTGCAGAATGCGGGCGCGCACACGCTTCGCCAGACCGAGCATGTTTATCGTGCCCATCACATTTGTTTTGACGGTCTTGACCGGATTATATTGATAGTGCACCGGTGAAGCAGGACACGCGAGGTTATAAATCTGATCGATTTCCAGCAAAATTGGCTCAGTCACATCATGCCTCACCAGTTCGAAAGAATGATGATCCAGCAAGTGCATCACATTCTCACGACGCCCCGTGAAAAAATTGTCGAGACAAAGAACTTCGTGCCCGTCACGAATCAGACGATCACACAGATGCGAGCCGAGAAAACCTGCGCCGCCCGTGACTAAAACCCTCATGGCGGTCAAAATTACCGTGACGTTGCTGAAATTGCAAAGCGGTTAGACCACGCAAAGACTCAAGCATTGGCGCGTGAACCGGGAAAAGGAGGCAGTTTGGTTGGCGGCCGGCGGGGCGCTGACACTGCGGTGAATGTTACTATCACGAACGGCCTGAGCGTTTCGATGCTGCTGGGAGGTGTTCCAAAATAACTACTCAAAAAGATTTGAAGAAGCTTTTTGTTACTGGCGGCGCCGGCTTCATTGGTTCGGCCTTTGTGCGTCTGGTGCTTGAGGAACTGCCCGGTTGCGAAGTCATCAATTTCGACGCGCTGACCTACGCTGGGAATCTAGAAAACCTGGAGGGCGTGGACGACGCCCGGCACAACTTCATCAAGGGAGACATCTGCGATCGCGACGCCGTGCTAGCGGCTTTCACAGATGACGTTGACGCAATCGTAAATTTCGCCGCGGAGTCGCATGTCGATCGCAGCATTCACTCGGCGCACGAATTTATTAGGACGAATGTCGTTGGAACTCAGGTGCTGCTTGATGCCGCCCGCGAACGCGGCGTTCGACGCTTTGTGCAGATTTCTACTGACGAAGTCATGGGCAGTCTGCCCGAAAACCGGAGCGCGTATTTCACCGAAGCTTCGCCTTTTGAGCCGAACAGTCCGTACGCGGCTTCGAAGGCGGCGGCCGAACACCTGGTGCGTGCGGCCAGTCACACGTTTGGTCTGGACACGGTCGTGACGCGCTGCGGGAACAACTATGGCCCGCGTCAGTTTCCGGAGAAGTTCCTGCCGCTGATGCTGGCGAACGCTTTTCAGGATGAACCGATTCCTGTCTACGGAGACGGTCTGAACGTGCGCGATTGGATCTACGTAAGCGATCACTGTCGCGCGATTCTTCTACTGTTACTGCGTGGTCGTTCCGGCGGCACCTATAACATTGGCGCGCGCAACGAACGACGCAACATCGACGTTGTGCATAGCGTTTTGGATGTGCTCGGCAAACCGCGTTCGCTCATTGAGTTTGTAAAAGACCGGCCAGGTCATGATCGCCGTTACGCCATCGATCCTAAATTGATCGAAAGCGAGGTTGGCTGGCGTCCACGCGAAACCTGGGAAAGCGGCCTGCGGAAAACGATCGAGTGGTATCGGGACAACAGCGCGTGGATTAACCGCGTACGAAGCGGCGCCTACCGCGAGTACTACGCACGCCAGTATGGAATGGAGGCAGCCGCAAGTTGAGGGTTGCTATTACCGGTGCAGCAGGCCTTTTAGGCCAAGCGGTCGAGACACATTGCACCACGCACGGCGATGAGGTTCATGCATTCGATCACAACGCACTGGACATCACCGACGCATCGGCGGTAAACAGCCGGCTCAGCGAATTCAGTCCTGATGTTGTTCTCAACTGCGCAGCCTGGACCGACGTCGATGAATGCGAAGCTGATCCTAACCGCGCAGAACGCGCGAACGCGCTCGGCCCTCAACTACTGGCGACGACCTGCCGCGATATCGACGCACTGCTGATTACGATTTCAACTGATTATGTTTTCGATGGCGCCAGGGACGGCTTCTACACGCAACGGGACCATCCAAATCCGATCAGCGTCTATGGCCGCTTCAAATTGGAAGGCGAACGTCGCGCTCAAACTGCTTATGCACGCACCATCGTGGTGCGCAGTGGATATGTTTTCGGCGCGGGTGGAGCTAACTTTCTCAGCACTGTTTTAGATCGCGCTCGTCGGGGAGAGCGTTTGAAAGCGATTTCAGACATGACTGGCACACCGACTTACGCACGCGACCTCGCCGCGCGGCTGCGCGAACTCGCCGAGCTCGACTTGCCGGGGATGTATCACGTCGTGAACTCGGGAGACGGCGTAAGCTTTGAAACGTTCGCACGGACTGCCTTGAAGCTGGGTGGCGTCGATCCGGCTCTGTTGCAGTCAACCACTCTGGCTGAACTCAAAAGGCCGGCGCCACGGCCACGCAACTCAAGACTGCGATGTTTATTCTCCGACGCCATAGGTTTACCGCCCCTGCGCAGTTGGGAAGCAGCTTTGGAAGAGTTTGTCACATCACAAGCAAGACCCGACGAATCGCGGCTGGGGAGGGCTTTCCAGTCGCAAAATTGACTATCACTCGGTAAACACCTCAGCTGGATCGCAGTCCGGCGGGTTTCAGCTTGCCTCGGTGAAATGGTCTGCTATTATGATCTACCAGTTTCCGAGGCAAAGAGCTCAGAAAAGTAGGAATTAGCAACATGACCCAAGACGAACGCCTGCTCCCGATCCGGCCCACGCGTGACGCAGAGACCCCCCTGACACAGATTGCCGAAGGTCGAGCCTACGGTCGATATGGCCGCTACGGCAATCAGCCCGAAACCAATGTTCGGGAGTACCTCCACGTAGTTCTTAAACGGAAGTGGCTCATCCTGAGTATCGTGTTGGTGATCACCTCAATGGTGACAATTCAGGCGTATCGCGAACCATCAATCTATGAGGGCAGCACGACCATCCGCATCGAGCCCAAACAAAGCATTCTGCAAACAGGCACTGCGCTCGTCATCAACCAGACGGACCCAAACTTCTGGGGTACGCAACTCAAGCTGTTGCAGAGTCCGAATCTAGCACGCCAAGTAGTACTCACACTCGATCTCCAAAACAATCCCGAGTTTCTGGGCGGTCAAGCAAACAGCGGAATTTTCGCCTCAATGCGGCGACTAATGGGACGTGAGAAGACCAAAGTTGCAGCAGCCCAAGGTCAAAACGCCGCAGCTGATCTGGTTGGCGAACGACGCATGTCCGAGATGCAGCTTTCGGCTGAACAACTGGCGGCCCTTGAGCCGTATGAAGACGCAATTATTGCCGGACAAGCCATTGCGCCAGTCGAAAGGACTAGCCTTGTGACCATTGCCTTTACCCACACAAATCCCGAACTGGCAAAGCGAATCGCGGATACGCTGGCAGAGGTTTTTGTCCACAACAACATCGAAGGCCAGGAACTCGGAACCAGTAAGGCTGCGATCGCTCTCGCGAGAGAAATCGCGACGTATCAGGAAAAGGTGAAAAAGGAGCGCGATGAACGTTTCAACTTCGCGAAGGCGAACAACCTGCCGCTAGGGCCGGCTTCGACGAACCTGGAAGCCTTACGCGAGCAAGGTTATAGTGAGCAACTCCTTGAGGTCGAAAACCAGCGCCGCAACCTCCAGGCTTCATACGAAGCAGCCAAAGCGGCCGATGACCAGCTTACCAATCCCGAGGTGCAGAAGGATGAGCACATCCGCAAACTGCGTGATGAACTGAGCGATCTGAAGGAAAAGCGTAACGGTTTACTTCAGATTTATACGGAAGAGTGGCCTGAAGTTAGGAAACTCGACGCACAAATCCGTTCCAAAGAAGAGGATATAAAGCGCGCGCCCGCCCAAGTACTCGCCTCGATGAAAAGACGTTATGAGGCTGCGGCTGCTCAGGAGAGAAGTCTGATAAGCGCGTACGCGAAACAGCATGGGAAAACAACTGCGCAGACAAAGGCCGAGATCGACCTTGCGGCAAGGAGCAAGCAGCTCGAAACTGACGAGCAGTACTTGAACACACTGAATCAGAAGGCGCGCGAGTTAAGCGCGACTTCAAATGATGGCAGCACGAACGTTTCAATCTATTCAAAGAGCCGCTTGCCTCAGGCACCTGTGGGACCCGCACGCTTGCGCAGCATTGTGTTGGCGTTTCTGCTTTCGTTGATGGCTGGTGTCGGCCTCGCGTTCATGTTGGAGTTCCTCGACGACTCAGTAAGGTCACTCGACGATATCGATCGTTACATTCACCTTCCCGCTCTCGCTTTAATTCCGGCGGCGAAGAGCGAGAAGGGACGATTGGCGCCGGCCGAGCCTGCGCCCGCCGGTGCTTCAACGGCGCTCGCACTCGTTACCAACGCGCGTTCCCCGATTGCGGAAGCGTATCGGCATTTGCGCACTTCGCTCCTGCTTTCCTCGGCGGGAAATCCGCCAAAGACGATTCTGGTCACCTCCAGCCAGCCCTCTGAAGGGAAGACGACGACGGCTATAAATACCGCCTTCATGCTGGCGCAGACAGGCGCGGCAGTGGTGATCATTGATTGCGACCTGCGGCGGCCACGCCTGCATTCGAATTTCAACGTTTCGAATGGTCGCGGACTTACGAACTATCTCGCCGGTGATAGCTCACTGGACGATGTTCTCCAAAACGCAGAGGCAGTGCCGAACCTGACCTTGCTCACTTCAGGACCGATTCCGCCCAACCCGGCGGAGCTATTGGGTTCTGAGGAAATGCGAAAACTTCTTGCCATATTATCCGAAAGATTTACCCATGTAATTATTGATTCTCCGCCGGCAATCTCGTTTACTGATGCGTCGATTCTCTCGACAGTCGTAGACGGCGTGATCCTGGTGGTCCATGGAGGACGCAGCTCCCGAGCAGTCGTTCGGCGCGCACGCCAACAACTTTTGGATGTCGGCGCTCATATCTTCGGCGTCGTGCTAAACAACGTAGAGGCCAAAAGCCACGACTACTATGGCGCCAGCTACTACTCGGCCTACTACCAAGCGGATTACTACGGCGACTCTGAAGACTCCAGCGGTAAAGCGCGCGCGGCCACTCAGTAGGGTTGTTTGTGCGCTGTATGCTCGACGTTTCCTTTCCGTAACATGCCGGGACAATTCTGCGTGATCGCCCCTGACGTGAAGCTCGGCCGCGACGTCAAAATCCATCACTTTGTAAATCTGTACGGCTGCGAGATCGGCGATGGCTCTAGCATCGGCTCGTTCGTTGAGATTCAAAGGGGGGCGCGCGTCGGACGAAATTGTAAGATTTCATCCCATAGCTTCATCTGTGAAGGCGTCACTGTCGAGGACGAAGTCTTCATCGGGCATGGCGTCGTTTTCATTAACGACAAGTACCCGCGCGCGACAACTGACGACGGCACATTGCAGACAGACGCCGATTGGAAAGTGGTCCCGACTGTTGTCCGCTCACGCGCCAGCGTCGGCAGCAACGTCACGATCTTGTGTGGCGTCACCATTGGCCAGAACGCGATCATCGGCGCCGGGGCCGTTGTCACAAAAGATGTCGCAGCCGGAGCAACCGTAGCCGGCAATCCCGCGAAAACAATTGCGAATTGCGGATTGCGAAATTCGGATTGAAACTTTTTATTACAACCAACTATGTCAAAACCACTCGCACAAAGCTCAGATCAAATTCGCAATTCGAAATCCGAAATCCGAAATCTATCGGTCCCTTTTGTCGATCTCAAAGCTCAGTACCAAACGATCAAGCCGGAAATCGATGCCGCCATCGCTAGCGTCATTGAGAACACGCATTTCATCCTGGGTCCGCAGGTCGCAGCTTTCGAAAAAGCGTTCGCGGAATACGTCGGCGGCGCGTTTTGTGTCGGCGTGAACAGCGGCACAGCCGCGTTGCAACTGGCGCTGATGGCTTGCGGTATCGGCCAGGGTAATGAAGTAATTGTTCCTTCGTTTACATTTTTCGCGACCGCCGAAACGGTTTCCGTCCTCGGCGCAGTACCCGTCTTTGTTGACGTCGATCCGGTTTCCTACACAATCACTGCGGCCGGGATTGAAAGGGCGATCACGCCGCGTACGCGCGCAATCATTCCCGTGCATCTATACGGCCAGCCGGCCGATCTCGATCCGATCCGCGCGCTCGCTGAGCAGCACAACCTGCATGTCATTGAAGACGCGGCCCAGGCGCACGGTGCGGAATACAAAGGCCGGCGCGTCGGCGGACTCGGCACCGCTGGTTGTTTCAGTTTTTATCCGAGCAAGAATCTCGGCGCGTATGGCGAAGCCGGCGCAATCGTCACGAACGATGAAGCACTCGCCACCCGTTCGCGGCTGCTTCGCGATCATGGCTCGACGAGCAAGTACGCGCACGCGGTCGTCGGTTACAATTTTCGTCTGGAAGAAATTCAGGCCGCAGTGCTGAACGTGAAACTGCCGCACCTGGATGATTGGAATAACCAGCGGCGAGAACGGGCTGACAGGTACAATGAACTTTTAACCGACACCGGATTAGGGTTGCCGCACGAGATGGATTATGCGCGCCACGTCTATCACGTGTATGCGGTTCAATCTGACAATCGGGACGAGTTGCAGAAGCGTCTGGCCGCGAATGGGATTCAAAGCGGCGTCCATTACCCAATTCCAATCCATCTGCAACCGGCCTATGCGTCACTCGGTTACAAAGCCAGCGATCTGCCTGTGACCAAGCGCCTTTCCGAACGCATGCTGTCACTGCCGATGTACGCTGAGTTGACCGACGCACAGCAGCGCGCCGTCGCCGCTGCGACCCGATAATCGACCCGCACGAGCGATGAACCCAGCTAATCTGCAATTTCTGAAGTCGCCGCTCACCTTCCTCGACGACCTAATCGATCCCGAAAATACGGGCATATTGCAGGACTACGAATCGTGGTGGCATGCCGAGGGCGTCGCGATCTCTGAAGCCGTCGATCGCGCGGCCACGCCGGGGCTTCGCATGTTCGATCAGTTTGGCAAGCGGACGGACGAAATTCTTTTTCCACCCGACTATTGGAAGATGCTCAGGCGCGGACACGAAACCGGCGCACTCTGGCGCGCGTTCGAGGGCAACTCGCTCAGGATGCATTACTTGATTGACTACGTGACGTGCTTTTTCGACGCAGGCCTTGGCTGCCCTTACATCGTTTCGTTGTCGACCACTGTTCCGATCAAGAAGTACGGGACGCCGGAGTTGCAGCAAAAGTTTCTCGCCCAATTGCTGCGTCGTGACGGCAGCAACTGGCAAGGCGCGACGTGGATGACGGAAGTGAAAGGCGGCTCGGACCTTGGCGCGAACGTCGACACGGTGGCACGCAGAAACCCGACGGTCAAGGAGGGTGCAGAGGGTTGGCTTCTGAACGGCGATAAATATTTCGCAAGCAACGTTGGTGCGGAACTCGCGATTGTTGCCGCGCGTCCCGAAGGCGCGCCCAAGACTGTGCAGGGAGTTGCGCTGTTTCTCGTGCCACGATATCGCGACGACGGCCAGCTCAACTATTTCGTTCGTCGCCTCAAACCAAAGATCGGTACGCGCTCAGTCCCCACGGGCGAAGTGGAACTTCGTGACAGCGAAGCATATCTGCTCGGCAAGCAGGAATGGGGTATCTACCTGATTCTCGAATCGCTCAACCTGTCCCGGGTCGGGAACATCGTCGGCAGTGTCGCTTTGGCGCAACGCGCACTGGCCGACGCGCTCACGTTCGCCGAACGGCGCATCGCCTTTGGTAAACCAATCATCGAACATCCCCTTCTGGGCCGGCAGTTTGAAGAGCGCTTCACAAAGTTGCGCAACGCACGCGCATTGATGTGGGAAACGATTGAATTGCTGGACGAAGTGTGGCAAGAGACGCCGCGTTATTCAGACCGCTATCACCTGTTTCGCCTAGTCACGCATCTGGCGAAGTACTGGACGGCTCGACAACATGGCCACGCCCTGTTCAGTGAAAGCGTAAGGAAGATAACGTCGCCCACCGCTACCTTTCTTTGAGGTGCCAGTTTGGAACCTCAAACCGGCGGCTTCTTCAGCCGTAAGCTGAAACATGAAATCTTTAGGAAAACGGTTCAGATTCCTTTTCACTGCGCGATTCAGTATCTTCGTCTCAACTCCATAGAGTTCTGCCAGATCGCGATCCAGCATCACCTTCTCGCCGCGAATCGAGTAAATCGTGCGTTCAATTCTTTCGCTGGGAATGACTGACGTCCCTGTCATGAGAGTTTCAGCGACATGATAGTGGAAGCATTTGCCAGGAAACCATGTAACTATTCATTACTAACTTAATCCGACTATTAAGATTTTGGGGGTAACAAATTGTGACTTCCAATCAAGGATTCCTCTCGACTCATTCACTTTTCCGTCAATGAAAGCTATCCTCTCCACCGTGACAGCGACCACCATCGGCGTTATCGGCTGCGGTTATTGGGGGCCGAATCTGCTGCGGAATTTTGCCGAGAACGAGACGGCGCAACTGCGCTGGATTTGTGACACCGACGAGAGTCGCCTCAATGCGATGGGTCGGCGTTATCCGGCCGCGCGCACCACTAACGATTACCAAAAGCTGCTGGCCGATCGCGAGCTTGATGCGATCGCCGTAGTCACGCCGGTCGCCACTCACTATCCAATCACGAAAGCAGCGTTGCAGGCGGGCAAGCACGTGCTGGTGGAAAAGCCGCTCACGTCAACTGTTCGTGAAGCGGAAGAGTTGATCGCCTTGGCTGAGCAAAATCGCCTCACGCTGATGGTCGATCATACGTTTGTTTACACGGGCGCAGTGCGCAAGATAAAAGAAATTCTGCAGAGCGGCGAACTGGGCGATTTGCTGTATTTCGATTCGATCCGCATCAACCTCGGTTTGTTTCAGCGCGATATCAACGTGCTTTGGGACCTGGCGCCGCACGATCTTTCGATCATGGATTATTTGATCGAGCGCCAACCGATCGGCGTCAGCGCGCTGGGCAGTTGTCACATCGAACCCGGCATCGAGAACATCGCCTATCTCGTAATGAAATTCGCTGACGATTTCATCGCGCACTTTCATTTCAACTGGCTGGCGCCGGTGAAAATTCGCCGCACTCTGATCGCCGGCACGCGCAAAATGATTCTCTACGACGACATCGAACCAACTGAGAAGGTACGGGTTTATGACAAAGGCGTGACGGCGAATCGCATCGGCGATCGTGAAGCTGATTATCAAACGCTGGTAAGTTACCGGACCGGCGATGTGTGGGCGCCGAAGCTCGACGCGACGGAGGCTCTGCGCCACGTCGTCGCCGAATTTCTCGATTCAATTCGCAGCCGGCGCAAGCCTTTGACCGATGGCGAAGCCGGCTTGCGGGTCGTCAGCATCCTCGAAGCCGCGCAGCAGTCGATCAAACAAGGCGGGGCCATCAAACTGCTAAATGCTGCCGCTTCTGCTCCCGCCTAGATCGACTTACATCAAGTGCCCATAACTTGCGTTCGCTCTGATGTGTTTCGGTGGGTGAGTTGTTGTCGAAATATTTTTCACCACAAAGGCACAGAGCACGCACAGAGACTCTGGGAAAATCGCAAACCAATCACTAGCAACTCACCCACAGTTGTTGACGCTCTGCTTTTCACGCTACAATATCGTCTTGAACGAAAACGACCATGAGTCTGGACGGAAAACGAGTCCTCTATATCTCGTACAACGGCATGCTCGATCCGCTCGGGCAGAGCCAGGTGATTCCTTACTTAAAAGAATTGAGCCACGCAGGCGTCCGCTTCACTCTGCTGAGTTTCGAGCGTGAGCGCGCGTACACAGCCGCAGGCGGCGTGCAGTGCCGGGAGCTTCAGCGCGAACTTGCGCAATACAACATTGACTGGCATTGGCTGCGTTATCACAAAAGGCCTTCGCTGCCGGCAACGATGTTTGATGTAGCGCAGGGGATTCGCCTCGGCCGCAGGCTGGTGAAGCAGAACAACATCGAGTTGGTGCACGCGCGCAGTCACGTGGCGGCGCGCATGGGTCTGGCACTGAAACGCCGGTTCGGCTTGAAGTTTATTTTCGATGTGCGCGGGCTGATTGGCGACGAGTACGTCGATGCGGGACATTGGCGCAAGGACTCGATCTATTACTCGATCACGAAAGCCAGCGAGCGCAAGGCACTCGCGGCTGCCGACGGAGTCGTCACGTTAACGGAAGCAATCTGGCCTTTCATGGCAAAGTCCGGCGGCTTGCGCGGGCGTCGAGTCGTGCACGAAGTCGTTCCCTGCTGCGCCGACCTGAATCTGTTTAAGTTCAATCCAAGGGAACGGGAGCGGCTCCGCAAAGAACTGGGCGTTGAGGATCGATTCGTGATTGTTTACAGCGGCTCGATCGATGGCTGGTACTTGACTGAGGAGATGGCTGACTTTTTCGTCACGCTGCGTCAAAGTGATCCGCGCGCGCACCTTCTTTGGCTCATCACCGGCAGTCACGCTCGAATCCGCGAGCTAATGCAGGCGCGCGGAATGACGACGCAGGATTACCTAGTTCACACGGCAACAACGCGCGATGTACCGTCCTATTTGTCGGCCAGCGACGCCGGTCTGGCCTTTATCAAGCCGTGCTTTTCGAAACTAGCGTCTTCGCCGACGAAGTTTGCCGAGTATCTGGCGTGCGGCCTGCCGATTGTTATCAATCGCGGGATTGGCGACTCAGACTCGCTGGCCCAGGAGCACAAGATCGCCGCGATGGTCGGTGACTTCAATCCGGAGGAATACGCCAAGGCGGCGGAAGATCTCTTCCGCATGACTGCGGATCCTGAGAGCACTCGCAGGCGCACAGGTGTGGTCGCGGAAAAGCTATTCGACGTTCGCGGACTCGGTCTCGATCGGTATGTAAGGCTGTATGAAAATGTTTTTGCCTAAGTTTCGTGAGTAGTGGGGCAATTCTGTGGAGATTAGCGCGCGTCTCGACGCCGGCGCATTAGCCCGACCGTCAGGGAGGGCTCCAAATGCGCGACTTAATGAGCCCTCCCTTAACGGTCGGGCTAGTGCCCCGAACCAGCGCCACGCAATAACACCACCGGCTAGTGACACCGGTTGTGTTCACGGACGCCACATGTAAACTAACGGGTTCCATGTCGTTGCCAATGGATAAACTTATCGAAACACTTCGGTGTCCCGCGTGCGCGGAGCGCCTTACTTTCAGCACGAATGCTTCACATCCAGGGGCGAGCGGATCATTCGAGTGCACCGCTTGTGCCGAACAGTTTCCGGTGATCGACGGTATTCCTCGTTTGCTGCTGCCGCGATTCAGAGAAGCTCTGTTGGGTAACGGCGCCGGCGGCGCGGTCAAAGATGCGGAAGTCAAAACCGCCTTGAGTTTTGGTTACGAGTGGAACCAGTTTCCCGAGATGTATTCAGAATGGGAAGCCAATTTTCTGAATTACATGCAGCCGCATGGCCCGGAGTTTTTCCGCGGCAAGAAAGTTCTTGACGCCGGTTGTGGCAACGGACGCTTCGCCTACTACGCCGCGAAGTACGGCGCGGAAGTGTGGGCCATCGATCTCGGATCGGCAGTCGAAGCGGCCCGTGCAAACACGGAGGCCGCCGGATCCGTCCAAGTGCTTCAAGCCGATCTGCACCAGCCGCCCTTTGCTCCAGAGACTTTCGATTTCATTTATTCACTGGGCGTGTTGCATCATTTGCCCGATCCCGAAGCGGCCTTTCAGACCCTTTTGCGTTTCTTGAAACCGCAGGGACAGATTCAAGTGTTCCTTTACTGGCGACCGGAATCGCAGCCCATCAAGCGGGCTTTGCTATCG
The DNA here is from genome assembly GCA_052389795.1 of Acidobacteriota bacterium. Lineage (GTDB taxonomy): Bacteria > Acidobacteriota > Blastocatellia > Pyrinomonadales > Pyrinomonadaceae > UBA11740. The sequence continues at coordinate 20,848 of JBQTHO010000006.1, read as the reverse complement.
TTGGTCGAGTTGGGAAGGAAGGTAACCACTCGGCTGCCTCATCCCATCGTCCACGCGCTGTCATTACCGGCTGCGACCGCCGCGTTTGTGTTTTTCGTCTGGCCGTATCGCCTGTTGAGTAAAGTCAGCGCCCTCAGGCGAGTTGCCGAACGACTGCCGATGAAGCAGTACGCAGCGTATTCGTTCCGCGTCTGCGTCAACGATCAGTTCGATCGTTTCTCGGCTCCGATCGAAAACCGTTACACCAAACAAGAGGTCGCCGATTGGCTGAAACGCGCTCGACTTGAAGAGATCAGCGTGCTACCTGGATTTGGATGGGTAGGGAGCGCCAGAAAGCCGACGGTCCACGCATAGCAGCCGTGAAAGTTCTGGCCTTAGCCTCCTACCCGGTCGAAGCAGCGGCGACGCGATTTCGTTTGCAGCAGTACGTCGCGCCGCTAGCAAAGCGCGGCATCGCTATGACCATCCATCCTTTTCTTGACGCGGACGCCTTCGCGCAGTTTTATCGCCGCGACTCGTTGCCGCCAATCGTTCTCGCGGCGATGAAGTCGTCAGTCGCGCGCGTGTTCGATCTCGTTCGCGCGCAGCGGGCGGACGTTATCTTCGTCCAAAGAGATGCGATGCTGTTCGGGCCACCATGGTTCGAATGGCTGGCTGCGAGAATGATGAAGCGGCCGATGGTGCTCGACCTTGATGACGCCACTTACGTTGCCTACAAGAGCCCCACCTACGGTGGGTTGGGCAAGGCGCTTAAGTGGTTCAGCAAAACTGACGATCTAATTCGCTGGGCCGAGGTGGTCGTCTGCGGGAACTCTTCAATCGCTGATTATGTGCGGGGCAAGGGCGCGCGAACCGAAATAGTGCCGACGGTCGTGGACACTGACATCTTCAAACCTGTCGCGGACAAGCATACAAGCGACGAACCTATTCTCGGCTGGATCGGAACGCATTCGACATTTCCCTATTTGCAATCGATTTTTCCCGTGCTTTCTTCTTTGGCTCAGCGTCACAAATTTCGATTGAAGATTGTCGGCGCCGGCCAGGACGTCGTCGAAGTGCCCGGCGTTACGGTCGAAAGCCTGCCGTGGCGGCTGGATCGTGAAGTCGGCGATTTTCAGTCAGTTGACATTGGCCTTTATCCGATTGATGAATCAATATATGAGGGGTGGGCCAGCGGAAAATCGGGATTCAAAAGCATTCAGTACATGGCGGTCGGGGTGCCTTACGTCGCAACGCCGGTGGGCGGTTCGGCAGAAATCGGCAGGGCTGGGGTCACACATTTGACGGCGACAACTCACGAAGAGTGGCATCACGCGCTGGCGGATTTGATCACGAATCCTGAACAGCGACGCATGATGGGCGCGGCCGGCCGCGAACACGTGACGCGGCACTACGCCCTCGACGATCAAGCGGACAAGTTGGCTGCAATTCTGCGCAGCGTTGCGGCGTGGAAATAAATGGGACGAACTCGACGAACTAGTAAATTCAAACTGCTGCTGCTGGCGAGCATCGCCCTCTTGCCATCGTTTTTAAAACGACCTTGTTATCGTATTCTGTTTGGGTATCGCATTGGCCGCCGCGTGCGCATCGGCCTAAGCATTTTGGACGCCGCCAGTTGCGAAGTCGGCGATGACGCGCGCATAGGCCACTTGAACTTGATAATTGGAGTCCATCACTTAGTCCTCCGGGATCACGTTCGCGTGGGCCACTTGAACATCGTTCGCGGCGGTGATGAAGTAATCCTGGGCCGGTATTCGGAGTTGCTGCGCCTGAACGAGATCAACTCGATCCCTGAACCCGACGTAGTGAACGCGGTGGATCCGAGATTCACGCTTGGCGATGGCAGCGTCGTCACCACGGGCCACAAAATCGATTTCACGGATCGCGTGACGATTGGCCGGCGAACGATTATCGGCGGGCGCAATTCGTCTTTCTGGACGCACAATCGGCAAAAGACACGGCCGATTACGATTGGCGATCTTGCTTACGTTGGATCGGAAATCAGAATGGCTCCCGGCGCGTCGATCCCCTCACGTTGCATCGTCGGCATCGGTTCGGTCATCACTAGTGAAGTGGCCGGCGAAGGATGGTTGATTGCGGGCGTGCCGGCAAAACCGGTCAAAGAGTTGGACGGCGAAGACCTATTTCTTATTGAACGCAAGACGCGGCTGGACCTGCCGGAAGACATCTGACGCGCGAGCGTTAGTCACTAATCATGAGAGCCACTATCGCAGTCCTCGCTTTATTCCTGGTCGTGGGCATTATGTTGTTTGTGCCGACGCTGGCCGCTCCTTACGAAGCAATCTACGGGAAAGTAACTGCTTTTGAATGCGCGAAGGCCCTAGGCATCTGTGCCGCGGCCGCTCTCATCGTCGGCGTCCTGATCAACCGGCATCGCGAACACGGGGCATACCTGCTAAAACTTTTCATGTTGGCCCTGATGGTAAGAATCGTCGTCGGAGCCGGAATATTTGCCTTCAACGGTCAGGACTTTTTTGGGGGTGACGCGTGGACGTACGACTTCGTCGGGCAACAGCAGTTGCTTGTCTGGGAGGGTGATAAGTACGCGAAAATACTAGTTGAACGGTTTATTGGTCCCAGCTACTACTCAGGCTGGGGAATGGTTTACATGGTCGCCGGCATTTATGGAATCGTTGGTCGGAACATGCTTGCCGTCCAATTTTTCAACGCGGTCCTCGGCGCCGCAACCGCACCGCTCATTTTCTTGACCGTCCATGAGGTTTTCAAAAATCGCCGAGTTGCCACCGTCGCTGCCATTGCCGTCGGCTTTTATCCATCGTTGGTTCTGTGGTCTTCACAAGGCTTGAAAGACGGACCCATCGTTTTCTTCCTTGCCGTCAGCATCATGGCAACCCTAAAACTGGGGCAAAAGTTGAGCGGAGTTTACCTACTCATTCTAGTTGCAGCGCTGTTCGGTGTGCTGGCTTTTCGGTTTTACATCTTTTACATGCTGGTGGCGGCGATCGCTGGCGCTTTCGTTATAGGTATGCGCGCGGTGACAGCCCAGAGTCTGGTTCGCCAGTTCGTGATCGTCATAACACTCGGATTATCGCTGACTTACCTCGGCGTGACGCGATACGCTTCTCTTCAATTCGAGCGATATGGCAGTTTGGAAGCAATGCAAAGCAGTCGTCTGGATGCAGCGAGCTCGGCCGAATCCGGCTTTGCCAAAGACGTTGACGTCTCAACAACCAGAGGCGCTTTGTCCATGGTGCCCTTGGGTATTGTCTATCTGCTGTTTGCGCCATTTCCATGGCAATTAGGTTCGTTCCGACAGAGTCTGACTTTGCCGGAAATGGTCATCTGGTGGGCATCTGTCCCGTTGCTTGTCCTAGGCGCCTGGTTTTCGCTCAGGCATCGCCTGCGACAGATGTCGCCGATTCTTGTGTTCACTTCAATGTTGACGCTGGCCTATTCGGTGTTTCAGGGTAACGTGGGTACGGCTTACCGGCAGCGCTCGCAACTGCTGGTTTTCTATTTCATTTTTGTGGCCGTCGGAGCCATGCTGTTGAAAGAGAAGCAGGAAGAGCGGCGCAAGCGAGCCGCGGAAGAATCGCGCGCCACCCTGCATCTGAAAGCGAACTTGCTGCCGAGAAGTCCAAGACAACAAGCATAACGAAGCAATTGACCTCTATGGCATTTCGCGGAATCGCGGCGACTCTCATTAAGAATTCTGAATTGCAACGACTCACAACAAGTGTTTTTGCTAAGCCCTTGGTCAAAAAAACATGCAATCCTGAGGAGCGGGTGATCTTCGCTAAAAGGGCCGAGCCCGTTCGATCTCAACGGCATGTGCGGTGGCTTCTGGGTGCGGGGGCGTTGATGCACTTGCTTTCTACCACCGTAGTCTATGCCGTGGGTCGGTACGGTATTCTGCCCAACATCATCTCGCCAAGCGGCGTCCTACGCGGTGATAGCATGGCTTACCTGGAAAGATCGATCGCGCTGGGACGAAACTTTTCAGAGCTATCCGGCGGTAATGAACAGATTCATGTTCGGCTATATGCTGTCTCAACTTCCGTCGTAACGCCTGTAATCGGAGCTAACATTTTCAGCATCGGATTGATTAGCTTGCCAATGTATCTACTCGGGTTATTGCTTGTTTATGACATTGGGAGAGTTTGCTTCGAGCCGCGAACCGGTTTCGCGGCGGCCATTACGGTCGGACTGTTACCAAGTTTTTTGTTGCATGAAACACAGCCGCTCCGCGACCCGCTATTCGTCGTTCTAATGCTGGCTCTTCTATCGATCATACTCCGCCTCATCACAAACTCGATGACTGCGATCCCGGCGTTGGCTTGTGCAGCGAGTGGATGCCTGATCCTCTTGCTTATGTGGCTAGTCAGAGACAGTTTCTGGCTCGTCTATGTAGGTGTCGTCACCCTGGGTCTTATCGCGCTGATAGCCGCATCGATAAAAGAAAGACGCGCTTTCATACCTAACTTTATGTGTCTGCTTTTCTTTTTCGCGGCCCTAATTTTTATCCCAAAAGCCTTCTCCAGCTGGCTGCCACCGAAAGAGCCAATGACGACAGAGCAGAAACAATCGCTCGAAGAATTTACAAACCGACAAGTTCAGAGCGGACAAGTCGGCGTGTTTTTGAAAATCAGTGTTATGCGGCAGAAATTCGTAATCCTCTATAAAGACGCGGGCTCGAACATTGATGCGGATCGGACTTTCCCCAGCGCGACCTCCGTTATCACCTACCTGCCGCGCGCCGTCTTGATCGGGCTGTTCGCTCCGTTCCCGGTAAGCTGGTTTGAGGAAGGAAAAATGTATGGGCTCATCGGGCGCTTATTCGCTGGACTCGAAATCTGCTTCGTTTGTCTTCTTACGCCTTTTGCTCTGGCGGGAGTTTGGCGCTCTCGCAGTACTATTCAAGCCTGGCTCCTGCTAGCCGTAGCCTTGCTCGGGGGCGCGGCCCTCGGATTGGTTGTGGTCAACGTGGGCGCGCTGTATCGAATGCGTTATTTTTTTTGGATACTAATCATAATTCTGGCCGCAAGCTATTTGCCGCGCTCCCTCAGTTTGCGTCGTGGGATTGGTTTCACCTTTTTCTCGAAAAAACAAAGTGCCTAGATCCTCGCCAGTGCCCCAATCAAATTCACGCGCCGGCATAGTCAGGAATGCTTGGGATGGATTCATCAGCACAGGTCTTAATCGGCGAATTCTGCGTGCCACGATGGTAGTGGGTCTGCTCACACTGCTGGCAAGGTTGGCGTTTGTCGGACGGGATCTAGTAGTAGCTTGGAGATTCGGGCGCTCTCCTTTTTTCGAAGCATTCCTGCTTGCATTTGTAGTTCCATATTCGATCACGAACGCTATTTCGATGTCGCTAACGGCGTCCTTTGTTCCAGACTTCATTAGACTACGCGAGAGCGGAAACCACGGAGAGGCGCAAGAGCTTTACAGCGGAATGTTGTCATGGCTGATATTGATTTCCGGAGCCGCAGCTTTTCTCTGCATAATCACACAACCGTTCTACGTTCATCTGGTCGCGGCAAGCTTGAGCGCCGAGAGCTGGTCCTTCATGCACAATCTGCTCTGGCTGACAGCGCCGGCAGCTTTTCTAAGCAGCCTCGCGATCTTTTGGCAATCCATTCTCAACGCCGAAGAAAAGTTCATTCTCAGTTCAGCGATAACGATCTTCACTCCGTTAATCTCAATTGTGCTGCTGTTTTTCGCTATGAATACCGGCGTATTGGCCCTGTCGTTAGGGCTGTTATTCGGAGCGATGATAGAGGTTTTCATCTTGGGTCTGGCCCTAAAACGCCGAAACGTTTCGCTGCTGCCCCGCTGGCGTGGCCTGTTACCCACAACGCCTCATGCCCTCACGCAATGGCCGCGTCTGCTCGTGTCGATGATTCTTATCAACGCGATGACGGTTGTTGACAACGCTATGGCAGCAAGGCTCGCCGCGCCCGGCAGCGTCGCCGCGCTAAATTACGGCAAGAAAGCGGTGACTTTCCCGCTCGACCTCAGTGCAATTGCTTTCGTTATAGCGATGTTCCCGTACTTCTCGAAAATGGTGGCCGCCCATGATTGGTTGCAACTGCGAAAAATCGTACGGCAGTGCCTGGTTTTGATTTTCGCGGTCAATTTGCCAATAGTTTTTGCCCTTGTGATTTGGTCCAGACCGATCATCAGCTTGCTGTTTGAGCGCGGCCAGTTTAGCCGCTCTGATACGGAAATCGTTTCTCAGGTGCTCGTCTACTATGCTTTTAACTTGCCGTTTTACGTGGCCTTTTTGGTAATGATGAAACTACTTTCGAGCATGCGAGAAAATGTCGCTGCCATCTGGTTTAGCGGCGCTGCCTTGATGCTCAATATTGTTCTAAATTACGTCTTTTCAAAATATATGGGCATCGCCGGGATTGGGCTCGCGACTTCGTGCGTTTACTTTGTGCTGGCTCTGCTCTTATATCATCATAGCAACGGCTTATTGAAAAAAGCCGCCGGCCCTCAAAATTGAGAAGTTATGGCAGAATTTTCGGGATGTCGAACTGTTCAATCGAGAACGAATAGGAGTCTAAAGAAATAAGTGTGTGGCATAGCAGGAATGGTTCGCGGTGACGGGCAACCGGTTGATCGGCAGTTGCTCGAGCGCATGAATGAGGCGATCCGCCATCGCGGGCCCGACGAGGATGGCTTCTACGTCCACGGCCATGTCGGAATGGCGATGCGCCGCCTTGCGATTATCGATCTGAAATCGGGCCAGCAACCGATTGCCAATCAAGACCGCACCGCCTGGATCGTTTTCAACGGCGAAATCTACAACTACAAGGAAGTCCGCGAGAAGCTCGATAATCTCGGCCACCAGTTCAAGACGAATTCGGATACTGAAGTCATCGTCCATGCGTACTCGGAGTACGGCGACGATTGTGTGAAGCATCTGCGGGGTATGTTTGCCTTCGCGATTTGGGATGAAGCAAAGCAGGAATTATTTCTGGCGCGCGACCGAGTTGGGAAGAAACCGCTGCTCTACGGGCAAACCGCCAATGGCGGCCTGGTGTTCGCTTCCGAGTTCATGCCGCTGCTGCTGCACCCGGAAGTAAGCCGCGATGTCGATCATGAAGCGCTGCACTATTACCTCACGTTCATGTGCGTGCCGGCGCCGCTTACCGCGTATCGCCAAATCAGAAAACTTGAACCGGGCCACACTCTTCGTTGGCGCAAGGGCGAGATTGAGCTGAAGCGTTACTGGTTGCCGGATTTCAGCAACAAGCTAAAGATCACGGAAGAAGAAGCAGGCGAGCGCCTCATCGAAATCCTGCGCGACGCCGTGCGCGTGCGATTGATGTCGGAAGTGCCGCTGGGCGCGTTTCTCTCCGGCGGCATCGATTCCAGCACCGTCGTCGCTTTGATGAGTGAAGTCAGCTCGACCCCGGTCAAGACTTTCTCGATCGGATTTGAAGAACAGGATTTCAGCGAGCTGCATCATGCGCGTCGCGTTGCGGAACACGTCGGCGCCGATCACCACGAATTCATTGTCCGGCCCGATGCGCTCGAAGTCCTGCCCACGCTGGTCGAACACTACGGCGAGCCTTACGCCGACTCTTCGGCCATTCCGACGTACTACGTCGCGCGCGAGACTCGCCGTCACGTAACTGTCGCGTTGAATGGTGACGGCGGCGACGAATCGTTCGCCGGCTATGATCGCTATTCTGCGATGCTTCTCGCGCAGCGATATCATCGTCTGCCTGGTTTGCTGCGTGGCGGTCTTATCGAACGCGCCGTTCAACTGCTTCCCGGCTCTGACGCACGCCGGACGCTGGCCACGCGCACGAAGCGTTTCATGCGCGCGGTTTCGCTGCCAAACGTCGAGCGGTACATGCATTGGATCAGCGTTTTTGACAGCCAGCGGCAGCACGAGTTGTATTCAGACGAGTTCGCCCGCGAAACCCAGGCTGAACGCGCGTCGAGGTTTATCGAACCGTGGTTCGTCAACGCGAACGGCGCCGGGCTGCTGGATGCGACGCTGCTGGCGGACACGATGACTTATCTGCCCAACGATCTGCTGGTGAAAGTCGATATCGCGACGATGGCTGTTTCGTTGGAAGCCCGTTCGCCGTTTCTGGATCATCACGTCATTGAGTTCGCCGCGAGCTTGCCCGAGCACTTCAAGCTGCGCGGTCTTACGAAAAAATATCTTTTGAAACGCGTACTGCGTCAGTTGCTGCCATCTGAGAATCTCGATCGTCGCAAGATGGGATTCGGCGTACCGATCGGACATTGGTTCCGCGGTTCATTACAGGGCTTCGTGCGTGAAGCCTTGTTGTCGGAAAAGGCCCTCAATCGCGGACTGTTCAAACCCGAAGCGGTTCAGCGTCTGGTTGAGCAACACGTCAGCGGCGCGCAGAACCACGAGCATCGCTTGTGGACCCTTTTGATGCTCGAACTTTGGTTCCAAAGGTTTATCGACTAGATTGGTCTTTGGTTTTGGGTCTTAGGTCTTTCGGTGTTTAGACGCCATGCAGTGATTTCCATCTGCCAAAGACCAAAGACCTAAGTCCAAAGACCCGAGCTCATTTTTGGAGGTGATGGTAGTTGAAAGGTGTGGTTTTGGCAGGAGGATTAGGTAGTCGATTGCGGCCGCTGACGGCGGTGACAAACAAGCATCTACTGCCGGTTTATGACCAACCGATGATCTATTTTCCGATCCAAACGTTGGTCAACGCAGGCATCACGGACATCATGATTGTCACCGGCGGTAATTCCGCCGGCGATTTTTTGAAGTTGCTCGGCAACGGCAAGGCATTCGGTTTGAAGCACCTGAACTACACTTATCAGGAGGGCGAAGGCGGCATCGCCGCGGCCCTCTCGCTGGTCGAGCATTTCGCGAGCGGAGATTCGATCTGCGTCGTTCTCGGCGACAACATAATCCAGGGAAATATTCGGGCCGCTGCTAACGCGTATCGCGAACAGGGTGGCGGCGCGAAAATTCTCCTGAAAAAGGTTACCGATCCGGAACGCTTCGGGGTACCTGAGCTTGACGGGCAGCGGGTCCTGCGAATTGACGAAAAACCAAAGCAGCCAAAATCAGAATACGCAGTCATTGGGATTTACATGTACGACAGCGCTGTCTTTAACATCATTCGGACACTCAAGCCCTCCGGCCGCGGCGAACTCGAAATAACCGACGTAAACAACGCCTACATCTCGCGCGCAGAAATGACCTGGGATGAATTGGAAGGTTGGTGGACCGACGCTGGGACTTTTGAAAGTCTCTTGCACGCCTCGAATCTGGTCGCCGAAACCGGCGCCAACAACCTGGAACTTACACATGCAGCAGAAGCCGGCACCAATTCCTGAATCTTTCCACTCGGACAATATTAACGACGTCATCGTTCGCCCGTTGCGAAAGTTCGACGACCGCCGCGGCTGGCTGACCGAACTCTTCCGGCACGACGAATTGCCGGCTGAGTTCTTTCCGGTGATGTCTTACATCTCTTCCACAAAGCCGGGCGTGACGCGCGGACCGCACGAGCATGTCGACCAGGCAGATTTGTTTTGCTTTATCGGACCGTCCAATTTCAAATTGCGCATGTGGGACAATCGTCCTGATTCCTCAACATATCAGGCAGTGATGACACTGGTTGTTGGACAAGACAATCCTCACGCCGTTGTCGTCCCGAAGGGAGTCGTCCATGCGTATCAAAACGTCGGCGAAACGGACGGCATAGTCATCAATTGCCCGAACCGTCTGTACATGGGCGACCGCCGCCAGGAAACGATTGACGAGATCAGACATGAGGATGACCCGAACACAATCTTCCGCATGGACGACTGACCCGCGCTCCCAGAATGAAGATTCTCCGCATCATTGCGCGTTTGAACGTGGGTGGGCCGGCGCGGCACGTTGTGTGGTTGACTGACGGCCTGCGCGCAAACGGTTACGACACGATGCTCGTGACTGGAGTGGTCCCGCCAGGTGAAGACGACATGACCTACTTCGCGCGGTCCGCGGGCGTGACCCCGCACGTGATCCCGCAAATGAGTCGCGAGATTTCTGTGCGCGACGCGTTGGCGAGCTGGAAACTATTCCGTCTGATGTTGCGCGAGCGACCCGACCTCGTTCACACGCACACCGCGAAAGCAGGAACTGTCGGCCGTGTGGCGGGACTGCTCTATCGTTGGCTCACGCCGGCGGCGCTGTTTGGAAAGCCGCGCGCTTGCCGTTTTGTCCATACGTATCACGGCCACGTTTTTCACAGCTACTACGGGCCGGCAAAGACAAAACTCTTTCTCACAATTGAGCGCGCGCTGGCGCGGCTGGTCACCGATCGAATCATCGTCGTGAGCGAGCAGCAACGACGCGAAATAAACGAAAACTTCAGGGTCGGGACGCCTGAACAATTCGCGGTCGTTCCGCTGGGCCTCGACCTAAGTTCATTCTCCGGCTGGCAGGCGAAGCGCAGCCGTCTGCGGGAAGAACTAAGCGCGTCGGATGACGAACTACTCATAGGGATCGTCGGACGGCTGACCGAAATCAAGAACCACGCGCTGTTCTTACGCGCGGCGGTGCGGGTGAGGGAACTTGATCGATCTTCATCCCATCAGCGGCGCATGCGCTTCGTCATTGTTGGGGATGGCAGCCTGCGCCGAACTCTCGAAGAGCAAGCGCGCGAACTCGGACTGGCCGACGATGTGGTCTTCGTTGGCACGCGTGAAGATCCCGAGTTTTTCTATCCGGCACTGGACGTGGTTGCACTGACCAGCCATAACGAAGGCACACCACTCACGCTGATTGAAGCGATGGCTAACGCGCGGCCGGTGGTCTCGACGGCGGTGGGCGGCGTGGTCGATCTGCTCGGCGCAAGGCTCGCGGACGGGGCAGGCCACACCGTGTGTGAACGCGGAATCTCTGTGAAAAGTGGCGACGTTGAGGGCTTCGCCGAAGGGCTGACTAGATTGGGTCAGGATGAGGGATTGCGGAAGGAGATCGGCGGGCGGGGGCGCGAATTTGTGGCTCGTAATTATGCGAAAGAGCGGCTGTTGGCGGATATGTCAAGGCTGTATGAAGAACTTGTAAAGCCGTGAGCCGTTGCGGACAAAAGTAGCGCAATGCTATGCGGCTTTGCCGCCTGATGTGCGGAAGGCCTTAGGCCTTTCGGAAGAATTCACCTGGTCTTTTGGGCTACGCCCAGTCGGGGCGCAGCCCCAAAATCGTTTTCACAGTGGACCGGAAGCGCAGAGCGCTTCCGCACATCAGGCGGCAAAGCCGCATTCTTTATCGTTCGGAACTTCTTATCAGTTAAGTGGCGGATGCTGATAAGGGGAGTCATGCTAGACTGACACGGAATCAAAAGGAGCAATCATTTGCGAGTTCTGATCACAGGCGGCGCCGGTTTTATCGGCTCACATTTGTCCGACGGGTACCTGCAGCGTGGCGACGAAGTCTATATTATCGACGACCTCTCGACCGGCAGCATTGAAAACATTCGCCATCTCAAAGACCATCCCCGTTTTCACTACACGATCGACAACGTGGCCAACCAGCCGATCACCGCTGAGCTGGTCGATCAATGTGATGTGATTTTTCATCTCGCGGCCGCCGTCGGCGTGAAACTGATCGTCGAAAGTCCCGTGCGCACCATCGAGACAAACGTGCACGGCACTGAGGTCGTGCTGTCGCTGGCGAACAAGAAAAAGAAGAAAGTCCTGATTGCTTCAACTTCGGAAGTTTACGGCTTGAGCGCCGAGATTCCTTTTCGCGAGGACGGTAATCTGGTGATGGGCGCGACCACGAAAGGCCGCTGGAGCTACGCGTGCTCAAAAGCGATCGACGAATTTCTGGCGCTCGCTTATTGGCGCGAAAAGAAATTGCCAACCACCGTCGTTCGTCTTTTCAACACAGTTGGCCCGCGACAGACTGGTCAGTACGGCATGGTGATTCCCACGTTCGTAAAGCAGGCGCTGGCCGGGCGCCCGATCACGGTTTACGGCAGCGGCAAACAATCGCGCTGCTTCTGCCACGTCGGTGACGTCGTCGGCGGACTGGTGAAGCTGATGGACACCGACGCCGCGGTCGGCGAAGTTTTCAACGTCGGTTCGAACCAGGAAATTTCGATTGTCGACCTCGCCAAGCGCGTGAAAGAACTGGCCAATTCGGAATCCGAGATTGTGTTCGTACCATACGATGAGGCTTACGAAGAAGGATTCGAAGACATGCCGCGCCGCATTCCCGACATCTCAAAGGTGAACAAGCTGGTCGGCTTCAAGCCGGCGATGGAACTGGATGGCATCCTGAAGTCGGTCATCGATTTTCATAGTGGCAAAACCGCCCGCGAAACCCGGAGCGTTGCTGTCGAAAGCTGAGACTTTGAGCCGCCCGTTTCCCGTCACAGACTTGTGACTTGCCTTTGCTGGCCCAATCGAATAGCTTTTATCCTCGACGAGTCCAAATCCGGCACAACTGCCTTTTTTCTCTGACCCGAGATGATTTCGCTGAACGTCTCAACCCTGGTTCCGCCCGTGGTTTCCTTTGCGCTGGCCCTGGCGCTGACGCCGGTCGTACGCCTGGCCGCGCGGCACTTCGGGCTGGTCGCCAAACCTAAAACTGATCGGTGGCACAAGAAGCCCACCGCGATGATGGGCGGCGTGGCGATCTGGTTAAGCGTTCTAATCACTTATCTCTTTTTTCTGCCGCACACGCCGCACACGTGGGTGATCGTCACCGTCAGCAGTTTCCTGTTTTTTGTGGGTCTAATCGATGACCTGATTCATACAAAGCCTTACCAAAAGTTGATCGGCCAAATTGTCGGCGCCGCCGCGGTCGTGAATTACGGACTGACTTTGCCGTGGACGAGATCCGCATCCGTGAACATCGCGATCACGATTTTCTGGCTCATCGGCATCACGAACGCCGTCAACCTGCTCGACAACATGGACGGGTTGGCGACAGGAATTGCCGCGATTGCGTCGGTTTTTCTAACTTTGAACTTCATCGCCAGCGCGCAGCCCGTCGAGGCGAGCTTGATGGCGGTATTCACTGCGGCGCTGCTCGGCTTTCTGGTTTTCAACTCGACGCCCGCGTCGATTTTCATGGGCGACTGCGGGTCGATGTTCATTGGCTTCTTCCTCGCCAGCACCGCGCTGATAAATCTCTCCGGCGGGCGGTCGCGAAGTTTTCTGCCCGTGCTCGCGGTTCCGATCCTGGTTCTGTTCATTCCGATTTTTGATACCACGTTTGTCACCATCTTGCGCAAGCTTTCGGGACGCGCGGCGTCGCAGGGTGGGCGCGATCACACTTCGCATCGGCTGGTGGCTTTGGGCATGTCCGAGCGCCGGGCGGTGTGGATGCTTTACGGGCTCGCGGCCGTTTCGGGACTGCTCGCGGTGGCGGTACGCGAACTCAGGCCGGACGTCAGTATCGCGTTGTTGTTCGGCTTCACAATTGTGCTAACGCTTTTAGGCGTGTATCTCGCGGGCGTAAAAGCTTATGACGAAGAAGCGCAGGTGGCGACCGCACGCGAAAAGCCGCGGTTCGGTTTTCTGATCGACTTTTCGTACAAGCGGCGAGTCTTTGAAGTGCTGATGGATGTCGGTCTAATCATTCTCGCTTACTGGTCCGCATACACTTTGACGCTCGAGGGATTTTCAGACAGCCCGGCCCGGACGCTGTTCCTGCGAACCCTGCCGATAGTTGTCGTGGTGCGGCTCGCAGCGTTTCTCTTCTTCGGCGTTTATCGCGGCATCTGGCGCTACACGGGCATCGATGACCTGGTGGCGTTCGCCAAAGCCGTCGCAGCCGGCTCAGTCATCAGCGTCATCATCATCCTCTTCAAGTTTCGCTTTCAAGGATTCTCGCGCGCCGTCTTTGTCGTTGACGCCATGATGATGCTGATGATGCTGGCGGGCAGCCGCATGGCTTTTCGTTTGTTCCAACAGCTTTTGCCTGCCGGCGCCGCGACCCATGGCCGCCGCGTGCTGATTTACGGCGCGGGCGACGCTGGCGAATTGCTTTTGCGCGAGTTGCTCAATAATCGCGAACTGCGATACACCCCGGTCGGGTTCATGGACGACGATCCGAATAAGCGAGGCAAGGTGATTCATGGGTTGCCGGTCTTTGGCGGCAATGGCATGCTGCATCGGATTATCACCCACCAAAGAATCGAGCAGATCCTGATTTCGAGTCCCGGTGTCAACGATGAACGCATTAACGAAATTCTGCGCGAGTGCGAAGCGCAAAACATCGAACTGAAACGTATGGCGATCCGAATTGAAAGCATTCGCGAGCAAGGCCGGCCGGCCGTCCCGTTTGCTACGCTGAACAGCGATTCAACCACCTAAACACCGAATGTCCCTCTCAAGTTCGCCGGCCAGTATTGAAATTCGCTTACCTGGAGTCGCCAGACTGCTGCTGCTTATCCCGGTGCTGCTGGCAATTCTCATTGGCTGGTTTTGTCTGCGATGGCAGGTTGGCGCCACTGTTTCTGAAGTAGCCACGGCGGGCCCGACTCCAAACCTCGAACTCGCGCGCGTGGCCGCGCGTTGGGCGCCGGACGATCCGTTCGTTCATCGGCAGTTGGGCGCGGCGGCGCAGCGAGCGTTTACTGAGAACAGCATCCAGGAGACGCTGCGTGAGTTCACAGTCGCGGTGGAGCTTTCACCAAATGATTATCGCTACTGGGAAGAGCTGGGACGCGCTCTTGAAATGACCGGGGATCGCGCCGGTGCTGAGAAGGCCTTGCGTCGCGCAATTTTTCTGGCTCCGAACTACTATCACCCGCACTGGCGACTGGGTAACTTGCTGCTGCGGTCGAACCGATACGAAGAAGCTTTCCAGCATCTCTTTCGCGCCGCGCAGGCCAACGAGGAACTTTGGCCGCAGGTCATAAACCTTGCCTGGCAGGCGTACGATGGCGACGTCGATCGCATCGCCACCGAAGCGTGCAAGGAACCGAACGTGCGTGTGCTTTTTTCGGTGTATCTCGTGGGCCTGAAGCATTACGACGATGCGTTGCGATTGTGGAAGACTTTAACTCCAGAGGTCCACGCGAAAGTCGTGGGCCCCGGACGAAACCTGCGCAAGGCGCTGCTCGATGCGAAACAGTTTCGCGCGGCGCTCGAAGTACATCGTGACCTCGAACCACGGGACACCGTGCCAAATCCGGACGTCTTTGCGAACGGCGGCTTCGAAGATCTGATCACGCCGCCGGTATCCAGGCCCTTCGGCTGGACCATTGGCTCAAACGTTCAGGCTCAAATCTCAATCATTAATGAAGGCCACAGTGGCCGGCACAGCATGCAGATTGTTCTCAGCGCAGCGAACCAGCTTGAGCGCATCAACGCGTCGCAAATGATCGTTGTCCAGCCCAACGCGAAATACCGTTTGGAGTTTTATGCGCGTACGGACAAGCTTAATAGCGCCAGCACTCCAGTTGTCGCGATCTTCGACCCCAAATACGAAAAGGGGATTGCGAGTTCTGCGTCGCTGCCCACCGGCACAAACGGCTGGCAAAAGTATTCAATTGATTTCACCATGAGTGATGGTGACGGAATCGTAATGTTGATCGGCTGCCCGCCGTGTCCGGTCGGCAATGTCTGTCCGATTTTTGGAACTGTCTGGTATGACGACTTCATTCTCCAACGCACCAGTGGCGGTCCGGGAAGAACTGCCGCTGCAAGCGCAGATTAGAAAACCCGCGCCACCGCCCGTTAGGCGCCGGCACACGCTCGCCAGCCGTTTGGTTTTCGTGACCATTTGCGGGGCGATCGTGGTGGCGACCCTGGCGTACGGCACGGTGCACAACTGGGCGCTGGCCCTCTTCACGTTCAGCGCGATCGTAGTGGTTCTGCTTTGGGCAGTTGACGCGGTCGTGCTGCGCTCGGTTTTAGTGCCAGTTAATCCGCTGCAGTGGCCGCTGGTTGGGATGGTTTTGCTTGGGCTGTTTCAGCTGTTGCCTTTGCGGACGCACGACCCGGCCGGGCTGGCACTCTCACCGGTTCGCTCGTTGTCGCTGGATCCTTACTCCACCCGTCTGGTCGTCGTCCAGGTCGCGGCGTTGTTGATCTATTTTGCCGCCACCTCCGTCTTTGTGGACAGTCCGCGACGATTGAGGGCGCTCGTCAGGACTATCACTATCTTCGGATTTCTACTCGCGGTTTTCGGACTGACTCAATCCTTCACTAGTGAGCCCGACCGCGTTTACTGGTACCGCCAACTTACTCAGAGCACCGCTTTCGGCCCGTTCATCAATCGTCATCATTTCGCCGGCTTTATGTTGATGGCCGTTTCCATCCCCTTTGCGCTGCTGATCTCAGGCGCGGTCGAGAATTACAAGCGCCCGCTGTATGCGTTCGCGGCCGTCGTGATGGCGATGGCACTGGTCGCGACAAACTCGCGCGGCGCCACGATTGCTCTCGGCGCTCAGATCTTTGTTTTGATCGTGACGGCGAGCTTTGGCTGGGGCAAGAAAAAGGAACAGTCGCGCACAAAGAGAATTCGCGCCGCGGCTCTGCGCGGTGTAATCGCTGTGGCGGTCGTGATTGTGCTAATTGGCGGCGCTCTTTTGTTGAGCGGTCCAGAGGTCTTCACGCGTTTCCTCGGCACGCCGATCGCCGACGATCCAACCACGGGCCGCGCGCACTTTTGGCGAGTAACACTCGACGTTATTAAGGCGTACCCGCTGATCGGCTCAGGCCTGGGATCGTTCGGCGCCATCTACACGCGCTATGATACGCGCAACGGTCTTTATCGTCTTGAGCAAGCGCACAACGATTATTTGCAGACGTTGTCGGACGCGGGAATTATCGGCGCGATTCTGGGGCTGGCCTTCATCTTTATTCTGTTCCGCCGCGGTTTCGCGCGCCGCGAGACCCACGACCGCTTCCGGCGCGCGGTCACCACCGGCGCGCTCGCGGGCTGTTTTGCCGCGCTGGTACACAGCTTCTTCGACTTTCCGCTGCACACGACGGCGAACGCGCTCCTGTTTGTGATCCTCGCCGCGATCGCGACGCAGGACACGCGCATTAACACAACCTATCAGCCGGGCCGCAAACGAAAGCAGCGCTCGTCACGTCGCGCCGGGGCTTCGGAATCACCACCCGGCGACGGTGCAGCCAGCGACCTGGCTAATGCGGAATTGTAACTTCGACGATAGACGTTGTAGTCTTTTGTCGCTCTTTCCCTCCACAAACCAGAGGTCAGAGATCAGACGTCAGATGTCAGCGGCGACCATCCAGAAATCAGAGGTCAGAGATCAGACATCAGCGAAAGTCGATACTCTGCCGAGTCTCTGTCTTGAAGCCATCACGCGCCATAACAAACCGAATACCGTCAGCGAGAAACGCGGCGGCGAATGGGTGCGCGTATCTTCGGACGAGTTTGTGCGGCGCGTGCGACACATCGCGCTCGGGCTCGCGGACTTAGGCATTCAGCCCGGCGATCGGGTGGGCCTGATTTCTGAGAATCGGCCTGAGTGGTCGATCGCGGATCTCGCGGTGCTCAGCGCCGGCGCCGTCGTGGTACCGATCTACACGACACAAGCTCCCGATCAAATTCGCTTCATCCTCGAAGACTCAGGGGCGCGTGCGCTTTTAATTTCAGGCGGGCGAATTCTGAAACACGCGCGCGAGGGGTTCGAAGCCGTGGATACTCTAAGAGACGTCGTGATCTTCGATCCGAAGTCAGTCGCCGGCGTCAGTGGCGGCGTCGCCCTCGAGTCGGTCGAAGGCCGCGGAGCTGAAATCGATCGCCAGGACCGCGACGCTTTCGACAAATTGATTGGGCGTGGCCGGCCTGACGATCTGGCGACGATCATCTACACGTCCGGCACCACGGGTGAGCCGAAGGGCGTGATGCTTACGCACGACAACTTCATCGCCAACGTGCGTTCGATCACGACCGGTCTGCCGATCTCTGCCAGCGACGTTTCGCTCTCAGTCCTTCCGCTTTCGCACATTTTTGAGCGCACGGTGTTTTACGTCTTCGCTTACGTCGGCGTCGCGGTGCATTACGCCGCATCTTTCGATCAAGTCGGCGAGTTTCTGCGCGAAGTCCGCCCCACAATCATGACGGCGGTGCCGCGCCTGTTTGAGAAGGTCTATCACCGCATCATAAAAAAGGGGACGTCGGCGGGCGGAGCGAAAGCAAAGATTTTCGAATGGTCGCTGGCGGTGGGTCAGCGTGTCGCCGAACTCGAGGACAAGAGGCGGAGGGTGCCGCTCTCTTTGCGCGCGAAACACGCGATCGCCGATCGTCTAGTATTCACCAAGTGGCGTGAAGGCATCGGCGGACGCCTGCGCTACTTCGTTTCAGGCGGCGCGCCGCTCTCACCGACGCTTTCGTATTCGTTTCTCGGCGCCGGCATAAAGATCCTTCAGGGCTATGGCATGACGGAGACCTGCATCGTTTGCGCGAATCGGCCCGAAGACAACCGCGTCGGTTCGATCGGCAAACCTTTCAAAGGGATCGAAGTTGAGCTTGCCGAAGATGGCGAAATTCTGGTGCGCGGGCCGAACGTGATGCGCGGCTACTACGGCCATCCCGAAGCAACGCTGGCAGTGATGCAGGACGAATGGTTCGCGACCGGCGACGTGGGTCACATCGATGACGCCGGGCATATCTTCATTACCGATCGTAAAAAGGATCTCTTCAAGCTTTCCAACGGCAAGTACATCGCGCCGCAACAGCTGGAAAGTCTTCTGAAGCAAAGCGAGTTCGTGAACCAGGTTGTGGTCGTCGGCTCGAGCCGCAAGTATCCGGCCGCGCTGATCGTGCCGGATTGGGAAGCTTTGAAGAGTGCCTTGCGTGACGCGGGCGAGACCCTCGCCGCGACTAACGAAGAGATTGCGAAGCAACCGGCGGCCGTAAAGACGGTGCAACTCGACGTCACAAAGATCACCGCGCACCTGGCGGATTACGAACGCGTGAGACGCGTCGCGCTCCTGCCAAACGAGTTTTCAATCGATAACGGCGAAATGACGCCTACGCTGAAAGTGAAGCGCAACGTGATCGATGACCGCTATGCGGATTTGATCGAGCAACTCTACGGCGGCGTGTAACCTGGGAGCGCAGGCATCCTGCCTGCAGTTCGCGCGCATCTTGCGCGCATTTGCAGTGCGCCCGCCGGCGGGGTCCCCGCGCGAGCATCTCGCGTGGGGTGCTCGTGACGGGCTTTGGACTTCTTCTTTTTGAAATGGAAACTCTCTGGCAAGAACTGACCCACGGCCTCCAGGACCGGCAGCATCTTCTGCGCGTCGTGATTCGTTTGCTGGCCGCGCTGATCCTCGGAGGGATTATCGGAATTCAGCGGGAACGCTCCGGCAAGGCAGCAGGCTTCCGCACGCACATGATGGTTTGCCTGGGCACGGCAGTCTTCGTGATTACCTGTTCCAGTGTCGGGATGGAATTCGACGCCATGTCCCGCGTGATTCAGGGTTTGGTTACGGGCATCGGTTTCATCGGCGCCGGCACGATTCTAAAACTCGATAAAGAGGAAATTATAGGACTTACCACCGCAGCCGGTATCTGGATGACCGCCGCCATCGGTGTAACCGTTGGCCTCGGCGCGGTCGGCATCGGCTTGATATGCACTGCCCTCGCTCTGGTCATTCTCGCTCTCGCTCAACCATTCGAGGAGTTCATGCAAAAGCGGCGCGACAGGAAGAACCCGTAATGCGCCTGGGGTTGTCCACGGTATCACTTTTTTAGATTGCTCCTGCTTTGGAAAATGCGAAAGAGATGAAAACCGCGAAAAACACCGGAATTATCATTATCGTCCTGGCTGCTCTGACCACCGTCGGGATCATGGCTTCGACCACGTCGACCATTGGCTCGTTTTCCGATGTGCTGATCACTTTAGGGTTTTACGTTTGGGTGACCCTGCCCTATGTCGTTCTCATCGCATTGACTCTCTACATTTACCGGAAAGGTTCAGAGGCTGCGCGCGTTGCGATTCTTGTCACATCAATCCTGGTCGCGGTTTCATCTGTAGTCTTGTATTGGTCAGCGATCTTCAAATCAGAATCGTCAACGTCAGCGCTTGTGTTTGTCTTCATCCCCCTTTATTCGTTCGTGGCGATCGCTGTCGGGCAGGTGGCGTTATGGCTGGTGCTTAGGCTTCTAATGCAGAAGCCAAACCGCTAGTTTTGGTGCAGCGCCGCCGCGTCGACTCAACCGTTCGGATGTTTTGTATGGGAAGTTTGTTGCAGGCAAGGTTAGTGTAAGCAGGCCGTCAGTGAGAGTGAGCGACGTTCGCTAATGCGTGGCACGTCTC
The DNA here is from genome assembly GCA_052389795.1 of Acidobacteriota bacterium. GTDB lineage: Bacteria > Acidobacteriota > Blastocatellia > Pyrinomonadales > Pyrinomonadaceae > UBA11740. The sequence continues at coordinate 605 of JBQTHO010000006.1, read as the reverse complement.
GCGCTGATCATTCTCGCCCTTGCTCAACCAATCGAAGACTTCGTCCTTAAGCGCCGCGACGCGAAGCAACGACATTAGGCGAGTCGGCGCTGTGAAGCATAATCCCGCGTGAGGCGGTATTATCGGGCTTACGTTAAAATTCCGATTGGGAATCCGTTCTCGTAACTGAAGTTAACTGTCTTTGAGAAGAGTCCAACTAGATGCGTAGACCCAAGCAATAGATGGTTTGCAAGCGCCCTGGGAGTATTATGGGTCACGCATAATACCGGGAAACTGGGACATACCGGTATTGATAGATAATTAGTAGTTATGTTGCTGTGAATTTGAGAAATGCAGCCTCAGTCGCAACAACTGATCTTGTACACGTGGCTCGGAGTCGCGCTAACAGGCGTATTTTTTGCCATTGCCGTGGTCACGACTTACCACATCGATCTACGCATAGCGGAATTCTTGTTTCCCTACTCTGTCATCGCAGATCCGGGCGGTGTCCCAAGAATAGTTGAAAGTTGAAAGGTGGCGGTTCACCTGCCCGACTCGATTAGAATCGGGTTGAGCAACTTGAAAGAAGAGGAGAACCGCCATGAGGAAAACTAACAGAAAGCAGA
>JBQTHO010000005.1:0-191404 GCA_052389795.1 Acidobacteriota bacterium | reverse complement strand
GCGGCCCGAGCCGCTCACATTACCAGCGGCTGTCTGGATCAATCCGCCCGCAAACCCGGGCGCAATCCAGCCGACCGCTACACTAAATTCGATCGTCCAGTTGTCTCAAACTTATTGACACGCTCCGTTGGTTCCACCAGAGGCTGGCTGCATTGCCATTCTGATCGAGAAATCTGTTTGCGAAGTGTGCCCTGCCACATAAACATAAACGTTGCCGTCCGGAGTGGTGTGGGTCGCGATACCGAAAGCTGAAGAGCCAGAACCATAGCCGCTGCCACCCAATAGCGTGGAGTAAGCGATAACGGGGTCAATCACCAGAGCCTTCGTGCGATCATAATCTCCCACTTCGAAACCGACTTGCTTCCCACGTTGAGCAAAGCGACCAGTGACCTGCTGCCTCTTCCCATTCACTTCTTGGAAGATAAGCGGCTTGCGATGATGAACCACGCCTGCGGCAGTGTAGAGAACTAAATCGCCCTGCCCGTCCACTTCTAATTTGTCTGCGCCTTTGAACTCCATGCGTATCTTGTTTGGATCGCCTCCTGGCGCGACGACGAAGTCATATTCCAACTGCTGCCCGTTGCCGTAATAAACAAGGTCAATACCCGAATAGACCTGGTGGTACTTGACCTTCGAGTAATTCTCGACACCTTTACGCCACTTCTTGGGGTCCTTGCCGATGAAGTAGTTGACCTTTCTAGATTGCTGATCCAAACCTTCCATGCGCGGGTTTGAGTTAGCCCCGGCGAACGTCATACGTATTTCTGCGCGCCTAAGCTTGTTTCGATCAGCCTTCGAGCTTCCCGCGCGCGGCGCGTGCGCGACGTTCTCCTTGACTGGTCTGTCCAGCTCCTTGACTGGCCGGTCCAGGTTGAGCACTGCTTCGGTCGAGGTTAGCAGGAGCGTGTAGCCGCTGCCGCGTGAGAGGAACTTTACACGACTGTCAGATTGCCCACGATTGGCCTCAAAGGCGATAGGGATAGTGCCCAGCGCATTTCTGACCCGCGCGGAGGCTGTTGAAGCGGCGGACGTCACAGGACCGAGCTTTTTGTAGTTGATAGGTTCTCTTGTTGCCGGCCGCTTTTCTGCCGAACGCCCGATAGGCATCAAGGAACTGAGAAGCACGGTATAGGCAAGGAAAGTGATCGAAAGCGATTTGAAACTCTTGATTGACACGGTCGCGTATGACATAAGCGAACTCCTCTTCGAAAGTCTTGCTGGGCCAAGGAAGCTGTCCTGACTAGATTTTTGTATCGGTGCCTTAGCGCGCTCGACACTCTCCTGCGAGTTGCGTCCTTTTACAGATTGCCAAGGTTTACGCTCAAGGCTGCGGACTGGGCTATTTGAGTTCTACGTGCGCGCGGCGAAAGAAAATCTCATGGATTCGTTAAATGGATTGCGAACGACAAGTAGAAGTTTCCCATGTCCTGATCGGATTGATTGGGTTTAGTCGCAACCTTGAGCAGCTTGGATACAATTTTCAATTCACCGTTATGCGTCACGCTGGGCTCAAGCCTCCACTGGCTGCACTTCGCGCTGGCATTGATGCCGACGCATGTTATGTACACCCAATTCGTTTCACTGAAGTTTGTGGGATTGTTGGCCAGGCGATACCGAACTCCGGCGGCGTCATTGAAAGCAGTAGCCAAAGGACAAAAGTACGGTGTGTTCATTTGCATGTTGCGCATGTCAATGCCGTTCTGACTGCACTTGGCGATGAATCTCGCGCGCACAAGTTGGTATCCGGCCGCGCCGAATGGGTTAGTCGGCGCGCCGCCGTTCGGGCCACTGTTCGGCACCGGGTCGCGCAGATCAATGAGCACCTTTCGTTGGGGCGAGGAGGTGTAATTGAGCAGGTCCAGCTCCCAATCGCCCAGAGCCGCCTGCAGGATTGATTTGAGCGAACTGGCATTTCGATATGCGCCGAGCTGATCGCCTTGAATGCGCAGCGTTGGCAGGGTGTCTACGCCGAACCCATCAATTGTCGAGGTGACGGGGACATCACGCGAAGCTTTGGCTGCGTCTACGCCAGTGTGCAGCACGAAATTTATGGCAGCCAGAACGCCAAGAAGCGCGATGAAGGCGACCAGTGAGAGCGGGCGTTTCATTTGATTTCTCCTTTTCAATCGTGGTGTATCAACTACTAAAGCGAGAGATTCGCGGGAATCACGTCATGGGCTGGCCAAATTTTCTTTCCAATGCCTTTTGATTTCTGATAAAAGCTGCCCGGCGGCGGCTTACGCTGCATAAACTCCGATGACTTCCGCAACCGACGAAGTCACCCAACTATTGATCAGGTGGAGCAACGGCAATCCCGCCGCGCTCGATGAACTCATTCCGCTGGTTACCGCCGAACTGCGGCGGCTCGCGCGCACTTACATGGCCCGCGAGAATCCGGGCCACACGCTCCAAACATCGGCGCTCATCAACGAAGCCTATATTCGGCTTATCGACCAGAACAGCGTGCAATGGCAAAATCGCGCTCATTTCTTCGCAGTCGCCGCCCAGGTAATGCGGCACATTCTGATCGATCATGCTCGCAGTCACTGCTATGCGAAACGCGGAGGTGGTGCGCGAAAGGTACCCCTTGATGAAGCAGCAGCGATGACGGATCGGCGGGCCGAGGAATTAGTCGCCCTCGACGAAGCGGTAAATGCGCTCGCCACCTTAGATTCACGAAAGAGCCGGATCATCGACTGGACACCCACCGGAACAGGGCTCAGCTATCCGTGGAATGGGCCAATCGAAGGCCAACCTGGTCGCCAAATCTTCAATATCTGGGAGCAACTGTTGACTGGGGGTAAACCGCGACAGCTGACAAAATTTGCGGAGCCTATTTTTGTTCACGCCTGGTCACGCGACGGAAAAACATTGGCCGTGCTCACCGCAAAATATACGAGCGACGTTGTATTGATCAGTGATGTGAAATGATGGCACGTTCGCGTTCTTCCTCCCGCATCTTTCGCGAGGCAAATAGAACCAACCCAACCAGGGCCGTCGTAACGGCGGCTGACAAAAGGCAGTATTGGCAGAAATGGCGGATGACGAACGCTTGCAGGTAAAGCAGCCAGAGCGTCGTCAGAAACATCAGCGCGACAACAATCTTCAGGAAGGGAAGCGCGAACCGATAGCCGAAGGCGGCCAGGGTTGCCAGACTGAACACCGTGAAATATGCGGCGGCGCCGATCGCCGCTAACGGAACCGGTCCGACTTGAGCATACGGGCTACTTAGAACTTCCGAACATCCTGAGATGATTGTGCAGCGCAGGCTTTGGCCGGTGATGTGCTGGACGGTGAGATAAATGGAATCACCCAGCCCAACGAGCGCCAGAAGTGCCGCGATGATGTATATCCAGGAGGTGCGGGTTGGCGCTGTCACGTTACACAAAAGTGTCAGAACCGAGAGCGATAGCGATCGGATCAAACAGTCGGCGTTGACGATATGATCCCATCGCTATCGTTCCCGGCACTGACACTACCGGCCCGCTTCGCGTAGCGCCTCGTTGATCATCGCGCGCAAGCCCTCAGGCTTCCACGACTCGCCTTTGGCCTCTCTCCCGTTGACAAAGAAGGTTGGGGTACCCTCCACACCCAGAGCACGTCCACGGATACCGTCTTGAGTCAGGCGCTGTGCTACGACCTCGCCGTTAAAATCACGCATAAACCGATCAGCATTGAGGCCGATCTGTTTCGCATAGTCGACGAACATCGCCACGGCGGCGTCTTTGTCTCTGGCCTCGGTCCACGATCTTTGGTTTTCGAAGAGTTTGTCGTGCATCAGCCAGAAATGGTTTTCACTTTGCAGTCCGGCAGCCTCAGCGGCCTGGGCCGCGACGATCGAGTACTGGTGGTTCGGGTAAAGCGGATGTTCGCGATACACGACGCGCAGTCGTTCACCGAATTCGGCTTCGATCTTTTTTAGTTCGTGATGGTAGGCGCCGCACGCTCCACACTGAAAATCGGCGAACTCTTCCAGCGTCACGGGTGCATTCGGGTTGCCGCGGATATGCGGTGGCTTGGCCCCTTCAGGCAGAGACCCGGGCACTGGCGTGGGTCCAGTACGCGAAGCGTTCGAATTGGGTGCCGGTCGTGACAGCCGCCACACGGCCCACAGTCCCCCGGCGAGGACTGCTCCGATAATTACGAAGGGGACGACTCGTTTCATTAAGAAATAAACCGTCGCGCGCTGACGAACTCAGGCTACTGCACGTCGTAATAGATGGTCCGGTCGAGATTGCCGTTAATGTAAACCGCAACTCTGTAACGGCCCTTTGGCCAATCCTGTGACCAACGCAAGTAGCCGGGAATCTTCTTGTCGAAAGCTTTCGTCGTGTACTCGAGCGTCTTCAACTCTTTGTTGTCGGCGCCCTCGACCTCATCTGCAAACCAGACAACTCGCACGTCAGTTCCGGCTTTCGCTTTGTTCAGATGATGACTACGTGCACGGTGCGGTCCGACGGTGAAAAAGTGGACGTTGCCGAGCCGTCCTCCGATTTGGCGGCGTACACTTCATCCGTATACACCTCGGCATTGGCCGGCCGGTTCGTGCCGCTGTTTATATTGACGTTGACGTTGCTGTTCTTGTTCTTAGAAAGATTGCAGGCCAGCACTACGAAAAGAAGCAAGCCAAAGGCTACCCAGGCGGAATAACGTTTCATTTTCAAAAAGTCCCTTTCTTCGCGTTAGCCGCGAAGGAATCTTTGTTTAAGCTGCGATTGCGGTCACGGCGCCGACCAGCGAATGAAAAATCGCGCGTCCATCGCTCGAGCCGAGCGCGTCTTCGCACGCACGTTCCGGGTGCGGCATCAAACCCATGACATTTCGTCCGCGACTACAGATGCCGGCAATGTTATCACGCGATCCGTTGATGTTTGCTTCCTGCGACACTCTCCCGTCGCGATCGCTGTAGCGGAAAATAACTCGATTGTCACGGTTCAACTCTTCAAACGTCGCGTCGTCGCACACGTAGTTACCTTCGGCGTGCGCGACGGGCATCTTCAGCACTTGCCCACGTCTTAGTTCGTGCGTGAACGGCGTGTCCGTACTTTCAACGCGCACGTTCACGTGCTCGCAGACAAAATGCAGTTTGCGATTGCGAATCAAAGCGCCAGGAAGTAGTCCGGCTTCGCAAAGAATCTGAAAGCCATTGCAGATGCCCAGCACTAATTTGTCCTGGGACGCGAATTTTTTGACCGAATCCATTACCGGCGAAAAGCTTGCCAGCGCCCCGGCGCGCAGGTAGTCGCCGTAAGAAAAGCCGCCGGGAATGATCAGCGCGTCGTAGGAAGAAAGATCAGTCTCGCGATGCCAGATGAAATCGACGGGCTGGCCGACGTGTTTTGAGATGACGTGATAAGCGTCATGATCGCAATTTGAGCCGGGAAAAACTATGACACCGAATTTCATATTTTGTCGCGCAAGCTGTTAGCTTGCGCAAATTCAATCGCAAGTTAGCAACTTGCGATACATCACTCTTCAATCTCTACGCGAAAGTCTTCGATGATCGGGTTCGACAAAATCTCGCGCGCCATGCGCGTCGCTTCAGTGCGCGCGTTATCTTCATTCAACCCGCCGTCGAGCGCGATCTCGAAGTACTTGCCTTGCCGAATGTCGTCGATGCCGTTGTACCCGAGCAATTCGACTGAATGCTTGATAGCTTTGCCTTGTGGATCCAGGACGCTTGGCTTCAAAGTGACGTAAACTTTAGCTTTCATTGTGGTACGCACGCTTCCAGGATGCTTTGCTCGTGGTTAAAGCACGCGGAAAGCGTGCGTACCACAAGCCGAATACAGTCCCAAAGAACGCACGATAATACGGCAAACATTGCGTAAACGGTAGCCGATATCATAGTATTTGCCGCGACCACGCTCGTTGATTCTTTGATCGTTTGAATTAAGGATACTTAAATGTCTTCTCCATACGACGCGGGCGGCCCGCCGTCAGGAGCTCCCGGCGGCAAAACCAGCCTCGGACTGGATTCCAATGTCGGGGCGATGCTCTGTTACATCGCGAACTTTCTTTGTTGTCTGGGAGTGATTCTCAGCATCGTTTTCCTCGTAACTGAAAAAGAGAATCGCTTCGTCAAATTCCACGCGCTGCAAGCTCTGTTTCTTGTCGCCGCCCAAATAGTCGTCGGAATCATCGTGAGCATCCTTGGCTTGCTGCTGAATTTCGCGTTTGACGCGGCCGGCCTCGGCATCCTTTCGTTTTTCGTCATCCTCGGCCTCAGGCTGATCCTACTTTTGATCTTCGTCATCGTATGGCTCGTGGCCGGAATAAAAGCGTACGGCGGTCAATGGTACAAGCTGCCCTTCATCGGCGACCTGGCCTGGAACACCGTGAACAAATAGCACTGTCAACAACTTAGTCGAACAGGAGAAATCAAAATGGATACAGGAAAGTCTGCCCTTGGACTGGATGGAAATGTCGCCGCCGCGCTCGGTTATCCGATCGGCATCATCGCGATCATCTCGCTGATCATGGAGAAAGAGAATAGCTTCGTGAAGTTTCACGCTATTCAATCTCTATGTTTCCACGTTGCCATGATCATATTGATGATAGCGCTCTGGATTATCGGCGCGATTCTGCTGGTCGGCGGCGCAGCGGCCTCGGTTGCGACCGAAAGCGGGGCGGCCAGCGGACTGGCCGGAATGTTGTTCGGCCTGCTCTGGCTGGTGTTTATTGTGTTGTACTTTTTGGGTTTGATTCTCTCGGCGGTCAAGGCCTACCAGGGAGCGATGTTCAAGCTGCCGATCATCGGCAACATGGCCGCTAAGTGGGCCGGCGTTTAGTTGGTATTAGCTGCCCGCAGGTAGATGTTACAGCACCGCGAGCGGTAGCGAGCGGATGGCAGGGTCAATGATGAGTGTTGGTCCCGCTCGCTATGGCTCGCGGTTCTGTATCAAACACACGCGCAAAAACCCTATCGACGTTCTTCAGATATTTCTCCAGCGAAAAAACTGCCTCGCTTTGTTCGCGGCTGAGGTGAGCGGCGATGTCTTTGTCCGCTGAGACCAGCTCGCGGAAATCTGCGCCTTCGTCCCAGCACTGCATCGCATTTCGCTGCACCCATTCGTAAGCCGTTTCACGCGCAACGCCCGCTTGCGTCAGCGCCAGCAGCAGTTGGCCGCTGAAGACTAGCCCACGCGTCGCGTTGAGGTTTTCCAGCATTCGCTCGGGATAAACGACCAACCCGTCGAGCAGCGCCGCCGCTTTCTGCAGGATGTAATCCGTGGCGATACTGGAATCGGGCAGCACGACACGTTCGGCGGACGAGTGCGAGATATCGCGTTCATGCCACAGCGCGACGTTCTCAAGCCCGACGATGCTGTTCGCGCGCACAACCCGCGCCATCCCACAAATTCTTTCGGAAAGGATCGGATTGCGCTTGTGCGGCATCGCGCTCGACCCCTTCTGGCCTTTCTTGAATTTCTCCTGCGCTTCGCGGACTTCGGTGCGCTGCCAGTGACGAACCTGCAGGGCGAACTTATCGAGCGAGGAAGCGACGATGGCCAACGTGCAGAGATATTCAGCGTAGGAATCGCGCTGGACGATTTGCGTCGAGACCGGTGCGGGTTTCAATCCGAGCCGCTCGCATACTTTTTCTTCGACTTCGGGACCGAGGTGGGCGAACGAGCCGACGGCGCCGCTCAATTTTCCCACGGCAACCGCCTCGCGCGCGCGGTTGAGGCGCTCACGATTGCGCTGCATCTCGTCGTACCAAAGCGCGAACGTCATCCCGAACGAGGTTGGTTCGGCGTGAATTCCGTGGGTGCGACCGATCTGCGGGGTCTTCTTGAATTCAAAGGCACGGCGCTTCAGTACTTCCAACAGCGCGTCGATTTTCTTCAAAAGGATGTCACTCGCATCGCGCAGCAGCAGCGCGTTTGCGGTATCGACGACATCGGAAGAAGTCAGTCCGTAGTGAACGAATCGTGCGGCTTCGCCGATCGATTCGGCCAAATTTGTGGTGAACGCGATCACGTCATGATCGGTACTCTTCTCAATTTCGTTGATGCGTTCGACAGAGAACTTCGCGCGGGCTTTTATTTGTTCCAGCGCGTCGCGCGGAATCGTGCCCATCTCGGCGTGGACTTCGCACACGGCGATCTCGACGTCCAGCCACTTCTGGAACTTTGTTTGCTCAGACCAGAGCGCGCCCATCTCGGGCAAGGTGTATCTCTCGATCATAATCAGTTTCGGGTTTCGAGTTTCGAGTTTCGAGTTAGGAATTGTGTTGAACTCGAAACTCGAAACTCTGAACTCGAAACTTCATTGTAGCGCCGTCGAACTCACAAAGTATTTTGCCAGGTACCATTTGCCGCCGCGCTCGACCAGGGTGAAGGTTTCCATCGCCTGGCCGCGCTCAAATGACGTTTGATAGATCGCAATCAATGAATGACCTGCGACGGGCGCTGTCCCCGTTTGCTCTTCGCGCGCGGTTTGCAGTGACCGAACGGTGGCGCGGCCGAGTTTCTCTCGCAGCCTTTCAAACGTCGCCTTCGACTCTTCCAGCGTCGTGTCTCTGCGCCATTCGTCCGCGGCTGCATTGTAAAGCTTATCGTAGTCACCGGCGTTGATGTCTTCGATCGCCGTGTCCAGCACACTCTGCGCATCGGCGGGTATTCCGGACCGCCGCTCACCGCGAGTGCACGCGGCGAAAATTAGCGCCAACGCAAAGATGAGCAGTACCGGCAGAGCGAAGCAGTAGCCCGACCGTAAGGAAGGGCGTGGCCCAGTTTGTACGCCCTCCTTCACAGTCGGGCTATTGCCCCAATTCACACTTCGATCCAAGCAGTCGGCTCTTTCGGAAAAGATAGAATGATTTCGGTGTCCGTGCGGAAAAGCGGCGACCGTTCAAACAAGGCCGTTTCCGCGGTTATTTTCGCCAGATAAGGATTGTTCGCGCGCTGCGACATGTGCGCGAGCACGATGTGACTCGCCTGTCCGTCAAAGCCGCCAACCAGCCATTCCGCGACGTCTTCATTCGACAAGTGGCCGAGCCGCGAAAGGATTCGTTGCTTCAGCTCCCAGGGGTAATGCTCGACCGTTTTCAGCATGTCGCGGCTGTGGTTCGATTCGATGACGATGGCCGCGCAACCGCGCAGCTGCTGCGTAATCAAAGTCGTGACGTGGCCAAAATCCATCAGCGTTGCGACCTTCACACCGTTGTGCGTGGCGGTGAAACCAAAATTATCGACAGCGTCGTGCGGCACCGTGAAAGGATGAAAGTCGATCGCCCCGATTCGAAAGTCCTGACCCGAATCGATCTCGATCATGCGATCGCGCAAGGCGTCGGCCCGGCGGCGGGGCTCTTCGTTCGTGGCGTTACGTCGATCTAAAACGTAAGCATCGCGCGTCTTCGCCGACATGTACACGGGGCAGTCGAGGTCCTTCATCAGCACGCGCAGCCCGCCTGCGTGGTCGCCGTGCTCATGAGTGATCAAAATGCCGTCGAGCGAGTTTGGGTCTTCGCCTAGTTGACTCATACGGCGCGCGATCTCGCGCGCGCTGACGCCCGCATCGACCAGCACACGCGTGCCGTTAGCAACCAGCAGCACCGCATTCCCTGTCGAGCCGCTGCCAAGAACCGAAAGTTTCATTACGTGCGGATTATACGTTAAGAGTTAGCCACTGAGGACAAATAAAGCCACGGATGTACACGGATCTTCACAGATAGAAAATAAAATCTGTGTAATCTGTGCTCATCTGTGGCCGCTTCTCGCTAATCAGATTTCCAAACGCGCTCGATCGACAACAAAGCCATTCAAGTTTCCCAGCGCGCCCACCGCCAGCTTGGGCGTCGTGAAGTGTTCCTGCGCCAGCCGCAAAGTGTCTTCCTGCGTAACCGCTTCAATTCGCTGGAGGATCTGGTCGGGCGGAATTCTACGGCCGTGAACGATTTCCTGCCGCGCGAGAGCGCCGGCCCGCGCGCTGGAAGATTCGAGGCTCAACAAGACTGAAGCGATCGCCTGATCCTTTGCGAGTTTCAACTCCTCATGTGAAACAGGTTCGCGAACGACGCGACGCAGTTCTTTCAAAGACAAATCTAAAACCTGATCGATGTGCGCCGGTGACACGCCCGCATAAATCGTGAACATGCCCACGTCCGTGAAAGTGTTTCCGCCGGCGCCAATGGCGTACGCTAAACCACGCTCTTCGCGGATCGATTGCCACAGGCGACTGGACGTGCCGCCGCCGATTATCGTTCCCAGCATGCTGGCTACGTAGCGGTCCTCGCTCGTGGCGGACGGCCAGGGGGCGGCCACGATCAAGTGCGCCTGCTCCAGTTCGCTTTTTCGCTCAATCAAAATCGCAGCCGAAGGGGCGGGTGCCGCGGCGCTAAAACCGTTCCCAACATGCCCATTGCTGCCGCCGAAAAACTTAAGCGCGAGATCCACGAACTGTTGATGATTAACGTTGCCGGCCGCGGCTATCACCAGATTTGCGGGCGCATAGTTCTGCGCATGAAAGGCTGAAGTCCTCTTGTGATCGAAGTTGGAAACGGTTTCTACGGTGCCTTCGATGGGCCGTCCGAGCGAATGATCGGGGAAGTAAGCCGCATTAAGAAGCTCGACGAGAAGCTCGTCCGGCGTGTCCTCGATCATCTTCATCTCTTCGATGATGACGCTTTGTTCGCGTTTGAGATCGTCTTCATCGAACCGGGGATTGGCGAGCATGTCCGCGAGCAAATCGAAGGCCGCCGGCATCGCCGTATCAACCACTTTCATGGAAAACCCGGTGATCTCGTGGGACGTGTAAGCGTCGAGATGGCCTCCCAGCCGGTCCGACTCCATCGCTATGTCGTGGGCGGATCGGGTGCGCGTGCCTTTGAACAAAGCATGCTCGATGAAGTGACAGATACCATTGAGTGGGGCCGATTCATGCCGTGAACCGCGTCGCACCCAAATGCCAAAGGCGACAGAGCGCAGGCCGGGCATGTGTTCCGTCAGAATCGTCAGACCATTCGAAAGCCGGGTTGTATTAACTTGATCGATCATTGGTGGCGGAAGATCCGGCGGAAGTTCATTAGGGACGTTCATCGTAGCACGCGGACAGAGAGCCGCAAAATCGCTGGTCTTGATCCCGAAAACTTACGACAAAACGAAGGATAGTGGGGTAATTCTGTGTTGCTGATTCAAAAGTCTGGCACGCTGTTTAGTGTTCAAGCTCGGAAGCAAACAAGGGGGCGGCGGTAATAATGTCAGTTTGGGCGGGGCTTATACGCGGCGGCTGCGGCTGTCGCGGTCTCTCAGGCTCAAACCGGAAGCGAGAACCCTCTACGTAAGTTTCGTTCTGTTCAATGGACAGCCAGCGGCGTCCGAGCTTCTCAGCTGCGGCACCGGTGGTGTTTGAGCCAGCCAGCGGGTCAATAACGAGGTCACCGGGCCGTGTCAAGAATCGAATGAAGAAGTCCGGTAGACTTTGCGGGAATCGGGCCGGATGCGGCTTTACTTCTTCTTCCCGACATCTGCGCATGTAGGCACTATTGCTCTCGGTGTTTGAAAACTGAAGAAGGTTGGGCGGAATCGCGCCGCCGTTGTCGCGCTGAAACTCAGTGCTGATGTCGTGGCCTGATGGCCGTTTCTTCGCCTTGTAACCGTTTCTCAACAGCGCCTTCATGCTGTCGCTGTACTCAGTGAGAATGCGTCGATTGTCCGCATCCGCAAACGGGTCAAGAGTAAGCCAAAATACGTTATTGACGGCATCCTTCACGCGCAGTCTGCGAATCGTTACCCACTCCGCAGGGGTTGGCAGCTTGGCCGGGTTGTAGTGATAGAACTCTTGCGCCAAATAAAAGCCACTCTCGCACAGCGTAACCAACAGCTTGTATTGATAAATCGACTTCGCTGGAAGCCCCTTGATCCAAGCACCGCCGATGTCGATTACTAAACTGCCGTCTGGCTCAAGAACCTGCTTGAACAGCGAGATAAATGGCTCAAACCATCGAACGTATGCGTCCGCATCTTGGTTGCCGTATTCCTTCTTCTTGACCAGCGCGAACGGCGGAGAAGTCATGATCAGCTTTGCGCGGACACCTTGCCGAATCAGAGCGGGCAAAATCTCAAACGCATCACCGCAGAACATCCGCCCGGCGTCTGTCGAGTAAGCTGGCGCGAAAAGAGTTGGCTCGCCCTTAACTGATGCGGTAACTGCTCCTTTGCGGCCACTGCTAGGCGGTGTGTTTCCCGAGTCAGAACCATCATTCGGTACGGGTAGGCGCAGCCCTTGAGGCATAGGCTTCTCGCTCATTGCGTACTGCGCTTGTTGGCGCAGAATGTCAATTAGAGCAGAGTTGTCTTTGATTATGCGCTCAAGGGCTGCACCATCGATGAACACGATATGAAGGTTGGAAGTGCTGATTATTTTTTTCCGATACGTTTGCGCCGCTGGCGTTACTGTGCCAGTGCTAACGATCAGTATTACGTTTGACAGGGAAACGATTTGCTGCCCCATCTCTTTCATGACAGTGGCTGAGCTAATGCCGCCAACTTTGCATTGAATCTGCCAGCGGGAATAGACAAGACGCGACGAATAGAACATCGCGTCAACTTCGCCGCCGCCAGCGATCTCAACATCCGTCTCGCGCCAGCCCATAAACTCCAATTCCAGCATTTGGCACAAGCGAACCGTCAGATATTCCAGCGCCTTCCCTTGCTTGTTCGGGTCGTCCGTTTGGTTGATGTCGCCAACAATATCGTCAAGCGACATTGCCCGAATGCTGCGAATCTTGGTGAAGCCCGCAGCCCGGTACAGCGCGTCAATGAGCGGTGCGGCGACTTCTTTTTCAAACAGATCGGTTGGCTTAATATCTCCGGTCTTGCCGCCTCGGCCTGCGGCGGTTTTCTTGTCAACCTTTTCCTTCTTTCGGAACTCAATAAAGCCCGCCGCAGCAAGTGGCTCGCATACGTCTTTGGGAACAACCTTTTTGTTGAAACTGATTTCGCCGGGGTGCAGTGCTTCTGCATGATCGACGATGGTCATGTAGGGCGTCCAGTCTTGAACGTTCAGCGCCGCCATTGACTTCAAAAAAGCAATCTGATTACTGCTCAAGTCTTTCAACGCGCCAAGCGTGGTTGCGGACGTTCCGATCAGAGAGTAGTAGCCAGTCGGGTCTACGGAATAAAGCCCGGTAAGCACCTTGCCATTGCGGAGCCAGCCCAAGACGCCGGACAGGTCGCTAGAGTTGTCGCTAACGCCAGTGAAGCCTATCTTGCGCAGTTCGCCAGGTATTGTAGTCAGGTCGATTTTCGTGCCACCGCTTTGCATCTCGCGGAGTGTTTCGACTACGGCGATCCCGTCCAAGTTAAGCAGGATATGGCGAGCCAGAATGCGGTGTGCTTCGTCTATGTTGTCCTGCTGGGCGAGTATCTGTTGGCCCAGATCAGTCAGGTTGTCACCGTCACCGAGTATGCCGCAATTGCGCAGAGCGATAAGGGTATTACCGGCCATCTTCGTGGGGTCAGGACTCTTGCTGAAGAATGCCGAAGCGATCCCCTTTTTCAGGTCTTTTGGTTTGCCAGCGTTAGTGCGAAGGATAGGGATAAGCCGATTGAGCGGCGTCACTTTTGGCGTGAACTGTTGAGTATAGGGAACCTTCATGGGATCAGTTCGTTCGCCTTTTGTTCGCGGCGGAGCATACACCTAGAATTTGGGTACGTCAACACAATTAGTTGTGTGCCAGCCGCTTCATGAATGCTACGGGTTGCGATGCGGATTTTAGTTCGCGCATGGCAACCTGTCGTAACCGTTCCCGCGCCCATGCGGACAGCGGTACTCCGGCCAGCTTGGCCGCATCCTTGAAAGCCTCTTTCTCGCCAGCCCCGACGCGGACTAATAGACTCTCGCTGTGTAGCTCGTCCTCTGCCTTTGGCGGACGGCCTCGTTTCGCCTTTTTCATGAGGATTATTGTATTGCGAAAAAAGATACACGTCAACGCCTTTTTCGCTTGACGGCAGGGATTTATTCGCTATACAATAATCCCGTTCTTTGAAACCACAAAAGGAAAGGCCAGACGGCGCTAACCGCCTGACCTTTTTGAAAACCAAACGCGATTGCTCGCATCGGCCTTCATCCAAAACCGATTTTGAGCCAATCGCCGATGAAAGGCAAGGCTCAAGATGACCTGTCATAACTGCCAGATTAAGGCGAAGAAATTCGGTAAAGACCGCTACGGCAACCAGCGTTTCCGCTGCAATCAGTGCCGCAAGACTTTCCAAGAAGAACGCGACAAGCCGCTGGGCAATATGTACCTTCCAGAGCAGAAGGCTTTGCTCGTTCTCCAATTGCTCGTTGAGGGTAATTCTATCCGCTCTATTGAACGCATAACCGGAGTCGAGAAGAAAACGATCCTGAGTCTCTTGGCGCTTGCTGGCGAGCGCTGCGAGGCTTTGATGGCTCGCGCGATGCGCAAGGTTCGCGTCAACGATTTGCAGCTTGACGAGATTTGGACATACGTCGGCATGAAGGAAAAAACGAAGAAGCGCAGAGGCAAAGAAGCAACGGATCGTCTTGGTGATGCCTACTGCTTCACCGCGTTTGAACGCGATAGCAAACTGCTTCTGACTTACCATCTCGGACGCCGAACTGAAACAGATACAGTTGAGTTTGTAGAAAAGATTTACGAAGCGGTTGACGGCACGACTAATCAAATTCAGATCACGACAGACGGTTTCGCGCCGTACCCGAACGCGCTGGCCTATTCGCTCGGAACGCGATCCAGCTATGCGCAGATGGTTAAGATTTATGGGCAACCGTTGGACGCAGAAGATCAGCATCGCTATTCACCAAGCAAGATTAAAGAAATTATCCGAACGTCATTATGGGGCTATCCAGACCCTGATCGGATTTGCACGTCACACGTTGAAAGACAGAACCTGAACATTCGCACAGCCATGCGCCGCTTTACGCGGCTGACCATCGGCTTCAGCAAGAAATGGGAGAACCTGAAAGCGGCGCTCGCCCTGTACTTCGCCTACTACAATTTCGTCCGCGTTCATTCCTCGATTCGCTGTACGCCAGCGATGGAAGCCGGATTGACCACGACCGTTTGGACTATGCGAGACTTGCTGACCGCGTGATATTATCAAAGTCCGTCAACGTAAAGATTTTGGCATCGGAGAAGCGGCGAAACAGCCGCTTTTCTTTTTTCAGCGGGAGCAACACAGAATTACCCCACTATCAAACGAAGACTCTGCTTGACAGTCACGCCTCCGGTGGCTGAGAATTACAGCCATTCAAGCGGGTGAAGGTCTCCCTTGCCCATTAGCGGGTTCAAGAATTTTGCCGCTCAGGCATCTGACAAACGCAGCGGAGAATCGAACAAGCGGTTATCAATTCAATTTCGGCAAATGCAGCCGGTCTGTTCGCAAGCGTTCGTGGTTCCGTGCGAGTTTCCGTCGGAGGTCCGCCGCGATGAGAAAAGCCTTCAAATTTAGTGCGCCGCTGGTGGCGATTGCCGTCATGCTGATGACGACTGCTTCATCCGCACACGGCAAAGGCCCCCGCGGCTTGGCAACGGTCAGCGGCAGCGTTCGCGATCATCGCGGATTGCCGTTATCCGGCGCTCTGATTCAAATCATTCGCGAGGGCGCGAAGAAAGTCGTTACCGAAGCCCGTACCGCCGCCGACGGCAGCTTCTCAGCAAAGATTCCC
This sequence comes from Acidobacteriota bacterium, assembly GCA_052389795.1. Lineage (GTDB taxonomy): Bacteria > Acidobacteriota > Blastocatellia > Pyrinomonadales > Pyrinomonadaceae > UBA11740. Next base: position 175,750 of record JBQTHO010000005.1, on the reverse strand, counting down.
GCCGGTCGTTATTCTCTTAAAGCAGTCGCCGCAGGATTCAGCGAAGTTCTTTTCTCGTCAGTCACGGTCGCTCCATCAGCCGAAATTGCTTATCGCTTTAATCTCGAGCCGGTCGGCGCAGGCCGAACCTATCCCGAACAGCGCAGCGACCGCGATAGCGCCAAGTGGCGTTTGCGGTCGGCGCAATCACAGCGTTCGATTTTTCAGGCCAACGAGGGGACGGATGCGACAGTCGCGGCCGTTGAAGCCGAAGCATCAACGACCGATGAAGTCAGCGTCGTCAATGCGGCGGCCGATGAAACTGACAAGAGCCGAGTTCGTCCGCAGGGCGTCGTCGAAACCTATTTCGCAGAATCGTCTAACCCGCTTGGTTCAAGTTACCAGGGTCTGAACTTTGCCGTTACTCTGCAGGCTTCTGAGAGCATCGACTTCATCTTTGCCGGCCAGACCGGCACGGGAGACGCTCCACAACGATTCGACGCGGCTGCGCGCGTGCGCTTGAATGATCGACATCGTCTCGGCGTCACCGCAGGCGGCGCGAAACTGCAAACGTTTGGCGCGATCGCTGACAAGTTCGCGCAAGGCAATCTTGGACAGATGTCGGTTCGTGCCGTTGACGAATGGATTGTTCGCGACGGTTTCGTTGTCGTGCTCGGGATGGATTATTCGCGTTTCTTTGGCGCCGGAAATGACGCGTCGTTCACGCCGCGCCTGGCCGTTCAATTCGACGCCAACGCGCGCACCACAGTGAAGGTGGCCTACGCCAACATGGCTGACACCGGCGATGTTCAGAGTGTCGCGACTTTTGAATCCAGCAATGCAGTTTTCAAACGACCTACGACGCAACCGGTTGCTTACGTGGGTGGCCGGGCGGTGATGGCGCGCAGCCGTCGTTTTGAAATCGGTGTAGAACGCGAACTCAGCAATCGCGCGAATGTTGAAGCGACCGCCTTTGTAGATATGACTTCAGGTCGCGGCGTTGGCTTGTTGGCAATGCCGGCGAGCGCTTTTTCAGGAGACAACGCGGCGGCCCTGATGCGGGTGGCAAATCAGGAAGGATCCGCTCGCGGTGTGCGTGTCGTTTACTCGAACCGTTTGAACCGCGTCTGGAATGCGTCCGCCGGCTATTCGTTCGGCCGTGGCCAGCGCCTTTCGTCCGCCGGCATTCGCAATCCAGCTCAACTTTTCGCCGGCGCGTTTTTCAACACGGTCGCACTGCAAATTGCCGGTGATTGGTCTACGGGTACTCACGTGCAGACGGTCTTCCGGTTCTCGCCTGAGGCCACGGTATTCGCGATTGATCCATTCGCCGGCCAGCTCGCGGTTTACGATCCCTCGTTAAGTATTCAGGTCACGCAAGACCTTCCTACTTTTGGCCTGCCGTTGCGGGCGCAGGCGGTCCTCGATGCGCGCAATCTCCTGGACGTGCAGACCACGACGAGCAACGGCGAAACATTGTTGCTGGTCGCGCCGAACGGGCGGTCAGTTCGCGGAGGAATTTCGCTCCGCTTCTAGACTCGAGACGACGCGCCTCGTTTCCTTTCCTGATCCGGCCCCTGTTCCCAGAGGCGCGTAGTTTCTCCAAAATCTCGGAGGCATACGAAAAATCGTACAGCGCGAGTAAGACAGCTCTGAGGCTCAATGCCAGGCGGTTAGGGAACCCAGCCAAAAGCAAGTGTCAGCTTCAATTGTGACAGCGCTGTTCGTTCCGGAGAGGCGAAAGGTCAGCTGGAACATCGGTTGCTTTGAAATAAACGATTTCGTGTGTTGCATACCATTAATCGTAAGCACACGCTTCGAATAGTGCGATGAAAGGTTCAGTACTTACAGGACGAACGTTGTTTCTGTTGGGCGCCACGGCTTTGCTCGTGGCCGCCGGCGTTCTGAATTTTTCACAGCGCGGCAGCCATCAAGCACCACCGACGGACGGCGTCAGTTGGATGGACACGTCTGAAGGTGTAGTTGCCAAAGCCGTCGAACCAGGTTCGGCGGGCGCGCGTGCTCGAATCATTCCGGGCGATCGGCTGATTGCGATAAGCCCAAACGGGCAGCGTTGCGAACCGGGCTTAGAAGGTCCGAGATGCGAGCCGGCCGGGAACTCGACGCGAGTGCAGATATACCTTGACCGGGCACGCGTGGGCGGAGAAATCCACTACCTGATCGAGCGCCCCTCGTTTCCCGCTGAGACTCGTTTCTATTACGCGGACCTGGACCATCTCGGATCGATTCAGACCTTAACGCCGCGGGATCTCTACATAAACCTGATCGGGGTCGTCTATCTCTGCATCGGGCTGTTTGTGATTTTCAAACAGGGCGCGCGCGCGCCGTTCGTCTTGCACTTCGCGACGCTCTGTCTCACTGCGTTCGTTTTTCACTTCTTCACCTCGACCGGAAGTTATCGCGATCTGGATTTAGCGATCGCGATTCTCGACAACACGGCCTTCATTCTGTTCGCGCCGCTGTTCCTGCACTTTGCCGCCATTTATCCCGTTCGTCATCGTTTGTTCGACGAGAAACATTGGCGAGCCGTGTACCTGTATTTGCCGTCAGTGCTTTTGGCGGCAGTAGGCACGATTATTTTTCTGCGCGATCAAATTGTCCTAATTGCTCCGCCGTTAAACGGCGTTCTGGATTATTCGCAAACTTTCGTCTCGCGCTTTTATCGAATCTCGTTCATCCATTTTGTCGCCGCGTTAGTGATCAGCGCGGCCATCCTGATTCGGCGTTTCATCGTCAGCAAGAACACGGTGGCGCGCCAACAGTTGAAGTGGGTTGTTTCGGGATCGGCGCTGGCGATTGTGCCTTTCACTCTGATTTACGGAATAGGGTACGTGTTCGGCGCCGACACGGCGGGTCCCTTAACTGACGTGGCGTTTCTCCCCTTGATTTTGATTCCGTTGTCATTCGGCTACTCGGTCGTTCGCTATCGGTTGATGGACGTCGAGCTGGTCGTGCGTCGGGCCGCGGTCTATGCGGCAACGTCTCTGGCAATTGCATTTTTGATCGGCCTCGTCGTTTATATCTTTGGGCTCTATGCACTCGGCGGCGGGGTTTCATCTTCGGACCAAATTACTCTTAAGCTGATAGCCTCCATCGTGCTGATGGCCGCGATCGTCATGATCGCCGCGCCGGTGAAAAACTTTCTTCAGGAGCGTGTTGACCGGCTGTTCTACGGCCGACGGTACGACATGCGTCACAGCCTGCTCGACTTTGGACGCACGATTTCAGCCAGCACCGCGCTCGATCCTTTGCTCGATTCATTGATTTCACGGCTTCGTGAAGTGATGAACGTCGAGCGCGTCGCGATTTTCATCGAAGACCAGACCGATTCATCCGGCTACCGAGTCGCACGCACAGCCGGGCTCTCAGAGATAAGCGCGCCACCTGATTTTCGCGAAATGATTCGCGCCCGCTCGGCTGAGACGGGCGTCGTGCGCGCAGACGATCTTGAGTTACCGGCGGAAAGCGGCAGCTTTGTACGGCACACGCTGCACTATTACCTGCCGTGCGTTGTGCGGGGCCGGATGGTAGCGGTGATTGGATTAGGGCGGTCCAGTGACGGCGCGTTGCTTTCGTCAGAAGACGTGGAGATTCTGCGCACCGTGTCAGGCTACATTGCGGTCGCGATCGAGAACAGCCTGCTTTATCAGGAGCAAAAACGACGCGCCTCTGAACTGGAGCTGCTTAAAGAGTTCAACGAATCAATCGTCGAATCGATCAATGTCGGTTTGTTGGCTGTTGATTTGAACGGCAACATCACACGTTTGAATTCCGCGATGGAAGAAATCTTCTCGATGACGCGGGAAGAAGCAGATGGCAAGAACGTCGAGGATCTCTTTGCCGAAGATTTCGCGGACACCCTGCGACAGGTTTTGGGACCGGAAGGTTGGCACCTCAGCCAGACGCGCCAGATTTACAAGCTGCACACCATCACGCGCGCCGGCCGGTCGGCGGTGCTTAACATTGCGCTGGCGCCCCTGTACGCCGATACCGAGGAGCAGACAGGCGCGCTGGTGGTCCTCGAAGACGTAACTCAGCGTCTGCAACTGGAAGAACAACTTCAGCAACGCGAGAAACTTTCTTCGATCGGTTTGTTGGCGGCCGGTGTGGCCCACGAAGTGAACACGCCTTTGACCGGCGTGTCTTCTTACACGCAAATGCTGCTGGGCATGCTGCCGGAAAGCGATCCGAAGCATGCGCTCCTGGAGAAAGTTCGCCGGCAAGCAGAGCGCGCCACCGATATCGTCAATAACTTGCTGAACTTCTCGCGCACCGGCAACGCGGAAGAGTTTAATCAACTCAACATTCATCGGGTGCTCGACGACACCTTGCAACTGCTCGAGCCGCAACTGCGGCGCAGCCAGATTGAAATCGTGCGCGACTACGGTGAAGAGTTACCGGCGGTCCACGGGAATTCAGGCAAGCTGCAACAGGTCTTCACGAACTTAATCCTGAATGCGCGCGACTCAATCTCGAACGGTAACGGTTTGGTCACTCTAAAGACGCGCAATGGTGAAGAGGGTCTGGTCGTGGTTGAAGTTGCCGACAACGGCGTCGGGATTGCGCCCGAACACGTCGCGAAGATTTACGATCCGTTCTTCACTACCAAGGGCGTCGGCGGTGGCACCGGCCTCGGGCTGGCCGTCACCTACGGAATTGTGCAGGAACACTCAGGCCACATCACCGTTTTGAGCACTCCGGGGCAGGGTTCAACCTTCCGCATCACACTCCACACCACCGACCCAAGGGCCCGCATGAAAGTCGCCGCTAACTAACCGCTTCATCTCGTCCCCAAGTTACTTTTGAAATCGATTTCAGTCATAATCTCGGCTTTGCGCGTCTCATCGGACGGCGCGGTAATCTGACTAGCTATGGCCAAGAGAGGCTCAATCCTCGTCGTTGACGACGAAGAAATAATGCGCGACGTGCTCGAGACTTTGCTCTCGGCCGAAGGCTATCGCGTTGATTTGTCGAAGACCGGCGAAGAAGGTCTGGACACGTACACAAAGCGGCCTTACGACGTTGTGCTGTTAGACGTGTCGATGCCGGGCATCGGTGGACTGCGCGCGTTGGAAGAGTTTTTGAAGCTCGATGCCGACGCGGTGGTCCTGATGATTACCGCGTACGCGACGTTCGACACCGCAATTGCGGCTTGGGAGAAGGGCGCGTTCGGCTGCATTCGCAAGCCGTTTCAGAACGAACACATCAAGGCGCAGGTGGCCGCCGGGATCAAGCGACGCCGTAAAGAAGAAGAGCGCCGCTCACTGCGACAGGCGATGAGCCGCGCGGTAGATCGCGGCGCGATCATCGGCCGCTCAGACATTATGCAGGAGGTCTTTCGCGTCGTGGAGCAAGTCGCTCCGGCGCGCTCGACGGTTCTCATCACCGGCGAAAGCGGTACCGGGAAAGAACTGATCGCAAAGGCCATTCACGAAGCAAGCCCGCGCGTCGGCCGAGCGTTTGTGACGGTGAACAGTTCGAACATTCCATCTGATTTGCTCGAGTCCGAGTTGTTCGGTCACACGCGCGGCGCATTCACCGGCGCGGTTGCCGCGAAAAAAGGTCTGTTTGAAGTCGCCGACGGCGGCTCAATCTTTCTCGATGAAATTGGCGACATTCCGCCCGAGACTCAGGTGCGTCTGCTACGCGTCATCCAGGAGAGGGAATTCACGCCGCTGGGTGATACGACGCCGCGTCGCGTCGATGTGCGGATCATCGCCGCCACCAACATCGATTTGAAAGAAGCGGTGCGTCAGGGGGTGTTTCGCGAGGATCTTTACTACCGCTTGTCGGTGGTGCCGATCGAGCTGCCGCCTTTACGCGACCGGCATGAAGACATTCTGCCGCTGGCGCAACATTTTGTGCGCAAATACAACGAAGAGAACGGCCGCCAGGTGTCCGAGCATATCAATCCCGAGGTGTTGTCACTGCTGGAGAATTATTCCTGGCCCGGTAACGTGCGCGAGCTTGAGAACGCAATCGAGCGCGCGGTGGTCATCGCTCCCGGAGACGAGGTCACACGTGAATGCCTGCGTCGCGAAATTGCCGATCCCCAAGCCGCCGCCGCCGTCGCGCGCGAAGCTGTGGGTGCGTCGTCCGGAATCGACGTCACCCGTGGCGTGAACTTCTACGACGAAGTGCGGCGCTTCGAAATCGATCTCATTCGCCGCGCTTTGGATCAAACCGGCGGCCATCAATCGCGCGCTGCGCGCCTGCTCGGCATGAATCCCACGACGCTCAACTCAAAGATCAAAACCTATAACATCAATCTTCGGTCGTAACCTCGCGCTGCGAGCTCCGTCGTATTTAGTTAAGAGACGTTTTTCTTTTGGCTAGCTAAACGGATAGTGGTCTATCTCTTCCGATACAGGTTCGTGCTTCTGGTATTCACTGCCTTAAACTGTGCCCGCGGCGTCAAGGCTTCCCGATTCAACTCGTTATGGCCTAAACGCGAGGTGACCTTCGCATGGTACGGAAATCGCCCGCGAGAAAAGAGCATAAGGGGTCTCGCGTGTAGGGATCCAACGCTCCACCACCCTGGTGCGGCTCTTACAGTAGAGGCTTTACACGTTGGTATCTTTCGCATACGCTACAGACTCTTTAGACGACGTAGGGATAAAAAAGGAGTAACAGAAATGGCTAACGAAAACACTGGCACTGGACAAGCTGAAGACGAGGTAACATCCCACTCCGAGCCCGGCACCCCGATAACGGTTGGCGGCGACGGCGGTTCAGCTACCGGCACCCCGATAACGGTTGGCGGCGACGGCGCGCCCCAGTAGGCTCTGCCACCGCACATCACGCAGTGCGGCGAGAGATCGCCGCATTGCAGTCTTCGGCCATAACTTCGATTTGCGGGAGGGGTCACGTCAGGCCTTCCCGAGAGTGGAAATCCAACGATGTAATTCGTCCACGTCGAGGCGCGCCAAATAAGATTTGAAGTAATCGGCACCCCATTTCGCTTCCAGTTCCGATAGCAGGCTCTGCGCCCGCATAGCCATCTCCTGAGCTTTAGTTCGATCACCTGACTGTTCGCGCGCGCGCGCTTCTATCGCGCACGCCCACCATTGCGACTCGAGTTGCCTGGCGCTCGTGAACCGTTCCGCAGCTTCGGTCGAGTATTTAATCGCGTTGGGCCCGTCACCGGCAGCTAGCTCGACGGTCGCGCAGGCTAACAAGGCATCTGACAGTGGTCGCGGATCTCGAATCGTTCGCGCAAGACTGACCGCCTCCTCACAGCGCTTTCGTGCGGCTGTTGATTGGCCGGAACGTGATTGCGCCACGCCCCACGTCGAACTTGCGCGCACCGCGATCGCTTTGTATTCAGAACCCGCCAGGTCGGAGGCCCTCTTCGCGAGCACTGCGGCTTCGCCGAACCTGTTGCGGCTTAACTCCAACGCGGCTTGTGACCAAGTCGCGTCGGCCAGCAACTCTTTGTACGGCTCGCGTCTTTCAGGTTGTGCCGCGGTCAGCGCCTCAGCGAGCCGGGCCTGCGCGTCGTCATACCGGCCGAGCCGCCACAATGCCAGCGCGCGATAGTGCGTGGCGTAACTTGCGGCCAGGCGCGAATTGTTAGCGGTCGCTGCCTTGTACTGCTCTTCGAAGTGCGCCAGCGCCTCAGGAACGCGATCGGTGTGCAGGTAAGCTGTTCCGAGTCCTTCGTGCGCGAACGCTACTGACCGTAAGTCGCCGACCTGTTGGGCCGAAACCAGCAACTGCTGAAATATTTTTTCGGCACTATCGTAATCGCCGGTTGCATCAGATGCTCGCGCGATAATTAGAAATGCGACCGCCGTCTGATTTCCGTAGCTTCCCTGCTGGAAAAACGAAAGGGCCTTTTGCGCGTACTCGCGGGCGGCGTCGGGGTCGTCTTGCTGCACCCGCAGACTTGCCAGCGAGAGCACTGCGCGCGCTTCGTTGAATCGGCCTTTGTAAAGTTGCGCCAGCCGCAAAGCTTCGTTGAAGCTTTTTTCGGCTTCGGCAAAGTCGCCTTTGATGAAATGTGAATTGCCGATCTCGAGCAGGCCCGCGGTTGTCAGGTTCTCCATGCCACTGGACTGGGCCAGGTCGGTGGCCTGTTGCGAATACTCACGCGCTTTGGTGGCGTCCCCGGCCATGATTGACGTGTTGCTCAATTCCTGAAGTGCGCGGATTCGCTGGTCCTGGTTATCCATCGCGACGGAACGTTCGAGCGCTTGTCGAAGCTGCGCCTGGGATTCAACATGCTTTCCCTGCTGGCTCAACAACAGTCCTCGCTGGATCAAGACTTCAGTCGTGCCCTCGATCTCGTTCCGCAAATCGAACAGCCGCCCGGCTTGAGTTAACGCGCTTTCTGCGTCGCTGTACTTCTGACTCCGCCGGAGCGCTACCCCGAGACGCAGAAACGCTGCCGCGTACCGTGGGTCGCGCTGGGTTGCTTCACGAAACGCTTCAGTCGCGCGCTCAAGCTTGTCATGCTTTTCATAAGCACGGCCCAAATCGACCAAAGCATATGCCTTTTCGTTCTCCGGGACTTTGCCTGCAAGAATTCGATAGTTTTCAACGGACGTCGCGAAGTCGCGCTGCACCATGCTAAGGATCGCTCCCAGCCGGATGCTATCGGTTTCAGGCAGGACGGAACGATCCGGAACCAGGCCGTTGGCGCGGATCAATTCGTCTTTTGCTTTGTCTGAATAGTCGAGTTCCATCCAGGCTTCCGCCAGTCGCGCATGGGCCAGCGCAAATTGATCGTCTTCCGCGACCACCTGTTGCAGAATCTTGCTGGATTTGAAAAATGCGCCCTCGCGCAAAGCGTTGACTCCCAAATCGTAAAGGCGTCTGGCTTCGGGCTTTGGCTCGTAAGGCGTCGGGCGGGTCAACCACCAAAGCAGGACTGCGATTAGCGCGACCGCGACCACACCGGCAACGACATAGCCGACCGAAATCCGCGGCCGGCGAAAGATGTCGGAGAGCGTTGCGATCGCACCCGTCGGACGTTCGGCGTGCGATGTCAGACGCGGAACAACGCGCATCTCAGCCGTCGCCGCAAAGCCGGACCGAACGTCCGCCAAATCTTCAGCCATTTCGTCGGCCGATTGATAACGATCAATTGGCTTCTTCGCGAGCGCCTTCAGCACAATGTGATCGACTGCCTTAGACACGTCGCTGTTGATGGTCGAAGGTGGCGCCGGATCGTCGCGGATTATCTTTGTGCAGATTTCCATGCGCGTCGCCCCGTCAAATGGCGCGCGTCCCGCGATGCATTCGTAGAGTAAAGAGCCGAGCGCGAAGATGTCGCTGCGGGCGTCGATGCTTGAACCCAGCGCTTGCTCCGGCGACAAGTAAAGCGGTGTGCCGACGATGACGCCTTCCTGTGTTTGTGACGTCAGCAGAGTCTGCCGTTCCGGATCGCTTTCACTCATCGAATCGATGTTGAGCTGCTTGGCCAGGCCAAAATCCAGGACCTTCACATCCCCGCGGTGGTCGACCGCAATGTTTGACGGCTTGATGTCGCGATGGACGACGCCGTTGCGGTGCGCTTCGCCAAGGGCTGCTGCCACCTGTTGAATCAGTCCCAGCGCGCGCCCGATCGTAAGCGAATCTCCCTTCAACAAATCGGCGAGTGTTTGACCCTTCACCAGTTCCATCACGATGTAGGGCTCGCCCTCTTTTGTTTCGCCGTAATCGTGAATCGTGGCGATATGCGGATGTGACAATGCCGACACGGCGCGCGCCTCGCGCAGAAATCTCGTGCGAAAGTGTTGCTCGTTTTGTCCGGGTTTGATCGTGAGGGTCTTGATCGCGACGCGCCGCCCGAGCACGGTGTCTTCCGCCACGTACACGACGCCCATGCCGCCTTCGCCAATCTTTTCGATGACGCGATAGTGCGAGATGGTCTGGCCGATCATGTTGGTCGCGATGACGCCCGGCTGAGTTGCGGAACTCGTGCGTTAGGTCGGAACGACTTTGGAACACTTGCATTGTGGGACAAAGCGGTAGTGATTTCAAGAGTTACGTTCGTTTGCGAAAAGTCTACAGTTGAGCGGATGCCGATGTGATAAGCTCTGCGCGGAAAGCGAGAAAAAACGGTGCGAAGACGCAAGATCGATGGCTGTCCCATCGCGGGCGCGCTGCAACTGATCGGCGATAAATGGACGCTGCTGGTGGTACGCGAGCTTTACGCGCGGCCAAAGCGCACGACCGAGTTGCTGGAAGAGCTTCACCCGATCAGCAGTCGCACGTTAATGGGTCGCCTGAAAGAGATGGAGCAGGACGAAATCATCCTGCGCGTGAATTATGGCGGCCTCCCTCGTCGAGTCGAATATGAACTCACTGAGCGCGGCCGGCGTCTTGTGCCTTTGCTCGACGCGCTGATGAAGACGGGTCAGGTGCTCGACTGTAACCATTGCGAGGATCGCAAACAGCAGCTGGGCTACTACTGCGACTTTTGTCCTAACGTCCGCGCCGAATCCCGAGACATCGGGATGGACGAGCGAGACTTCGACCGTAACATCGCACCGCTCCCATCCGAACCTCCGCCCATGCGACGTCAGAAAGACGATATAGTCTTGTTGTAATTTTCGCTCGTTACTTCGGCGGCGCCTTCTTGTGAATGATGAAATAGAGTTGGTTCGCCAGTCCGAGGTTGATTGGCTTTAGAATCTTATACTGGCTTTCGGCATCCTTCTTCTTCCCGCTCATGAAGTACGCCACACCAAGATTGAAGTGTGCGCCCGCGTAGTCAGACTTAAGACGGATCGCTTCCTTGTGCGCGGCGATCGCCTCTTTCCATTTGCCTAACTGACCGTAAGCGAATCCCAGATTATTCTGAGCTGCGGCCCAATCCGGCTTCAGCTCTGTGGCTAATTTGAATTCCGCAACCGCGTCGTTCTTCTGCTTCTCTGCGACCGAAGTATCCGTCTGCTTCCACTTGCTGAACGTGAGCCCCAGGTTGAAGTGAGCTTCAGGCATCTTCGGATCGAGCTCAATCGCCTTCTGCAACGGAGGGACTGCTTCCGCGAATCTGCCCAGGTTGTTATAAACCCAACCGAGGTTGCTGTGCGCCTCAGCGTAGTCCGGCTTCAGTTGAATCGCTCGCTTCAGCGGCGCTTCCGCTTCACTCCAACGCCTGCTCTTGCCGAGCGCGTAACCCATGTTGTTGTTCGCTTCGGCATCGTCTGGCTTTAGGCGAATGACCTGCCGGTAAGCTTCGGCGGCTTCGGGATACTTGCCCAGCTTGTCGTACATCCATGAAAGATTGCTGTAGGCCTCGGTGTAGTTCCCCCGGTAACGAACGGCCAGCTTGTAAGCATCGGCGGCCTCAGTGAATTTCTCCTGACGCCGGTACGCATCGCCGAGATTGTTGTGGGCCTCGGCGTATTCAGGTTTAACGGTAAGCGCTTGCTTGTACGCCGCGATCGCTTCGTCGAATTTGTTCGCGTTGTATGCCGCGACGCCCTGGTCGTAATAGATGAGGCTCAACGAGTCGCGAGCAGGAGAATTCTGCGGTGCGAGTTCGAGCGCTTTCCTAAGTGGGGCGATCGCTTCCGCGTCGCGATCAAGTTTCAAGTAAGCGTTGCCCAGCGCGACATAAGCATCTGCCCAGTCCGGCCTCTGTTGAATCGCCTGGTTCGCGGCGGCGATGGCTTCGTCGTAACGACCCAGGTTGAAATACGCTTCGCTCAGGTTCAGATGCGCCTCGGGGAAGTCCGGCTTTTGCAGAAGCGCGCGTTTGTAGAGGTCGATAGCTTTCTCGTACTGCCCGGCATCGAACAGATCGTCACCCTGATTGTTCAGCTCGTCCGGACCGCCGACGCGCCGCGGGGCGCCGCCGAGCGGCTTCGTCGATTCAAGGCCGCGATCGCCGGTGCCTGACGTGCTGCCGCCGTCCGTCGGTCGCGGGCCTTCGGTGCGTGTTCGATCGGTTTGAGATGTCGAAGCGGTCTCACGTTGGGGCTTACTGACTTTGGTTGTGCGGACGACCGTTTTCTTTTCAGGGCGCTTCGCATGATGCGAGACGGTTTTCGGAGCGGTGAAAACGCCGCGGCCGGACCGTGATTCCACGTCGGCGGCGCTGGCGAGTTCGGCGCTTGAGCCGCCCGTAATGTCCTGCGCCAGCGAGCCTGTGAAAAGCGGCAACCCTGACACCGCGAGCGCCAGGAAGGCCGTGGCTAAACTGGAACCGATTGACTTAAAAGTTTTTTTCATAGTGCGCTGGGCGAAGTAGCGCAAGATGCTTATCTTGCGCCGCAAGTTAACAACTTGCGGTACCTGCTGCCGGAAAAGTCTACTGTGACCCGCCCTCGGCCACAAGTTTTAGACTCGTCGAGGCCGAACTTGCGTTTGCCGGCTCGCCAACATTAAATGACTGTATGAGTTGTCCACTGCGGGTAATCGCCACAATCGCCGCCGTTTTACTGGTATTCGGCACTTCAGTTGGCGGCCAGGACTTTCTGCCTTCCGCCCCACCCGACAGGACACTCATTTACACGCTGGATGAACGGAACACTTTAACCCCACTTGCATTCGAAACGGCCCGAACACCGCTCAAACTGTCTGAGAAAGCGACAAGCACGAAGACCAGCTACATCGAAATAGCCGGTGAACACTCGCCAAAGACTCTTTCGACAGCACCGCGAATTTTTCTGTTTACGATTGAGCGGCAGGGCAGTCATCCCCCATTCATCGTCTGGTTGACCCCCAAACGCGGTGCGCGTCGGGCAACGGCGATAGCCCAATCAGGCATGACCGGATTCGCGATCGATTCGGGACAAATCGTTAAGCCGACCATCCGCGTGCTGGAAAAATTTGGCGACGAAGTTTTCATGGAGCTGCAGCCGCGGACTTCGCTTGTGCCCGGTGAATATGCGATTATTGGCGACGACTTGACGCGCGTTGCGACGTTTCGAGTTTCAACCGAAGCAATCCGTTGAGTCAGGAGTTGTGGGAGAAATGCCCGAACAGTCGAAGTTATCAACAGTAAATCACGCACCGCGGACAGGATTTTGGCCGGCGGTGGCGATCTTTTTGATCTGTGCGTCTGCCAGTTTTGGTTTGGCTGGGTGCAGTTCCGGAGATCAAACAAGCGGGAACGGTAGCGGTGTGGCTTCGTCCAGTCCGGCAACTAACACCAACCCTGCGCGCTCTACCGCGCCGGCGAGAATCGTTCCGGCTGGTCCGGTGGCGCTGTCACAAGAAATTCGCGAGACGAAGGTGAAGACGCTCGATGGCGGTTCGCTGAAGCTTTCCGATTATGACAACAAAGTCGTCGTCGTGAACATCTGGGCGACGTGGTGCGGGCCTTGTCGTCAGGAGATGCCGGATCTGGTGAAGCTCAACCAGGAATATAAGTCACGCGGTTTGGTCGTGCTGGGACTGGCGACGACTTACAACGAGCGAGATGATCCCGAACACGTCAAACAGTTCATCAAGGCGCAGAATGTGGATTACAAGATTCTTTGGGATGATGGCGCGTTGGCGGGGCCGCTCGTGCAAGCTATGAATGGGCGTCCAGTTATTCCGCAGAGCTTTGTCATTTCCCGTGACGGAAGGATCGTGAAGCATTTCTCCGGTTTCAACCCGTTGTCCACGCCAACGCTTATGCGACAGGCCGTCGAAGAGGCGTTAAACGACAAAAGCAAAGCTTAAAAAAGGGCAGCCGGAACTTCGAGCCATCTGCGTCAGGAGGTGGTTTTGCTTTTGAAGCTGAACAGGATTCCGAAACGTGAGTACCGACGTCAAACAGAGACTCCAGGGCGAGCTCGACCAGCTGGAAAGCGAGCTGTTCGTGCACCTGCCGAAGGAGATCAAACGCGCGCGCGAGTTTGGTGACCTGCGTGAGAACTCTGAATACCAAACTGCCCTGCAACGGCAAACGATGGTCAAGGCCCGCATCCGTGAGCTGCGCCAAAGACTGAGTGAAGTCGCTTCAATTGATCTGTCAAAGGTTTCACATGACAAAGTGGGTTACGGCTCGGTCGTGGTTCTCTATGACGGCGAGCGCGAAGAAGAGGTGACTTACCGTCTGGTCACGCCGGAAGAATCCGATCCGGCGGCGGGGTTGATATCGACTGTGTCGCCCGTCGGTCGCAGCCTGATGGGCAAAGAGGAAGGCGACGAAGTGACGGTGACGACGCCAGCCGGCTCGCGCACGTTCGAGATCAAGAGCCTCAAGACGCTGCATGATGAGAATAAGGCTGAATAGAACAATTACTGGCTAAGCGACTCCGCGGCAACGGTTATTCGCGACATCACCTAATCGATTCAGTCTCCAGCACTTATGAATTGAACGATTCCGCAAAACGTACTACACTGTGCGTCCTCGCGAAGTAGTTCCCAATCAGCCGTGGCGCCTGCCCGCCCGGCCCGGAGAAAAATACAAGGCATGTCAATTTCGCGGCGAAGCTTTATTAAGACGGCATCCATGGCTGCAATCGTGGCTGCCACTGTCGGCAAATCAACTTTAGCCGTCCTCGCGCAGGACGGTGCTACCGATCCACTGGCTTACTACACGCAAGCAACCTTCACTCAATACATCAATTCGATCTTTCGGCTGCACGGAATTAGAACCGTCGACGTAATGTTGGAAAAAGTGCAGGACACGCTGCCCGCGACGGTAACGCGCACCGGTGGACGCGAATCATTCGTGCTGCACTTCCGAGGCGGTGATGTTCAGCTCCCCCAGGACACTTACACGGTCGAACATCCGGCCCTTGGAAATTTTAAATTGTTTCTGGTTCCCGGCGGGGCCGACGCGAACGGCGCGCAAAATTATGTCGCGACGATCAATCGGCTCGCGTACACGTCCAAACCCAGCGCCGCACCCAAAGCCATGCCGCGTAAGTCGGCTCCGGAATCAACACCAAAGATTGAGTCATCAGCGCCACGGAAGGTTACTCCTGAGACGAAAACTCCTGGCCCGGCAGAAACACCGAAGCCTCAGGTACCAGTTAAGCCTCGAAGGCGGTAGGTTGACCCGGACGTTTACCCAGAATTCGATTACTAGTAATCAGATATTTCAGCCCGCTGGCGTGACCCCGATCAGATAGCCGTTTTCTTGACACTCATAGAGTGCCTTTCTATCATCCGTTTGAAGTTCTCTTCGGCAGCGGATCGGTCTCAACAGTTTTCGTAACGCAGCCTAAAAAAGCGTAAGCATGTTTGGAGCCAGCATTGGGCGCGGAGGTCAGCGCATTATCGACGCGATGGTGCGGTGGCTTGCCCGCGGGCACATAAGTCCGAACTTCCTGACGTTCGTCGGCGTAGCGATAAATGTCGGGTCGGGCCTGCTGTTTGGATGGGGTCAGTTCTTCTGGGCCGGCATCATCCTGATCGTCGCGAACTTGTTCGACATGCTCGATGGGCAGGTAGCGCGCTTGTCCGGGCGAGTAACCCGGTTTGGTGGGTTCCTCGATTCGTCGCTTGATCGGTTGTCCGACATGGTGGTGTTCGTCGGACTGATGGTTTTCTACGCGCGTGACACTGAGTTTCATTCCACACTCAATGTCTTTCTCGCGGGCGCCGGGTTGATGGGCTCAATCATGGTGAGTTACGCGAGCGCGCGCGCCGAAAGCTTGATCCCGAAGTGTGATGTTGGCTTTCTGCGCCGTCCTGAGCGGGTGGTGCTGTTCATTATCGGTGCCTTGACGACGCATCCAGGCTCGACCAACTTCTTTCTTAACCGAATGCCGGCGGTTTTATGGGTTCTGGCAATTGGCTCGTACTGGACATTCGCGCACCGCATGTATCACACGTGGATGGAACTGAATCGCACCAAACGTGAAGCGGCGCAGAGCGAATTATCGTCCGGTAATGGCGCAGAACAACACCCAGGCGAGCGACGCCCAGAGGCGACTTTGGCGGCAAAAACCGGGTAGAGCCGGGTAGAGTTAGCGTCTGAATGTTTTCTGTGAGATAACTCTTGACGAACCTGCAGTCTCGGTCTAATTTAATCCGCGCATTTTCTTAGAAGGTAAAGCAATCTTGATCATCTGCCCCGCATGTGGATCTTCCGTTGAAGGACAACTTTGTCTTGGTTGTCCGGCCTGTGGCGCGCGTGCCGTCGGTCCGCCGCTCGCCAAACCTGAACATCAACTCGTGTCCTTTGGTCCAGCCGCTCTCGCGGCGTTGGGCGGCGGTTTGATGCTAGTCGGTTTTTTGGCGTCAACGACCGTCGTGTGGGTCGTGAGCAAGAGCGCGGCGCTCAACTTAGGAACGATTGTCGCAGCCGGGCAAACAGCGGCGTGGCAGTTAAAGTGGTTTTCAGTGCCGGTAGCAATTGCCGTTATTTGGGGTGGCTCGCGATCCCTGAGAACGATTCGAAAGTCGCCCGCGGACTTTGGCGGATTGCGCCTCGCGCGCGGCGGATTCAGCGCCGCGATTCTCGCGACCTTAATCGTGGCAACATTAATCGGTGTCACCGTTCCAGAAAGACTGCGACGCCGGCAGTGGGGAATCGAAGCGGCAGAGAAGGCCACGGCTTATACGCTTTCGCGAGCCATGCTTGAGTATCGCGAACTGCACGGCAAGTTGCCACCTCAGGATGAAGTTATTACGCAACTTCGCACGCTTCCGGATCCTGATGGCTCAATCGCAGAGGCGCTTCAAATTGTCCCTCTGGATGGCTATGAAGCTACTACAGTGCTGGCGGCGGCCTCGAAGAGCAAAACGATTGCGCGCGGCACAGCGCTGCGCAATGTATCGATGACTAGTGCAGCCGATGCCCCGTCAGTTTCCTTCACCAACTATCAACTTCGTCTTCCCGGCTCTGACAAGAAAATGAACACCGAAGATGATTTGATAATCCGCGACGGATTGGTTATGACCGTCGCCGAATTTCAGGACTACAAGACCCGCACCAGCGCGCCATAGCTAATGTCCTTTCTGGCCCGCTTCCGTCGTAACAAAGAAGATCCCGAAGTTGTTCGTCGCAGAATTCTTCTGAAATTCGGCCGCATCGGCGAAGCGAACGTGATCGAAATAACCAAAGACGACGACGGCAATACGATGCTGGCGTACAGCTACACAGTCGGCGGCGTGGACTATCAGGCGTGGCAACGTCTCGACGACGAACAGTTGCGCCGCGCACATGATTACTTCCCAGATGCGCGGGTTGACATGCGCTACGATCCCAAACGACCGGTCAATTCGTTCGTAGTCTGATCGCCCACCTTGATCTTGAATTTAAAATCTTGAATCTAGGTTCCGGTACTTGTACTTAGCTTTAGTACTTTGTACTTCGTGCTTTGTACTTAGTACTCTAGGCGCTGGTGGCGATTTTTCAATCGCTGGCAAGTTCAAGTACCAAGCACAACGTACCAAGTTCTATGTTCCACAAAATCCTAATCGCCAATCGTGGTGAGATCGCCGTGCGCATCATTCGCGCCTGCCGCGATCTGAACATCTCGCCGGTCGCGGTGTTTTCCGAAGCCGACGCAGCCGCCCTACACGTGCGCAGTTCTGACGAGGCGCATTGCATCGGCCCGGCGCCTGCGACCGAAAGTTATCTGAATATTCCGTCAATCATTGACGCTGCTAAGAAATCCGGCGCTGAAGCAATTCATCCCGGCTACGGTTTTTTAGCAGAGAACGCCGAGTTTTCGCGCGCGGTCAGCGAGGCCGGATTGAGCTTCATTGGCCCCACGCCCGCAGCCATGGAGGTGATGGGCTCGAAGACCAGCGCGCGTCGCGCGGCGGTTCAAGCCGGCGCGCCCGTCGTCCCGGGGACAACTGAGGCTTTGCAGAATTATGAGGAAGCCAAACAAGTTGCCGCGAAGTTTGGTTATCCGGTAATGCTGAAAGCCGCGGCGGGCGGTGGCGGCAAAGGCATGCGGCAGGTGGCTGAAGAGGGCGAATTGAGTTCGGCTTTTGAAGCCGCACAATCAGAGGCGGCATCGGCGTTCGGCAATTCCGATGTTTACCTCGAAAAGGTCGTCGCGAAACCACGCCACATCGAAATCCAGGTCTTCGCCGACGCGCACGGCAACTGCGTCCACCTCGGTGAACGCGAGTGTTCAATCCAACGCCGCCATCAGAAGGTGATTGAAGAATGTCCGTCGCCAATCAATGATCCCGAGCTGCGGCAGCGCATGGGCGAGGCAGCGATCAAAATTGCCGAGGCGGTGAACTATGTTGGCGCCGGGACAGTTGAATTTCTCTTCTCGGACGTGACGAGTGAGTTTTACTTCCTCGAGATGAACACGCGCCTGCAGGTTGAGCATCCGGTCACGGAACTCGTTACCGGGTTCGATCTGGTGCGCGAGCAAATCAACGTTGCGGCCGGCGGAGCACTATCTTTCAAACAAGCAGACGTGCAGTGGCACGGTCATGCGATCGAGTGCCGCGTCTACGCCGAAGATCCCGATAACAGTTTCTTTCCGTCGCCCGGCAAGATCACTTTTCTGCGGGTACCCGCCGGTCCGGGTATACGCGACGACAGCGGCGTCAGCGCAGGCGACGAAGTCTCAATTCATTACGATCCGATGATTTCAAAGCTCGCGGCCTGGGGCCGCACGCGCGCTGAAGCGATCGATCGCATGCGACGCGCGCTCGACGAATACGCCGTTGGTGGTATCAAGACAACGCTCCCCTTCTTTCGTGAGATTGTGCGCGATGAGGAGTTCATCGCGGCGCGCCTCGACACCGGCTTCATTTCGCGCTTCAACGAACGCCGGGAGCGCCCGCATCTTGCGGGCGGTACGCAGGCTTCCAACCTGCAAAGTGACATCGCGGTCATCGCCGCCGCGCTTGCTTACGCGCAGCCGCAACGCACGGCGGCAACGAATCACGACGAGTCGCAAAGTAAATGGAAGTTCGCCGGCCGTCGAACCGCGTTGGCGAACTCACTGCTAAAGACTGCGAAATGAAACTCCGCGCGATCATCCAGGATGGCGAAATTGACGTCGAGATTCGACGCGAAGGCGGACAGGTCTTCGCGAACCTCGATGGCCGCGAATACCGTCTCGAAGCAAACCTGTCGCCGTCGGGCGTAACCTTATTGGCCTCTGACGGTCAAGTTTTTAATTGCCGCGTCGCCGGACAACCGGCATCGGGGCAAGCCGTTGATGTTTTCGTCGGCACCGATCAGTACGCCGTCACGCTGACTGATCCGAAGCGGCTTCGTGGCGCCGCGGCTGCGAATGTGGAGGCGGACGGTGCAGCCCGGATCGTCGCTTCGATGCCCGGGAAAATTGTCCGTGTGCTCGTGGCGAAAGGCGCAGCGGTGGAAGCGGGCGCCGGCATCGTTGTCGTCGAAGCCATGAAGATGCAGAACGAAATGAAAGCGCCCAAAGCGGGAACTGTCGTGACGCTGAACGTGGAGGTAGGAACGACGGTTAATGGCGGCGATGTGCTGGCCGTTATCGAGTGACTTTTCGTGATCGCGAAAGGGAAGATTATTTAACATTTGGCATTTGAGATTGGCATCTGGCAAATTGCTTCGCGAGTGTTCCCTGAAGCCGATGTACTTGCCTATCAAATCGCAAATGGCACATATCAGATGTCAAATCTCAAATGCCAAATAGTTTTGATTCTATCGCTGTGAATTCTTCGAACCTTCGGATATTGCTCTGGGATCTCGACGGCACGCTTGTCCGCGGCAAGCGCTACGGCGTTTTCAAGGACTACACAATCCCGATGCTCGAATCGGTCTTCGGCACCGCGGGTTCGCTGGGCGAGATGATGGTATCCGGAATGACGGATTTGCAGATAGTTGAAGAAGCTCTACGCGGCGCAGGCATCACGCGTGAACAGATCAGTGCGAAGAAGGACGAGCTGAAGCGCTCGTACATGGAGCAAATGAAACTCGCCGTCGGCAACGGCGCGCACATTATCGAAGCCATGCCCGGCGCGCTGGAAGCGCTTCAGGCGGTGCAGGATCACCCCCGCTACCAGTCGGCGATGTTGACCGGCAATATCGAGCCGGCCGCATATTTGAAAGTTGAGATCACCGGTCTCGCTGAATTCTTCAAGCTGCCGGGGGCGTTCGGCGACGAATCGTTCGACCGGCGCGATCTGCCTGCACTTGCTGTGCAAAGAATCAATGAACAGCTGGGTGCGAACTTAGCCCCTGAACAATTCATCGTCATTGGCGACACGCCGAACGATGTGACGTGCGCCCGTCACTTCGGCACACGTGTCGTCGGCGTCGGGACCGGCCGCATACATTCCATCGACGAACTTCGCGCGTGCAAACCCGACGCTTTACTTCCGGATCTTCTGGACGTGGACCTTTTTATTCGCACACTCGACGGGCTGTGATGAGGTCAGTACCGGGAGCGATAGCGACCGGGTGAAACGATCTTACCCCGTCGCATCCACCACCCCACGCGGGCTGCCCGCGCGGGGACCCCGGTCCGCTCCGGGTACTGACCTCGTTGCCGCGCGAGAGACGATGATTGAATTGATCTGGATGTGGCGTAATAATCAATCTGTTCTCCTGACAGGTTGGAATTTCAGACTGGAGGAGGGAACTATGCTCGTCAACTGGATCAAAGACGCTGATGCTGCTCTTGAGCAAGCGAAAACTGAGAACAAACCTCTTTTAATCGATTTCTCAGCCGCGCCGGCTTGAGGCGCATGTGCTCGGCTGGAAGCCGAGGCCTACTCTGATCAGGAAACCGCTGACTTCATCAACCAGAAATTCGTCCCGCTCGAAGCGCACATCAAGGAACATCCCGCGTACTTCAAACGCTTCGACGCGGTTTGGACGCCGACGATTCTCGTGATGGACTCCAAAGGCGTCGAACGCTATCGCATCGAAGGTTATCTGCCGAAGGAATGGTTTCGCGCCCGACTTGAGATGGGCATTGCGCGCGTGGCGTTTATGCACAAGAAGTTCGCCGACGCGCAGAAGTTGTATGCGGAAGTCTCAGATCGTTTCGGCAGTTTAGACCTGGCGGCCGAAGCGATTTACTTCCGGGATGTTTGTAAATACAAAGCTACGAACGATCACACTTCACTCGGTGAGGCTGCGAAAGAGTTGGCCGAGAAGTTTCCTGAGGATGAATGGCGGCTGAAGAGTCTGCCGTGGGCGCATTGAAGCAGCAGCGAGTTGGAGCGCGGCCATCCCTGGCCGCATGAGCGCGAAGCGCGAATAACAACTGAGCGCGTGCTGCGCAAGCTTTGCGGGCAAGGATGCCCGCGCTCCATTACTAAATCCGATGGAAGCCCTTCAGAATATCCTGGGTGGCGAGCCGCAGAATCACTGGCCGGCCATGCGGACAAGTCGTGGGCGAAGAGGTAAGCAGGAGTCGATCGATTAACCAGCGCATCTTTTCCGGCGCGAGCGGCATATTGACCTTGATGGCCGAGTGACACGCGAGCGACGCAGCGATTTCATCGCGCAGCACCTCGCGCGATTTCCCACGCTTCTCCTGATCGATGCTGTCGAGTACTTCCGACAAAACGTTGCGCGCTTCGCTCGCCGGCAAATCAGCCGGGGTAGCTTTGATGGCGACGGTTCGGCCTGACAACCTCATCAGCTCAAAACCATAACTCTCCAACTCTTCCGCGATTGTGTCGAAAGCCGCGGCTTGCGCCGGTGTTAGATCGAACGTTTCGGGAATCAGCATTCGTTGAGACTCAGCCTGCCGCGCCGTTTCCAAAGCGCGGTATTTATCAAACAGAACGCGTTCATGCGCGACGTGCTGATCGATTAGCAGCAGCCCTTCGTCGTCCGTCGCGATGATGAAGCTTTCGTCCAGTTGGCCAAGCGGCCGAATGTTTTGTGACAGCGAATCCGTTACTTCGCCGACGAACTTTCTTGCCGAATCCAGCGGCGGCAAAGCAGGCGCAGCTCGAAGGGCCGGCGAAACTTCGTGTGCAACTGGTTCATCGGAAATCGCTTTCGCCACCGGCATCGGGTCCGCCGGCAAGGGTTCGGAGAGGCTGGTTTCCGGCGACGCCACCATCTCTTCAGCCGACAACTGCGCTGGCACGGCGGTAGCAAAGCCAAATCCGATGCGCTCCTGCTGCGCCTCGGGGCGCAAAGCGAAAGTTGATCGCCCGAGCGGTTCAAGGCGTGATGGAAACTCCGTTTCCGCCACGTCGGTGGCCGTGATTCGGTTTTCGTCCGCATCGGAGCCGACCGCATCTCGCCGAAATTCCGCGGACGTTTGCGTCTCAGCAGCGGGCGCATATCCCGCGCTTGCCAACGCCGCGCGCACGGCTGCGCGAACACAATCGGCCACCGCCGCCGCACGTCGAAAACGAACTTCGGTCTTGGCGGGATGAACGTTGACGTCGACTTCTTCGAGCGGCACATCGATGAATAGAAGCGCGACCGGATATACACCGTGCGGCAGAATCGAGCGATAACCTTCCGACACGGCACGGCCAATCAGACGGTCGCGGACGAACCGGCCATTGACGAAAAGAAACTGCGCGTCGCGCGAGGTGCGGCGCTCGCGCGGAGCGGAAACGAAGCCTTCGACCTTCGCAATCGACCCGGTCGGTACCGCTCCCGGTACTGACACTTCGAGCAGGCCCTCCAGGAATTGCGCGCCAAAAATCTGGTAGGCACGTTCGCGCAGATCCTTGGCCGGCGCCACCCTAATCGTCTCGCGCCCATTATTAGTTAGCGTGAAACTGATTTCCGGATGTGCCAACGCGTAGTGCGTCACCAGATTCGTGAGATGAAAACTTTCCGTCGCTTCTGAGCGCAGAAACTTTCGGCGCGCCGGCGTGTTGAAAAACAAATCGCGAACAACGAGGGTTGTGCCGCGCGGATGGGCGGCATCTTTCACATCGCGCATCCGGCCACCTTCAATCACGACACGCGTTGCGGCGGAAACGTCTTCTGTGCGCGTTAACAACTCGAGGCGCGCGACGGACGCAATAGACGCCAGCGCTTCACCACGAAACCCAAGCGTGCCGATGGCATTCAAATCGTCAGCCTTACTGATTTTCGAAGTCGCGTGACGCTCGAAGGCGAGCACGGCGTCGTCGCGCGTCATGCCTTCGCCGTCGTCGGTGATCTTCAAAAGGCGCCGGCCGCCGCCTTCCACATCCACCGTGACGCGCGTCGCACCCGCATCGATGGCGTTTTCGACAAGCTCTTTGGCGACCGAAGCCGGGCGTTCGACGACTTCGCCAGCGGCGATTAGATTCGAAAGGTGATCAGGGAGTACGCGTATCTTCGACATTGTCACAGATAAACTATCTCGTGTTCATTGGCGCTCAGGTCGATCGCATTAAACATCCAATCCACGACGTAACGTCCATGGCGAGCCAACAACGACGCAATGTTGATGTGCCGCTCCTGCAAAGCCTTCTCGGGATAAAGCAGATCGAAGGCACGCTCAAGTTGCCGGCGCAAAGCCTCATCGCGCCCGATCTGCGCGCGCTGAAAACGCGTTCGCAATCCGTCGAGTTGATATTTGATTTTGCGTCGCCCCTTATTGAGAGCGTCCGCCAACGTCGGATCGACCTGCCGTAACCTCTCTTGCAGCGCGTCGAGTTCGTGGTCGAACGTTTCAGTCGTGTGATCGAAAGCTTCTGATGTTTCTTTGCCCAAATAATTCTCAACCACCCTGGCGACGACCTGATCATAACCGGCAAAGAAATGTTCCAGCGTCAGATCGTAACGTTCGAGCGCGCGCCATGTTTGTTTTTCCACCATCGTGATGCTGGCGCGATGCAGAATCGGGGTCACCGGTCGATCGAGCAGCCGGTAGACCTCAGACGTCTGCGCGAAATAAGCTATTTCAGCCGCGCCGCCGTAGTAGGTAATCGTCGGCAACAGATAATCCTGTACCACGGAGCGCAGGGTCACGTTTGGACTGAAGCGATCAGGCTCGCGCAAAGCCCACTCGGCAAGTTCTTCCGCGGAATACTCCTGTCCATCGGCCTTCGTTCGATACTTGCCGCTTGGCGTTCGCGACAGCGCGTGACGCGCCGCGGTTTCGTCGTGGAGAAAAAGCGGAAACGAATCTGCTGATGGAGTTACCTGCGCATGATAGCCGGAGTCTTCGAGTTCGCGACTGCGCTGCGCGATGGCTGCAGCAATCTCTGGCGCGATTCGGGCCGCCGCTGAGTAAAGCGGCGCCGCCAGCTTCTTTAGTTCCGCATCGAGCGGATCGAGAACAATCAGTCCATGCTTTGCCGTCAACGCCGTCACCAGGCGCGCGAATGCATCGCCGTACGCCATGCCGGGAGCGTACGCGTCTCGCAAAAGTGTTCGGACATCCTCAGTGAACTCACTGTTCGGTAGCGACTTCAGCAGATTTTCGATAACACTCTCGATCGACTGGTCGAGTTTCACGAGACCTACCGGCGAGCCTTCCTTGTGGATCTCACCCGGCACGGCCACTTTTTCCAGCACGCAATCACGATTGATGAATTCAGCCCAGGCGACTTCCGCAAAGTCGTGGTCTTCGGTCGCGATCCAGAACACGGGAACGGCTTTCACGCCGCGTTGGGTCAGGCATTCGGCGAGCTTTACCGCCGACAGCGCTTTGTAAATCGTGTAGAGCGGCCCGGTGAACAAACCCGCCTGCTGGCCTGACACGACGGCAAGACAATCGGGTTCCGCGAGCAAACGAATGTTGCTCAGCGTCGCTTCGCTCGCTCCCCATCCACGATTCATTCGTTCGAGCGCGGCGCAGAGTTGCTGCCGATCAGTAACATACGAATTCAGTACGCGGTCTTTGCGCGCGGGCAGATCGACATGAGCGCGAACTGCTTCGGGATAAAAATGTCGAAGCGCGAGTGGGTCTCTTAAGTAGTCGAGGAACAGTTTCGATTGTTGTGGAATCTGGTCGAACGGAAGCGTCTCAACGCGCAAGCCGGCTTGTTGCGGCGAAGCGTGACAGGCGGTTTCAGCGGTGCTCAAACGGGGAATGCTCCTTGGTCAGAGCATTTTACGCGGTGAGTGGGGGGAGTGCTAGTGAGTATCGGACGCGGGTGGCGATTCGCGCGCCTGTGCGGCTATGCCGTCTGATGTGCGGAAGGCCTGTGGCCTTCCGGCAAGTGACCGTTTTGGAATTTGGGCTACGCCCAATTAACGGGCACAGCCCAAAATTAAAGATAACGGCCGGACGGAAGCGCAGAGCGCTTCCGCACATCAGCCGGCAGAGCCGAACCGACCGCCGGCTTTTTCGGACACGGCTGCGTCGCGCAGTAGTTGCTCAATCTCCGCGCGCGCTTCTTCACTAGCACGCTGCAATGGCGCGCGCACGCCGCCGCCGATATAACCGGCCATCTCCAACGCCGCTTTCAATCCGCCGATGCCGTAGGTGCGCGTGACCGCGCGCGCGAGCGGCGTGAGCTTTTCCTGCAATGAAGTCGCGCGACCGTTCTCGCCAGCTTTGACCGCCCGATAGATCTCCAGGCAAAGTTCCGGCACAACACAGCCGACTGCGAGGATTCCACCAATGGCGCCAGCCTGCAATGCTTCGCAAAAGACAGTTCCGTTGCCAACGGTGACGGCAAAACCATCGGTGACCATCAGTACCGTCTCGCGCATCTTCGCCACATCGTTCGAGCTGTCTTTCAGGCCGATGATGTTCTTGTGCTCACTCAAACGCGCCGCCGTGTCAGGCTCGATTTTGATTCCGGTCAAGTCAGGCATGCTGTAGAGAATTACTGGAACCGAAACAGCACCGGCGACGGCGATGTAATGTTCGAACAGCGCTTGCTGCGTAATCGCCGGTCGATAGTAATGGGGCGTGATCACTAACGCCGCTTCCGCACCGGCTTTTGCGGCCCGTTCGATTTCAGCGATCGTGCCGCGCGTACTCTGTTGACCAGCGCCAACGATAAACGTCATCGTTTTGGGTACGGCCGCGCGGGTGGTCTCAATTACGTGGAGATATTCACGCTCATCCAGGTTCACGCGCTCGCCCGTCGAACCAAGCACCACGTAGCCCGCTATTCCTGTTGTGTTCCAGCGGTTAATGTTCGCCTTAAGCGCTTCGATATCGACGTCTTCATTCGCCATGAAGGTCGTCGTGATTGGCAGCAAAACTCCGGAAAGGTTGATTGTCATGCAGGCGCGATTATAACGCAGGTTCACGGGCAATCAGGTTGCGACACCGTAACCCGTCACCTATAATTCCAGCGGTTTCCAGCCAACTCGCGAGAGGCCAATCGATGCCATATCTCAAACCTGAACGCCCCGAAAAAGTCAGCGCGCCTTCGCTCAAAGCCAGCAAGGAACGCGGCGAAAGACTGGTTTGCATTACGGCGTACGATTATCCCACCGCGCGCATTGTTGATGAAGCCGGTATCGACATCATTCTGGTCGGCGACAGTCTCGGGAATGTCGTGCTGGGCTATGGCAACACGGTGCCGGTGACGCTCGATGAGATTTTGATTCATGTGAAGGCGGTGCGGCGCGGGGTCGAGCGCGCGCTGCTGGTGGCCGATATGCCGTATGGATCGTTTCACACCGGCGCCGATGATACTGTTCGCGCGGCCTTGCGTCTGGTGAAAGAAGGCGAGGCCGAAGCAGTCAAACTAGAAGGCGGGCTGAAACGCGTCAAGCTGGTGAAGCGTCTGGTCAACGAGGAAATCGCGGTGATGGGTCATATCGGTTTGACGCCGCAATCGATCAATCAACTCGGCGCCTATCGCGTTCAGGGCAAGACTGCGGACGCGGCCCAGCGTCTGCTCGATGACGCTTATGCTTTGGAAGAGGCGGGTGCGTTCGCGATTGTGCTTGAGTTAGTTCCGCGCGAAATCGCGCAGATGATCACTGAAAGCATAAAGGTTCCGACCATCGGCATTGGCGCCGGTGTGCATTGCGATATTCAGGTGCTGGTCTTTCACGATTTGCTCGGCATGGCATTCGGAAAGCTGCCGCGCTTCGTGCGTGAATACGCGAACCTGCGCGAAACGATTACAGACGCCGTCACGCGCTGGGCCGAAGACGTGCGCAACGGCAACTATCCTGCTGAAGGTGAGTCGTACGGCTTGCCGGCGGAAGCCGCGGAACAACTGAAGCTGGGAACGAGCAAGGTAGAAAGGCTCAAATAGATCTAAGTGTTATCGGTCTTTGGTCTTAGAACTTGGTCTTTGAGAAAACTAAGGCCAAAGTCCTAAGACCCAAGACCTTTTGTTTATGCAGATTGTAAGCGATCGCGAAAGCATGGTCTCGATTGCACGTGAAGTTCAGCGCGCGAACCGCAGCATTGGGTTTGTGCCGACGATGGGCGCGCTGCACGAGGGCCATCTCAGTCTGATGCGCGAAGCGCGTGCGCAATGCGATACGCTGGTGGTCTCGATCTTTGTTAACCCGACGCAGTTTGGGCCGGCTGAGGATTTCACGAAGTATCCGCGCGATTTGGATCGCGACGCGGCATTGTTGGCCACTGAAAGCGTGGATTATCTCTTCGCGCCGGTGGCGAGCGACATCTATCCGCCGGAATTTTCGACGTACGTGACCGTCGAAGGATTGTCAGAGCAACTCGAGGGCGCTTCGCGCCAGGGCCACTTTCGCGGCGTGGCGACCGTCGTGGCCATTCTCCTGAACATCGTGCGGCCGGACGTGGCCTTCTTTGGTCAGAAAGACGCGCAGCAGGCGGCGGTACTCAAACGCATGGTTCGCGATCTTGCGTTCGACACGAAAGTAGTGGTGCTGCCGATCGTGCGCGAAGAATCCGGTCTGGCGCTGTCGTCACGGAACGCGTATCTGACCGCCGAACAGAAGCGCGCCGCGACAGTCTTGCATCGCAGTCTCGCGCGCGCATCTCGGGCGTACAGCGACGGCGAGCGTAGCGCCGAGCGGTTAGTTGAAATTGTAAGCGCGACGATTGCATCAGAGCCTTTGGCGCGCGTCGATTACATCAGCCTGAATGACGCGGAGACTTTTCAGCCGCTGGTGCAGATTCAAGAGAGAGTGGCGTTGCTGTCGGTTGCGGTGTACATCGGCAAGACGCGTTTGATTGATAACATGGTGATGGGTGTGACTGAGAAGCAGGATGCCGCCGCCGTTTAGGATTTAATGACCAACGGAACCAAACAGAAGGCCCACATCACTTTCGTGCTCAATGGCGAGCAAGCTGAAGTTGTGTTCGCGCCGCACAAGACGCTGCTTGAAGTTCTGCGCGAAGATCTCGCGTTGACCGGTACGAAGCACGGCTGTGAATTGGGCGAGTGCGGCACGTGCACGGTTTTGGTTGATGGCAAATCGATTCTGTCGTGTCTGATGCTGGGACTGGATGCCGAAGGTCGTGAGGTTACGACGGTGGAAGGCATGGCCGAAAATGGGCGGCTTCATCCGCTGCAGGACACGTTTGCGGACACGGGCGCGGCACAGTGTGGTTATTGCTCGCCTGGGTTTCTTCTGGCCGCGAAGGAACTAATTGATAAAAATTCAAAGCCGAGCCGCGACGAAATAAAAGAGGCTCTGTCGGGAAATCTGTGCCGTTGCACCGGCTACATCAAGATTTACGAAGCTGTTGAGTTAGCGGCGGCGCGCATGCGCGGTGAGGAATCAGAGCTGCCGAGGGAATCAATTTATGGCTTATGAAACAAACATTAGGAACTTTCAGTTAGGAAGGTGGGGTTGCCCCCGCTAGTTGTGTTAATGAAACCGCGGGGGTAAAACCACCCTTCCTGACTGAGCGATAATCTGGTTGGACTGCGGCCCAGATTGAATGTCTAACAAACCAAACAACGGGAAACCACTCAATGTCATCGGCAAGCCTTTTCGGAAAGTCGATGCGCGCGCGAAGTGCACCGGCCAGACGAAGTTTGCCGATGACATCGTTTTGCCGCGGATGCTCGCATGCAAGATTCTCCGCAGCCATGAACCACACGCGCTGATCCAGAACATCGATGTATCAAAGGCGCTGGCTCTGCCCGGTGTTGTCGCCATCATTACCGGCAAAGACCTTCCGATCTCGTACGGGATTCTGCCTGTCAGTCAGGACGAACACGCGCTGTGCATCGACAAAGTCAGATTCGTTGGCGATCCGGTTGCGGCCGTGGCCGCGATCGATGAAGACGTCGCGTTCGATGCGATGAATCTGATCGAAGTCGAATACGAGCGGCTGCAAACAATCACGTCGATAGAAGAAGGACTGCTGGTCGATGAACCTCGCATTCACGAATATGGCGATGGCGGCAACGTTCACAAGAAAGTCTCACTCGAATTCGGCGACGTTGACGAAGGCTTTGCCGAAGCTGATCTGATTCGCGAAGACACTTTCTTCTACGAAGGCAACACGCATCTGCCGATGGAGCAACACGCGGCGGTGGCTCACTTTGATTCCGATCAGAAGCTGACGCTGTGGAGCTCGACGCAGACTCCGCACTATGTGCATCGCGCCCTGGCGAAAGTTCTTGAACTTCCCGCTAGTCACATTCGCGTGATTGCCACGCCAAATGGTGGGGGCTTTGGCGGTAAGAGCGATCCTTTCAATCACGAAGTCGTCGTCAGTAAGCTCGCCATGATCACGGGCCGGCCGGTCAAATGCACTTTGACGCGTGAAGAAGTTTTCTATTGCCATCGCGGCCGCCATCCGGTGCTGATGCACGTTAAGACGGGAGTGAAGAAAGATGGCGCCATTACGGCGATGCAC
Organism: Acidobacteriota bacterium; assembly: GCA_052389795.1. GTDB lineage: Bacteria > Acidobacteriota > Blastocatellia > Pyrinomonadales > Pyrinomonadaceae > UBA11740. The sequence continues at coordinate 146,249 of JBQTHO010000005.1, read as the reverse complement.
TTCAAATCGTTTCTCGATGGCGGCGCGTATGGAAGTTACGGAGTCGCCAGCACGTTCTACACCGGCGCGCTGCAAACCGTGACGTACGAGGTGCCGCGTTACAAGTTCCAGGGCGCGCGCATGTTCACAAACAAACCACCGTGCGGTCCGAAGCGTGGACATGGCACGCCACAGCCGCGGTACGCGCTGGAAGTGCACTTGGACAAAATTGCCGAGCAACTGAATCTCGATCCTGCCGAGATTCGTCGTAATCATCTCGCGCCCGCAAATTCACTCACCGCAAATTACCTGCGGATCGGGAGCATGGGCTTGGGAGCATGCATCGACAAAGTGGTCGAAGGTTCGGATTGGAAAGAGAAGTTTGGATGGGACGTATCAGTACCGGGAGCGGGCCGGGGTCCCCGCGCGGGCAGCCCGCGTGGGGTGGTGGTTGCGACCGGATCAGGTGCGTCCAACGTGTCGATTGATCCCATCGCTACCGCTCCGGGTTCTGACACAACGCGCAAACTCCCTTACGGCAAGGGCATCGGCATTGCGTGCTCGTCGTACCTGTGCGGCGCGGGCCTGCCGATCTACTGGAACAATATGCCGCAATCCGGTGTACAGCTTCGGCTCGATCGACAGGGCGGTGTTTGCGTCATGTGCGGCTCGACCGACATCGGTCAGGGCTCGGATTCGATTCTCGCGTACATCGTCGCTGAAATTCTCGGGATCGATCCGTTCGATATTCGGGTCGTGACGGCTGACACGGACCTGACGCCGGTTGACTTGGGCAGTTATTCCAGCCGCGTCACGTTGATGACCGGCAACGCGGCGATTCAAGCTGCCGAGCGCGCAAGGGAACTTCTGAGTCTGGCGGTGGCGGAAAAATTGAGCGTGCCGATTGAAAACATCTCGTTCGCCGAGCGGCGCGCCTTCGATGTCGAGAATCCCGAGGTTGGGGTTTCATTCGCCGAAGCCGTCGTGCTCGCCGAATCAAAATTCGGCACCATTGGAACGGTCGGCTCTCATTCGCCGCCGCGTTCGCCCGGAAAATACAAAGGCGCGGGCGTCGGGCCTTCGCCAGCTTACAGCTATTCCGCGGCCGTCGCCGAAGTGGACGTCGATCCCACCACCGGCATCGTGATTGTCGAACGCATCTGGATCGCGCACGACATCGGCAAATCGATCAATCCGGCGCTGGTGATGGGCCAGGTCGAAGGCAGCGTCTACATGGGCCTGGGCGAAATTCTGATGGAAGAGATGTCTTATCGCGCGAATCGAAACGTGGTGCACAAGATTCCGTCCATGCTTGAATACAAGAGTCCAACCACGATGGAGATGTGCGACGTCAAGACCTACTTAATCGAAGATCCCGATCCCAACGGCCCGTTTGGCGCGAAGGAAGTCGGACAGGGACCCTTGCTGCCGGTCCCTCCGGCGGTCGCGAACGCGGTTTACAACGCCGTCGGCGTGCGCATAGATGAAGTGCCGCTCACACCCGAAAAAGTTTTGAAGGCTTTGCGCGAGAAATCTAAAGGCCGCGACGGGCGATTCGGTCCGACTTCAATTCCAAACGTCGAGTGGCCCGAGCCTCTGCGTGTGTTAACACCTCGCGAAGGCGGAGACGGCCGCGAGATGCCGCGGGTCGCGGTGCATTCGTAGTGCGCCGATGAGATTTGAGTGGAATGATAAGAAGGCGCTTGAAAATGTTAAGAAGCACGGAGTAACGTTTGGCGAGGCAACTGAGGTTTTTTACGAATCCAAATGCCGTTGAAACGGAAGACACGCAGAACTCGTTGGACGAGCTTCGGTTTTCGATTATTGGATATTCGACGCGGCGAATATTGTTCGTCGTTTTTGCGGAAAGACATGCCGACTTAATTAGGATTATTTCGGCGCGTAGGCCGACAGCGACGGAGAGGAAGTTGTATGCAGAAGAAGAAAGATAAGAAATCGCAAGACCTGGCGGAGGAAGTCGAATTGATCGTCACCGAAAAGGACTATCAAGAAGGCCTAAAGCGCGGATGGACTGACGATGACATGCTTAAGCCAGGCCGCTACAAATTCAGACGCGGCGGCTTCCTCAAGCGTCATCCCGAATTGAAGATTGAAGAGAGGAAGAGCGCCTGATGAAACGGGCTTTGCCTTTCATCATTATCGGTATAGTTCTAATCGCCGGCATTACCGCGGTCGTGATCTTTTCGCGCCAACGCGGCGACAATGCCGGCGCTTTTGCCACCAACAATCAGCAGGCTCAAACCACCGCGAGCACAAGTTCAGCGACTCCGCAATCGTCGCCAAACGCCCCTGGTGGGTTCGCCAAACCTAATGTGAAAGTAAGCTCGCCGGTGGTGCTCGAAGAGTACGGCGACTATCAATGTCCGCCGTGCGGGATGTTGCACCCGGTGCTGAAGGAGATCGAGCACGAGTACGGCGATCAACTTCGCGTGGTCTTCCGGCATTTTCCGCTGACGAAAATTCACAAGAACGCGATGATGGCTGCGCAAGCTGCGGAAGCCGCGCGGAACCAAGGCAAGTTCTGGGAAATGCATGACCGGCTGTACCGCAACCAGAACGCCTGGAAAGATCTTCCCGACGGCCGGCCAACGTTCATCGGATACGCACGGGAACTTGGGCTTAATGTGGAGCGTTTTTCGCGCGAGATGGATAGCCCGGAAGTTCAGCAGAGAATCACTTCGGACATGCAGAGAGGATCGGGCGTGGGTGTTACCGGCACTCCGAGCGTCTTTATCGAGGGCCAAATGTTGCGCTTCGAAGCTACCACCCCCGACGGCCTGAGGCAGGGCATAAACTACATGCTTCAGCGGAAGGCCGCTGGTTCATAACGATCTTTTTTCCACGCGGCCGGCGGGCGCACGCCAGCGCAGGAAAACTAACCTCGCGCACCTCTGCAACTTAAACCCAAGCGGCTCAAGTTCTTGTTGACATGTGGGCGGCATCTCTCTATAGTGCCTCCCGAAAGTGACCCTTTGATGCCCGTCACCCCCCGCATCAAATGACGGACACCGATGTTCAAGCTTCAGCGCCTCGAAATCACGGGATTCAAGTCCTTTGCGGACCATACTGACCTTCGCTTCACAGGCGACGGAATAACCGCGGTTGTCGGGCCGAACGGCTGCGGCAAGAGCAACGTCGCCGACGCGATCGCCTGGGTTTTGGGCGAGCAGCGCGTCAAGCACCTGCGCGGCGGCGAGATGAAAGATGTCATCTTTCAGGGCTCGCGCAATCGGCAGCCGAGCGGCATGGCGGAAGTCGTGCTTCACCTGCAGCGTGACGAAACCACCGAAGACGAGCCCGACATCCAGGATATCGATTCGACGCTCGAGCAGATCGATTCGCATGATGAGGTTTTTGAAGCTCCCGAATTGTCCGCTTCAGCACCCGGAGCGATAGCGACGGGGTCTGAGGTTGTGTCAGTACCGGGAGCGGTAGCGACCGGGTCAGACACTCAATTAGGAACAAACGGGGAAGCGGTAGCGACTGGATCAGATTCAGCCGAGCCACACAAGAAAGCCAAACCTCACCACCGCCACTGGCGCCAACGTCGAAACCTCGCTTTGGAGTTTGCTCCGGGTGAAGCTGTTTCCGTGACACGGCGTCTTTACCGGTCGGGTGAAAGCGAATACCTGCTTAACGATCGCCCTTGCAGGCTGCGCGACATTCAGGATTTGTTCTCTGGCACAGGCTTATCGGGCGGTCACTACGCCATCATTGAACAGGGCCGCATCGGTCAGATCCTCTCAGCCAAACCGATGGATCGCCGCACGATCATTGAAGAGGCGGCCGGCATCACCAAGTTTCGCGTGCGGCAACGGGCCGCCGAAGCGCGTCTGGAAAGCGCGCGCTCAAATCTCAGCCGCGTTGCGGACATCATTTCGGAGATCGAGCGCCAGGTGAACAGCCTGCGCCGGCAAGCGGCGAAGGCCCGACGCTATCGAATTCTGCGTGAAGAGCTGCGCGAGCTTCTGCGGCGCGTTTACGTCGGTGAAGAAGAAAGTCTCGTGGCGCTTCTGGATCAAACGCAGGCCGAACTGGATCGGGCGGGGCAGGAAGAACAGCAACTGGCTGCGGCCTTAACCGAGCGCGAAGAAGCGAGCCGGACGGCGACGCAAAATGCGCGCACCTCCGAAGATGAACTCGCGCAAGTGCGCGCGGCGGTGGCCGAAGGCGCGTTGCAGCGTGATCGACGCATCCGCGAACGTGTCTATCAGGAAGAACAGATCGAAACACTCTCGAAGCGCCGGACCGAAATCGAAGCCGAAGTAGCCGCGTTGACGGAACGGCTAACGCTGGTCGAATCCGAACTCGAGCGATTGGGAGCGCTGGACGCAACGCTGACGGCCGAAACCGAGCAGACCTCGTCGTTGCTGCGCACGGCTGAAGAAACCTACGCCGCGAAACTTGCCGAAGTCGCTCGTGCCGAAGAGGAAATTGAGAACGCCCGGCCGGAACTATTGAAGCACACGGTCGCCGGCGAACGGCTGCTCGAACTCGGCCGACAGATCGAATCGTCAATTGAAAAGCTGGCGCAGCAGGCGGAAGGCCTGGCGCGCGAAGGCGAGCGGGCGACTGCCTCTCACCAAACGGCGACCACCGAAGCAGAGAAGCTCAGCGGTCAAATCATTGAAGCGCGCGCGAAATTGGCGCGGCTCGTGGCCGAACGCCAGGGCGCCCTCAAAGCCGTCGTCGAAGGCCATGAACGCGTGTCCGACACTGATGCCGAGCTGACGCGCGTGCGTGACGAGTATTCGCGAACTCAGGCGCGTCTCGAAAGCTTCAAGGACCTCGACGAGCGTCGTGCTCATTTTTCGTTAGCGGTGCAGGAAGCGTTCTCGGCGAACGAAGCTGAACAGTTTCATTTGATTGGCACTCTGGCGGACTCGATCAAAGTCGAGGCCGAGTGGGAGCGCGCCGTCGAAGGGGCGCTTGGTTCATCCTTGCAATCAGTTCTGGTGCCGACGCCCGATGACGCAATCCGCGCTGCGGCGTGGCTGAAGACCAATCACATTGGTCGCGCGCAGTTTCTGGTAACGGGTTTGCACGGAGGTAGTGACGAGGTCACGGTCGCAACGTTCAGGGGTACGCCGACAACCAGCTCGACCGGCGCTGCGCCCCAACGTGACTACGTGCCGATGGGAATTGATGGGCCGCGCATCGGCGACATTCTAAATGCGCCCCGCGAACTACTTAATCTGCTCGAACGCACGCTGCCTGAACGGATGAACGCGCGCGTAGTCCCGACGCTGGATGACGCGACCGCGCTGTCGCTGGCGACGGGCGACATGTACGTGACCATCGACGGTGACTGGGTGACAGGCGGGCAGTTCGTCAACGCCGGTAACGGCCGTGCCCTGGAAGAAGGCGCTGGTCTCTTGACCTTTAAACGCGAGCTGCGCGAATTGCAGGGTCGCGTGGTTGAGCTCGAAGCGGAACGCGCAGTCACTGAGATGTCGGTCAGGGAAGCGCGTTCGCGGATGACCGGCCTGGAAGAGTCAGTCGTTCTGCTGAACGCTTCGATTGCGCGCGAAGAGCGCGGGGCGATGGCGCTTGAACTAGCCTCAGGAACTTTGCACCAGGACGTCGAGCGGGCCGCGAGGCATCTGCGGGTGGTTGTCGACGATCAGGCGCGGCTTGAGCAGGAGCGACAGGATTTGGAAGCGAGTCGCGCGAAGGCTCTAAGTGAGGCCGAGGCTGCCGAAGCGGCGCGGGTCGCGGTGAATCAGAAAATCACCGAAACCACGAACCGCCTGGCTGAGATTCGCGCAGGCGTCGAAACAGACAGCACAACGTTGAACCATCAGCGCGCCGAAGCCGCCGCTGCCGCCGAACGCCGTCGTTCGACCTCGTCTGATCTGCGCCGGCTGCAAACTGAGCGTGAAGAAGTAACGGCGCGAATCGCGCGTCACAACCTGGAGTTGACTGAAGGTGGGCCCCGGATCGAACAGCTACGCAGTTCAACCGCTGAAATCGATAGGCTCGCAATGACTATCGACGAAGAGAAGGCACGCGAGGAAGGGCTGATCGTCGAGGCAACAGCCCGCTTGACCGAGGCGCGCGAGCGCGCCGATGCGATGGCGGCTGAGTTAGCCGAACTGAATCGCAACGCCGCTGCCTCACGCGATGCCCGCGCGGCGATTGAAGTGCAGCGCGCCGAAGCGTTGGCGCGGGTCAACTTCGTCCGCGAATCATGCGCGAATGAGCTGAACCAAAGTCTCGAAGACATCGCGCGCGAGTTAGTTCGGGATCCTGAATTTGTTTTAGAGACGTCGCGGACGCGGGTTGACGAGCTGCGCGAGAAGCTCGAGGGCTTCGGCGCCGTCAACATGATGGCGCTCGAAGAGCTTTCTGAAAACGAAGAGCGGCTCGCGTTCCTGACGACGCAGCGCGATGACATTACAAAAGGAATTGCTTCGACTGAAGAAGCCTTGCGCGAAATCAAGCGGCGCTCGCGTGAACGGTTCCGCGGCGCGTTCGAACAAATCAATCAGAACTTTAGCGAACTGTTTAAGGAATTGTTTGGTGGTGGTCGCGGCGAGATGAGCCTGATCGACGAGAACGACGAACTCGAATCAGGCATCGATATCATCGCCCAGCCGCCGGGCAAGCGGCTCCAGAACGTTCTGCTGCTCTCGGGCGGCGAGAAAGCGATGGCGGCGCTGGCGCTCGTGCTCGGCATCTTCCATTATCGGCCGTCGCCGTTCTGCCTGCTGGACGAAGTCGACGCGCCGCTCGACGAAGCGAACATCGGCCGCTTCACCGGCAAAGTCGTTTCTATGTCCGCGAATACGCAGTTCATCGTCATTACCCACAACAAACGCACGATGGAAACCGCGCGCGCGCTTTACGGAGTGACGATGCAGGAAGTCGGCGTTTCCAAGCTTGTTTCCGTCCGCTTCGAATAGCGTTTATCGCGAGTTGTAAAGACCTATTCTCTCCCAGCATAATCAGACATTCATGATGGTCAATTCTCAATGTCTTTGTGGTTCTCTGTGTCTCGGTGGTGAAATATCGCCCGGCATTACTCACCATAGAGACACAAAGATCGCACAGAGGCACAGAGGGGCGCCTCTGTTTCGCGGAGTTCTAAGCTTGACGTTACTGCTCGCGTTCGCCGTCATGAGTTACCCGCAGACCGAAAGCAAACGGAACGATCGTCCACAATCCAATTCGACTTCGACCATCGTCCCGGATAGCAAAGAAGCCGCTTCAGTTCGTTACACCTGGGAGTTCTCGCACCGTGAATTCACCGTCAACCACATCGTCGTTGAGCATGACGCGACGGGGCGCGGCAATGTTACGTTTGCGCGCAAAGGGGAAGAAGATCCCATCGTCGAGAACGTCGAGTTGAAGCCATCGGTATTGGAGCGAATTGAAAAGCTTTGGCGCGAGCTGCGCTTTCTCGACTCAAACGAAAATTACCAGTCGTCGAAAAACTTCGCGCATCTCGGCACGTATAAACTAGGCATGACCGCGCTCGACCGCAGACGGACGGCCGAATTCAATTGGAGCAGCAACGCAACCGCCTGGTCGCTGGCCCAGGAGTATCGGCGCGTAGCCGATCAAGTCATCTTCATTTTCGACATCACTGTCGCCCGCGAGAACCAGCCGCTCAACACGCCGGGCCTGCTGAAGCAACTCGAATCCATGTACAACCGGAACGCCTTGTCAGATCCGAAGCAGCTCGTGCCGCTTTTGAAAGAGATTCGCACCGACGCGCACATCCCGCTGATTGCCCGCAATCACGCCGACCGGTTACTGAAGAAGATCGAAAAGAAGTGACCAGGGCGATTTCAGCGCCCAGCCACAATTTCTGAAAAATCGGCCAGGCGATTCTCGGCCCAGAAGCGATCCTCATCCAGTGAGTCCGCACCGACGAACGCGACATGGCCGCCGCGAGGAGGCGCAATCAGTAGAATGTTTTCATTGGAGGTCGTCAACACATCGCTTGATGCGTCGCTCTGAAAACGCGGATTCAGGGCTTTCTCCAGCGGCGCGTAGGGGATGAACGGATCGTCTTGCGCATGGACGATTAAAGTTGGCACGCGAATGCGGCCGAGGTAGGGAAGGGCGCTGGCCTTTGCGTAGTAGTCGCGCGCGTCAGCAAAGCCGAACGCGGGCGCAACATAGTGATCGTCGAATTGCACCAGCGAACTGATGCGACCCAAAGCGGCTGAATCGTAAAGTTGGGGATACTGCTGCTGTTTCAGGATGATGCGATGCTTCAAGTAGTAAAGAAAATTCCTGTGATAGACGAAGTTTCGAGGCTGTTTCAGAAGGTCAGAGCTCGCTTGCAAATCGACAGAAGGTGAAATAGCGACAACGCCCTTGAGTTGTTCTGGCGCCTCGTCGGCCCATTCGCCCGCGAGTTTCAAAGTAAGGTTACCGCCGAGCGAAAATCCGGCGATCACAATTCGCGGCAGACGATCCTGATTAATCAATTCATCGAGGACCGCACGTAAGTCGTGCGTTAATCCGCCGTGGTAAAGCGTTGGCGTCAGATGCTCTGTCCCGCCGCAGTTGCGAATGTTCAGGCGCGCGACATTGAAGCCGCGTTGGAAAATCTTCGCTGCTGTCGTCAGCATGTAGGCGGACGCGGCTGAGCCTTCAAGCCCGTGCCATAAAACCAGGGTTGGGTGCTGCGTGCGATCAGGTTGCCACCGGCAACGCGCCAGCACCTGGCTCGCCGGTTCGACTTCAAACAGACGCTCTTCGTCTTCGGTCGCATCGCGCGGGCGAAATCTTCCGGGCCAGAAATAGGCGGCCAGAGTTTGCATGTCGCCTTGAGTGAAAAAGCGCGCGGGAACGAACGGTTTGTCCTGAAATTTGGCAGTTACCTGGGCGAGGAGCGACGGCGCGTGTTTTTCATCGCGGGCGTCGGCAAGGTCGGCAATCATTTGAACGTGATGGTGACATCCACAGTTTGTTTTTGAGAGTCCGGTTTGCTAATGGCTTCAAACTTCGACCGGATGCCGGTGCGTTGCGCACGGCTGGCGACGAATTGGCGAAGGACGGTCGTTCTAAACTGCTCCAGATACGAGTCATCAAAAACTGCGCCGGCGCGAAGCGTCCATTTTGCCCTCAACGAACGCGTTTCTACGCCATTCAGCCCCGTCACAGTTAACACGCCCATGCGATATTGCTGGCCCTCGCGAATTGTGATTTGAAGATTCACTCGCCCGCCGACAATCTCTCGGGTCACGAACGCCTCAGTTCTGAGGTAGCCCCGGCGCCCGTAAGCATTGCGGATACGGTCGAGGCCCTCATCGATTTTTGCTTGCGGGGCGGGATCGCCGGCGCGCAAACCAAAAGCACTAGTCAGCTCTTCATTCGATAATGCCGCGTTACCGGTCCACACGACTTGCCCGAAGATTTCGGCCGCGGCAGCGCTGATTGCCGCGACCTTCTCCATCACCTCGAATACGACCGTCGAACCACCCTCGGCGTTGCGCACGCGGTAATCGACGCTCTGAAACCAACCGGAGCGCATTAACCTGTCCAAGGCAGCGTCAAGCATTGAGGCATCGATCAGATCACCGACTTTCAGCCCGGTCGTGGCGATGACCTGATCCGGCGAGCGTCTCTGCAGTCCGTGAATCTCAACCTTGCGCAGAGTCGTCCGCTCCTGGGCGCTGACTGCCGCCGAGGCGAGAAGCATGGCCATACCCGCGGCCACGAGAAACAGTCGGCTTCGGCGATTGCGAATGGAACGATGCATAGGGTTATTCACGTGATTGACTCTGGCGGGGGTGCTAGAGCAAGCTTCGAATACAGCAAATTCTAGCCTTTCCGGCTCACGCATGGAAGTTACGCATCGAAAACGCCCGGGGCAGTCCCACGGCGCGCAAGCCGCGCGCGAATTTATTGTGAAGCTCTGGCTGGAACTCGGCCGGCCTCCGGTTGACGCGCAGTTTCTCGAAAACGTTCAGCAACAGTTGGCCAAAAGTTCTGAAGATCCAGCGATTAGTCCTGCGGAGGTTGCGAGACTTTTAGCGGATGAAGGCGCCGAATTGCGACACCCGGAGATTATTGAATCTGACGTGCACTGGCGCGAATCGCTTGTAAACAGCCAGATGGATAAGTTCGCGACAGTCGAGGCGCTTTCGTCCGGCGCGCGACTGAACATCCAGGACGCCGGCGTGCTCCTCAGCGAGCTGGAGAAGCTAAGGCAAGAGTTTGAGCGTGATGATGACGACACAGGACTTAATGAGTTGAGAACACTAGCTGCCGACGCGCGCCAAAATGCGGAGATGATGCACAAAAATCGCAAACTGAACGAGAGGGTTCGCACTGAGCAACGCGAAATAGCTGAATGGCTGAAGGTTTGGTTGCAGACGCCGATGTTGTTCGAGAATTGGTTGGAATTGCGACGGCGGTCCGAGGATTTTCGGAAGAGGTTTCCTGGATCGTAAACGCTAAAGCGGGGCAGTAGCCCGACGGTCAGGGAGGGCGTGATCTTCAAGCGCTTTACGCCCTCCCTGACGGTCGGGCTACTGCCCCGATGCCGACAACACCTGGCATCAAAGCGCCGTCGAGGCCGGCGCACTCATTAAGCGTGAATCTTTGGTTGCGCGTTTAGTGGGTGTGCTTTCTGATACGCGTGCGCCAAACGGAACAACGTTCCTTCGCCCCAGTACGGCCCGAGTAGTTGCAGCCCGATTGGGAGTCCTTCAGATGACAAACCGCACGGAACGCTAATGCCGGGAATACCCGCAAGGTTAGCGGTCACCGTGTAAATATCATTCAGGTACATCGCCAGAGGATCATCGACCTTCTCACCAAAACGAAAGGCGGGGCTCGGGGCCGTGGGCGTCAGGACCGCATCGCAATTGTCAAAAGCCTTGGCGAAGTCCTGCTTAATCATCGTGCGAACCCTCTGGGCTTTCAAATAGTAAGCGTCGTAATAACCGGCAGAGAGAACATAAGTTCCCAGCATGATGCGCCGCTTTACTTCGGCGCCGAAACCCTGGTCGCGAGTCTTTCGATACATGTCGCGCAACGCGGGAGCTTCTTCGGCGCGAAAGCCGTAGCGCACGCCATCGTAGCGGGCCAGGTTCGACGAAGCTTCAGCCGTCGCGATGATGTAGTAAACCGCAATCGCGTATTTCGCGTGTGGCAATTCGACGTCAACGATCTCTGCGTCGAGATCGCGATACGCGGCGATTGCTTTTTCCATAGCCGCGCGCACTTCTTCGTTCAAACCTTCGCCCAACAACGTGCGCGAAACTCCCAGGCGCATCCCTTCGATATTCTTTTCGGTTTCGCCGATGTAGTCCGGCACAGGTACGTCGGCGGTCGTCGCGTCGCGCGGATCGCGGCCGGCGATGATCTGCAAAACTGCGGCTGCGTCAGACGCATTGCCCGCGAAGACTCCGATTTGATCCAACGAAGAGCCGAACGCCACCAGCCCGTAACGCGACACTCGACCGTAAGTCGGCTTGACGCCGATGACTCCGCAAAGCGAAGCCGGCTGGCGAACTGAACCGCCGGTGTCTGAGCCAAGCGCCACCGGAACGATCCCCGCCGCTACCGCCGCCGCAGAACCGCCAGACGATCCGCCCGGCACACGCGAAGTGTCCCAGGGGTTCTTCACCGCACCGAACGCAGAGTTTTCGTTCGAAGATCCCATGGCGAACTCGTCACAGTTCGTCTTGCCGATAATTACCGAGCCCGCTTCCACCAGGCGTTCGATCGCGGTGGCGTTGTAAGGCGGCTTGTACGGACCGAGAATGCGCGAGCCGCAAGACGTTTGCAGGCCACGCACGCAAATGTTGTCTTTGATGGCGACTGGGATTCCCGCGAGCGCCGGCGTCTCGCCCGCCTTAATCCTCTCGTCAATGGCGTCAGCTCGTCTCAGTGCACCGGCGCGATCGATTTCGAGAAAGGCGTTGAGTTCATCGTTCAGTTTTTCGGCGGACGAGACGGCAGACTCCACGGCCGCGCGGGCGGTCACCCTGCCGCTGCTGATCTCATCTCGAAGTATCGCAATGGTTTTGTTCACAGTGCTTGAACACCCGGTCAATGGCGGATTAGCCGAGGACTTTCGGAACGCGAAAGTGCCCCGACGCTGGATCTGGCGCCTGATCGAGCGCGAGTTTCTGCCCGAGCGACGGTTGCACTTCGTCGGGGCGCGATGATTCGGTGCGCTCACCCTCCGGCGTCAGACCGCCGAGCGCCGGCTCGACTCCGCTGGTGTCGATTTCGTTGAGTTGCTCAACGTACGCGACTATCTCCGCGATTTGCGGCGCGAACGTGCGGCACTCGTCGTCAGTGATCTCCAAATGCGCGAGCTGCGCGATCTTTTCAATGTCAGATTCGGAAATAGGCATAGTCAGATTTCGGATTGCGGACTGGCACCCCAGTCGGGCTGCCCCGCCGGGGATCCCGCTTTTCGGATGGCGGAATTGGTGCGGTTACGCCGCGAGATGCAGTTTTCCGCGGCGCGCATGAATCTTTCGCGAAGCTCCGTATCCTGGATTTCTGCCGCCGAGTAAACAACAGTGGCCGGCAGTGGCTCGTGCACCCGAGGCGAAGACCGTTTCGCCGCGCCGCGTGCGAGCGCACGCGGATCGATGCGAAACTCGATCCTCTCAACAACCTTCTGTCGCAGTAACTTATTGATGCGGAAAATTAACTCAGCGGACATCGGCTGAAGTTGTCTTTGCCAAACCGCATCCGCGACAGCCACAGTCAGAGTTTTCTCGTGAAGCCGAGACGGAACGGCATGATCGCGCAGGCCCTCACCGGCTATTCTTCGCCAGGCGATCTTAGCGGCTACCTCAGACAAGCCCGCGTTCTCGCCGGCGCCCGCGAGTATCTTCGGCAAAAGTAGAGCGGCATCAACCATGATGAAATTTGAACTTCAGGCCAAAAACTTCCAGAATGACGAGCCAAAACCAAGTCTCGGAGTGTAATGGAAGATTCGCGAAACAACCAAACGAGCGCGCGCGAAGGTCCTGATTTAATCCCGGCCTGCCGGGATTCAACCGCGACGGCGGCTTCACCGGTTCAATTGCCGATGCTGCTGCTGGCATCATCCAGTCCGCGACGATCGCAAATTCTGGAAATGATTGGCTGGCCATTTGAAGTCGGCGCGGTCGAAGTTGACGAATCACTGCGCGACGACGAGAGCCCGCGTGAGTACGTGGCGCGTCTCGCGGACGCAAAGGCCAGGGCCGCGGGTGACGTTCATTCGCATCGACCCATAGTCGCCGCTGACACGACGGTCGTAGTTGATGAACACATTCTCGCAAAGCCCGCCGATTCAGAGGACGCCAGGCGAATGTTGCGCCTGTTACAAGGCCGCTGGCATCAGGTGCTTACCGGGGTCGCGTTAATCTCCGAATCGGGGATCGAAGTTGACGTCGAAATGACTGAAGTACGATTCGCCCCGATGAGCAACGCCGAAATCGTCTGGTACGTTGAAACCGGCGAACCGATGGACAAAGCCGGCGCATACGCGATTCAAGGCAAAGGCGCGCGATTCATCGAAGGGATTAAAGGCGACTACTTCAACGTGATGGGTTTGCCGGTGCGTTTGTTGTACGACTTAGTCCGCCGATGACTGGAGGGCAAGCGTCTCGCTTGCCGTTGTCGTCTAGTTTTGAAGATGCAAGCGGGACGCTTGCGCTCCAGTCAGTCGCACTACTGTTTCATCGCCGATTGTTCGTCAGAAGCTGCGATCGGGCCCGTGGGCGCGGGTCCTTTTGCTGGCACAGGCGGCACTTGTGCAGGCGGTGCCCCGGGTTGTTTCGGCTCGCCGGACGGTTGCGGCTCGGCGGGCGCCGCCTCAAGAGAAGCAGGCACGATCTCGAGCAGCACGTGGTTGTCGGTATCCAGGCTACTCGCCACGGCGTCTCGGATCTGGTCCGCGGTCACGTCCAGGTAACTTTGCAACTCAGAATTAAAAAGGTCCGGGTCACCGTCGTAGAGAGTGAACTCGGCGATCTGTTGTGAACGGAACTGTGAAGACTGCCGGCTGCGCACGGCGCCGTTGAAAAGATTATTGCGCAGCTTCTCCATCTCTTCCTGGCCGGGGCCGCGGCTTGCCAGGTCTTTGATCTCTTTGAAGATGCTGTCGCGAATTTGGGCGCCTTCACTATCCGGTTTTGGAATCACCACGATGAACAGGCCAGACGGCCCACGGCGTTCGTCGATGCCGCCCTGGATTTGAACGACGGACTCGTCGCCCTTCACGAGCTTCTGATAAAGCCGCGCGCTTTCTCCTTCGAACAGTAGATGACTGGCCAGCGATAGCGCGTAAAAAGCGGGCGTGCGGCGCGGCGGAATCTTCCAGCCGAGCGCGAAAGCGGGCACCGGGGCGAGTTTATCAACGAATGTGTCGAGGCGTTCCGCGACTTCGACTGGTTCGCTGACATCAACGGGAGGCGGCGCAGGCTGGCTCGGAATCGTCGCGAAGTATTTGTGAATCAGCTCCGTCGCTTCGGCACGATCGAAGTCGCCCGCGATTGAAAGCACGGCATTGTTAGGCGCGTAGTAAACCCGAAAGAACTCGCGCACATCATCAACGGTCGCGGCATCGAGGTCTTCCATCGAGCCAATCGTCGAGTGCGCGTTCGCGGGGTTCTTAAAACTCATCTCAAACAGGCGCAGAAAACCGTTTACGTAAGGCTGATTGTCGTAGCGCAAACGCTTTTCTTCTTTTACGGCCTCGCGCTGGTTGTCGAGATTCTCCTGCGTCACGTTGAGCGAACGCATGCGATCGCTTTCCAGCCACAGCGCCAGCGGCAACTCACTGGCCGGCAGAGTCTCAAAATAATTCGTGCGTTCGCTGGACGTCGTTCCGTTCATCGTGCCCCCGGCGTTTGAGATGTATTGAAAGTGCGCAGCCTTCGGCACATTCTCAGAGCCCTGAAACATCATGTGCTCAAACAAGTGAGCAAAGCCGGTACGCCCCTCCGGCTCGTTGCGCGAGCCAACGTCGTAGTAAACGCTGATAGAAACTACCGGAATGGACTTGTCCTGGTTAAGGACGACCCGCAGCCCGTTGTCCAGCGTGAATTGTTCGATTGATGTGTGTGGAACGTGAAAAGAATTTTGCACGCGAAGCGCTCAACAAAAATGAAGTGGAATACTCCGGGCAGTGTACCGCGTCGCGTGGGGGATTAACAAAGACGGAGTGACTGGAGCGCAAGCGTCTCGCTTGCAAGCTTCAAAATTAGTCACGACGACGGCAAGCGAGACGCTTGCGCTCCAACCGCATGGGTTCCTAGGTTGCTGGTTCGTCCGTTTTCTTTTCGGCGACCATTCCGCGTAGCTCAGCGCGCAGACGTTCAATTTCCGCGAGCTTCTGTTCGACGCGCTCGAACAGATCGGTCTGCGTCTTGATGCCCTGGTCAATCAAAAACGAAGCGGCCTCAGCCCGCGTACCGAAAACACCCGCTTGCACCAGTTGACCCAACTTGTGCGAAGCGTCCGCGGAAACCTTCACCGCCAACATGTAATCGTCCTTGGCGGAGATGGCTTTTTCAATTGTACGGCTGATGTCACGGCCAATTGCCGAAAGTTGCTCGGGAATTCGCGCCGCCATGTCACGCATCGAGTTGCCAGCGTTCGATTTGTCGTCAATTGGTTCTGGTTCTGGTTCGTGCATGATCAATTCATTCCTTTGCTCTGACCCATCTGTTGGTCCCTGATAAGACGTACTCATACAAATTTACTCCTTCTGGCTAATAATCCTTGTACGCGGGTTTTAGAGGGAAAGTTCATTCTAAGAAGCGCCTCGCAGCGGGTCAAGCCGGGGAGTCGAACGGGCCGCAAGATCTAAGTGGGTTTGCCGAACCTTCCTGGCAGCGTAAAATGCTCATCTTTTGAAAGATAACTTTGAAGGAGGAGTTATGAGAACTTCCCTGCAGCCCTTTGCCGCGGCATGTTTGCTGACGTTTTTCTTTGTGGCGACCCCGGCGCAGTCCCCTCGACTCAACAGTCTGGCCCAGCAACTCGATGAGCAGGCCATTGATGTGGCTGAGAGGATCTACGGAGACTATCGCTCTCGTAGTTTTAGCAACCGGAGCGACGTGGAGGCTATCTATCTGGCGCAGCAGTTCAGCGCTTCGGCGCGAGTCTTCCGTCGCATGGTGAGTGACCGGCGCCGCGAGTCTGAGTTAAAGGACGGGGCTGCAATTCTCTCGGGTCTACTCAGTCGTGCCGACAGCGATTTCTCGCGCCGCCGCCGTTGGGTTGATGTACGGCGCACGTTTGAGGATATTCAGCGGGCGTTGGAGGGTCGCAGTGAGGGCGGCGGATTTCATGAAGGTGAAGGCGAGGCCACTTCCGGGCGTCTGCATTGGCGCGGAACGGTTGACGACAACGTGCAGTTGGTTATTCGAGACGGTTATGTAGATGTGCGCACGATTGGCGGGACTGAATACCGCGACGGGAATTACAACTTCACGTCACCGCTGCCGCGCCGTCGCATCACGGTCAGAGCCAACAAGCTGAACGGACGCGGTGTCGTCCGGGTTCTACAACAGCCGTCGCGCGAAAACGATTACACTGCGGTCATTGAGATTAAGGACTCAAGCGGCGGCGCCCGAGTTCACGAAATAGAGGTGCTTTGGTAGCCTGAGGTCGCTGGCCCCAGGTGGAGCAGCCGCATAGGCCTGACGCCGCTTTCAGTTCGGTACTGCAGGCGGCGCAGCGCCTGGCGGCCAACGGAATTGACGTCAGGCATTCCGGGCAATCCCTCATCGAAACGTCTTTGCGGCGAACCTTATTCACGAACTTAACCAATAAGAAGATCACGAAAACCACGATCACAAAATTGACGACGTCGTTGATAAACGCGCCATATGCGATCACCGGAATGCCTTTCGTTTTCGCGTCGGCGAGAGAAACGGGCACCCCTTTCGAACTGTCGAGAACATAAAACAGGCTGGCCAAATCAAGCAACAAGCCAATCGGCGGCATGATGATGCCTTCGACCAGTGAGGTGGCGATCCTACCGAACCCTACGCCGATGATTACGCCACAGCGAGATCGATGACATTGCCACGCGCGATGAATTCTTTGAACTCTTTCAGCATAAGGGCCTCCTGAAGATTAGGGTCGGGCTATTCCGCTATCAACTGGTTTAGAAGCCGCACTTGTGCGGCTGTAGATTCAGGGCGGACAAGTCCGCCCTCTAAACTAACTGTCCTAGACTTACCCTCCTAACCTAACCGTCCTAAACGAATATGCCTACTCACAATTTTTCGCGAGTTTGTAGCCGGCCTTTTCGGCTTCTTCCTTGTTTCTTAAGAGGATGCGATCCGGCGGCGAGATGTTTTCCGCCGCTTCGCAGTTCGCAGGGTAGTACAGTTTGGTGATTTTGTCGGCAATCACTTGCGCCTCGGCGGCGGCAGTGACTTCCTCGCGCCGCACAGCGATCATTTCGTCGGCCGCGTCGTCTGACAGACGAATGCTGGGGCTACCGGCAATTAACGCGACGTAAACTGTGAAGCCGTCGCAGCGCAGTTGCTGCCCGCCACGTTTTGGCGACCACGAGCCAGGCACGTTCAGCGACTTGCTGATTCCCTTAACGAACTCATCGACGGACTGCCACTTGAAAGAACTTTCAAAACCGATCCAAAGCGTCGTGAGCTTGCCGTCCAGAAAATCGAACGAGATGGTGCGGATGTCTGCGAAGGCTGCTTTGTCGAACCGCGGATCGTAAAGCGGATTGATGCTGGTCTTTGTGAGACCGATTTCGTCGGGCCGGCCGAATTGGACTTGCGGCACCCGCGCTTTGACTTGATCGAACGTCGCTCCGAGCCGAAATCCTCGAAGCTCCGGCGCATCCGAAAGCTGATCGCTTCGCGCGGAGCATTGTTGAGCTGAGATACTCAGACCGCTGACGAGACAGAGAAGAATTGAACACAAGACGTGTAGAGCGAATCGCGAACGGTGGGTCATGTGGCGATCAATCTCTCGATCAATTGGCTCAGCGCTTCGGGCTCGAACGGCGTCGGGACGTATTCGGTGCAACCAGCGTCCAGCGCTCTGGCTCGATATTCATCAGCGCCGTAAGCCGACACGGCGACAATTGGCGTCTGGCGGAGAGACTGATACTCGCGGATTTGCCGGGTCGCGTCAAGGCCGCCTAATCCCGGCATCATCATGTCCATGATGATCAAATCAGGCTGTTCGCGTTGCGCGAATTCGACCGCTTGCTGGCCATCCTCGGCTTCGATCACGCGGTAGCCCTTCTTCATCAGCCAGAGCTTCATCATCAGACGTGTATCGTCAAAGTCTTCGACCAGCAGAATGGTCTGCGGGCGGGTACGGTTAAGCGCAGTTTGAGCTTGCATGGCAACAGTCGCGAGGATTGGGCAAGAGTGTGGTACCCGCGGCAGGGGTCGAACCTGCGACCTCTCGCTCCGGAGGCGAGCGCTCTAATCCACTGAGCTACGCGGGCACGGAAGAAAATTTAGCATAGCGAAGCACGCGAGTTCCAGCGTGGTGTCCAGAAGCCCCGCGCGTAAGGCGGGGTCCCCGCGCGCGCATCGCGCGTGGGGTGCCAATCAAGGGCAAGTTTCATGAAAGTGCCGTCTGAGGGAATCAAACTTCTTGGGCGCTAACGTCGCCCTACCTGACGGTCGGGCTTCTGACAGACCCTCCTTCCTTGCAAAATGCTTCATACCTCGTATATCAACATCCCGCATGTCCGAGACGCATTTACAAGTGATTGAACTGCTGCGCGCGGAAGCCGACGCGATTGCCAAAGCCGCAGCGCGCCTGCACGCGAGCGACATCGATCCGGCGATAGACCTGCTGGCGAAATGCCGCGGCAAAGTGATCGTGCTCGGCGTCGGCAAGTCCGGAATCATTGGGCAGAAGATCGCGGCAACCATGACCAGCAGCGGCACCGCCGCGCTCTTTCTGCATCCATCCGATGCTTTGCACGGAGGTCTGGGGATCGTTACCTCCGACGACGCCGTCGTGATGTTGAGTAACAGCGGCGAAACGGCGGAGTTGCTCGAACTGCTCCCGTATTTGAAGCAGCGCAACGTGCCGCTGATAGCGATTCTCGGCAACGTGAACTCTTCGATCGCGCAACGCGCCGATGTCGTGATTGATGCTTCGGTGGATCAGGAGGCGTGTCCGCTCAATCTGGCGCCGACTGCGAGCACTACCGTCGCGCTGGCAATCGGAGACGCGCTGGCGATGACGCTGATGCGTGCGAAGGGTTTGACGGAAAATGATTTTGCTTCGAACCATCCGGGCGGCCAGTTAGGGAAACGCCTGACTTTGCGGGTTGCTGATCTAATGCACGGCGGAACTAAGAATCCGACGATCGCTCCTGACGCCGCGTGGATGGACATCGTGTCTGCGATTACGCATTTCGGACTCGGCGCCGTGAATGTGATCAATAGCGACGGGAGGTTGGCGGGCGTGATCACTGATGGAGATCTGCGTCGATCGCTGCAAAGAATCGCCTCGAAAGACCTCGCGTTCGCGAATATCACCTGCGACGAATTGATGACGCGCGATCCGGTCGTCGCCACTCCGGCGATGCTGGCGTACGACGCTTTGCGGCTGATGGAAGATCGGGTGTCGCAAATCAGCGTGCTGCCCGTAGTTGATGACGAAAAGAAATGCCTTGGACTGATTCGTCTTCATGACATCGTGCGAAGCGGGTTGTGAGTCGGAGTGCGGTCTGGAGCGCGGGCATCCTTGCCCGCATGAGCGCGAAGCGCGAACGAAGATAAAGCGCCTGCGGCGCTTTGCGGGCAAGGATGCCCGCGCTCCGTCATCGTCGCTTCGCTTTGCCGGCGCACTCCGAAATTCGAGGTTCATTATGAAAATCAAATTGTTTATTGCTTTGCTGGCCATTTCTACGGCTTTTACTGCTGCGCGTGCTCAAGCCGGCGGCCTCGGTGCACGGCGAGCGAACGACAACGCGCCGCGGGCGACCGTCACAGTTAACGAGCAGTTTCTCAATTCGTTTCTCGTCGGCATGTTCGACAACCTGCAAGAACCTTCAATGCCGCTTACCAGCGGAGGCGCACAGTCTTCGGCGAACTGTGCCAGCGAGATTCGTTTGAAGCGCGAAGTAAATGGGGTGCGCACCGCCGTGCGTTTCGAGAATGGCCGCATCGTTGGGCCACTGGCGTTTGCGGGAGCGTATTACTCGACGTTCCTCGGTTGTGTCCAATTTACCGGCTGGGCCAATGCTGAGGTCACCATGGAGTTCAGTCGCGAACGGCGCGCGGTGCTGGCGCGGTTTCGCGTGGGTGACATTCATCTGAACAACACGCCGGGGCTGCTGAACGATCCGCTGCGGAACATAGTGCAGAGCACGATCGACCGTCGCTACAATCCGATTGAGCTATTCACGCTGGAACAACTCTCAACCAACACGAACATCAAGCCCGCCGGCGGCGCCTTGCGTTTGGATGCAACTGAAGTACGGCCTGAAATCACGTCAAACGAACTGACTTTGCACATCACGTATCGCTTCGTGCGCGGGTGAGAGTAGCGCAAGCTGTTAGCTTGCGCCGTCTCCACGATGCGCAAACTACCAGTTTGCGCTACCTGCACACTCTGATAGAATCCGCGCCTCGCTCGGAGTCTCAAACACAATTCGGAGGAGCCCATCGTGCGAAAACAAACTTCGGTGTTCGCCGCGCTACTGATCGTCGCGACTGCGATCCTGGCAATTGCGCAAACAAACGCGCCGCGCTACCAACTACCGCCCAGACACGTCGTCGATGCATTCGACGCAGCGCCTCTGCCCCAGGCGATTCTCAGTCCTTCAAAAAAGACGCTCGCGCTGCTTTATCGCCAGCCGTATCCGACGATCGCCGAACTGTCGCGGCCGATGTTGCGGCTGGCCGGCGCGCGCATTAATCCGAAGACCAATGGGGCGCATTTAACTCCGCGAATTTACGGAATCACTCTTAAGCGAATCAGTGATGGCGCAGAAACTAAGGTTGCCGTTCCGCCTCAACCGAACATTGGTAACGTTCGTTTCTCGCCCGACGGCGCGCGCATTTCGTTTTTGCACACGAGATCAGACCGCGTCGAACTGTGGGTTGCGGACGTCGCCACTGGACGCGCGCGATCGGTCACCGGCCTTGATCGTTTAAACCAGACCAGCGGCGATCCGTGTGATTGGTTGCACGACAGCGCTAACGTGATCTGCGAGATCGTGCCCGCCGGTCGAGGCCTGCCGCCCGCCGAACCGGCAGTTCCAAGCGGCCCAAACATCCAGGAGAACCACGGCAAGCCGGCGCCGGCGCCAACTTTCGAAGATCTGCTCAAGACCGCGCATGACGACAATCTCTTTGAGTACTACTTCACCAGCCAACTCGCGGCCTACAACATCGCAAGCGCACGCAAGACGCTGATCGGACGACCGGCACTCTTTGATGGTGTTGCGCCTTCGCCGAACGGCGAGTACCTGATGGTCTCGAAAATCAAGCGACCGTTTTCGCATCTGCTGCCGATGAGCGGCTTTGCCGAAGAAATCGAGGTGTGGACGCGTCGCGGTGAATTCGTGCGCAAGCTTGCTGACATTCCGACGCGCGAGGGCATTCCCATCAACGGGGTGCAGACGGGACCACGCGGCCACGGGTGGCGCCAGGACAAACCCGCGACGGTGATCTGGATTGAAGCGCAGGATGGCGGCGACCTGCGCACCAAGGCCGCGATTCGCGACAAAGTGATTTCAGTGTCAGCTCCATTCAATACGCCGCCGACCGAATTGGCGAAGACGGAGTGGCGTCTTGCGGGTCTCTCGTTTACGGAAAAGGGAATTGGGCTGTTGAGTGAATTCGATCGCGCATCTCGCCGCATACGCACGTGGATTCTTGAAGACGGCGCCCAGCCGCGCAAGCTTTGGGAACGGCGGCAGGATGCTGCTTATGAAAATCCCGGAACACCCGTGGCTCGCCGTGACACCGGTGCCGGTGGAGGTTTCGGAGGAGGTGGCGGCAACGGGCCGATTATTCAGAAGGGCGATTCCATCTATTTAATCGGTCAGGGTGCGTCACCCGAAGGTGACCGGCCGTTCCTCGATCGTTTGAATCTGAAGACGCTTGAGAAAGAGCGACTGTTCCGCAGCGATAGCAAATCTTACGAGACGGTCGTTGCTCCGCTTGATGACGATGCTAAAGCTTTCCTGACGCGACATGAATCGCAGAAGGATGCGCCGAACTACTTTGTTCACGACGTCGCGGGCAACACGCCGCGCCCGGTTACGGATTTCAAAGATCCGCAGCCGCAGCTTCGTGGCATCACTCGACAGTTTGTGACGTATCAGCGCAAAGACGGCGTGAAACTATCGGGTAATTTGTTTTTGCCGCCGGGTTACAAACCGGGCACACGTCTGCCGGTGATCTTGTGGGCTTACCCGCGCGAGTTTGGCGACGCGGACGCCGCCAGCCAAATCACCGGTTCCGCAAACCGGTTCACGCTTATCAGCGGCTCCTCGCATCTGTTTCTGCTGATGTCGGGTTACGCGGTTTTGGACAATCCGGCTATGCCAATCATCGGCGCGGGAGAGACGGCGAACGACAAGTACGTTGAGCAACTCGTCTCGAGCGCCGAAGCAGCCATCGACAAAGTGGTGGACATGGGCGTCTGCGATCGAGATCGCATTGGCGTCGGCGGTCACAGCTACGGCGCATTCATGACGGCGAACCTTTTGGCGCACTCGCGTTTGTTCCGCGCAGGCTTTGCGCAAAGCGGCGCTTACAATCGCTCGCTGACGCCTTTCGGCTTTCAGAGCGAGCGGCGCACGTTCTGGGAAGCGCCGGAGCTTTACGCGCGCATGTCGCCGTTCTGGCACGCGCACAAAATCAAAGATCCGATCCTGTTGATGCACGGCGAAGTGGACAACAACTCAGGCACGTTTCCGATCCAGTCGGAACGTTTCTACCTGGCTTTGAAAGGCCAGGGCGCCACGGTTCGCTACGTGACACTACCGTTCGAAGCCCACGGCTACGCCGGCCGCGAAACCCTGCTGCACGTGCTGGCCGAGCGAATCAACTGGTTCGATAAGTACGTGAAGAATGCGCCACCAAGGGGGAAGGAGCAGATAGGGAACTGACCTTCTGCCTTGTCTGTTACCTGCGAGAGATTGTGCGCCCTGGTAGTTATTGTACTAACGGCGCAATAGAGAAAGGGCCACCGCAAGATGGTAGCTTGCCGATGTCCACAACCATCGTGTCATTTGGCGAGATACGCTTCAAAAGCGTGCCTTCAGTAATCCGACAAAGACTTTCACCAATGAACATTATCCACTGACCGTCCGGTGACCAGCGGGGGCTGTATGCGCCGGTTATCGGAAACGTTTCAGAAGAGTCAGTTCGAGGATCACTGGTTAATTGCCGCAAGTCCTTGCCGCTTGGGGAAATAATGAACAACCCTCCGCATTGAGTGAACGCGATTTGGTTTCTCTTTGACCATGCGGGCGCCCAAGTATCTATCAGATTTCCCTGCCACCCGCAGGCAGTGAAGTCTTTGGCGAAAGTTAACTGCCGGTTTCTGCCTTTTAGGTCAGTGATGAAGAGTAAACGACCGGTTGCGCCGAGCGAATCGCTGGGACCCCGCTTCTCATAAACAATCTCATTTCCGGAAGGTGACCACCAATGCCAACCCGCGCGCTCAGTATTAGGAATTAACTTCTCTGTCCCCTTGGCAATGTGAAAGATGTGTAGATTCCACTGCGTTCCACTCACGTACGATAACTGGGCGCCATCGTGCGACCAGCGAATATCAACACAATGGCCTCTAAGAGGTAACAGAAAACGCGCATTGCTGCCGTCTGGCCGAGCCAGATAAATGCCTCGGCTGAATCTGCTGCAGTTATCGTAGGCGATAAAGCGGCCATCGGGGGATAACTCGCCACCGATTTGAGTGAACTTTATTTCGCGCAGGTCAGAAAGCCATGTGTCCGTTATCGCGGTACCCTTTCGCGGTGAAGCTATCGGCGAATATGCGACGAACATCAATCGCAAATGGAGCTCGGAACTTGATGGAGGGGGTTGATTGGACGTTGAGACCGGTGCTTGCGCTGCTACTCGGATCGTCAGTTTAGGAGCAAACGTGGTCGTGACAAGTGAAGCGAAGATGATAACCGGGACAGCGCCTCGCGGAAGCGCCTTGCTCAGAAATTGCAGTAATGCTGTTCACGAAAAAGTTTGGCCGTGCCGCGAGTTCACTAAGCCGTCGGTGTGCGGCTTTGCGGCGTAACGGTCAGCCGCGAGCGCATTCGTTGTTGCCAGCGACTCTTCGAGGTGTCCATCTCTTCAAGCTGCGCCATGACGTCGCTCAAAGTCTCGCCGCCGAACTGCCGCATCTTTAAATAAAGCAGCGCCGGCACGATGGACAGCAGCGGCAGGAAGAAGATGTTAAGCAAGTTCGCGGCATCGGTCAGGATCTTGACCGTCCGGCCGCTACCGCGTTTGGTCGAGGCGCCTGTGATCGCCCCGAAAATCCCTCCGATAATTGCCGGAACCAGAATCTGAATCAGCATGGCGAGGATGATCGTTCGCCACGATCGTGAAGCCAGCGCCCGAGCGCGCTGTCGCGCCGCTTTCTTTTCCAGGCCCTCCATCAAAACGACCGGCGCCCAAAGCAGATAACGCGCCGTCATCACCAGTCCCGGAATCACAAACAGGATCCAGCCGAGCATAATGCGAATCGCGAGCCGAATGCCGGTGCTCACAAACGGTCTCAGACGCCGCCGCAGAATCTCAAATGCCGTGCGCAAGCGTACTGGTTTCATGGGAGCGACCGCGAGCTGCGTCACGATGATCGCAGTGATCCCGGATATGATTGACGCAGTAACGAACTGCGACGCAACCGTAAACAACGCGAGCGGGATTGCGATCCCAATCGCGGCAGGCTTGCTGAGGCTTGGTTCGACAATGCGAAACGCGATCATCATCGTCGTGACAATAATCGTCGGAATGTGCGCCAGCAGCGACAGCTTCAAAAACAGAGGAAAGTATTCGCTGTAGAGGGAGAAGGCGCGCCGGTAAAGCGCCCCCAGTCCGTCGGCATTCGCGCGCATCGCGTTCGCAAAAGCGATTGCTGTCGGCGGCCGCTGCTCGCGATCCTTTTCGAGCGCCGACATCACCATGCGCGAGACGCGCTTGGGCAGTTTTTTGTTCAGCTCGCGAACCGGCGTGGGCTGAAGATCATTGTGCGCGCGGATAACGCTGGATGTGTCGCCGGTGAAGGGCGGCGCGCCGGTCAACATCTGATAGGCGATCACTCCGATGCTGTAGATGTCTGAGCGCGCGTCGAGCCGCTCGCCCCGACATTGCTCGGGCGACATGTAGAGTGGCGTGCCGAGGATTGCTCCAATTCGCGTCAGCCCCGATGCGGCCGTGCCCAGGGCGGCGGACGTCTCCAGAGGCCGAGCCGCCGTGTCACGCGCCGAATCGAGGACACGCGTCTGTTGCTCGGCTGGCGGCATGATCTGTGTTGCTTCTCCATCGTCTACCGCGGCGCCGGACGGATAAATCATCGTCGCTGCTTCCAGCGAGTGAGCCGCAGTCGTTGGTTGAAGTTGAGCAGACGGCGCGGGAATGGCAGGTAGCGCGGCACCGCTTTCCGCGAGCTTCGCGATTCCGAAATCGAGCACCTTCACGCGATAGCCACCCAGCCCGTTCGGCTCGAGCCAGATGTTGTCCGGCTTCAGATCGCGGTGCAGGATGCCTTGCTGATGCGCTTCCTGAACGGCGCCGCAAACCTGCTCGAGAATGTCCACCACCCAATAAAGCGGCAAGCGATTCTCTTCGGCAAGCACGTCACTCAATGTGCACCCGTCGAGATATTCCATCACCAGATAAGCGACTCGATCCTCGGCGTCGCCGGAAAAACCGAAATCGGTCACGTCAACTACATTGGGATGTCGCAAACGTCCGGCGGCGCGCGCTTCGCGTTTGAAGCGTTCGACAAACTCTTCGTTGCGCATCAATTGGGGCGCGATTAGTTTCAGCGCGACATAACGATCCGTCCCAAGGTGCGTCGCCAAAAACACTGCGCCCATCCCGCCCTGACCGAGCAGACGCTCGAGGCGATATTTGTCGTCGAGAAGTTGTCCGACGTAACGCTGAAGATCATTCATGCGATGGCTTTTTTTCTAGCCCAGAGCGTTTACGCCTGGGTAAGGTTGCAAACGAAAATGACAATAGCCTCCTTTAGGAGGCCTGCAAAACGTCGAAAAAAGTAAGCCCATAAATGGGTTTATCAAATTTGTTTCCCCGCGTTCCCCAGGCGTAAACGCCGGGGCTACGGAAAACGCGCGGCCGGCGACGATCAATCCCAGTAATGCTGCTGCCACTTTAGTTTCTTCAACTGCGCGTCCGACCAGAAGCCTTTGAGCAGTTGTATACGCGACTCGGCGCCGTCAGGTTTTGCGACCAACGTGACGACGTCGTAACGATACGGTTCATTAATTAGGCCCAACATGCGCCGGTACGCCAGCGCCGCGCGCGCTATTTGCCGCCGCTTGCGCAGATCGACGTTTCTCTCAGGCGGTGCGAAATCGTCCGACGCGCGGGTTTTGACTTCAACGAAGCAGAGCGTCGGCCCGTCGTACGCGACTACATCGATCTCTGCGTTTACCACAACGTCGCGTAAGTTTCGGCCAATGGGAAGAGAAAAGTTTGCAGCAACAATGCGATAGCCCGCTTGCTCCAGATGCTCAATGGCAAGCGCTTCACCGCGCCGGCCGAGTTCAAAATGAGCGGCTGACGGCGTTTCAGAAGAGGCGGTTTCGGCTTTCCAGAGATTGAAGCGCATGGGGAGTGGAATTGGTCAATTGACTGAGCGCCAGCGTATCGCCTGCAACAGTGGGGGCGAACTCTTGCTTTACTCACGACGGCAAGCGGGACGCTTGCGCTCCAGTCGGAGGCCAACCTTCAGTACAGCGCACTACTCTTTTGACTGTCTCTTGACGACCTTCGGTTCTTTTGTTTTTGCTGACGACGCAGCCTGGCCCTGCGACGCACCATCTGCGGCGACCCCGGGTTTGTGCGTCTTTGGCTTCGGGCGCCGTTTGCCAAAAGTTCCACGATGGATTTTTCCACGTCGCGATCGCTGATCACCTTTTCCCATTAACAATGCTCCTATGATGGTTATCGCACCCTCCCTATGGACAACTCCAAGCGGGCTGCCCGCTTAAGGACTCCGTTAGGTCGGGTTTCTGCTTACTTTTTCATCAGCTCCAGGACGGCCGCCGACATCGCTTTCACTCCGGTCCGCAACGTCGGCTCAGGAACGGGCGCAAACAAACTTGAATGTAGCGACGGCAGGGGCTTTCCTGTTCTGCGACTCTCTTCGACTTTAGCCGGATCAACGGTGCCGAGCCAGAACAGCGAACTCGGAATCTGCTGGTCGAGGCTGAATCGGCCGAAGTCTTCCGCAGCCATCACCGGCGGCCCGTTTACGACATTACCTGCGCCCAAGGTTTTCTCAAAAACTCGCGCCAGCCGCTCAGTAAATTGCGGATCGTTGTAAGTCGCCGGCGTATATTCGGTCTCGCTGATCTTAACGATCGGTGCGCGGTCGTCGGGAATGCCGGCCGCGGCCGCGGTGTTCCTGGTGATGCGCTCGATCGAGGCAAGAATGCGTTTTCGCACGTCTTCCTTGTAAGAGCGAATCGTGAGCAGCAGCTTCACTTCGTCGGGAATAATGTTGGACTTCGCGCCGCCATGAATCGATCCGACGGTGACCACGGCTGGATCGAGCGGCGATGTTTCGCGGCTGACAATCGTTTGCAGCGCAAGAATCGTCTGTGCAGCCAGGACGATCGGATCCTTGGTTGACTCTGGTCGCGAGCCATGACCCCCCAGACCGCGAATGGTGATCTCAACTGACGTGGAATTCGCCATCGCGTATCCGGGCGTGTAACTGATCTTGCCTGCTTCCAAATCCGCGCTGCTGTGGAAGGCGATGGTAAAGTCAGGTCTCGGAATCCGCGAATACAAGCCGTCTGCCAGCATCCCCTTCGCCCCACCCACAGTTTCTTCGGCCGGCTGGCCAATCAGAACCAACGTCCCGTGCCATTGATCTTTCAACGCCGCAAGCATCTTCGCCGTTCCCAGCAGCGTCGTCATGTGCACGTCGTGACCGCAGGCGTGCATGACGCTCACTTCCTGTCCCGCATCGTTTTTGGTCTTGACTGTGCTCGCATACGGCAGGCCGGTCTTTTCCTCGACCGGCAGCGCATCCATGTCGCTGCGCACCAGCACCGTCGGCCCGGCGCCATTCTTCATGACGGCCACGACGCCGTAGGGTTTCCATTCGGCCCGATCGTACTTGCCCACGTTCTCAGTCACTTCGTAACCGAGCGCGCGCAGTTGCTGCGCCAGAAACGCCGAAGTCTTGGTCTCGTAGTAGGAAAGTTCAGGCGCGGCGTGGAGAGCCTTGTAAGTACTGACAAGTTGCGGCAGTTCGCGCGCTACGAGGGCGTCGAGTGACTGTTGGGCGCTTATTGACGATGCGCCCAAACTGCTCATGAGCAACAGCAGGAAGATTTTCTTCATGATCAGCCGAGAATATGCGGGCTCAAAATACCTTAACGATTCCGGATTGCACAAGTCGGATTCCAATCCGGAAGTGAGTACCGGCGGTATGAGGTCAGGACTGGGAGCGATAGCGACCTGGTCTTTGGGTGGAAACTTGACTCAGTTCTGGGCCGTCGCATCCACCCCCCCTAACGCGAGCTCGGCGCGGTTGTCGCGTTACTTTCAAACCGCCGGATAGTCAGGCGCAAACGCCGAAACTCCGATGCGCGGAGCGGCGAGCAGCAGGCCAATGATCGTCTTCGCGTCTTCGATCTCGTTGTCTGTAATCATCTGCAATGCTCGTTCGATCGGCAGCCGCACGATCTCAATCGCTTCATCGTCTTCCAGGCGCTGCTCGGTCTTCTGCAAATCCGTCGCGAGATACAGCCACATCTTCTCGCTGAGAAATCCTGGCGACACAAAGAACTCGCAGAGCTTTTCCATTCGGCCCGAAACCAGTCCCAGTTCCTCTTCCAATTCACGTGCCGCGCCAACTTCGGGAAGTTCCCGATCGTTCAAAGTGCCGGCGGGCAATTCGAGCAAATACTTCACCGCCGGATGACGATACTGCTTCACGAGCGCAATCGTGCCGTCTTCAAACACCGGCAAAATCACCGCGCTGCCGCCGTGGTGTACGACCTCGCGCTGGTACGTCTGGTCGCCTTCGCGGACCGTATCAACGGTCACGTCAAAGACCCGGCCTGCGTAAACTTTTTTCGAGCCGATGAATTCAGGAGTGTCCATGTTCAGCCATTAGTTTGTGCGACCTAGTCTAATTTGCGAAGTGGTCAAGGGCAACGTGAACACAAGAGTTCTCATTCACACCTTGCTTCAGCAAGGTGACTTTCAGTAGGAACTCAACGTCGCAAACAGTTTCAACGGGTTTTGAAAAGCCGTTGAAACGGCTGATCCCAATACGACGGTCGTGTGACACCTCGCGGAAGCGAGGTGTTAATGAAATGCGATTGATTCTTGCGCGCTATATTAACGCTCAGCGCGCAATGTTTCCTGCGCTGCACCGACCAGGTACAACGAGCCGGTGATAAGAATAAGACCTGCCGGGCCGGTAACTCGTCGCGCAATCTGCCACGCTTCAGCGACCGATTTCGCCTCATGAAGGTTTGTTTGATCGAGCCCGGAGGGCACTGCGGCCTTCAGATTCTGGAGCGTAGCGGCCCTCGGATTATCGAGCTCAGTCAGAATCACTTCATGCGCCGCAGGGAAGAGAATCGTGGCGATCTCATTCAGTGGCTTATCGCGCATCGCGCCGAAGATCATTGTGATTGGCTGATGAATGAACTCATCGAGATAGTCGCCGAGGGCTCGTGCCGCGGCCGGATTGTGTGCGCCATCGAAAAGAACCGGCGGGTTGCCATCAAATATTTCAAGCCGCCCCGGATGTCTGGCGTCTTGGAGACCGGTCAGGATAGCGTGTCGTGAAATATCGAAGCCCCGCTCGCACAATGCTTCGGCAAGGACAACGGCCGTGGCGGCATTCGGAACCTGGTGGCGACCGCGCAGCCCGAGGCAGACGTTCTCGTATCGGTCGTTTCGGGTTTCAAATGTCGCGCACATGCGGCCCGGAACTGAGTCTTCTGCGACTGTGACGTTCGTCGGCGCTGAGGCAAAACGGGCCTTTACAGCTACCTCACCGCATCGTCCCTTTATTACTTCCAGCGCTTCATCCTGCTGTGGCGCCACGATGGCAGTCACTCTCGGCCGAATAATCGCGGCTTTCTCGGCGGCAATTTCTGCCAGCGTGCTACCCAGGTACTCCTCGTGATCCATCGCAACCGGCGTGATGGCGACGACCTGTGCACCGGCAGCCGTGGTCGAATCCAGACGTCCGCCCAATCCGGTTTCGAGAATCGCCAGCTCAACCTTCGCTTCCTGGAAAGCCAGCAGTGCGATTGCCGTCACGTGCTCGAAAAAGGTTGGCAGCGTTTGTAATTCGCCCCGTCGCACGAGTTCTTCCGCGATTTGCTTAACTTGCGTGGTGAGCCGTGCAAATTCGTCTTGCGTAATGTCGGCCCCGTTCACGCGAATGCGCTCAGTGATTGAAATCAGATGCGGTGAAGTGAAGAGTCCGACGCGAAAACCGCCGGCGCGACAAATCGACTCGAGCATAACCGCCGTTGAGCCTTTGCCATTCGTGCCCGCGATTTGAACTGAAGGAAAACTGTTGTGCGGATTGCCGAGCGCTACGAGCAGGCGCTCTGTGTTTGCGAGACCAAGTTTTATGGTGAGCGTCTCGTGACCGAGAGATAGGAGGTAGGAAACGGCGTCGTCGAAAGTCATGGTTATTGGAAGAGTCATCCCGAAGGGATGAAAGACAGTAGCCGGGAATAAGCGCGGAGCGCGCCACCCCCGGAACAGTAGCCGCAAAAGTTAAAGCACCCTGAAGGGGTGCGAGAAACCAATTGCGAATTTGAATCTTTGTTTCCTGCGCCCCTTCAGGGGCGCATCTGTTATCTCATGTGATTCAGGGGGCGGCTCGCTTCGCACTTGCCCCTGGCTTGTCTTCCGCCCTTTCAGGGGCTCGCTGACACCTGAAACTTATGACCTGAAACCTGAGACTTTTCCCCGAGATCCGGATTCATCATGAAGTCGAGCGACTTAATAATGAAGGCGCGCATCTCGCGTCGATCGACGATGGCGTCAAGCATTCCATGGTCGAGCAAGAACTCGGATCGCTGAAAATCTTTCGGGAGTTTTTGCCGGATCGTCTGCTCGATCACGCGTGGGCCCGCGAAACCGATCAGCGCCTTCGGCTCAGCGACGATGATGTCGCCGAGCATCGCGAAGCTCGCCGTAACGCCGCCCGTCGTGGGATCGGTCAGGACGGAAATGAACGGCAGGTGGCGCTCTTCGAGTGCCGCGAGCGCCGCGGAAATCTTCGCCATCTGCATCAGCGAGAGCGCGCCTTCCTGCATGCGCGCGCCGCCCGACGCCGCGAAGATGATCACCGCGCCCCGCTCAGTGATGGCACGCTCAATCAGCCGCGTGATTTTTTCGCCGACCGCCGAACCCATCGAGCCGCCGATGAAATTCATGTCCATCGCCGCGGCGAACACTCGATGCCCGCCGACTTTTCCGCGCGCGTTGATGACGGCTTCGGCGAGACCCGTTCCATGACGCGCCTGTTCGAGGCGTTTTGGGTAAGGCTTGCGGTCGACAAACCCGAGCGGGTCGGTGGAAATTACTTCGGCGTCGAGCTCTTCGCAATACGCGTCATCGAAAATCTTTTCCAAACGCTCGTAGGCGCCGATCCGAAAGTGATAATTGCAGTGATGACAGACCTGCAGGTTCTCATCCAAATCCTTTTTGTAGAGGTGCTCGCCGCACTCGTCACAGCGGACGAAGACATTCTCAGTGCGCACGACGCGTTCAGAGTCGCTAACCGGCTCGATCTTGCCTTTTTTCTTGCGAAACCAGGGCATAAAAAGCAGACGTCAGAGATCAGATGTCAGATTTCAGAAGTTTGATTTTGCGGTGAGAAGGGTAACACAAACGGAAAGGTTACAGAATCGCCACTGAAGCGGCGACAAACTCATTCTTCGCCGCTTCCAGATTGAGCTGCGCCTAGGATTAGCCCTTCGCGCTCAAGAACTCGCCTAATCTCTTCAGCCACGGCCATGATATCTCCTTTCGGAAAACGGATCTGTGTTAGACCGCGGATGTTACTGAATTCTTCGCAGCCTTGTTCCAACAGTACAATTGCTTTGTTGAATCCAAGCCGACCTTGGAACAGGCCGACCTCATGAATTACGTTGGCGCGGGCATGAACAGTCTTATCAGCATGCTCATCTTCTGCAGTCATTATTAAAAACGCAAAATCGCCCCGATCGAGCATTTCTGCTAATCGCTCTTTGGTGCTTTTGCCAGCGGGGGGTTCGCGGTTGAACTCTTCATAAGAAAGATTAAGGCGATTCGTAACGAAATCTCTGAGATCTTTCCATGCTACAGAATTACCGTGGCCGATGAATACAACTGGAGTTGCTGCTAAATTCTTCGCGTCCGCTTCGCCTATAACAACAGTCTGCGAACTCATTTCAATCGATCGAACGAAACTTCCCACTCTGTTTCTGATTCGCACTTGAATCGCGTTCAGTGGAATCAACATCTCCATGAATTTTGCGGCTCCAGCAAAGTCCTTTTCTGCTGTAGCCTTTGTCATAGCCTCCTGCAGCATCGCGGATTGCATCTCCAAAGATTCGATGGCATTGGCCTGGATGTTGCCGTCTCCAGTAGATCGGTCATTACCGAACGCCAACAAGACATTCCATCTTGGGTGCAGATCTTTGCTCGGCCATTGAGGGAGTTGTGTCTTGTCTAGGTTCTTCGGATCCACACCCTTCAGGTGAAGGTCGAACATGATCCGATATTCGTGATCACCCCATAACTCCGCTAGGCGCGTTGCCTTTCGCAAGACTGAAGTAAGCGAGCCGGAACCATGCTCCAGCATCTGATTAATCTCGTCGACTAGTCTTTGTGCTTTGTTTGAATCCACCATGTGTTTACAGAATTCAAAATGGATTGTCAGAACTCAATCCCTCTCTGTGCGCGAATGCCCGCATGGAACGGATGTTTGATCTCAGTCCTTTCAGTGACGAGATCAGCGGCGTCGATTAGTTCTTCGGTGCATTGCGACCTGCGACCAAACAGCTCAACACTGTCAAATGTATTCCACCTGCCCCACCATTTCGTCGGGTGTCATCACCTCGCAAATAAGAATAAGTCCCTCGATGATTTCTCGCATCGACTGATTCGCGGTGTAAAACACGATCCCGGCGTGATCCCTACGTTGCGAGGCGAGGCGCAGGAACCCCTGGTCGCGGGTTATAATCACTCTTCTTTGCGCGCGCGCATATTCAAGATGGGCCGCATCGTTCTTTGTCCGCAGGCCAACTTCGATTGTGGTTGTGACATCTACGCCAGCGCGACGGAGAGCCATCGCGATTGCGGGATCGACATGCTCATTGAGGTGGAACCGGATGCGATCAGCCATGGGAGAGGGCTTCTAACTTTTCCCGGAGGCGTGAGGGATTATTCTTCTTGAAGGCTTCTGCCAAGGCTTCCTCTTCATCAAGACTATTATCGATCTCGGCTTTGTGATCGTAGTAGTAAGCCATTGCCGCGTACACCGCTGCGATAGGCAGATCGTAAGTGCCGGCGATTTCTTCGAGCGCCCTGCCCAAGCGTCGATGCATGAGCACGATATCAGCCACCGTGATTCGTGTTCCTGAGATTCTCGGCTTGCCGCTGCGAATATCAGATGCGCTTTCGACGTAGTTCGACATGACGGCGCTATGCTACTACAAAAACATAGTAGGGAAACAGACGCTTCAAAACTCGATCCCTCTCTGCGCTCGAATGCCGGCTTGGAATGGATGCTTTACTTCAGTCATTTCGGTGACGAGGTCAGCGGCGTCAATCAGTTCTTTCGGGGCGTCGCGACCGGTGACGACGACGTGCAGCGCAGGTTGAGTTTCGCGGGCCGTACGGATTTCTTCCAGCACCTCCGCGACCGGCAGCATGTCGTAGCTTAGAACATAAACCAGCTCGTCAAAGACCAGCAGATCGTAATCGCCGCTCTTCAACTTCTCAACGCAGAGGTTCCACGTCTGGCGCGCGGTTTGTCGATCCTGTTCGGGATTCTTCGTGTCCCAGGTGAAGCCATCGCCCATCGTGTGGATTTCAATGCCGAGTTTTTCCGCTGAAACGTGCTCGCCGTAGCGATCGTTGCGCGACTTCATGAACTGAATCATGCAGCAGTTCAGACCCTGTCCGGCGGCGCGCATCATCAAACCCAGGGCGCACGTCGTCTTACCTTTGCCGTGCCCGGTGTTAACCATGAACAGGCCGCGCGTCTGCTCCTGATAGTCAACGCGACGCCATTTGTATCTGCGTTCAATAGTCATGCAGTCAGAACCACCTGCGGTAGCGGGTGGTTGAAGTAACGTTAACAGCTGCTGAATGAACCGAGATTAACCACCCGATACCGCAGGTGGTTCTGACTGCTTATCGCGCGATCCGTTGGCGCTTTTGACCGCGTCCTGCAACAGCGGCACAACCTGCGCTTCGATCTCGTCCCAACTGCCTTTGAGAGTGCAGCCGGCCGCGTTGCGGTGACCGCCGCCGCCAAAACGCTCCGCAACTTTGGCGACGTTGACTTCGCCTTTGGAACGGAGGCTGGTGCGATAGACGCCGGGCGCACATTCTTTGAACAGCGCGACGGCGTGAATGTCCCCGACTGAGAGCGGAAAGTTGACGAAACCGTCAGCGTCTTCTTCGGAAGCTTTCGTCTGCTGCTGCATTTCCGCTGTCTGCCGCATCCAGGCGACGCGACCGGTGTTGTCGCGCTGGGCAGTGGCAAGGACGAGACTGAGCAGCTCGATCTTCGGCCACTGATAGTTACCGTAAATCGCCTCCGCAGTTTTCGCCGGACGTACGCCCGTGCGCACGAGCTCCGAAGCAATCTTGAAAGTACGCTCAGTCGTGTTCGAGTAGTGAAACGATCCGGTGTCAGTGAGCAAGGCCGTGTAGACGCCTTCCGCGATTTCGACCGTCGGGCGCACGCCGGTCGCCTTGCACAGGTTGTAAATCATCTCGCCGACGGCCGACGCAGTTGAATCGATCCAATTGATCGTGCCGAACAGGACCGTGCTGGTGTGATGGTCGATGTTGACGACAAACTGTTTTTCGAGATCGATCAGACCTGGCCGGTCGATGTCAGAGCATTCAATGACGAATACGCCGTCGTATTCGCGATCGACGGCGGGCGTGACACGAATCAAATCGGCGCCGGGAAGGTTTTGGTAAGCATGCGGTGCTGGATCGCGCATGATGACCTCGACGTCTTTGTCGAGCGCGCGCAGCAGCCAATAAAGTCCAAGGGAAGATCCGAGACTGTCACCGTCGGGTCGAACGTGGGACGTAATTGCGAACCGGTGCTTGTGTTCGATTAACTCAACGACCTGACTTAACATTAAAAGCAAGGATGAAGGCGGAAGGATGAAGGATGAAACGTCCGAATAACGTCAACTCCTGTTCATCCTTCATCCTTCATCCTTCATCCTTTCAAGAAGCGCGTCCACGCGCTCGGCTCTCTCTTCAACCGTGTCGCGGACGAAATGAAGCACGGGAGTATGCCGCAAGTTCAGGGAAAAACCTAGTTGCTTACGCACGTAGGGCGCAGCATGCTCCAAGGCTTTCAGGGCCTGTTGGTGCTCTTGCTCATCGCCATGGATGGTGACGTAAACGCTGGCATCGCGAAGATTGTCCGCGACGCGAACGTCAGTTACCGTCACCATCGTCAGGCGCGGATCCTCGAGTTCGTACCCCACAATCTGCGCGATCTCTTCGCGCAGCGTGTCTGCAATGCGCTCTGGGCGATGCATAGGAACAGTAGCAGAAAGCAGCAGGCAGTAGGCAGGAAAACGCTGTCCTGCGGTCTGCCGCCTGCTGTCTGCATCCTAGAGTTCAGTCGCGGCCACCTTCTCGATCACGTACGCTTCGATCTGGTCGCTGACTTTGATGTCGTTGAAGTTTTCCAGACCTATACCGCATTCAAAGCCCTCGCGAACTTCGGACACGTCTTCCTTGAAGCGGCGCAGCGAACCGATGTTGCCTTCCCACGCCACCACGCTGTCGCGAATCAAACGCGCACGAGCCTTGCGGCTGATGATGCCGTCGATGACCATGCAGCCGGCGACCGCGCCAATCTTCGGCACGCGGAAGACTTCGCGCACCGCGGCCTTGCCGAGAATCTTTTCGGTTTCGATCTTGTCGAGCATGCCGATCATCGCGGCCTTAATTTCTTCCTCGACCTTGTAAATGATCGAGTGCAGCCGAATATCGACGCTCTCCTGCTTCGCCAGATCGTTCGCTCGCGATTCCGGCCGCACGTTAAAGCCGATGATCACAACCGCGCTCGAAGACGAGCCCGCCTGCGTGGCGGAAGCCAGCAGTACGTCGGACTCGGTAATTGCGCCCACGCCTGAGCGAATGACTTTCACCTTCACGCTCTCAGTGGACATCTTTTCGAGCGTCGATTTCAAAACCTCGACTGAGCCCTGCACGTCAGCCTTGATGATGACGAGCAGTTCCTTGACCTCAGTTTCGCCCAGCGCCTCGATGCCGCGCTTCGTCGATTTGATCAGCGTGCGCTGCCGCTCGGCGTACTGGCGCTGATGCGAAATTTGCTGCGCGCGCGAAACGTCGGCGACGACCTGGAAAGACTCGCCGGCTTCGGGCACGCCTTGCAGGCCGAGCACTTCGACGGGCGTCGCCGGGCCCGCTTCACTTATGGCTTCGCCGCGATCATTAAACATGGCGCGCACCTTGCCGAAGATTTGGCCGATGATGAAAGGATCGCCCAACCTGAGTGTGCCTTGCTGGACGAGCACA
Organism: Acidobacteriota bacterium; assembly: GCA_052389795.1. Classification (GTDB taxonomy): domain Bacteria; phylum Acidobacteriota; class Blastocatellia; order Pyrinomonadales; family Pyrinomonadaceae; genus UBA11740. The sequence goes on along the minus strand of JBQTHO010000005.1, from coordinate 109,314 downwards.
GTCGCGACCGAGCCGCGTCCACGATCGAGTTTGGCCTCTAGCACCACACCCGATGCCAGGCGCGTCGTACTGGCGCGCAGGTTCAGAATGTCTGCGGTCAGCAGAATCGTTTCGAGCAGCGTCTCGAGGTTCTCGCGTTTCTTCGCAGAAACTTCGACCATTTCGGTCTCGCCGCCCCACGAAACAGCGTTCAGGCTTTGTTGAGACAATTCCTGGCGCACGCGATCCGGATTCGCGTCAGGCTTGTCGACCTTGTTGATGGCGACAACGATCGGCACGCCGGCGGCGCGCGAGTGTTCGATTGCTTCGATCGTCTGCGGCATCACGCCGTCGTCAGCCGCGACGACGAGCACCACCACGTCTGTCGCTTTAGCTCCGCGAGCCCGCATCAACGTGAACGCTTCGTGACCCGGCGTATCGAGGAACACGACGCGGCGCGTCTCGTCGGCGTTGTCAGGACTCGGCACTTCGACACTGTACGCGCCGATGTGCTGGGTAATGCCGCCCGCCTCGCCGGCGACGACGTCCGCTGTGCGAATCGCGTCGAGCAGCGAAGTCTTTCCGTGATCGACGTGGCCCATGACCGTGACTACCGGCGCGCGCGGAACTTCAACGTCGTCGGCGTCGGTCGCGATCAATTCTTCGAACTCTTCCTCCGCGACCATTTCTTCAAACGGCACAAACGAGACTTCGTAACCAAAGCGCATGCCGAGCTCAGCGGCCACGCTGTCGTTCAAAGCCTGATTGATTGTCGCGAACACACCGCGTTGCAGCAGCAGGCCCACGACTTCTTTCGGCTTGATGCCGAGTTTTTCGGCGAACTCTTTCACGGTCGATCCTTCGACCAGCCGCACGGGCTTAAGCTCGCCCGGCCCTGAAGGCATTTGCAGACGGCCGGCGATGCGCTCTTCAAGCGTGCGCACTTCCGGCGCAATAAAGTCGCGGTCCGTTCTTCCTCTGCCGTCCATCCGTTTGCCGCCGCGTACCGAGCCGCGTCGCGAACGACGTCGACCGGCATCCGGCGGGGGAATGTATGTGGTTTGCGGTGTCGCCGTCTCGCCCGGTGTGCCGGCGTACTCCACTCGACGAATTACACGCTCGCGTGGAGTTGCTGCGGCTGCCGTGGGCGGCGGCGCGGGGGCGCGTTCACCGTGTCGAATGCCCTGGCTTAGCGCGGCCGCAGTCGGCCGCATGACGCGCACCTGCCGTCCGGCAAGTGGCGTTGGTTGTGGCTCTGGAGCGGGTTCGCTGGGTTGGGCGGTGACTGGTTCCGCTTGTTCAGGATCGGGGGCTACAATCGCGGCTACTTCAGGCTGCGGCGCGCGCACGGCGGGCGCCAACTTCTTGAGCACGCGCGTGACTTGCGTCTTTGCTGGCTCCTCGATTTCTTCGGACGGAGGCTCTGCGGGCGGGGGCGCTTCGACTTCGACCGGAGCCTCGGCCGGCGGTTCTTCAACCGGCGGTGCTTCCTCGACTGGCCGTGCTGCCTTCTTTACAACTTTGATGGCGCGCTTGGCGGTGGCCGCTTGTTTCGGAAAGTATTTCTCGCGGATCTTCTCAGCGAGCTCTTTCGAAATAGAGTTCGAGGGAACACTGACGTCGACACCTTCGCGCCGCACCTCTTCGATGAGGCGTTTGGTATCGATCTTCAGCTCTTTGGCGAGATCGTAAAGGCGAGTCTTTGAAGTGGCTACTGACATGCGCTCCTTCTTTGAAAGTGGCTGTTCGCCACCTTCTGAAGCGCACTTCAGAGGCGCTTGCTACCAGCAAGCGTCGGAGGCGAGCAGCCTTGCGCCTTTGCGCAAACTGCGATTAATTGGCCGCATGATTTGACATGGCTTTCAGATTAAACATCTGAGACCTCATTCGAGATCTTGCTTTTTGTCACTCTCGCTCGCGGCACGTTCGTCTGATGACGACGCGAGAGGGGAATCAGTTTCAGTTTGAGACGGCAACCCAGCGGTTACAGACTCTTCGGCTTCTTCTCGGGCCAGTTCGGCCTGTTCTTCGCGGATGTTCGCTTCCAAATCCGCAACGGCCGTCGAAGTGATATCGGGGGACGGCGTAATGACGTCAGGCCGCAGGTCGCGTCCGGCTTCCTGCAACAGCAACTCATCTGCTGACATTGGATCGGCTTCCGTCAACGCGACCGGATCGGCGGAATGCTCAGCGCGAATGTTTTCTTCGGCCTGATAGGGGATGCCTTTTTCGACTGCTTCGTCGTACCCGGCAGCGATCATTTCTTCGTTGGATTCGACTTCCGTGGCCGGCGCATTTTCATCAAGCTCGGCGGAAATTCCGACAGGTCGGGGTTCTTCACCGCCTTCTTCGTCTTGTTCAGCCAATTTCTGCTCGCGTAATGCCACTACAGCGCGCGCAGCTTCGAGCATTTTTTCAGCTTCATCGAGACTGACGTCGAGGAATTCCACCAGGTCGTCAACCGTGGTGCTGGCCAATCCGTCAATATCCGTGATGCTGTGTTCGGCCAACGCGTCGGCCTGCTGCGCCGTGACGCCTTCAATCGCCGAAAGCGGGACGGGTGCGCCGGAGGCAATCATGGCCCCCATGGCTTCGTGTACTTCCTTCTTCAGCTCTTCCTCGCTGCGGATATCGATGTTCCAGCCGACCAGTTTCGTCGCCAAACGCACGTTCTGACCGCGCTTACCGATGGCCAGGCTAAGCTGATCCTCGTTCACGATCACTTCCATTTGGCGATTTTCGATGTCGGTGATGCGAACTTGATTGACCTTGGCCGGAGACAGAGCGTTGGCCGCGAAGACCGAAGGCTCTTCCGACCATTCGATGATATCGATTTTCTCACCGCGCAGTTCGCGAATAATGGCCTGAACGCGCGAGCCTTTCATGCCGACGCACGCGCCCACCGGATCGACATCTCGTTCGTTAGAAACGACGGCAATCTTGGCGCGCTCGCCGGGTTCACGGACGCAGGACTTGATCACGACGGTGCCGTCGTAAATCTCCGGCACTTCCATTTCAAACAGGCGCTCGAGCAATTCAGGTGAAGTGCGCGAGACTTCGATCTGCGGGCCTTTTGATTCTTTCGAAACGTTGGTGATGACGACGCGAATGCGTTCGCCCTGGTTCCACTGTTCGCCGCGGGACTGCTGTGAACGCGGCAGGATAGCTTCCAGGTTTCCCAGATCGACAATCATGTTGCCGCGCTCGAAACGCTTCACGAAACCGTTCACCAATTCGCCGACGCGATCGATGTACTGGTCGTAAACATTAGTGCGGACTGCGTCGCGGACTTTTTGAAAAAGGATTTGTTTGGCAGTCTGCGCCGCGATGCGGCCGAGGTCTTCCATCGGCATCGGCAGCAACAGAGCGTCGCCGACTTCAACATCTTCACCGCCGAGCTCGCGCGCTTCTTCGATCGACAATTCCGCCGCCGGATTTTCGACGTTCTCAACGACGACTTTCGACGCCGACAATTCGAGGCCCGTCTCCGGAGTCCAATCAACCTGGATTTCTTCCCCAGCGCGGAACTGTTTCTTGGCCGCCGCGCGCACGGCTTCCTTCACCGCTTCGATTACTAACTCGCGGTCGATGCCTTGCTCCTGGCAAAGGGCTTCAATATTTTGCGCGATGGTGGTGCTCATGTTTTGGAGCGCCGACATCTTGTCGGCGGTTCGCGCGCATCCTGCGCGCTTCCTATTCTGCTAACTGGTTCTGTTCGATCAAATGCCGGTCAGTTTCTTCACGCTCGCGTGCCTTCCGAAATTCCTCTTCCACGTCGATTTCCAGGTTCGCTTTTGCGATGTTGCTAACCGGAATGCGTACTCGGCCGCTGGTGTTATCTTCAAAAATTACTTCGCTGTCAGCAAGCCCTACGATGCGGCCGCGAAAGTTCCGCTGGTTCTTGATCGGCGAGCGACTTTTGATTTTCGCGAGATGTCCAGCAAACCGCTCGTAATCCGCCGGCCGGTACAGCCCGCGCTCGATCCCGGGACTGGAAACTTCCAGGGTGTAAGCCGAGTGGATGAAATCTTCCACGTCCAACACGGTGCCCAGGTGATGACTCACATCCGAGCAATCGTGGTGCGTGATACCTTCCGGCTTATCAATGAACACTCGGATTATCGGGTGGCCTTCCGGGCCGGCGACTTCCGCGTGAACCAGTTCGACGCCGTGGTCGATGGCGGTTTGCTCGGCAAGTTCCTGAACGCGCTCTGCAACCGACCCCTGATCCATGATCCGTACCGCAAGTTGTTAACTTGCGCCTCACTTGAGCTCGCAAGTTGCCAACTTGCGCTACTTTCGCCCAAAAGAAAAAGTGGGCGAAAACCCACCGGACAACGACGACGCCCCGATAAGAAAGAGGGATTATACGGAAAGGAGTGGGGGTAGGCAAACGTAGAAACCGTGGGTTGACCGATCGGTGCCGCTTTGTTATCCGCGCGCCGAGGTTTTAAGCCTCTGGCAACCGCGAAGGGGTTGAATTGAATAGCCATGGGCAACGCCCGCGGGATCCGGTGCACGAAGGAATCCGACCCTGAAGGGGTCGAACAGTTCTCGGTGTTTATTCGACCCTTTCAGGGTTGCCTTGGTGGGCTGTCGCCGGTCCGTGGGCGTTGCCCACGGCTATTAAATTCGTCCGCTACGCGGACGCCGATAGCTTTGCCTTCACAGTTTCACTGACCATCTTCCCGTCAGCACTCTTTCCCGCCAGCCTGGCCATCGCAGCCTTCATCACCCCGCCCATGTCTTTCATTGACGATGCGCCCGTTTCGGCGATTGCAGCCACGACTGCCTGGTCGATTTCCTCCTGGGAAGCAGACTGCGGCAGGTAGTTTTCGATGATGGCGATCTCAGCCTGCTCTTTGTCTGCCAAATCTGGCCGGTTGGCTTTCTCATACTGCTCGACTGAGTCGCGGCGCTGCTTGACCTGCGAACGCAGGAGCTTCTGGACGTCTTCATCGGTCAGTTCGCCGCCACCGTCCTTTTCACGGTTCATGATGGCGGCTTTAACCATCCGCAGAGTCGAAGTGCGCGCCGCATCCTGCGCCTTCATCGCGGCGGTCATGTCGGAAATGATTTGCTCTTTCAGGCTCATAGTTTGTGCCGAAAACTCTAGCGCATCGGCGGTGATTTCGCTAAGATGCCGGGCGATTGCCAGGCAGCCACTACACGGTCAGGGAAAAATGAAACGTTGTCCCAAATGTAACCGCACTTACGCTGACGATACGATTGCCTTCTGTTTAGCAGACGGCGCGCTGCTATCTGCTCCATACGATCCAGACGCAACACTGCGCTTTCCTCAGCCAAAAACCACCCTTCAATCACCTGTAGAACCGTGGCCGGGCGACGGGCGCGGCGCTTTGCAGTCGGATCGTCCAAACAACTCGAAATTTGTTTACGTTGCCGTGGCAACGATAGCTCTCATTATGGCGGGCGGGATCGCAATATGGCTGATCCTGGACCAGAAGCGTAGTTCGGAAAAGGAATCGCCAACATCAGCTTCCGTAACTTCAACTCCAAACACCATTCCCAGCCCCGCGCCCAGTTCGTCGTTAAGTGCAGATAAACCATCGCCGAAAGTGGAAGCTTCGCCAACTCCCGCCAACTCACCGGACTTATCCTATCTGACGGGCCCTTACAATCTTTATCGTTTAGAAAATCCTTCAAGCGGTTTAATTGGAACAATGACTCTCAGAGTGCGGAGAGGAAGTGACATCTTCGTTCAAGGAGCAGATTGGACAGGCACCGGGAAAATTGACGGAAAGCAAGGATACTACGATTGGAAATTTGAGGATGGAAAGCACGGGCGTACAACTGTCTTAGTTAACGATGACGGCACCCTGCAGGGACGCGTTTTCGGCTCGGGAATAGATTGGTGGTACCTGGCGCGTCGGCAAAGATGATGCGCCTCAGGGAAAACTGGATCTCATCCGATCCGCTAGCTGGAGTGCTTATTACATTTGGAACCGAAAGGCATTAAGGTGAATAGATCGAGTAAGGGTGTGGTGGGCTTTATTCTTATCGGCTTTCTTTCCACGTTGAGCTTCGCTCAACCTTCGAACGTTGATGGCAATCTCGCTAAGCTCAAAGACCAGAGACCGAATGTTCGGATTGCCGCAATAAAAGCCCTCGGACGCAGCGGAGATGAGCGTGTAATCGACCCGCTGGTCGAGGTGCTGAAAAACGATGAAGACATATATGTTGGCTCAGAGGCAGCAACCGCGCTCGGCAATTTCAGGAATGTTCGTGGCGTAAAAGCGCTGATCGAAGCCTACGGCACGGTGAATGGCAGCGCCCATGAAGAGGCAAACAAAGCCCTGAAAAGCATGGCCTCGATAGCGATCCCGCTTTTGATCGAAGCGCTCGATAATGCAGACTCTTATACCTCTCACCATCTTAAAGATGCGTTCGAGTTCATTGGCGACGCAGCCGTCGATCCTTTAATTGCTGAGCTGGCCCGCCCGAGCATTCATATCGCGGTGCTGGAAGCGCTTGGCCGCATTAAAAGTCCGCGGTCGGTTCCCGTCTTAATTGGATTGCTAAAACACAAAGATGCGTATGTGCGGGCCGGTGCGGCTGATGCGCTGGGAGTTATCGCCGATCCGCGCGCGATAGAACCGATACGGCCATTGCTTAAAGACTCGGACGCCGAGGTGCGAAGGAGTGCCGTTTTGGCGCTCGGAGAGTTGAAGGATGCCGTGTCAGTCGACGAAATTGCGGCATTCGGCAGCGACGTTGATGACCAGATGAAGTACGCGGTTGGCGACGCGCTGAGTAGCATTAACTCCCCACGCGCCATCGAGCACCTCATGGCTGCGGCCCAAAGAGGTGATCTCGCGGTGGTTAGCACTGGCTTCAAAGTTTACTTGAGGCGGCCTACACCGGCGCTGACAAGGACTCTGATTGAGGCGCTTGAGCAACATGGCAACCAGTTCATGGCCGAGGCATTTCTCAAGTCGGGTAATGCTCGCCTCGCCTCAGCCGCGCGCGTATGGGCTAAAGAGAACGGCTACGACATAGTCTCCTTTCCCGTTTATTCGCCGGGCCGCCGACGAAGAAGATAGTCTCACCCAAGAGGACCACTCGATTCGGAAATTTTCCTTGGAATCAATTATGAAACTAACGTTCAGGGTTTATCTCGCGTTTGGCATCCTGCTACTGCCGTCAGCTTTCGCTGAAGCTCAGCAGAAGTGCAAAAAGCAATCCATCGAAAATTTGGTCAATGCCTTCGCTAAATCATTCGCAAACAAGACGATGGGCACGCTTGATCCCGGGCGACCTTACCTCGGCCGATTCAGGATTGTTATTGAGCATTCGCTGGCTGACGCTAACGACCCGCAGAGATTTGAAGTCAGGAGGTTCTCATCCTTCGCACGCGCCGAAAAGTGGATGAAGATCCGGGAAATTGAGGGAATGCCCGGACGAAATACCAGACCTTTGCTGAAATGCGGGCGGGGCGTTTGCAGCTACAACTCTGAGGGCGGCATCCTGCACAGGAATCTATATCTGACAAAGATCACTTACGGCGTGCGCAACGGTTGTCCGTACCTTAAAACAATTTACTTGCTTGATGGTGACTAGATTATCGGTCTGACGCATTGATGCTTTCCCCCAACAAGATCCTTCGCAGCCGCTATCGCATCATCCAACTGCTCGGCCACGGCGGTATGGGCGCCGTCTATCAGGCGATAGATGAAAACTTGAATCGTCTGGTCGCGGTCAAAGAGGCTTTCGGCTCGTCTGAAGAACTTCGTCGCGCTTTCCGGCGAGAAGCGGAGTTGCTGGGGAACCTGCGGCATCGCGCCTTGCCAAAATCAATTGAACACTTCAGCGAAAACAGTAGCGACTACTTCGTCATGGAATTTATTCCGGGGAATGACTTAGCAGAGTTATCGAAGTTGCGAGCAAGTCCGTTTCCGGAATCTGACGTGCTGGGTTGGGCGGACGAAGTCCTCGCGGTTCTGGCTTACCTGCATGGCCAGGGATTAATTCACCGGGACATCAAACCTTCAAACATAAAACTAACCAAAGAGGGCGAGCTTTTCCTGCTCGATTTCGGCTTGGCCAAAGGTGCGGTCGGCCAGATGGGAACGTTGGTTACCAGCCGGAGTGTCCGAGGCTACACGCCCGCCTATGCTTCTCTTGAACAAATCTTAGGTCAGGGAACCGACGCGCGGAGCGACATTTATTCCGTCGGAGCGACTTTCTATCACCTTCTCGCCGGCGTTGCACCGGTAGATGCCTCAACCCGTTTTCAGAAGATGGACGACGAAGGGAAGGATCCACTTCCGCTGATTCAGCACGAGAATCCGCTGGCCTCTCCGCATGTCGCTGGAATCATCCACAGCGCAATGGCGATCAATCGTAAACGCCGACCGGAGAGTGCGGAACAGATGCGCGAGGCGCTACGAAGCAATCAAGCCGAAAGGCCTCGGAAAATGCCGAGCGCGCCGGCGCAGCCAGGACCGACTCCACCGTCTCCGACGCAACCTTCGCCGACCCAACCAGCGCCTTCAAACTCTCTGCCGTCGGCTGAACCCATCGTGGCAACGATGCCTGTCAGTTCACCGCCAAAATCTGCGTCCGCTCACACCAATCGCATCTTCGCGGTCGAGGATGTTCCATTAGAGGAACCGAAGCGGAACCGTGGATCCTTCTTAAAACCACTGCTGATTGGCATCGGTGTGATCTTACTCTTAACGGGCGCCTCTATGACGGCGGTCATCCTGAAAACGGGCTGGGCGCCGTGGAGCGACAAAAATCTGTACGACGACACGAAGACCGAAGGCACGCTAACGTCGCAGAACGCGAACACCTCAGCCTTGGCAGACACTTCACCATCGCCTGACAAGCCAACGACCGAAACTCCATCTGCGGGCAGCGTCGTGCGAAATCAAATCGGGATGGAACTGGTTTGGATTCCACCGGGAAGTTTCATGATGGGGTCGAACGACGGTCGCCCGGATGAAAAACCTGTGCATCAGGTAACTATCGGGCGTGGATTCTATATGAGCAAATATGAGCTGACGTGGGCTGAGTGGCTGTCTGTGACGGGCAACAGCACTCCGGGGCCGAATTACAAAGGCAATGAAAACAAGCCGATCTACTGGCTGACATGGCATGAGGCGCAAGAGGTCATAAGCAGGCTTAATTCTCTGGACGATGGCTATCTTTATCGAATGCCGACGGAAGCCGAATGGGAGTACGCTTGCCGCGCCGGAACGACGAGCGAATATTACGCAAGGAATCTGGACGACATCGCGTGGTATAGCAAAAACTCCGGGTCTAGCTTTCATCGCGTGGGCGGCAAACAGCCGAATGCTTTCGGACTCTACGATATGGTAGGCAATACGCAGGAGTGGTGTGAGGACTGGCATCGGCCCAACTATCAAGGCGCGCCCACGGATGGCCGCGCCTGGATCGCCGGTGACGAGCGAGGGCTGCGCCGGGTGTTGCGCGGAGGCTCTATGAATTCCGATGCCACACGTCTCCGCTGCGCTTATCGTAGTTGGGGTTCGCAGAACTATAACCTGGAGACCGGTGTGCGCCTTGTTGCTGTCGCCGTGCAGGCGGCTCGTTGATCTGGCCGCGCGCGCTGACTTGCGGCCGGCCCTTCCAGTTGGCATGGTGCGAAGCCGACGCTGGAACTGCATCGGCTTTCGCGTGGTAACAATTCCGCCATCGCATTTCGGCGCTCCAAATCAAAGCCTGGTGACTTAAGTATGATCTTGTTTGGCATGCAACCGAACACAAAAGCGTTTCCCGTACTGACGTTGGTGGGAGCCTTGCTGGTTTCGATCGCTTCGGTTTTCTTTCAAGTTACCCACGTCGGTGCCCAGCAAAAGCGGCCTGTGGTCACGTCCCGTTCCGCGCTGCAGGAGGCCCCGGCTGACAAAAACGCCGCACCGCCGTCAAGCCAGACTGCGGCCGGTCTCGAAAACTATAAGTTTCTCTTCAGCTTTCCCCACGATGATATTGTCACTTGTGCGGCATTTAGCCGGGACGGGGGTTGGCTGGCGACCGGAAGTGAGGCCGGGACGGTAATCGTCGCAGACCTTGCGACTCAAAAGCAGCGCAAGATTGAGGGTCTTCACCCGGACGGCAACGGCGTTTACGTGTTGAACTTCAGTCCGGACGGTGAGCTGCTTCTCACAGGCGGGTCGGGTTCTAAGAACACCGGGCAGATCAAAATCCTACAAACCAGCGATTATTCGGTGGTGCAAACGCTCGACGCACATCTCGGTCACGCAGTCGATTTTCTTCAAATCTCTAACGACAAAAACTGGCTGCTTTCGGCAGACAACACCCGTATCAACGTTTGGGATTTCAAGGCAAAAAGCGTGATCCGCAGTTTTCCGCGATTGGACGCAAGACTTTTGTTCGATGAAGGGCGATTACTCGTGATGGGCGTCGGTGACATCACCAACCAACCTGATTCGCACTTCTCGCGGCGGTTTCTGCCGGATGGCAGCATCCTCTTTGTAAACATTATCGACGGAAAGATCACCAGAGAGATTCGTACCGTTTCTCCGCAACCGATCCGCGGCATGGCAATGGTCAGCGGACATGATGCGTTAGTTGCGCTCGCCCAAACTAAAGAGGGTTATATCGTTCACTTTGTCGATGGCCGCAACCACACAATTCTTAAGTCAACCCCGATCACGCCGTATCAACCAGAGCCGGGTTGGCATATCGTGGGAAACCGGCGAATTGACTTCGGGCTGACTAAAAACTACTACGTCGCCGTTTACAACGACAGAAGGGTTACCCATTTGATCGACTACAGCGCCGGCAAGGTCTCCAGTTTTGACCATCGAAGCCAAATTGGTTTCAGCTTTGATCATACGGGCAAGCGCTTCGCAGTTTTGGGCGGAATAAATAACGCGGCGCTGACGGGAAGTCCTGAACAACACTATTGGACGGTGAGTGTCTTTTCTTTCGACCCTAAAACGGCGATGAAGCGTTAACTGCGCTTGCCGTTTGGATCTGCAATGTGTCGTTTAAGGTAGCGGCCGGTATCCGAGCTTTTCACCTTCATGATCTGCTCTGGCGTTCCGGTCGCGACAACGTGACCACCCGCCTCGCCACCTTCCGGACCCAAATCAATAACGTAGTCCGCCGTCTTGATCACGTCGAGGTTGTGTTCGATCACGAGTAGCGACCCGCCGGCTTCGATCAGCGCGCGGAACGCCGTGAGCAGTTTGTTGATGTCGTCGAAGTGGAGACCTGTCGTCGGCTCGTCAAAAATGTAAAGTGAGCGCGCGCCGGCGCGTTTCGAAAGATGCGCAGCGAGTTTCACGCGCTGGGCTTCGCCGCCTGACAACGTCGTTGCTGATTGGCCGAGCCGCAAATAACCGAGACCTACCTCATCAAGTACACGCAGGCGGTTCGTAATCTTCGTGACGTCGCGGAAAAAGGCAATCGCTTCGCGGACAGTCAAATTCAGCACTTCGTGAATGTTCTTGCCGCGATAACGTACATCGAGGACCTGCTGCTTGAAGCGCGTGCCTTTGCACTCTTCGCAGACGAGTTCGACATCGGCAAGGAACTGCATCTCGACGGTGACGGTGCCGTCGCCCTGACAAACTTCGCAACGGCCGCCCGGAACATTGAAAGAGAAGTGCGAAGGCTCAAGGCCGCGCGCCTGCGCCTCGCGGGTATTCGCGAATGTCTCGCGGACGGCGTCATAGACCTTGATGTAAGTAACCGGATTCGAACGCGGCGTGCGGCCAATCGGGGATTGATCCACGAGAATCACTTCGTCGATGTATTGTCCGCCTTCAAGTTTGTGAAAAGCGCCGACGTGACCCTGCCAATCGCCCCGCTGCTTCTTCAGGCCCGCGTAGATGCAATCGTGAACGAGGGTCGATTTGCCGGAACCGCTGACGCCGGTGATGCACACGAGCATGTCGAGCGGAATATCAACCTTGATGCTCTTCAGGTTGTGTTCGCTCGCGCCGCGAACATTCAGTTGCTTTAGTTTGAGCGGCCGGCGGTGTTTGGGTTCTTTGATTTCCGCATCGCCGCGCAGGTAACGCGCCGTCAGCGACTGCGAACTCTTGAGCAATCCCGGAAAATCGCCCTCGTAAATCAGGTGTCCGCCGAGTTCTCCTGCCGCAGGGCCAATATCAAGCAGGTGGTCGGCTGAGCGCATCATCTCTTCGTCGTGCTCAACGACAAGAACCGTGTTACCGATATCGCGCAGATTGTGCAGCAGGCGAATCAGGCGATCGTTGTCACGCGGATGCAGTCCAATCGACGGCTCGTCCAGCACGTAGAGCGCGCCGACCAGAGACGAGCCCAGGTTCGTCGCCAGCTGAATTCGCTGTGCTTCGCCGCCCGATAATGTTGATGCAAGTCGACTCAGCGTCAGGTAATCTAAACCAACATCGACAAGAAACTTGAGCCGTCGTCGAATCTCAAACAAAACCCGGTCGGACACGGCCGACTGTTCATCCGGAAGTTCCAACGCTTCAAAGAATCCGGCGGCATCTTTGATCGAAAGCGCGCAAACCTCGGGCAAAGTCCGTCCGCCGACACGCACGTCGCGCGCTTCCTGACGCAGCCGTCCGCCTTCACAATCCGGGCAAACCGTATACCCGCGATACTTCGAAAGAAAGACGCGCACGTGCAGCTTGTACTTTTTCGTTTCGAGCCAATCAAAAAATCCGCGCACGCCTTCCCAGTCGCCTTTGCCGTTGATGATTGCGTTTCTTTGCTGACGGTTCAGTTGATTAAAAGGAACGTTTGTCGGAATACGTTCCGACTTGCAGAAGCGGCGCAGTTCTTTCATGAACCACTCGTATTGAGGCTTCGTCCACGGCTCAATCGCGCCTTCGGCGAGCGTGAGACCGGGATTTGGAATCACCAGATCAAGATCAAGGCCAATCGTGTTGCCGAAGCCCTGGCACGTGGGGCACGCGCCAAACGGATTGTTGAAGCTGAACAAACGCGGCTCAGGAGTCGCATAAGCGATGCCGTCGTACTTGCACTCGAAACCCTCTGAGAAGCGAAGGGCTTTGGGCCCACCCGCATCCTGCACCCCGCTCGGGCTGCCCTCGCGGGGACCCCGCACCGCAGGCGGTTCTGACAAAGCAACGACTGCCTGGCCATGACCTTCGCGAAAACAAATCTCAAGCGAATCAACCAGCCGCTGGCGAATGTCCTCGCGTGCCGCCAGTCGATCCACGAGCACGTAAACATTTTCGAAGTCGTCGAGCTTGTAATCATCCGGCGAAGCTAAGTCGATCTGCTTGCCTTCGTGCAGCAGACGCGTGAAGCCACGCTGCATCAGACTCATCACGTGCGCGACGCGCTGACTCGGAGACAGGGTGACACGGGGACGCGGAGATCCGCTTTTTCGCCGTGTCGCCGCGTCGCCGTTTCTCCGCCGCGTCCGGCCTTCCGCGCCATTGCCGTTCAGCTCAACGAGCAATCCCGCGTCCGCCGGAAACAAAACGTGGAACCGTGAGCCTTCAAGCAGTTGCGCCAGCGTTTCGCCGGCCGCTGACTCAGGCGAGTCGCGTTGGACTTCGCGTCCACATGCGCGGCAAATAGTCGTCCCGGCACGCGCGAACAAAAGTCGCAGGTAGTCGTAAATCTCGGTCTGCGTGCCCACCGTCGAACGTGGATTCCGCGTTGAATTTTTTTGCCGAATCGCAATGGCGGGCGCGATCCCGCGGACTTCATCCACGTCCGGCTTGTCCATCCGCTCGAGAAATTGGCGCGCATAGGCGGAGAGCGACTCCACGTAACGGCGCTGTCCTTCGGCGTAAATCGTATCGAATGCCAGCGAGGATTTGCCTGATCCGCTGACGCCCGTGACCACCGTCAACTGGTTAATCGGAATCGAGAACGAGATGTTTTTGAGGTTGTTTACGCGGGCGCCGCGAACTTCAATGGCTTCGAGAGTCATGGCTTCGGAAACATAGCGGAGGCTCACGGTCGGGAATCTCAGCACATCCGCAAACCACCTATCTTAGCCCGAATCGAGGGTGGGCGCGAATCGCAAAACAAGCGAACGCGGGCAACAACTGACAACGCCGAGACATCTGAGAGATTTGCGGAAGCAAGTCACCGGGGCGCTATAATCTGTCCGAGTCAACTGACGATTCATCACTGGAATATTCGATATGAGCCGAGTTCTAAATGCGTGGAAGCTGATCTCTTTTTGCGCGCTGCTGATTTTCATGGCGGCCCCAATCGCGAGTGCTCAGGAGTCTTCGGCTTCGGCAAAGACTGAAACAAGGACTTCGCCTTCTCTCACACCGGCGCAAGTCGATGACATTATTCGCAAGTTCACGGCGAAAGAGACCGAATTCCGTCGCGCCCTCAACAGTTATGCCTTTAAACGCGATGCGCTGGTGCAGCATATCGGAATGGGCGGCCAGGTGGTTGGCGAGTACCGCCGTGTGTCAGATTTCACGTTCGATGATCAGGGCAACCGCTACGAGAAGATAAATTTTTTCCCGATGCCCACCTTCGGCGGCATTACGCAGGAGGATTTAGAAGACCTGGGCGGCGTTAATCCCTTTGCTCTAGAAGCCGCGAGAATTGGTCTGTATAACCTTAAGTATGTCGGTAAGGAACGCATCGACGAACTCGATCTCTACGTGTTTGACGTCGCGCCGAAGGTAACGCCTGATCCAAAGAAAACGAAAGAGAGATTCTTCATAGGTCGCATTTGGGTTGACGATAATGACCTTCAGATCGTGAAATCAAAAGGGAAGGCCATCCCCGAGACAAAGATCAACAAGTTCCCCATCGTTGAGACTTACCGCGAACAGATCGACGGACAGTATTGGTTTCCAACCTACGCCTACGCAGACGATGATCTAATTTTTGACAGCGGCGAGAGTATGCGTATTCGCATGCAGGTCAAGTACACGGACTACAAAGTTGGTCGCGGCCAGGTCACGATTACCGAACTGGAAGAGGTAAAGCCGGAGACTTCCCCGACCCAAAAAACCGACAATCGACCGCGGCCCGTGGGTCCGGTCGAATCCGGCGAGCTCAACGACAAAGCGATCGACTTACCAAAGCCGATTTATCCCGGCGACGCGCGCAAGGCCAAAGTGACGGGTCAGGTGAAGGTGCGAGTGATCGTGGCTGAGACCGGCAAAGTACTGTCGGCCGACATCGTGTCCGGACCAAAACAGCTTTGGCTGGCGGCGATCGAAGCCGCGCGCCAGGCTCGCTTCAATCCGACTTTGATTGGCGGTTCAGCGGTGAAGATTACCGGGATCCTGACTTATGATTTTGTGGAAGAGTGAGCGCCGATCGTGAGTTTCTATTCGACCTCAACCGCGTAGCTGATCATCCACAATTCAATCTGACGCAGGCGTGCCTGCCACCGAGCCTTATATTCTCTCAGCCACGTTCGATTCGTTGGCGCGTCTGGTACATCGACAACAACTTTAACCAGATTGTCGCGGGTCATCACACCGCCGTGACGCCAATGACCCTCAACCTTCTGCGTCTCGTAACTTGCGGCGCCAAAGTGATCTACGATTTCCAGGACTGCTTCAGCAAGCAATTCGGGCGGTACGTCGCTTCAGTCACTGAACTGTAGTGGGAGCAGGACCTCGAATCGCCGCCATGTGCTGCTCATACGTGGTTCTCCCTTTTACGGAGAATGGAATGTCTTGATCAGCAAGTGCTTCAAGTGCGGCTTCCGGTACGATGTGTTCTCCTGAGCGCAAGACGCGGCCTGAAAAACGTCCCAACAGGAAAGCTAACGCGCGTTTTTCAGTGTCTCGGTCGGGAAAAGCAATCGTTACCATGCGTCCATGTTAGGTCGGTTATTTGGTAAGCGCAACGATCATCAGGTTCGCTGCGACAGTTTTTCGATTCCCATCTCTTTCATAATCATCCCCTGAACTTGATGCACCAGCGCGTCGAGATCTTTGTCGCTCTTGACCCACGACGTCTCGACCGGCGGCAGGAAAACCATTTCGATGGTGCCGGGCCAGGCCTCTCCCGTTCCTTTGCCCATCAAGTTGTCCGCATTCCGGAGCGCGATCGGGGCAATGGGCACGCCGGCTTGCGCCGCCATGTGAAACGCGCCTTTTTTGAACGGCAGCATCTCGCCAGGTTTAGCGCGCGTGCCCTCGGGACAAACACCAAATGAAATTCCGGAGCGGAGACGTTCAGTCGCCACTTTCAGGCTCTCGACTGCGCGCTCGCGATTCGATCGATCAATGGCCACGACGTTAACGAAGCCCATCCCGTAACCGAGGACCGGCGCGTTGAGCAATTCCTTTTTCGCGACCAATCCGATGCGCCGGCCAGTGCAGGCGAACAGCGGCGCCGCGTCGAGATACGACTGGTGGTTCGCGACGAAAACGTAGGTCTGCTGTGGATTGAGGTTGTCGCGACCGGCGACGCGCACCTTCACGCCACTCAAGCGCAGCCAAGTGCGCGCGCCCCAGTTGGCCCACCAGTAAATCCAATCCTGTCGCTTTAGCGGAATGCTGATCAGCAGCACCGGCGGGGCGACGAAGAGGAGGAGCGCGCCGGCGACAAACCACGACCACGCGAATCGCAGTCTGCCGATGATTCGCGGACCGCGGGTTGTGCTAGACTTCGCCGACTCATTCATGTTCTGCGGAATAACTTCGTCGGAGGGGATGCTCGGATGCATTTTAGTCGGCCTGTTCTGGGATTGAAATCACTCCGAGGCGTCCACCCGGGTGAAAGCCGCTTTAGCCGCCAAATGTTTCTAGAAGTGCCGCAGGCCTATTTGGGTTCCGCGATTCAGCCGAGACGCGCCGCGTCTCGACTCAATAGCGGGAAGAAGAGTATTGCCGCACGTTTCTGTAAACATCTCGCGCCCGCGGCGCTGGCCATCGCTGTTGCGATTCTTTTCTATTCTCACCCAGCGCTCGCGCAACGGCGAACACCGGCAACGATTCCTTCGCCTCGGTCCGTTCTCGGTTTCAATCCCGGCGACGATCGCACGATCGCCGATTGGAAACAGATCAGCGATTACTTCGGGCGGCTCGACCGCGCCAGCGACCGCGTTCAACTACAGACCCTCGGAAAATCCACGCTGGGTCGCACAATGTTCGTCGCCTTCATCAGCGCGCCTGAGAATATCCGCAATCTGGAAAAGTACAAAGCAATTCAGACGAAACTCGCCGACCCGCGTAAGGTCGTCAGCCCCGCAGAACGCAACCACCTGATTGCCGAAGGCAAGACGGTCGTCGTTATCTCATGCTCGATTCATTCGACTGAAATCGTCGCCTCACAGATGTCGATGCAGCTTGCTTACGAGCTGGCGAGCGCCGGCGACGCGGACACGCTCTCGATTCTGCGAAACACGATCTTGATCTTGATCCCATCGCCAAATCCCGACGGAATCGACATCGTCGCGAACTGGTATCGAAAGACGCTCGGCACGCCGCAAGAGGGTACCGCGCCGCCCGAGCTTTATCACCACTACGCCGGTCACGACGACAATCGCGACTGGTTCATGATCAATTTGACAGAGACCAGGGCCGTGACACGGCTGCTGTGGAAAGAATGGTTTCCGCAGATTGTTTATGACGTGCATCAGCAGGGCGCGAACGGATCGCGTTTCTTTGTGCCGCCGTTTTTCGATCCGCCGAATCCACACATTTCGCCGCTGCTGCTCAGGCAGGTAGGCCTGGTCGGGCACAAGATGGCCGCTGACGTCACCGCAGCCGGCTTCAAAGGAATCCTAACGAACGCGCTTTACGACACGTGGTGGCACGGCGGATTTCGCACCGCGCCGTACTATCACAATGCGATTGGGATTCTGACTGAGGCGGCCAGCGCGCGTTTGATGTCGCCGTCAACCGTGACGCGCGAGCAGCTGTCTCGCTCAAGCTCGCGCGGGATGCGCAGCGCGCTCGAAGTCTCAACAAATTTCCCGAACCCCTGGCCTGGGGGGACGTGGCGTCCGCGCGACATCATGCAGATGGAGATGATCGCGTCGCGTTCAGTTCTGTCACTGGCCGCAAATTATCGTGCCGAATACCTGCGAAACTTTTACGAGTTAGGAAAAGAGAATCTCGGGTGGCCGGCGTCGGGCGAACCCATAGCTTACATCATTTGGCCGGGCCAGGGTCGAGACGAAAACACGGCCAAGCTCGTGGGCGCGCTGGTCGAGCAGGGCGTGGAGGTCTATCGCCTGGAGAAGGAGCTCTACGGTCGTCACGGCGATCATGCCATCAAACGACTAGCCCCGGTTACGATGGGACGCACGTCCGTCACACCGCTGGGGCTGACGATGGTTTCAGACAACACGATTCATGAAATGCCGGCCGGCAGTTATTTGGTCTATCTCGATCAGCCCTACCGTCGCAATGTGCTCGCGTTGTTTGAGCCGCAGGTCTATCCCGATCGCATCACCGCGACGGGTGAAGCGGAACGACCCTATGACGTTGCGGGATGGACACTTCCGATGATGATGGGCTTGCAGGCGAGCGCAGTTTTGGAAATCCGCGAGCCGCCCAGCGAACGCCGTTTGACGCCGATCAAGTCTGAGAACGACGTCCGTCGTGACTTTGCGCTGCCGCTTTGGACAAGCGACAAGTCGCCGATTGCGAATCCCGTCAAATCAGGAGTGCGGATCGGAATCTACAAAAACTCGCGCGCCGGAAACATGGACGAAGGTTGGACCCGTTTTGTCTTCGACACGTTCAATGTGCCGTTTCAATCGCTGAGCGAAACCATCCTCAATACTGAGAATCCACGAACCAGCTTCGACGTGATCGTTCTGCCCTCAGAGCCGCGGCCCACCGCTGAGATGGATGCCGAAGCCGTTTCCGCGCGAGGCATCAGCGACACGGGTTTCAGAAATCTAGCTCGCTTCGTTGAAGACGGCGGGACGTTGATTTGTTTTGACGGATCCTGCGCCCAATTGATTCGGCGTTGGAATCTTCCATTGAAGAACGTGCTGGAAGGCCTGAGGTCATCAGAATTCTACTGTCCAGGCTCGATTCTTCGCCTGAACGTGGACAAGACGCAACCGATTGCCCGCACAATGTTAGAAGACACCGACGCGTATTTCGTCAACAGTTCGGCGTTTGAAGCGACCGACCGCGACCGCGTACAAGTCGTCGCCCGCTACGCGAAGGAGAATATTCTGCGTTCAGGCTGGCTGCTGGGCGAAGACAAGATCAAAGACAAGATTGCCCTGGCCGAAGTCTCGAAGGGTAAGGGTCGCATCGTTCTCTTCGGGTTTCGGCCACAGCACCGCGGCCAAACGTGGGGTACGTTTCCGTTCATTTGGAACGCCCTCAACTCCAGCGGAAACTGACGGAGTTAGCGAGCATCGACCGGGCATTAGCCCGACCGTCAGGGAGGGCTCATACTGCATGACTTTGAGCCCTCCCTGACGGTCGGGCTAATGCCCCAATGTTCGTGACATATCACCGACATCCTTAAAAGTGCGAATTACTTGTCGTAGGCCGGTGCCGGTGCTATTGTGACCGGGTCAGACCTGAATCTCTCCCCGTTTTTCTCTTCCCTAAACTGACAATATTGCGCGGAGCGCTGACCAACGTGCGCGCCCGTTATTCGCATCACAACAGCCGGAAGTACTGAAGCGGGTCTCTCTCCAAAGCCCAACCGCAAGAAACCTCCGACTTTACGTCTCTCGGCAGGAGTTGTTGTCATGAAAAAAATCCGCGTTCTTGCAGTGTTGTGCCTGACTTTGGCCGTACTGATGCCGCCGGTGTTCGGACAGGGTCGTCCGCGCCGTGTCGGTTCTGCCCCGTCACCGCAGCCGCCTGCGCGACCCACGCCATCATCGCCACAACCGACTTCATCGCAGCCCGGTAGCAACCCCAGTGACCGTGTCAATCAAGTCGGTCGCCCTCCGGCGCCGCCAGTGTTGCGTGGGGCTAATCGAGATCCGAACGAACCGCAACCAACCGCGACTCCGCAGGAGAGCAACGAGCCGGAAGAGTTCGGTGAAGGCGACATCCTCCGGGTCGACACGACTCTGGTAAGCATTCCCGTCAGTGTGATGGACCGGGACGGCAAGTTCATTCCGAACCTTCGCCAGGAAGATTTTCACATTTGGGAGAACGGCGTAGAGCAACGGGTTGCGTACTTCGCCTCAGTTGACAAGCCTTTCACCGTCGCGCTGGTCATCGACACCAGCGGATCAACCAAGAGTCGCCTGATGGAAATTCAGGATGCGGCCACGACCTTTGTTAATCAACTCCGTCCTGACGACCGCGTGATGGTCGTCTCCTTCAGCGACAGGATCCGGGTGCTTTCGCAGCCGACGAATAATCGTCTTGCGCTGCGCGACGCTATTCACATGACTGAGCCTGGCTCAGGCACGCGGCTGTACGATGCGGTGGACATGATCATCAACGAGCACTTCAATCGCATCGAGGGTCGCAAAGCCATCGTGCTGTTCACCGACGGCGTGGACACGACAAGCAAGCGCGCGAGTTACGAGAGCACCGTGCGCGATGCAGAGGAGCTTGACGCCCTGATCTATCCCGTCGCGTTCGACACATACGCCGACATGGCGGGCGGCGGTGGTGGCTGGCCGGGTGGTGGTGGCGGTAACCGACGGAACAGAGGCGGAATCCTTGACGACCTGATCAGCATCATCGTCGGCGGCGGCATAACGATCAACAGTGGCGGCGGAGGCGGTACGGGAACTTCGCGTGAAGAATATGAACGCGGCGATCGGTATCTGCGCGACCTGGCGCGTGTTACGGGCGCGCGGCTCTACAACGCCGAAATGCAGAATTTGGATTTCGCATTTCGTTCCGTGGCGGAAGAGCTGCGACGGCAATACAGCCTTGGCTATTATCCGAAGAATAAGCCGGTAGCCGGCGAGCGGCGTGGCATTCGCGTACGCGTGACGCGGCCTGAATTGGTGGTGAGAACGCGTGACAGCTACGTGTTTCAGCCGAATGCGAATTCGTCGGCGCAGACGAACCAACCGCAGCCAAAGCCGCCGGTGCTGAAGAAAGAGTTGTGGGGAAATCGTTAGGGGCCCTGGGAGCGCAGTCCCGATGGTTTAGCCGCGGGCGTTGCCCGCGGCGGTCCGACGACATGAAAGCGACGTCGGGCAACGCCCGCCTCTAAACAAATTCCTCTTACACTACCGTCCCATCCGCAATCAACGCACTCTTCGGCACGATGATGATCCGATCGCGGATATAGTAGCTCCCGTCCGGCGCGTCGAAGTTTTCCACGCCGGCCTCATTCAGCAGCTTCACGTTTGAGCCGATGCGGGCGTTCTTGTCGATGATTGCGCGACGGATGATCGTGTTCTCTCCCACGCCGATTCGCGGCCGCCGCGCCTCGCGATCCCCCAGCATGTCCTCGATCGTCTGATAGAAGTCGGCGCCCATCACGTAAGCCGCGTCGAGATGCGCGCCTTCGCCGATCCGCGCCCGCAGACCGATTATCGAGCGATTAATCTTTGCACCGTTAACAATGCAGCCGTCACTAATGATCGAATCGCGGATCTCGCAGTTGTCGATCTTTGACGGAGGCAGATAACGAGATCGAGTCAGCAAAGGCGCTTCGGCATCGAACAGGTTGAAGGGTGGAATTGCCGAAGTCATGTCGAGATTCGCCTTATAGAACGCGCCAATCGTCCCAATGTCTTCCCAATAGCCGTTGAATAAGTAACCCTGCACGTTGTACCGCTGAATGCTCGCGGGAATGATTTCCTTACCGAAATCCATACTCGAAGTGTCTTCGGCCAGCACCTGCTCGATCACGTCGTATTTGAAAACGTAGATACCCATCGAGGCGAGAAACGGTTTTGCGCGCGCTTCGTCTGCGGTCAGGCCCAGCAAAGTTGTATCGACGTGCATCGCTTCCAATGCTTCACCTTGCGGCTTCTCGCTAAACTCGATGATGCGGCCTTCGGGATCGGTCTTCAGCAGACCGAATTCACTGGCTGAGTCCGGCGGAATGGGAATCACTGAGATCGTGATGTCGGCGTTCGTCTCAAAATGCCGCCCGAGAAACTTTCGATAGTCCATTCGGTACAGATGATCGCCGGAGAGAATCAGCAACGTGTCGATGCGCCAGTCGCGTATGTGTGGCAGCACCTGGCGCACGGCATCGGCCGTCCCCTGAAACCAGTCGGGCCGCTCGGGCGTTTGTTCCGCGGCGAGTATCTCAACGAAGCCATCAGCAAACGGCGAGAAGCGATACGTCGTCGCAATGTGGCGGTTGAGCGAAGCGGAGTTGTACTGCGTCAGCACAAACATCCGAATCACATCTGAATTGATGCAATTAGAAATCGGCACGTCGACCAGCCGGTATTTTCCACCCAGCGGCACCGCGGGTTTCGAACGGTCGCGCGTCAGCGGAAACAGACGACTGCCCGCACCACCACCCAGAATGACCGCCAGCAGATTCCGTTTTGAAGGCATAAAGTGAGGCGAGGATATAGGGAATTGTGCAGCCGTTTCAAGCACACATTCTTGTTTTGCTGTTTGCGGCGTCCCGTGATATACGCAGCCCGGTGACGAGTACACGCAAGCGAATCCGAACGATATGCCGGATTTAAGAGAATCTTTGCAACGGCTCGTCTTGGATTCATACCGGGACGAATACAAAGACGTGTCCGAAACTTGGCGAAACCTTGAAGGTAAGGCGCAGGGCGCTGTCGCGATCGCCGGGATATTTGTTGCCGGTGCCTTCGCCTATATTCGTGACGCGAAAACCCCAGGTAGCTTGGAGAAGGTATCCCTAGCAGTCTCGATTTTCAGCCTCATGGCCAGTGTGCTTTTTGCGATTTGGGCCCTAAAAGTTAGAAAAGTGCCAGCGCCGCCGTGGGGCAGCGAGATTGGGAAGCTGGTTCAGGACCTGTTGGCGATCAAAGACGAC
This sequence comes from Acidobacteriota bacterium, assembly GCA_052389795.1. GTDB lineage: Bacteria > Acidobacteriota > Blastocatellia > Pyrinomonadales > Pyrinomonadaceae > UBA11740. The sequence continues at coordinate 86,490 of JBQTHO010000005.1, read as the reverse complement.
CCGGAACTCGCGAAGCGCGTGCCTCTTTTTACTACCGATCAAGTTAAGTTATGGGAGACCTCTACGAATAAGGCTAAAAAGGTAAACCAATCAAAGGCAAATTGGTTGTTGGCCTCACACGTATTTCTGGTGCTCGCGATCCTCGCTATTGGCTTCGCCTCGCTGGCGAAGCTATGGCTCTGAACCGACCATGAAATGTATAAAGAAAAACTGTTACCGTGACGCCCTCACAGGCAGTAACTATTGTTATCTCCACAAGCCGTCCACTGGTGAGGTAATGAAGTTCTTCCCCGCGGATCTTTCGGTGACGGAACTCTGTGACGTAATTACGTTGACTGAAGCTGGGGGACTTCATCTCGCTGGCCTGACAACGACGCGGATCGAGAACGAACAGTCGGAGGAGATTGCTGTCAACGTCGGTGCGTTTGAATCAAGTTCCCAAGAAGATATTCCGCCCAGAAATGAGTTGAAATTCATTGAGGTCGCGCAATCTGATAAGTCTTCGCTCATCCATGCAGAGGCGTCAAAGGGTTTTACGCTCGAAGGGGAGTATTCCGCATACGCGCAAGGTGAATTAACGGATTTGCTGGTATTCAGGCGCTTCTAACCTTTGAACTAGCCCGCCCGCTTCGCAAAATACCCGGGCCGATAACGGAGCTTCAGACCTTGTTTCGCAAGGCCAGGATTCGCGATCTCGATTGTCATCGTGCGGAATGCGCCGTCGCGATTCTTGTTTGTCGGTGAGTACGCGAGGAGATATTGGGAGCGAAGTTCGGCTCCGATTTCCGCGAAGGCGGTCCGCAGGTCGTCTTCCTTCTTCGGAAAGAACGCGCGGCCGCCCGTGCGTTCGGCTAGTTCGCGCAGCACGCTCTTGTTCACACCTCCGTATTTATTGTCGCCGATGCCGATCGCGTAGATGACTGTCTCTGTCTGGATCGCGTGGTCGGCGGCGCTTGAGCGGGGAACGCGGCTGGTCGTGTCACGTCCGTCGGTCAGCAGAATGATGGCGCGGCGGCGCTGTTCTCGATCAGCTGCCAGCACGCGGCGACTGGTCAACAGCACTGAGTCCCAGATTGCGGTCGAGCCTTCGGTCGGTGGCCCAATGGTGCCCGGGCCGGAAGTGATGCCGCTAAGTGGCGGGGCTGAGCCCAGGTAGGAAGGGAAGGCGACCTCCACGCGTTCCAGCACTCGATAAAGCGAAAGCACGTCGCGCGTGAGCGGTTGTTCCACGTGCGCGTAGCCTTCGAAAGGAATAATGGCCGCCTGATCCTTTTCGGACCGAATCACGTTTTCTATGAAAGTACGCGCGGCGGCCTTTTCGTCCGGCAGCGTCCGCTCTTGCGAGATGCTGACGTCTATCAGAAAAGCGATCGACAGCGGCCGATCGGTTTCGCGCTGAAACGTAAAGACTTTCTGCGGGACGCCGTCCTCCAGAACGCGAACGTCGTTTTCCTGAAGGGTGGTGATGTACCGATTGTTTTTGTCGGTGGCGGTGAAGAGAAGATTTGTGAGATCGGTTTCGACGCGGAGAACGTCGTCCTGATCGGGAGTTGGTTGCTGTTGCGCGAATGAACCAAAAGCAAAAACAGTGCAAATTGAAAATTGAAAAATGAAAACTGCAAACTGTCGCCAACGAACGAAGACCGGTCGCCCAAATGTGAAACTTGCACTTTTCAATTTTCAGTTTGCAATTCCGGGGAGAGTGTCGGAACCGAGAGCGATAGCGACCGGATCAAAGTCTCAAGTCTCGTAGTCACTAGCGGAAACAGCTACTTCAAAACACTCAATATGCCAATGCCGGTCGTTCATTTGTTTTCGCGCCCGCGGCTTCCTGCGCGATCTTGACACCTACGCTGGCGCCGATGCGGGTCGCGCCGGCTTCGACCATCGCGCGGGCGTCGGCCATGCTCTTTACGCCGCCCGAAGCCTTCACGCCAAGTTCTGAACCAACCACTCGGCGCATTAATGCGATGTCAGCGACCGTGGCGCCGCCTTTCGCAAAGCCGGTGGATGTTTTCACGAAATCCGCGCCCGCGCTTTTGGCTGCCTGACACGCGCGCACTTTCTCATCGTCCGTCAGAAGCGCCGTTTCGATGATCACTTTGCAGGTGACGTCGTATTCGTGCGCGACCTGTACGACTGAGCGAATGTCGTGTTCAACTAAACAATCGTCACCGCTCTTCAACGCGCCGACGTTGATGACCATATCAACTTCGCGCGCGCCATCCATGATCGAGCGTCGCGCTTCGTAACCCTTGACGTCAGCGAGCGTCGCGCCCAGCGGAAATCCAATCACCGTGCAGACCGGGACGCCAGTTCCTTCCAAATGACAAGCGCACACGCGCACCCACGTCGGATTCACGCACACTGATGCGAATCGATATTGCGCAGCTTCTTCGCACAAGCGCCGGATTTCGCTTTCGGTCGCGTCAGGCTTCAAAAGGGTGTGGTCGATCAAGCTTGCCCAGTCGCGCGCGGAACCTGTCTGACCCAGCACCAGGCCGATACGCGCCGCGCCCGCATCAACGACGCGATGCATGCGCTCAGGACAGCGATGAAAGCACTCAGATGTACAGCCGCACATCTTCGCCTGATCAGCGTGCTCACCGTTCAGACGTGCGTAGATGACGTCGGTAATCTGCTCGACTAGTTGCTCGAAATCGCCGTTGTGTGAAAAGGACATTGTGCTGCGGCGTTGGTGCGCGGAAGTTATTTTAGCACGTGCGGCATGAGGTCAGTACCATCTGCGTTAGCGGATGGGTGCGTGGCTCATCCCGACGTGTGCATTGGACCCCCCCCGCTTACGCAGGTGGTACTGACCTCACGCCTACCGCTGATACTGCCGCTCAATCGCTTCAATCTTGCCGACGCGTTTGCGGTGGCGGTCTTCGGTGAGATCGGTTGAGAGCCAGGCGCGGACGATCTCTCGCATTTGATCATTCGTGATTGTCTTGCTGCCGAGCGTCAGTACGTTCGCGCCATTGTGCTCGCGCGAGTTGCGCGCGACCTCCTCTGAATAACACGCCGCGGCGCGCACCCCTGGAACTTTGTTCGCAGTCATCGCCGAACCAACGCCGGCGCCGTCGATAACGATGCCCACTTCCGCTGAACCGTCCGACACTGCGCGAGCAACGGCGTGCGCGAAATCCGGATAGTCAACCGCGCTCTCTGAATTTGTCCCGAAGTCATGGACGCGGTGGCCAAGCTCGGTGAGAAACTTCTTCAGCCTTTCTTTCATCGGATAGCCGCCGTGGTCCGCCCCGACTGCCACGGTTTTTACCTGCTTTAGACCGCTCCGTGAAACGCGACGCGTCAGTTCAATTCCGCGATCGTTGACGATGTCGGCCGCGAGCGGCGTCAGGCGGGCATTCTCCGCAACGCGCAGAACCGCGCCACGTTCCAGGCCGCGTACATCATCTTCAGTAATGACGAGTTTGGCTGATTCGTCGCGAGTGACTGCGGGACTTTGGGACGGGTTGTTTAGGGGCGGGCTACTGCTCGCCGGTTTATCGGCGGGCGCCGCTTCCGGCATTGTCTTGTTCAGGACGTCGCGCACCAGCGCCCTTACTCGATCTCTGGTTGCGTCGTCAGCCATTTTGGAGTGGCACAGACTTCAGTCTGTGATTTGTCCGGCAATCGAAAAGCTAAAACACACAGACTGAAGTCTGTGCCACTACGCCAGCGACTCGTCGCGCAGATCCAACAGACGTCCGGCGTGCGCCGTCACCTTGCCGTCTTTCACGGTGAAGTCCACGCGTCCGACGTAGATTCCGCTGCGGCCCACCTGGAAGATCACTGTACTGCCGCCGTTCGGAGTCTTCTGCACGACCGGTTTCTCCATGAATGTGTGCGTGTGGCCACTGGCGATGAAGTCGATACCGTCAACTTGCGCTGACACCTGCGTGTCACCGATGTCGTCCGGATCCGTCGGGTTCCTGTAGTAGCCAAGGTGCGACATGCCGAATACGAGTGTGCACTTCTCCTGCTCGCGCAAAAGCTTCACGACGCCGCGGGCCATGCGCACCGGATCGAGATACTGAAGCGGTTTAAAGTTATCTGCCGTAATCAATCCTTTCGGACTAATTCCCATGCCGAACAGCCCAACCCGCACGCTGCCGAGTACTTTGACCGAGTGCGTCTTAACTTTCTTCTCGAGAACACTGCCGCGCACATCGTAGTTCGTCGAAATGACGTCAAAGTTCGCGAACTGCAAAGCCCTGGCGAGTGCTTCGACGCCGTTGTCGAACTCGTGATTACCGAGCGTTCCCGCGTCGTAACCGATCAAAGACATCGCTTTGTATTCGACTTCGCCTTTGTAGAAGTTGAAGTAAGGTGTGCCTTGCATCACGTCGCCGCCGTCCAGCAAGAGCGTGTTCGGATTTTCTTTGCGAATGCGTTTGACCAGCGTCGCGCGACGGGCGACGCCGCCTTTGCCGGGATAGGTTCTGTCGTTGTCGTGAATCGGATCGATTTGTGAATGCGTGTCGTTCGTGTGCAGGACCGTGATGAGCGTTTCGCCTTGTGCCGGCTCCAGCAGCGGAGACCAGAGAGCCGCCTTCGAGCTGTTGGTGTGAAACAGCGAACTGGAACGCGCCAGCGGCAACGAAACGCCGGCAACCGCGGCGGACTTCAAGAAGGTTCTGCGTGTAGTCATCTTGGTTGAGTTCGGGGTTCTTCGGTGACCACTGATTTCGTTCGATCAAGCCAGAATCGGCCGTCCAGGTTTGGCCGGACCGTCCGCCCGGCCGCCGTCTCTGATTTCACATAGCTCATGATCGCGTCACGCAAGGTGATGCCCAGCGGCTGGCGCTGCTTTCCTTCCTGCAGCAGCGTCGATATGTCACCGCCGCGGTTCACGATGTAGTCGATAGTAACAACGCGATAGGTCGCTTGCGGGTCAATGTCCTTTTCGCCGCCCGGAGTGCGCAGCTTCACGATGTCAATTTCGCTTGTCTTGTCCGGCTTCGTGAAATAAACAATGCGCGCGCCCGATTGGGCTTCACGGCTTGTGACGATCAATTTCAGCAGCCGCATCAATTGCTCACCGGTGAGTTCGACAGTTACCAACGCATTCTCAAACGGCAGTAATTCGAAGATGTCGCGCGCGCGCAACTCGCCCTCGCCAATGGCATTCCGGCGGAGACCGCCACCGTTTATCAACGCCAGATCGACTGGCTGCCCAAGTTTCAACCCCGCTTGCCAGCGCATGCCGTCCGAGACGAAGTTTCCGAGCGAGCCTGCACCCATGCCGCCCTTGCGAAGTTCGCCTTTTAGCGATCCGACGACGGTGTCGAGCTCACGGACTCTCGGGCTGTAAACCACGAGCATTTGATTGACCGCCGGATCGTCCGAAACGGACGAATCGACCGGCGCCTTCTCAGCGCGGACATACACGTCCGGTGGCTTTGGCGCCCTCGGCGCCCTCGGCGTCGGGGAGGCTTTCGGCGCCGGCGCCTGTGCGGATGCGCAGACGAAGGCAACGGCAATCAAAAAGCAGAGAGACAACCAGCGCTTGATTTCGAAGATGCTTTTGTTCATTGGCTTGCGGCAGATTGGCGACGCAAATATAACAGGTTCATCCGCTGCCGAAAATTGACCCAGCAAAGCGCGGCGCAATAGTATCTCGCTCGATCCTGCGCGGGCAAATCGGCGGACCGGTGCAGTAGGATCCGGTTTGCTTTGCGATCCTTTGCGTCTTTGCGTCTTGGCGTGAAATGGCGCCCTTACGTGATGACGTTCACGCAAAGGCGCCAAGGCGCAAAGACACGCAAAGTGGGACACCACCAGCGCACGTTGGATCGCGGCGCTACATTCAACTATCTTTAACTTGCGGGAGGCAGAAATTGGCGACATCACAGGCACGGCTAATGTCGGAATTCACAAATCCTAACCTCGAAGTTCTCATCACAACCGAGCAGATTCAGGATCGCATCCGCGCGATCGGCGCCGACATCGCGCACGATTATGCGGGCAAGAATCCGCTGATGATTGGTGTGCTCAAAGGCGCGTGCACTTTTTTGAGCGATCTAATGCGTGCGGCCGACATTCCCCTGGGGGTCGAGTTCATGGCCATCTCCAGCTACGGTTCGGCGATGCGCACGTCAGGCGAGGTGCGCATTCTGAAAGACCTCGACGTCGCGATCGAAGGCCGGCACATTCTGGTTGTCGAAGACATCGTGGACACCGGATTGACCTTGAATTACCTGCTGGCGAACTTGAAATCCCGCGGCGCGGCATCAGTGAAGTTGGCGGCGCTGCTGGATAAGTTTGAACGGCGCGAGAAAGAAGTGCCGATTGACTACCTCGGTTTTCAAATTCCTGACGAGTTCGTGGTCGGCTACGGTCTTGATTTCGCTGAACGTTATCGGAATCTGCCGTACATCGCGGTGGTGAAGAATCCAAACGGATAAATTAGTGCGCCGTTCGTCCAGCGGTGTTAGAGTACCGACTTTAGTCGGGTTGTGACCGAAAAACCCCAACTGAAGTTGGTACTCTAACGCGTGCAATCAGACTGCTGCCCGCCATTTTGAAGGAGCTTTCTCGTGAAAAGATCACTAGTATTCTTTACGTGTTTGTTCGTTGCTCTGTCCGTGCAAATTTCCTTCGCCCAACAGGACTGGTCAAAAGTCGAAATCAAATCGACCAAGGTCAACGGCAACGTCTATATGTTGCAAGGCTCCGGCGGCAACATCGGGGTGTCAGTTGGCGCTGACGGAATTCTGATCGTTGACGATCAGTACGCGCCGCTCGCTGACAAGATCAAAGCCGCTCTCAAGACGCTCGGCGAAGGCAAACTGAAGTTCATCCTCAACACGCACTGGCACGGCGACCACACGGGCGGCAATGCGGCCTTCAGCTCCGAAGGTTCAATTATCGCGCACACAAACGTGCGTAAACGCCTGGCCGAAGGAATGAATATTACGGGACGGATGGTCCAGCCTGCGGCGAAGGAGGCGCTGCCCATAATCACGTTCGACCAAAGCGTCTCAGTCCATTTCAACGGCGAAGAGATCCGCGCTCTGCATTTTCCGCGCGGCCATACCGACGGTGACGCGGTCATTTTCTTTACCAACTCGAATGTGGTGCATATGGGCGACTTGTTTTTCAACGGCATGTTTCCGTACGTAGACATCGACAGTGGCGGTGACGTCGAGGGCTACATGAAAAACGTAGGCGAAGTGCTGGGAAAACTTCCGCCGGGTGCGAAGATCATTCCCGGCCACGGGCCACTCGCGACGGCCGAAGATCTGAAACGGTTTCACGACGTGATGCTGAAGACGACGGGAATCGTGCGTGACAAGATGAAGGCCGGCAAAACTCTGGATCAGATTAAGGCGGAAGGATTGCCGGAAGAGTGGAAGTCGTGGTCCTGGCAGTTCGTGACTACAGACCGCTGGATTTCAACGATCCATCGGAGTTACAGCAAGAAGTAAACGGCAGGCACTGGAGCGCCGCCATCCCTGGCCGCCTGAGCGCGAAGGGCGATGCGTTCCTGGGTTTTTTTTGCGGGCAGGGATGCCCGCGCTCCTCAGAGCATGCGCGACTAAAACTGCTGGCCATAAAAGAAGAAGAGCCAGTTTCTGCCGCGTCCCTGGTTGGCAATGGCATAGCCGCCCGAAAGGTTGCCGTTGCGCGGAGTGCTCAGATTCAAAGCGGGGCTGATGTAACCAAATCGGTTGTTGCCACTCGCCCAGTCCACGATAAAACTCAACCGCTGCGTCAAAGGCTGTTCGTATCCGGCGACAACTCCGGTTTTCGTTTCCTCCCCAGCGCCTGCACCAATCAGCCGGTAACCGCCGCCGGTAAACCGCGGTCCGTAATTCCCTGAAAACTGTTTGCTGGCAACTGAATAACACTGCGCGAAGGTGTCCGTCCCGGCCCGGTGGGTTATCGGCACGAAGAACATGCAGCCGGCCGCCGCCGCGACGCCTTTTGCTTCGTTGTTGTAGAACTGCCACTTCGCGTTTGGTTGAATCTCAATTGGTTCGCCACCGCCGGGCACTCGCGTGTACGAAACGTTCACGCCGACTTCGACGTTGCGTCCGACGCCGACAACCGCGCGCGGCAGGTAGTTCGCAAACCGGTCGTCACCCTGCGCCCACGCGTAGTTCGTGATGAAGTCCATCTCGAGATAAACCTTCTTCGCGACCACCACGTCAGTTGACGGCGCGTTCATCATCGTTGACTGCGCGATAGCCTTTTGACCTGAGAGACCAAGGATCAGCGTCACGAACGCGAGTAGGGATTTGCGTTTCAATTGATTGTGGCTCCTTATCCCACTCGCTTCGCGAGTGGTACCGACTTCGCTTTGACTGCTCACGAAATCTGAGAAAGAAAACTTTTTCCAGCTTTGAGATTCAAGCCGAAGTTTTCGGCAATCGTGCTACCGATGTCCGACAGCGAATCGCGAGTGCCCAGATCGATGCCCGGGTTCGCTTTCTTTCCATAAACGATTAATGGCGCGTATTCCCGAGTGTGGTCGGTCCCGGGATAGGTAGGATCGTTGCCGTGATCGGCCGTGAGAATCACGAGATCGTCTTCACGCATGGCCGCTTCGAGTTCCGGCCAGCGCGCATCGAACGTCTCGAGCGCGCGCGCATAGCCTTCCGTGTCGCGGCGATGGCCGTAGAGCATGTCGAAATCAACGAAGTTTGAAAAGATCAGGCCGCGCGTGTTGTCGCGCAACGCGGCGATAGTCTGATCCATGGCCTGCTGGTTGTTCCTGGCAGTCAGATCCTGAGTCACTCCGGTTGAATCATAGATCGATGCGATCTTACCGATGCTGACCACGTCCAAACCGTTCTCGCTCAAAAGCGGCAGAAGATTTTCTCGTGGCGGCGGCACAGCATAGTCGTGTCGATTCTCGGTGCGAAAGAACTCTCCGGGTTTGCCGAGGAAAGGTCGCGCGATTACTCGTCCCACTTCATGCTCACCACGCAGCATATCGCGCGCTGTCTCGCAAATGTCGTAAAGGCGATCGAGCGGGATGATCTCTTCGTGCGCCGCGATTTGAAAAACGGAATCGCCGGAAGTGTAAATGATTGGCTTGCCCGTGTTGACGTGGTCTTCGCCGAGATCTTTGATGATCTCAGTGCCACTCGCCGGAAAGTTGCCGAGGACTCCCGGCACATTCGTTTTCGCGACGAACTCATCAATTAACGTTTGCGGAAAGCCGTTCGGATAGGTTGGAAAGGCTCGCTCGAGAATGATGCCGGCCATCTCCCAATGCCCGGTCGTGGTGTCCTTGCCGTTCGACTTCAGCGCGCACTTGCCGTAACTACCCCGGGGTTTTTCGATTTTCGCCACGCCGTTCAGTGGACGAATGTTGCCGAGTCCGAGGCTTTGCAGATTCGGCAACTTCAACTGACGCGATTCGCAAATGTGCCCGAACGTGTCTGAGCCGGCGTCACCCCATTCCGGCGCGTCGGGCATGGCCCCAATACCGGCGCCGTCAAGGACTAGGAGAGTAATTCTTCGAAAGGGCTGGCTCATCAGGCTTGGAAAACGCTAGTTTCGCGCCGGTTAAGTTATATAATTCGTCTCCTGGAAGCAAACGTGTAGTTGTTCGGCTTCGTGTTACGTCATTCTATAACGCTCCGATCAGAATTGCCTTTTCTTCTCAATCACTTAGACGATACGAGCTTTGGCGGCAGTCTCAACCGCAACGCATGGACAGAAGGCAAAGCTTAAAAAACTCAGTTCTCACTGTCCTCATGTCAGGCTGCCTAAATGCACTAGGACCTGACGTCACAGTTCGAGCGCAGCGCGTTCCAACGCAACACTACGATGTGGGAAGCGGACTGGTTAGTAACGACGTCCGGGCGATCTACCAGGACACAAAGGGCTATCTCTGGTTTGGTGGAACTGATGGACTCAGCCGCTTTGATGGCTATCGCTTCGTCAACTATGGCGTTGACGACGGGCTGCCATCCCGAATCATCACAAGTATTGTCGAAGACTCACAGGGACGTCTCTGGATAGGAACATTTGGGGCCGGTTTAGCGCGTTTGATCGACGACCCTCGAGAGGCGCCGTCGCAGAAACAGGACGCGCCGCGAGTGGATAATAAAAAGTTCATCACGTATCAAATCGGCAGTTCCGACAATTCGAATCACGTTACCGCACTTGTCGCCGGCCGAGACGGATCTCTATGGTTTTTCTCGGATGGTTTGTATCGCGGCACTCTTGATGCCGGCGGCACTCCACGTTTTGACTTGGTCGTAAATTATACGCAAGTCGACAGCTCTGGGAGTCTGGCCGACAGCCGCGGAAGGTTGTGGTTTGGAGTGCGCCATGCGCTGATCCAAGTTATTGATGGACGAATTGTAAAATATGACCTGCCCGGCGAAGCAGTTAACGAGGGTGTCACGAACATCGTGGAGGACGCCAGTCGAACTTTGCTTGTGGCGACCGCGCACAATGTGTATCGGTTCGTACCGCATGAACTGCCCAATGAGGGTCGCGCGCAATGGACCAAAATTCCGCTTTCAATCTCGCCTGGTCGGATTTTCACAATGGCGACGGATGCTGTCGGCAATCTCTGGATTGGCACAGGCACTGGTTTGATCAGTTATGCCAACGGTAAACAGAGTAGGCCCGTGGGAAGCGAATTGGATCGGAGAGGAATCACCCGCATTTATCGGGACACAAGTGGCAACCTTTGGATCAGTTCTTCTCCGCGCGGAGTCTATCGACTGTATGGTGACTCGATTAAAAGCTTTGTTGTGGAAGATTCAGCGCTAAACGCCAATCTGCTGATGGTTTTTGAAGATCCTGACGGCCCCATCTACGTCAGCACTGAGAGGGGTGGCGTGTTCGAGGTTGTCGACGGACGAGTTCTCCAAGTTCCGGGCTCTGGTTCCTCGCTTTTCAGGGACATCAGAAAAAAAATACTTCGTGACCGCCGTGGAGACTGGTGGGTCGGCACTAATGAGGCACTTTATCGGTTTTGGGGACCAAAACTGCAATTCCGCCATGGCCAGCGGTTCACGGAGAAAGACGGACTGACCAGTCCGCAAGGTGGCAATTATGGTCTCTACGAAGATTTCGAAGGTCGAATCTGGGTCGCCCGCCCCGGAAACGAATTGTACGTCTACAATCCCCGTCGGGGCGGACATCCTCGCTTTGAACGGATTACATATTCAGAACCGGCACTCGGCGGTGTCATGCACATGGCTAATGACCTCGGAGGCGGGCTATGGATTGCCTCGTACGGTGCCCTCGGACGCTTGCTCAATGGCAAAACATTTTTCTTTCAGCCCCTTGGCGACAGTGCCACCCTCGCACGCACGTTGTTTCTTGATAGCCGCGGCCGGCTGTGGATTGGATCGCGTTATAACGGAGCGCTCATGGTGTCCGATCCAACCGCAGAGACTCCAACGTTTCAGAGATACTCAACCCGCGAAGGACTCTCCAGTAATAGTATTTGGTCATTTGCCGAGGACGACAGCGGCCGCATTTATGTAGGCACCTCACGAGGTTTGGATCGACTCGATCCGGCGTCGGGCCGCGTTCGCCATTTCACAGACGCTGACGGCCTTCCTGAAACCATCGTGAACCATTGTTTTCGCGACCGCCGTGGCGATATTTGGATTGCTGCGGTCGGCGGTCTGTTCAGGCTGCACCCTCGAGTAGAACAACAGCTCGCTCCAGCTCGGGCTTACATCAGCCGACTTCAGATTGCCGGTTCGGACGTTGCCCTGCCGGAACGCGGAACTTTACGCATCGCCGTTCCCGAGCTCAACGCTTCGAACAACAATTTGCTGATTGAATATGTGGGATTGAACTTTCAGCGCGAGGGAGCACTACGATATCAGTACCGGCTCGATGGGGTTGATCAGAATTGGAGCATTCCTACTGAAGACCGCACGATCACTTATGCACGTCTGGGAGCCGGAACCTACCGCTTTCTGGTTCGAACAGTTACTGCCAACAACTTAACCGGCGAGCCAGCCGTGGTCGAGTTTCGGATTCTGCCGCCGATCTGGCAACGCTGGTGGTTTATAACGCTGGCTGCGGCATTGGTGGCGCTGGCGGCTTATTCGCTTTATCGCTATCGCGTGCAGCGCTTGCTGGACCTGGAGCGCGTCCGCACCCGAATCGCCACCGACCTCCACGACGACATAGGTTCAAATCTATCGCTAATCGCCATGATCAGCGATCTCGCCAAGCGGCAATTGGATCCACGAGATTCACAAGTTTCACGCTGGCTTTCTATGATCGCCAGCACCTCGCGCGAGACGGTTGATTCGATGAGCGATATTGTCTGGGTAATCAACCCCGAAAAGGATCGGCTGATAGATCTGGTTCAACGGATGCGTCAGGTCGCGAATGACATGCTCACTGCGCGCGATATTGCTTTTGATCTTGACGCGCCCGGCGAACAGGTCAGCATCAGACTCGGCGCCAGCACGCGGCGCGAGGTTTTCCTAACATTCAAAGAGAGTATCAACAACCTTGTGCGCCATTCCGAATGCACGCGGGCGGAGATCGAGTTGAAAGTTGAAGGCAACTGGTTGTTATTAAAGGTCACTGATAATGGGAAGGGTTTTGATCCCGTGAACGTGCGCGAGGGAAACGGTTTGGCCAGCATGCGCCGCCGCTCGGACGGTCTGCATGGAGAGTTCCAAATCAACTCAAGTCCCGAAAGCGGCACGTCGCTGATAGTAAGAGTTCCGGTGGACGGCAACCCGGCAATTTAGTTCGTAAGTAGCGTAACTTCAGTCTGCGTTCAAGTCTTCGTCGCACACCGAAGTCTACGCTACCTACAAATTCTTGGCACCTGTACTAGGCAAACGCCCAGTGACTTGACGCCGCTTCGGATGTAAGTTGGAGCATTCGCAGATGACTTCGAATTCAACTATGACTACCGCAACCGCAACCCAGGCGGCAATTCCCGGCGAACGCTCGATCAAAGTTGCCATCGTCGAGGATCACCACAAGTTCCGCGAGTGCCTGGAGTTTGTGCTCAATAACACTGAGGGCTTTAGCTGTTCCGGGACTTTTCGTTCGATGGAAGAGGCATTGGAAAAGATCGGCGCGAATCTGCCGGACCTGGCGTTGCTGGATATTGGTTTGCCAGGAATGTCGGGAATTGACGGCGTCAAGATCTTAAAAGAGCGTTATCCGGATTTGCTGATTCTGATGAACACCATTTACGACGACGATGAGCGTATTTTTGATGCGCTTTGCGCCGGAGCGTCGGGTTATCTGCTGAAGAAGTCACCGCCGGCCGCGTTGCTTGACAGCGTCAAATCGGCCATCGCCGGTGGCGCGCCGATGTCGCCCGAAGTAGCGCGCCGCGTAATCAGATTATTTCGCGAGATTCACCCGCCTGACAGAGCCACCTATGAGCTAACGGCTCACGAAATACGAATCTTGCAACTGCTTTCCGAAGGCCACAGCTACAAAACGGCGGCAAAACAGCTCGGCGTCACCGCGAAAACCATCTCGTTTCACCTCCAGCGGATTTACGAAAAACTCCAGGTCCACTCGAAATCCGAAGCCGTATCAAAGGCCCTCCGCAATCGGCTGATCAAGTAACCGCCGGATCATCCGCACCGCCGACAACCACCGTCCAAGGCCCCCATTTGCTGGGCAAATACCCGGTGACTAGCGCACGCCTCTGACATATCTATTTGCCCAACATATGTTTCGCCCGGCGAAAAACATTTTCACATTTCCTTCGGCAAGACGAGGGGTAAAAAATGAAGAATCAAAGCACGATCCAGGTGTCGTCATTGTCGCCGCCTTGAGCTTCTTTAGGCGAATAACAACAAACAAATTGGCACGTGGCGTGCGCCAGGCCAAATCGGAAAATTTGAAAGGACCCCCGTCATGAGAAACAGGAAATCGTGGATCGTTGTTGCTTTGAGTCTCGCAGGTTTCGTTGCTTTGATTTTGACGCATCTGGTTCGAAGCACTGCTGCGTCACCTGCCATTCCCACCGTAACTGTCAACACGACAAGCGAAATCGGAGACCCGGGGGATTGCACGCTGCGCCGGGCGATATCGGCTTTGCTTGCCAACGGCACGGTTGGCGGCTGCGTCGCCGATAGCACAACGCACACAATAATTCTCCCCGCAGGCACGTACACGCTGAGTACGATTGATAATTTTAATGGATTGTTTGGTTCACCGCTTGCTCTGCCTAAGATTTCGAGCAGCATCATCATCCAAGGCGCGGGTGCGGACACGACGATTATTGAACGCTCGAGCATAGCCGGCACACCAAAATTCATCTTTTTCAACGTCGACCGTGGTCCTTTAACTCTCAACGATGTCACGCTCCGCAACGGCGGCGCTCCCGCTGGACACGAGGGGGGCGCGATCACGGCCTTTGGCCTGACGACCCTAAACAACTGTGTGATTGATAGCAATCACGCACCCAGCAGCTCTCGCGGCGGGGCGGTCACCAGCAGCGGCTTCGGCGGTTCACTCGTCGCGAACAACTGCACCTTTTCGAACAACACTGTAGCGGGCGACCAATTGGGCGGTGCCATTTTGATCAATGGCGGCGGCGTAACAATCACTAGGAGCACTTTTCTCAACAATACTGCTGGAGGCGCGGCTGGCGCGGTAGAACTTTTTGGCGGAAACAGCACGATTACCGATAGCCAGTTCATCGGCAACTCTGCCGGCCGGGCTGGGGCCGTCAGGAATGCGGGCACGGGAGCTTTTGGTCCGACGACACTCCAAATCTCAAACTGCTATTTCAGGGGAAACAGCAGCGTGAATGGGGGGTCAACTGGCGGTGGCGCCGTCGAAGGATCGGGCAGCACTACGATCACGGATTCGTATTTTGTAGCGAACCGATCGGCCAGTGTTGGCGGTGTGATGACGGGAGGCGGAAGTTGGACCATCAGCGGCAGCACATTCGCAAACAATCATGCCGACCAACACGGCGGCGCCTTAGTCAGTCGTGGTAATTCCAACGCGATAGTAAACATTTTTAACAGCACTTTTTCCGGTAACTCGGCCGGTCAGGATGGCGGCGCTTTTTGGCACGACATCGCGGGAGGAATAAATCTCCGCAATGTCACGCTGACGGGAAACAGCGCTGGCGGGCGCGGTGGCGGTTTCCTTTATACCTTCAGCACCGTCGGGATCGACATGCGGAACACGATTGTGGCGGGCAACACTGCACGTCTCAGTGGCCCCGATTGTTCCGACCAGGACGGTAGTCAGCGACTAACTACCGGCGGTTACAACCTGCTGGGAAACAACTGCGGTTGCAACCTTGTCGGCACTGCGGGAGACCAGATCGGTACCGCCGCCAATCCAATCAGCGCCCTTCTCGGCCCGCTACAGGACAATGGCGGAGCCACCTTCACTCATGACCTACTGTTGAGTAGTCCTGCGATGGATGCGGCGAATCCAGGCACGCCTGGCAGCGGAGGCACCGCATGCGAAACAACTGACCAGCGCGGTATCGCGCGGCCAGTCGACGGTAACGGCGATAGCATCAGCCTTTGTGACATCGGGGCCGTCGAGACGTCGGGCAATCCCTTTCTGACGCGGCCGCAATTCACGATTTCTTCCTATTTTGTTAACGAGAACGCGGCCTTAGCTACCATCGCAGTTAGTCGCTCTCACGGCGGCGGAGCAGCTTCAGTGAGCTACGCTACCGCAGATGGCACGGCCAACGCAGGGAGCGACTATCTCGCCACTTCCGGCATGCTGATGTTTGCTGATGGCGAGACACGCAAGACTTTCACGGTTGGTATCCTTGATGACGCCGTAGGTGAGGCTACGGAGAGTATTCGGCTGTTACTGAGCAACGCTGCCGGGACGGACCCTTACTCAATCTCGCTGCTTATGGTTCGCGACGACGAGACTTTGCCGGTATTTGTCGTAACGGACGCCGCGATCGCTGAAGGGAATAGCGGGGTGTTTAACGCAGAGTTCACCGTTACGCTCAATCCGGCGCGCACGCAAACGGTGACGATCAATTACACGACGGCGGATGAAACGGCTACAGCCGGCAGCGATTATGTTACGACTTCCGGCAGCCTCATTTTTGCCGCCGGGCAAACGTTGAAGACGATCAATGTCCCGATTGTTGGCGATACCACGATAGAACCAGACGAACGCTTTAAACTTAATCTTTCAACTTCATCAGGATGCATCAATCTCGCCGAACAGGCCACCGGAACGATCATTAACGACGATGCCGAGGCGCCGCCTCCCGATGCAGACAACGATGGCGTGAGCGATGCCGCGGACAACTGTCCCACTACGGCTAATCCCGATCAGGCTGATGCCGACAATGACGGCAATGGCGACGCCTGTGATAACTGTGCCCAGCGGGCGAATGCCGATCAGGCTGACGCTGACGGCGACGGAATTGGCGATGCCTGCGATGTGTGCCCGTCCGGTCCGAATACCGACACGGACAGCGATGGCACACCGGACTGCGTTGACGAATGTCCGAGCGACCCCAACAAGACCGCGCCGGGAATATGCGGGTGCGGAAAGGCCGACGTTGATTCCGACAACGACGGTACGCTTGATTGCCAGGACTCATGCCCAAGCGACCCCAACAAAACATCGCCGGGTACGTGCGGTTGCGGGGTAACGGACACAGATTCGGACGGCGACGGCACGCCCGATTGCGTCGAAACGTGTGATTCTGATCCCCAAAAGACCGAGCCAGGCCTTTGCGGATGCGGCGTGCCGGATACGGATGCCGACAACGACGGGACACCGGATTGCATTGACCAATGCGATAACGATCCAAACAAGACAGTGGCCGGTGCTTGCGGCTGCGGGATTCCAGACACTGACAGCGACGCTGATGGGACGCCGGATTGTCTCGATGCGTGTCCTGCTGATCCCGGAAAGATCGCTCGCGGCGTATGCGGGTGCGGCACGCCCGAAACTGACGCGGATGGAGATGGCGTGGCGGACTGCATCGATAACTGTCCGCAACGCGCAAACCCGGGTCAAGAAGACGCTGATGAAGATGGAGTGGGCGATGCTTGTGACAACTGTAAGACCATGGCCAATCCCGACCAGAAAGATACCGACGGCGACCTTGTGGGTGACGCGTGCGACAACTGTCCGACCACGCCTAATCCGGATCAGCGTGACACGAACGGTGATGGCGTCGGCGATAGCTGCACTCCTTTTCAATTTCCCGAAAACGCCCAATTTGTTATCGGCGATCAGTTGAATTTGTCCGCCGGCGTCACCGTCTATTTTTGGGGGGCGCAGTGGGCGAAGTACAACCCAATGTCGGGTGGCCCCGCGCCGATTGCTTTCAAAGGTTTTGAGAATGGATCAGACAAACCGGTATGCGACGGCACTTGGACCAGCCAGCCCGGTAACAGCTCGAATCCACCGCCGAGGATTCCGCCGTACATGGCGGTGATTGTTTCCAGTTCGATTCGGCAGGATGGTGCTGTCATCACCGGAGACATCCAGAAGATTGTTATCGTCCGGACGAATCCAGGCTATGGGTCGTCACCGGGAAGGCCAGGCACAGGAGAAGTGGTTGCGGTGTTGTGCGCGGGCAGTCAGACAATGAGTTGGTTGCCCTATCTCATCCATTCACAATTCAGTGACGAGCCTGTCGGCAGTCGCGACTGGTCCTGGTGAAAATTAAGAAGTCTGTTGCGGACGCGCGCTTACTTTGCTGCGCCTGGTATTTTCACGCGCTGCTAAGTGGGTGTCTTCTCTTCCGCGCGCCAATATCTGATCCGAATGCTCCGTGGGGGGGGCGGGCGGGACTTTCGGCCCTGATGCAGATTAACGTTATGAATATACCTGCGCGTGCCGAAGAGGATAGCTCTGAGGGAACACAAAATGAAGAAACGATTGCTTGGATTTTCTGTGTTGATGTTAGTTCTGTTTGCGGCTGGCAGTGTGGACGCGCAAACAACGCGGCGGGTGCAGTTCGCGAAAGGCGCGTCTTCAGCAACCGTCAACGGTCGCATAAAGGGCTACGAGTATATTGATTACGTCATCGCGGCGAGAGCCGGTCAAACGATGAGCGTGCGTCTGACCGGCAGTTCCGTTGCCGAGTTGGCGATCCTTATGCCCGATGGAGGAAACCTTGGGATGGATGCGACCGGCGTAAGAGAGTGGAGCGGCGAATTGCCCGAGTCAGGCGACTACTCGATTCGCGTTCTGATGCCGCGTGCATACGCGCGTCGCGGTACCACGGCCAGATTCTCAATGCGAATTTCGATACGCTAGGAGTCTGTCGGAGAAATGGATTTCTCCGTGAAACTCTGTGCGATCTCTGTGTCTCGGTGGTGAAATTGCCTTGAGAAACCGCTCCACCACAGAGGCACAAAGATCGCACAGAGGACCACTGAGAGTAATTCTCCGACAGGCTCTTACCCGCTTGGAGCGCGAACTCGCGGGGCACACAGTCTCGTCTGTTCAAAGAATCGGTTGGGCGCGCCAATCGAGGTTTTCATCGAGGAGGACTTCAACTTAGGCGGGCTGGAGCACGCGTTCTTGCGACATCTCTAAGAGAGCAATGACTTGTTCGCGACGGACGCTTGGAAAGCCCTTAAGAAAATCGTCAATTGAATCTCCGGCTCACCGCTTCGGCGCGTAGTATCCTTCACGCGCGCGCACCTGCGCATCTTTCACGCCGCGAATCTGAACCGTGATTTTTCGAAACTGGCCATCGCGACTCTTGTTAGAAGGATAGTAGCCAAGGCTGTATTGCGTGCCGATCTCGTTCGCGACTTGTGCAAATGCAGCGCGCGCGTCACGTAACGTCGCCGCGGAGAAGTTTCGCCCGCCCGTCCCGCGCGCAAGCTCATTCATCTCTGAACGCGCCAGATTGTAGAGCCGGCGACTGATGTCCATCCGCTCGAACTGACCCAGTCGGCAGAAGTCCTGGTAGTCTTCTTTCTGCGCACCGGGCGCGAAAAGGCGCCGAAAGCGTTCCAGTTGCTTTGACGAGAGCGTCAGGCGGCCGTCGTCCTCACAGTCTTTCAGTAGACGATCTTCTACATAGTCCTCTGTGCTGAGCTGAATAAAATACGCCGCGACGCCAGTCCGCGCCAGAGTTGCCCGCGCATCCTCAAAGGCGATGTTGCTGCTTGAGTCAACTCCGTCGGTTAGCGCGACGACGGCGCGGCGGCCGCGAATTTCATCACGAGGCGGTTCGCGAAAAGTCTGCTTGCTAATTTCAAGCAGCGAATCGTAAAACGGCGTGCCATTGCTCGTGCCAAGAGTTTCAATCGCGACGCGCAGATCGCGGCGATCGTCCGTCAAGCTCGACCGCAAATCGACCGTTGCTATCGGCACGTCATCGACCTGTCGATTCTTGAAGGCGACGATCGCGACGCGATCACCTGGGCGCAGCGCGGCAATGAAAGCGTTCGCGGCATCGCGAATCAATCCCAGGTCTTCACGTGTCGAACCCGAAGTGTCGAGCAGCAAGGCGATCTCGAAAGGCGTTTCTGTCGTGGCGAAGTTTGTCAGAGTCTGCGCCTTGCCGTCTTCCAAAACGGCGAAGTTCTCGAGTTTCAATCCGGCGAGCGGCCGTCCATTTCTATCCGTCACCACAGCGGGCACAGAGACGAGCTGGGTCTCGACTCGGACGATATCGCCTTCGTCCACTTCTTCGCCGGTTGCGTTCGTTTGTTGTGAAGTGTTGGAATTGCGCTGTGAGTTGCCTTGGCCGACGGTGCGCGGTCGCTGTTGCTTGTTTGGCTGCGGCTCTTGAGTCGTGGCGGTCGCCGCCAACACGAGGG
This sequence comes from Acidobacteriota bacterium, assembly GCA_052389795.1. Classification (GTDB taxonomy): domain Bacteria; phylum Acidobacteriota; class Blastocatellia; order Pyrinomonadales; family Pyrinomonadaceae; genus UBA11740. Next base: position 66,772 of record JBQTHO010000005.1, on the reverse strand, counting down.
ACAGCGACAGACCGACGATAAAGCTGTGGACGATGAATCGCATTTCTGAGCAGGTTAGAGCAGTACTGGGGTGGAACAAATATAGACTCACTTATTGAGAAACGAAAATACTGTGGTGGTCTTGGCGTGCGGCTTTGCCGCCCCAGATGTGCGGAAAGGCTTCGCCTTGTTTTTCTATCACATGCCGAGGCTCAGCCTCGGCATGTGAAGGCAATACTTTTCGCAGCCAACGGAAGGCCAGAGGCCTTCCGCACATCGGACGGCAGAGCCGTAACCACTGACTTCTCGTCGTCTTGACCTCTTCGTTGCTTTTCCTTACGATGGCATTTCGTCGTGACGAGAGTATTTCGAATGGATTTTTGAAAACGGGCACGTATGTCAATGGTAGACGGCTTCCCTTACAAGGAAGAGGTTGGGGGTTCGAGTCCCTCCGCGCCCACCAAAAGGCAGAAGTCAGTGGTCAGAAGTCAGAGGTCAGACAGAAACAAAAGCTGACTTCTGATATCTGACCTCTGACATCTGCTTTCCCTGCGGAGTCGTAGTTCAGTTGGTTAGAACGCCGGCCTGTCACGTCGGAGGTCGCGGGTTCGAGTCCCGTCGGCTCCGCCATTTTTGAAGCGGTTGCTTTTCACATCGAAGGGCAACCGCTTCCTCGTTTGGGTCGCCCTCAGACTTTGAAAAGACTGAACCACCCTCAGATAATGACACTAATGAAACCTGCCAGTTTGTGAAACCTGCCAGTTTGTTTATCGGACGATGGAGTCCTTTTCACGAGGGCCATCAGGCACTAATTGAAACTATTCTGAAAAGCGGCAAGCCGGTGGTGATTGCGATCCGCGACACCGAACGCAGCAAAGACAATCCCTATTCGACGTCAGAGCGTTGGACCATGATTCAGGATGCCTTACTGAGATGGGGCAATCTTGTCCGGATCATTGTCATTCCCGACATCGACGAAATTTGTTACGGCCGCGACGTTGGTTACGGTATCCGCCGGATAGATCTCGACGAACATCTTCACGAGGTGTCGGGAACGAAAAAGCGCCTATCGGGGCAACTAACTCATCCAATTGTTTGGCTACTCGAAGCGGCGCTCGACAAAGAAACCGACGACTCGTCTCTCGATTATGAGTCCGCGTCTCCTCGGAACGAATTCGACCGTGTTAAGGCCTTGGCTGATGAGCGCGGACGCGTACTCGACGAACTTCTCAACTCAAAATCGTATCGCATGGTTTCGGCGTATTGGCGTCTCCGGCGGTATCTTTCCAGGCGCTGAATCTCATTTGATGTCTAACGAGGCTGAGACACACGGCCCGAATGTGATGGGAGCGGGTTACTTCTTTGTCGTCGGGTACCCGCGTTCCGGAACCACGCTTTTAAGCGTACTGCTCGATCGACATTCGCGCTTATGCGTCCCACCCGAAACAGCCTTCTTTGACGAGGTTGCCCCGAAGCTAACAAAGTGTAACGACCCCGTCTTGATGAGAGTGCTTGGGAATTGGCGACGGCTCTCTGAACTCGGGCTCGAACCGGAGATGGTGCGTCAGCGACTGGGAAACAAAAAGTGGAGCATCGGAGAGGTATTGGCTGCCATTCTGGATCTTTATGCGCTGCGGCAGCAGAAGATCAGACCGGGCGAGAAAACTCCACAACATCTGATTCATGTGCCGGCGATTCGCCGGTTCTTCCGGACGCGAAGATTATTTGCGCGTTGCGCGACGGACGCGATGCGACCCTTTCGCTTCATGCCATGCCCTGGGGGTGGAGCGTGGCCGGCGCGGCCGAACTATGGCGTCGATATGTGGCACTGATGGGCGAATTCAGTAGGCAGCACCCTCAGCACTTTATGGTTGTGCAATACGAACACTTGTTGGCCGACGCGGAACAGGTACTGACCGCAGTCATGGAGTTTCTGTCTGAATCTTTTGAGCCGCGGCAGCTTTCCAGCAACGTTCCCAGTCGTGTCGTGCTGCCCCGCTCGATCGAATGGAAAGGTAGATCGCTGGAGCCGATCGATCTTACTCTCGCGGATCGCCGGCGACGTGAGGCACGTCCCGAGGACTTGACGTTTCTCGATCGCGTGCTGGCTGACGACCTACGCCGCTGTGGGTACGTAAACTGATCAGACGGACGACCTTGTTCCGCATCACCGGACATAGGTCTAATCCTCCAATCCAAAAACTAAAATCGGCAACATGGTTCCTGTCGCCGAAGCGCTTACGGCCAGATTGCCACAAAATCAGCTGTCCTATCACTCGACGCATTGCCCACCACAATTACGCCAAACGCGCGCCGGCAGCTTGGGCGCTCTACTGCGCGCGGCAACAAACTGGCACAAGCTGGCGTGAAAGTTAACCCGCTTCCATTGGTGGCTGCGGAGACGATCGATTGCCTATTCGATGTTCGAAACCTAAAATCGGGCGCGATGATTTCGGTCACTGAAGCACTCAGGATCATTCTGGCTGAAACAGCGTGCTTGCCGCTGGTGTCGATGGCGCTGAGCGAAGCAGCCCATCGAATCCTTGCGCAGGACATCGTTGCCGACACGGATCTTCCTCCTTTCGATCGCGCGCAGATGGATGGCTACGCCGTCCGGGCCGCGGATGTAGAGACGACTCCCGCGCGTTTGCGCATCGTTGGCGAGTCAGCGGCCGGCGCCGGGTGGCATCACGAGATGAAAGCCGGTGAGGCCGTGCGCATCATGACCGGCGCGCCAGTTCCGCAGGGCGCTGATGCAGTGCAGCAGGTTGAGCTGACGCGCGAACTGAACGGAGCAGGCACGGTCGAGATTCTCGAATCGGTTCAGATCGGACGATCAATTGTTCGACGCGCTGCGGAAATAAAAGCCGGCGAGACGGTGCTCCGCGCCGGTGAAGAGATCAATGCGCAAGCGATTGCCACGCTGGCGTCGTTTGGTTATGCAAGAGTGAAGGTCGGTCGCCAGCCGCGCGTCGCAGTGATGGCTACAGGCAGCGAGCTCGTTAACATCGATCGAACGCCTGCGCGCGATCAAATTCGCGATTCGAACAACCATACGATTGAAGCGTACGCGAAACTGGCAGGCGCAACCGTGGAACGCGTGCCGCTCGCGGGCGATGACACGGAACTTTTGAAGAAGCAAATGACTGCGGCGCTTGAAAGATGCGAAGTGCTGGTGACTTCGGGTGGCGTGTCGATGGGTGTTTATGATTTCACCAAAACAGCATTCAGAGAGCTCGGCGCGGAGATCTTGTTTGAGCGAGTTGCTTTGAAACCCGGCAAGCCAACCGTCTTTGGAAGCGTTGGCGACAAACTAATATTCGGTTTACCCGGAAACCCGGTCTCGGTTGCGGTCACCTTCAATTTGTTCGCACGCGCGGCGCTTCGGGCGATGCAAGGCGCAACAATAAAAGGCTTGCCGGAAGTCACTGCGGTCCTGGCGCGAAACGTGAAGGCTTCGCGCGATCGCGACAGCTACCTGCCCGCCGTCTTGCGGACTGATGAAGACGGAAGACTGCTGGCGGAACCGCTGAAGTGGGGCGGCTCGTCCGATTTTGTGTCTTTTGCCTCAGCAAACGGCCTAATTATTGTTCCGGCAGGTGGGGCGTTCGGCGCCGGTGAGCGCGCCAAATGCCTTCGCCTACCTGCGTGACTACCTTAGAAACCGAATTCCGGATATTATTCGACGCGTTTTATTGACAGTCCCTCGGCGGCTCCAACCTGGCTGCCGTATTTGGAGGCTTCTTGAGTCAGCGAATCCAGTCTTCAGAAACAAACAGCACGTTAGGTCACACTTTCAGGTCGACGCCGGCACTGCAATCCATTTCGGCAGGGTCTTTACGTGCGGAAGACGTGAGCGTTGTGGGGGCTGAGTCCGGTTACAGCGGTATCGAAGAGAAATCGGGCCCGCTTCATTCCTTTGTCGAGCATGTCATGACGTACGCCTTTCCCGTGCTTTCTGCCGCCAATTTGTATCTGGCGTTAGGCCAGTTTGATTGGGTCACACTGATTTTGGCTATCACGATCGGATTGCCCCTGGCTTGGGTTCTGGCAGATTTTGTTTCTGGACTGGTGCACTGGTTCGCGGATACCTACGGCGCCGATGACACACCCTTATTTGGGCCCTGGTTGATTCGCCCTTTTCGCCAACATCACGTTTACCCGCGCGACATTTGTACTCATGGGCTGGTGCTGGCGATCGGTAACTCGTGCACGCTCGCTGTGCCGCTTCAGGCTGGCGTGCTGTATTTAATGCTGTCCGAGGACGAAGTCTCAATCACCAGGGCATTCCTATCGTTTGTTACCACCCTGTTCACGATCGCCATGGTCGCGACAAACGTGCTGCACAAGTGGGCGCACGCCGAAAAGACGAACTGGCTGATTTCGCGTCTACAGCGTTCAAGATTGTTCCTGAGTCCAGCCCATCACAGTCTTCATCACACGAAACCCTTCGACTCGTATTATTGCATCACGAACGGCTGGCTGAATCCGCTGCTCGAACGGATACGGTTTTTCCGTAACCTCGAAGGGACCCTTTCCGCGATTGGAATTAAGCCCAACCAGTCGAGCTACGCCGCAGTTTCTCTGTCTGGAAATCTCGCGCCCGTCAAAACAGAGTTGGGAGATAGGTAGTTGGCGCAACTCACGCACCTTGACGACGAGGGCCGCGCACGTATGGTGGACACCTCGGAGAAACCGAATACCGCACGGCGCGCGGTTGCCTCAGCGGTCGTCAGGATGTCCGCGCAAACTATCGCCGCCGTTCGCAATCATCAAACGCCGAAAGGTGACCCGCTGGAGGCGGCCCGGCTCGCCGGAGTGATGGCGGGGAAGAGAACCGCGGAACTGATTCCGCTTTGCCATTCCCTGCCACTGACGCACATCGATGTTCGCGCGGAGACGAAAGACGACGGTGTCTATCTCGAAGCCGAAGTCTCGACGCAGGCGCGGACCGGCGTCGAAATGGAAGCTCTCACGGCTGTTTCAGTGGCCGCGCTAACCGTCTATGACATGTGCAAAGCTCTGGACAAATCGATGACCATTACGGACGTGCGGTTGGAGCTGAAAACGGGCGGCAAATCCGGCGATTATCAGCGCGAAACTTGATGACGGAACAAGCCAACGCGATTTAGCGTTCATTCAAGGGATGAAATACCGACTCGCTGATGATGCTCGACCGCAGGCGAAGATGCTTATGCTCGCCGCGATTGTTTCCGTCCTCCTCTGGTTCATTCCGTTTGCCGAAATCCTCATTTATCCGTTTCGCATCTTCGTCACGTTCATACATGAAGGCGGACATGCCATCGCGGCTTTGCTGACGGGCAATTCGGTGCAGAGCCTCAGCGTTTCCATGAGCGGCAGCGGCGAGGTCTACTCAACGCAGGGCGGCACGTTCTCGCAGATGTTTGTCTCAAGCGCGGGCTATCTCGGCGCGATGGCGTTCGGGGCGGTACTGCTCGTTTTAATTCGCCGGGCGGCTGCGGCGCGCGTCATTCTCTTTGCTTGCGCGTTCCTGATCCTGTTTCTGACCTTCGTGTTTGGTTTTCTTAAGCCGATCTTTGCCGGCCCCGGCTCGTCCTGGGCGGCCGTCCCCTTCACGTTTATCGCCGGCGTGGTGATCTCGCTCGGCCTTTACGCCATCGGCCGTTGGACAGGAGAACGCGTCGCCCTCTTCATCGTCAGTATGATCGCGGTGCAGTGCATTCTGAATGCTCTGCTCGATCTGAAGACTGTCTTCTTCCTTTCATCGCCCTTTGCCCCCGTGGTTCCCAATGACGCCGTGAACATGGCGAACGCGACGGGCGTGCCGGCGCTGTTCTGGGCCGTGCTATGGATCGCTGTGGCGTTCGGAATTCTGTTGCTGGCTTTGCGGCTTTATGTCTCAGCGCGCGACCGCGCCTTCGACAAGCAGCAGGACTTGCCGTTCGAAAGCGAGGTCGAAATCTAGCCAGTCACGCGACGTCTTTTTTCGCGCGCCACATCCCAGTGGTATCATCGCTTTGCTCTCCTCGAAGTTGCTTCTGAAACTGAAAGGAGATGCAATGCACGTTTTTCGTAAAGCCTTTTTTCTCTCCGCCATTCTCGTCGCTGCGCTCGCGCTGACGGCCTGTCCCAGCCGGACAACGATTTCGCAAATCACCGCCGATCCCGGCAAATACCAGAACAAGGAAGTCGGTCTGATCGGAACCGTCACCGACAGCTACGGAGTGCTTGGCAACGGCGTGTACGAACTTGACGACGGCACCGGCCGTATTTGGGTAATGACCACGCGCGGCGTTCCAGCGCGCGGCAGTCGCGTTGGGGTTTCCGGCCGCGCGTACACCGGATTACAATTCGGCGGCCGCAATTACGGTCTGGGTCTCAAAGAGGAAAAGCGGCAAGCGAAGTCGCGATGAGCGCATTGATTCGCATTTCATTGAATCAATGACTTAATGGTTCGATGAGAGAATCAATCGAGAGGCTCGATGCCCAGTTCGCGGATCTGCACACGCGATCGCTTGGTTTCATCGCGCGTCTTTCCCGCGAACAGCTCTACGCGAAGCCGGACGGCTCTGATGATTCGTTCGGGGAACAGATCCTGCGGAGCGCCGCCGTGGTCGAGCAGGGCTTCGGCGGCCTCACCGCGAATCTCTGGGACGATCCGTTTGAGTGGACGTTGCCTGAGACGTTGAATACCCCGGCTAAGGTGCTGGAATATCTGGATGAGGTTGAGGCTACGCGCCGCCACGCATTTGATTCTTTTGAAAGCGACAACGATCTTTCGAAAGAGATCATGACGCCTGCCGGAAGCGCTCAACTTTTGCCTTTTATGCTGGACACTTTGCGGCGCGCAAGGCATCATCACCAGCGAGCTGTGACGATCTACGAATTGCTGAACGAATAAGACCCAAACTCTCCTTTATGTTTTGTCCCAGATGCGGCCAACAACAGGCGACCGATTCCATGCGCTTCTGCTCACGATGTGGATTCGCGATGGAAGGCGTCATGCATCTGCTGGGGCACAACGGCATGCTGCCGCACTATCCAACTGAGCCAGGTGAAACGACAATTTCGCCGCGCCGCAAAGGCGTCAAGCAAGGCGTAATTTTGATGTTGCTGGGCGTCCTGTTCGTGCCGATTTTTGGCGTGATGTCCGGATTCTCAGGAGGGCCCATCGCCGATATCTTCGCTTTTTGTGCCGCAATTACGGCAATCATTTGCTTCATCGGCGGCCCGCTGCGGATGCTCTTCGCAGGGATTTTTGAAGAGGGCGCCAAGCCAAAATCTTACATGCCGGCAGTGTCTTATATTCCGCCCGCTATGCCACCTCCGCCGCAGGCGCGTGTGTCGGCGTTACCGCCGCCCTCCGTGAGCACGCAACCGTGGCGCGCGCGCCCGGACACGGCTGAGATTGTGCCGCCAACCAGCGTCCCCGATCACACCACCCAGCTCCTCGAAAAAACCGAGTCTGAAAAGAATTGAACCTCGAAGAACGTCTGCGAGAGCGCATCCGCCGCGAAGGCCCGATTAGTTTCTACGAATGGATGAAGGCCGCGCTCTACGACGAGCGCGACGGTTATTACTGCCGCCGCGACCGCGTGCGCCAAGGCAGGCACGGGGACTATCGGACTGCGCCGGAGATGAGTCCGTTGTTTGGCGCCGCATTCGCCAACTACTTCATGAAATTTTATTTCGATCTCGGCGCGCCGCCGTCCTGGACGATTGTCGAGATCGGAAGCGGGACGGGAGATTTCGCACATGATGTCTTACGCAGTCTGCAAATCAACTTCTCGAATGTCTTTAGCGCCACCCAATACATCATTGATGAAGTTAGCGCTGACGCACGGTCGCAAGCGCTCAGCAAGCTAGCCCCTTTCAAAGACCGCTTGCAGTTTCGCGCGCTGAGCGAACTTCACGAGCCCTTGCCACACGCATTAATCTTTTCCAATGAGTTGTTGGACGCCTTTCCGGTTCATCGCGTCATCGGCCGCGGTCGTGGTGTTAGAGAGTTACGCGTCGCATTGGACGACGCGGGCATGTTCGCGTGGGTGGAATGGAAATTAACTGGCCCCGTGGCTGAATACTGCGATCTGATAAAGCTTCAACTCGCCGAAGGACAAATTTACGAAGTGAATCTGCGGGCCGAACAGTTCATCTCATTGGCCGCAAAGTCGATCCGTGAGGGCGTGCTGATCACGGTCGATTATGGCGCGGAACGCCACGAGTTACTTTCTGATCCGAATCGATTTAGCGGCACGCTTCGCGCATTCCGAAAACACCAATTCGTTGACGAGATTCTCTCGCGTCCGGGAGAGTACGACCTCACGACTACTGTCGACTGGACCCAAATCATCGAAGCAGGACAGCGCCACGGCCTCGAAACACTACGATTTCAACGGCTGAACGAATTCCTAATGGGCGAGGAGACGTTAACTGAGGTGATGAGCGCCGCAAGTCTCGTCGCGGATCCGGCAGCACAATTCAAGCTCAACAGAGACGCCCTTGAACTGATCAAGTCCGACGGCATGGCCGCGGCCTTTCAGGTCCTTGTGCAGCGAAAATCCAACCGTGATTAGGTCCGCCTCAGTTAGCCTTCGCGCGAAGCACCTCCTAAAAAATTAGTTGACAAGGCTCGCGCGGAGAGCGTATAAGCACTCCTAAAGTTTTAGGAGGCGACCTTTGGCGCGACGAAAAACCGAACATTTGACTCCGCTCGAGCTGGAAATCATGCATGTGCTTTGGGAGCATGGGGCCGCTAACGTCCAGACTGTCCAGCGGAATTTGAAGCGCGAACTGGCGTACACGACTGTTCAGACCGTCTTAAATATTCTGCACCGCAAAAGCAAAGTGCAGCGCGCGATGAAGGACCGTGCGTACTTTTACGAAGCGGTTGTCAGCCGGAGTCATGTCACGGGAGAACACATGAGCGATATTCTCGACCGTCTGTTTGGCGGATCGGCAGAGAGTCTGGTCATGAGTCTGCTTGAAACAAAGCATTTGACGCCGAAAAAATTGGCGCGACTGCAAAAGCTTTTGGAAGAAGAGGGACAGAAGTGAAAACCGTTTCGCAATTCCTGTTAACTTTTCTGCTGAATGCTTCGTGGCAGATCCTGCTGATTGCGGCATTGGCGTCTTTGTGCGACCGAATCTTGAGCGGCACTGCGGCTCGTTATCGACACACGGTTTGGGTGGTCGCTTTGTTCCTGACGCTGTTTCTTCCAGTGTTCAGCAGCGCCACTAATTTCACCGCCCCGCCGCGAGTCTCAATAGCCGCCGCGCCAACAACTGAAAGCGTGCCCGTGGTTGTGACCCGCATTTCTTCGCTGGCAGGCGACGAGATCGAGTCGGCTGAATCAAAGGTGCCGGCTGCGCCAGTAGCTGCGACTGCGCCAGAACGAAACTGGTGGTCACCGGTTCGGGTTAAGCCCCGTCTCGCCGCAACGCTCGTGGCCATTTATGCCTTGTTGGTTTTCTACGCATTGCTGAGGCTCGGTCGGGCATGGCGCCAGACCCGCAAGATCGTACGCGAGGCGCTTGCAGTAGAACTCCCTGAATCGGCAAAGTCGATTATAGAAACTTGTGGACGGGCGATAGCGACGCGACGAGTGCGCGTCCTGTGTTCAAACTCGATTCCCGTGCCCATCACACTCGGCGTTCTTCGTCCCGTCATCATTCTGCCGCACTCACTGCTGAATAAAATCGATGAGAACCTATTGATCTCAGCAGTCGGGCACGAGTTGGTTCATATTGCTCGCCGCGATTACCTCACGAACCTGATTTACGAGTTCGTTTATCTTCCGGTGTCGTTCCACCCGGCCGCCTGGTTGATCCGCAGGCGTATCCGGCAGACGCGCGAACTCTGCTGCGACGAACGGGTAACGTCAAAACTGTTGCCGCCCGATGTTTATGCCCGCTCGCTCGTGCGCATGATTGGAACTTCGCCGCTGACTCCCCGCATGGCCGCCGATACCACGATCGGCATTGTTGAATCCGATAACCTGGAGGGAAGAATCATGTCTCTGCTCAAATCACACAAGCTCACTGGTCGCCGTAAGAACATTTTGCTCTTAATAGCATCGCTGCTCCTGGCCGTTCCTTGTATCGCGGCGACTCCATTCGCGTTAAGTTTCGAGATCAACCAGCAGGAGCCCGCAGTGTCTGGGCAAAGTCGTGAGCAGGATGAACGGCAAAAACAGGAAAAGTTACGCGCGGAAATGTTCGAGCAAGTTCAGAAGCTAAAAGAACAGGAGCGCGTGGCGACTCCGTCCGCTCGAGCTGAAATTGAACTCAGGTTGCGTGAAGTACAGCGATCCCTTGAAGAGCATGAAAAGCTCGTACAGCAGAATCAACAGTTGGACCCGAGAGCGAGGGCTGAAGCCGAAGCAAGACTGAGGCAAATCCAGCAGAAGCTGGAAGAGCACAAGCGGCTTCTGCAAAAGTACCAACAACAGGAAGGATCTGACTCTGAGAAAGCACGCGAGGCGCACTACAGATTGGCTGAGCTGCTGGCCAAGTACCAGGAATCCGCGCAGATGCGCGATGAGCAGAAGTACGTGGAAGCTCAGAAGCTGCTGGAACAACAATATCGTGAGACACGCAAGCCGAGAGTCATCCACCGGGTCGAGCCCGTCTACCCCGTCGATGCTCGCGAGAAGCAAATCAAAGGCTCAGTCGTGCTAACAATGGTCGTAGATCGCGAGGGTATTCCTCAGGAGATAAAGATTCGGAGATCGCTTTATCCTTCAGTGGATCAGGCAGCCATTGAAGCTGCTCGTCAGATGCGTTTTGAACCGGCGCTCAAGGATGGGCAACCAGTTTCTGACACGCTGGTGGTTGAGTTCTATTTCTCGACGGAGGCCAGGCAGGTCGCGTTGATCAGTGGGCAGGGCACCGCCGAAGGGCCCCATTATGAGGTCAGTGGGTTTCGCGAAATGCGAAGACGTAAAGAGCAGGAACCTATTGGCCAAGACGATCGCGCGCGCAGGCATGCCGAACTGGCGCAGGGTGCAGTCATCTCGATGGATCGCGCAGTCCAAATCGCCACCAGCAAGTATCCCGGGAAGGTTCTGGCGTGCAGTCTGGGGCGCGACAAGGACGGACCCGTCTTCTATCACCTCGTGATTATCGTTACTGAAGGCGACAAGACGGTCACGAAGTACGTTTGGATCAGCGCCGTCGACGGTACGATTCTCAAGTCTGAAGACGAAAGAAAAGCAGCGACATCAACTGGTGGAATGATTGAAGGGGGCGTACTGAATGGTAAGGCGATTAGTTTGCCGGTGCCGGCATATCCGGAAATTGCCCGTGCCGCCCGCGCATCAGGAGCCGTGACGGTTCAAATCGCCGTTGATGAGCAGGGAAACGTGGTTTCGGCGAGGGCAGTCTCTGGACATCCTTTGCTGCAAGGAGCCGCGATTTCTGCGGCGCGCCAGGCGAAATTCTCGCCCACTCATCTACAAGGACAGCCAGTTAGCGTGACGGGTCAACTGGTTTACAACTTCGTAGTACAGTAACGAACTCACGCTGAAAGCGTTCCGTGAAGTTTTTCACTCAATTAGGAGTGGAATGTTTATAGACCATTTTTGCAGAGAAAATGCTCGAAATCGAAACTGCTTTCGATTTCGAGCATTAATTTCAAGAGGATTCCTATCTATAAACATCCAGTGCCTACGGCACTGAATGCACCTTCCCTCACGGCCGGGCTTCTGCCACCCCATCGGCCACCCGATACTTCTCCTTCTCCTTCTCGCGCTGCAAATACGGAATTCCTTTCTTCATCCATTCAGGCTGTGGCGCGCCCTTCAGGAAGTGGTCGAAAAACTCCTGCATGCGGCGCGTATAGTCCTTCTGATTGATGCGCTTGCGCAGGCCGTGCCGCTCGCCGTTGTAGTTAAACATGTACACCTCTTTGCCCAGGCGGCGCAGCGCGAGGTAATACTCGATGCCCTGATACCATGGCACCGCGTCGTCTTCATCGTTGTGAATCATCAGTAGCGGCGTTTGCACGCGGTCGGCGCGAAAGACTGGCGAGTTCTCGAGAAACCTCATCGGGTATTCCCAAAGTGATCCGCCGATGCGCGATTGCGAGTGCTCGTACTGAAACTGACGCGGCAGCCCTGAGCCCCAGCGAATACCGCTGTAGGCGCTGGTCATGTTCGCGACGATCGCGCCCGGTGCAGCCGCGCGAAAGCGATTCGTTTGCGTGACCATGTAGGCGATTTGATAGCCGCCCCAACTGTGCCCCTGAATTCCGATCGCCTTTTCGTCAACATAACCACGATCGACAACTTCCTGAATCGCCGGCAGCACGCATTTCAAAGCGCTCTGTCCGGGGTAGCCGGTGGTGTACACAATGTCCGGCATGAAGACGAGGTAGCCATTGCTGACGTAGTACGACGGATTAATCGAAGTGCCCGGGCCCGGCGCGCGAAAGCCGTGCAAGCCCGGCGTGAGCCGTTCGTAAATGTATACGAGCATCGGGTACTTCTTCTTCGGATCAAAGTTGTCCGGCTTCATCAGCACGCCCTCCAAAGGCACCCCGTCAGTGTTCTTGAAACTGACAAGCTCGGCTGTGCCCCAATTGAAACCCGCGCGTTGTGCATCGCCGTTACTGACCTTGCGCGGGTTCTTGAAGTTGATGTCGGTAACCCAGACGTCAAGAAACTCGTCAAAGCGCGAAGCCGTGAACATCAAGACATCAGCATCTTTTGCTTTGGTCGGGTTGTTGTAACCCTTTGCGCCCATCAAGAGCTTTTCCGGCAAGCCGCCGCCGATGCGTTCCCGATAGAAACCTTCGTCACGGGTTTCTTCATTGTCAGCGCGCAGCAGAAGCGGCTTTGCCGGATCGATTGAGCGCTCTTTCGGATCGAGACGCACGTAACGGAAGGCCAGTTTCTCGCGCCGGCCAACACCATCAGTCAGATTTTTGGCGCCGCTGCCGTCAGGCGAGACAACCCAAACGTCGTAGCGGTCGTAAATCAAAACTTCGCGGTCGTCTTTCGTCCAGCCGGCCAGGCCGTACGAGCCCGGCAAGTCAGGTGTGTCATTGTCTTCGTTGAAAAAATTGACGCCAAGGCTTTTCGTTAAATTCACGACGCGCGCGTCGGCTACTGAGTACGAGTTCCAGTCTTTGCCATCGAAGAAGATCGCGTACTTCGCGCCGGGCGATAGAGACATGCCACCCCGTTGCTTCTGACGAATTAGTTTGCGCGATCCGTCTGCGGCATTGATGACGTAGAAGTCTGAATACCCCGGATTGTGATCACTCTCTATTCGATACCCACGGTTGTCGCTGCCAACGGCAAAGCGGCCATCGATCGATGGGTTGATGTTTTCCATCGATTCGTCGGCGAGCTGCACGAATCGTTTTTCCTTCGTCAGGTAAACCGCGCGATAGGATCGTTGCCGCTCCTGCTCAGCGCGCACTCTTTGAATCGGCTGGATGTAGTCGTCTTTCCAGTGCCACAAATCGGCGATGACCTTTTCGTCGGCAGAGACTTCTTCGTCAGCGTTCTTTTCCGGCTCTGGCGGAGGCGCAGCACCGAGAAACAGACGACTGCCATCGAGCGAGAAGCTGAGATTCGCTTTGTCGCTCACCACAAAGTCCTTTCGGAAGCCGGGCGAGGCTGCGGATACGATTTCGACTGCCGGCGGTGGTGTGGCCGGATTCATATGGTTGTTGTTTGCGCCCATGCCCGGGAGTGCGGGCATCCTGCCCGCATTCGCACCCTCCCTGACGGTCGGGTTTCCGCCCCTCTCCCACAGGTAAACTTTAAACTTGGATTGTTTACCTTCCGCGTCGTCGCGGTCGCTAACAAACGCAAGTTCCGTCTGTTCTTCATCCCAGGTCAGCTTCTGATATTTCCCTTTGCCGGAAATGACGGCGACCGGCGCCGCCTGGCTTTGGGTAGACACGACATAGACGCCGTTCGTCTCTTCTTTTTTCGACGACACGGTGAAGACGAGCGTCTGCGCGTCTTTGCTCAACGTGTAATCGAGGACGTCATTGAACGTCCGTTCTGTGCTGGTCGTCGTGTTTCGCAGGACGAGATCGGTGCCGTAGTCTTTTTTCTTTCCGCTTGGGAGCGCGGGCATCCTGCCCGCACTGCTGCTGCCGCTTTGCGGTGGCCCGCCCGCTACCGCAGGCGGTTCTGACTTTGAGGTTTCCGCTGGCACCGCTGGCGTGCCGGCAATCGCGCTCTCGCGCGCAGTCGGACTACTGGTTGGGAGCGCGGGCATCCTGCCCGCATTTGCACCCTCCCTAACGATCGGGTTTCCGCCTGGGAGCGCAGCCGTCTTGCCCGCATCGCTGCCGCTTCGCGGCGACCCACCCGCTACCGCCGGCGGTTCTGACAAGTATGCGATAAAGCCCGAGCCATCCTCCGGCACCTGAAAGTTCTTCACCCGTTCGATCTTCGCGACCTGGCCACTCGACAAATCCATGAGGCCGAGCGCGGTCTTGGGCATGTCTTCAGGTCGCTTCTTTTCTTTCTTCGCTTTGTTGAGTTCGGCTTTGGCCGGCTCGATGCCGAACGCCACGAAGCGTGTATCCGCGGTGAATAGAGGCCGCACGAGACGCGCCTGCTCGGCGATGAGCTCCGCGGAGCCGGGAATCGAAACGTCGGGTGGCGGCGCTGGTGGCCGGTAGCCACGCGGGGCGCGCCACTCTTTTCCGGTTGCGATATTGCGCACGACAATCTCGCTGTCAGCGTCCTGCGACATGTACGCGTACGCGACGAATTTTCCGTCGCGAGAAATCTGCGGCGAGACGATGGACTGCCAGGTGTCGTAGTCCGCATGCGTCACCGGACGTTTCGTGACCGCCGTCCTCTGCGCAACCGCAAACGGAACGGTTGAAGCCAGCAGCGTCAGCACTGAAATAATAGAGAGGCTCTGCCTCAACACTCGAGGAAAGTGCTTCATAATTCACCCCACAGGTTTTGTAGCGGTCAGGTGCCCGCGGCACCGCGATTTAGAACAACTGGAATTTGATCGTCAGATACTTCTTCGGATTTTGTCGAAAGTCGTAAAGCAGTTTCACGCCTTCCGAGGAAAGGTTGTTGACGTTATTGTAGAGCGCTTCGTCGGTAATCAGTTTGCCCAGCGTGCCTTCGCCGCGTTGCGCTCCCGCAACCACATTGTCAATTCGTTCGGCCGTCGTGTTGAAGCGGGCAATCGCCGTACGCGCATCGTTGTAGATCGCTTCATCTTTCACCAACTTGCCAAGCGTGCCCCGGCCGGCATTAACGTCCGCCACGATGGAATCGATCTGATTCATCGAACTGTTTACGCGATCGGTAATGCGATTGACTTTATTGTAGAGCTCGTCACTGGTAAGAAATTTTCCCGCCGAACCGCGGCCGGCGCGAATATCGTCGGAGATCAACTTGAGATTTGCCGCAATCGAGTTGGCGTTGTTATAGAGGGCGTCGTCATAGATGAGCTTGCCAGCCGAACCCTTGCCACTCTTGATTTGCAGCGTCAGTTCTTCGATGTCCCGCACTGTTGCGTTCAAGTTGTTGTAGAGCGACTCGTCGTTAAAGAGCCGGCCGACCGTGCCCTTGCCTTCGCGCACATCCTTGACTACTTCGTTTAGCTGATCGGAAAGTTTGCCGAGACGGTCGGCCAGTTCGGTGCCGCGAGTGGCCAGGTCACTCATCGTGTTGCCGGACGTTGACGGCAAAAGATCTCCGTCTTTCACGGGCGCGCCCAGCGCAGTTCCGGGCGTAATGTTCACCATCATTTCGCTGCCCAAAAGACTCGGTGAGGCCTGTTGCGCCGTCGAGTCGCTGCGGATGCGATCGTTTGCCGCCACGCCATCAATGGTCGCGTTGATGGTCATGTAGACTTCAATCTTCTGGGGGTTTGGTCCCGGCCCCACTTCCGACGCGGTCATCAGCCGGATGCGATCGACTTTGCCGATGCGGACGCCCGCCAGGCGCACTTCCGATCCGTCGCGCAGGCCGTTCGCGTCGGTGAAGCGCGCGCGGAGTTGCAGGCTGCGGGCAAACGGGTTCAACGATCCTGACGCGTTCAGGATTAGAATGATCAGAACCGCGAGCGCAATTAAGACGAGCAAGCCGACGCGCAGCTCAGCTAGACCGACTTTTTTCCGGGTTGGTGGTGGCATTTTAAAAACAAGTCAAAAGTAAAAAGGCAAAAGGCAAAACGATTTCCCTGGGTTTAGTCAAGGTTCTTACCTTTTCCTTTTTCCTTTTTCCTTTTTCCTTTCAGGTCAGTGTCCGCGCAGAAACTTTTGAATGTACGGATCGTCAGCGCGCCGCAAGCTTTCGTCGGTGCCGCTGAAGATAATCTTTCCGTCACGCATCATGATTACTTTGCTGTTGATTAAGCAAAGTTTTTCGCCTTCTCGTTCGAAAACGACTTCGCCGCCTTCGTTCACGACGGCGTATTCGGAACACAGATAGCCGAGATTGTTCATTTCGTGCGTAACGAAGATCGAAGAGACGTCTTCCAGATCCCGCAGCTTCATCGCCAATTCGCAAATGGTACGCGCCGTCGGCGGATCCAGACCAGCTGTTGGCTCGTCGAACATCACAATTTTTGGATCGCCGACCAGCGCCCGCGCGATGCCGACACGCCGGCGCATGCCGCCCGAGAGTTCGGAGGGCATCTTGTCGATAGCTTGATCGAGATTGACGAAGTGGAGCATGCGGCGCACTTCGCTTTCGACTTCATCTTCGGGCACCCGGTGCTCGTGCAGTTTAAATGCGACGTTGTCGTAAACCGAAAGCGAATCAAACAGCGCGCCTTCCTGGAAGATCATCCCGATCTTCTTACGCACGCTCATCATGTCAACTTCCGAATAGTGGGTGATGTCTTCACCGTCGACTAACACCTGGCCGCTGTCTGGCTTCAACAGCCCAAGGACGAGCTTAATCGTGGTCGATTTTCCACAACCTGAGCCGCCCAGAATGATCTTGGTCTCGCCCCGGTTCACTTTGAAGCTCAGGTTATCCAGCACCTTGCGGTCATCGAATTCAATCGTCACATTGCGGAATTCGATGGCCGGGATTATGCGCTGCGAGTCGTCAACCTCTCGAAAGGTCGAGTCGGCAGCGTCGTCACTGATGCCTGATTGATTAATTGCGGATTCGGTGATCATGGCTGAACTCCCAAAATGATCTGGAGTGCTTTCGCGAGAAAGAAGTCAGCGATGATAACTATAATCGAAGCCGTCACGACCGCGGAAGTCGTTGACCGCCCCACTCCAACAGTGCCACCTTCAGTTTTCAAACCCTTGTGACAAGCAATCGTGCCCATCAGGAAAGCAAACACCAGTGGCTTCACGACTCCACCGATGATGTCCTCGGTCTGAATTCCGTTGCGCACTGAACTTACAAACATCGATGACGGCAGACCGTAGAGCCACGTGGAAACCGTCCAAGCGCCGATTATTCCTACCGCGTCGGCAATCAACGTCAGAAGGGGCAGCGTGATGACCAGGGCGACAATCCGTGGCGTGACAAGCTTGCGAATCGGATCAGTTCCGAGCGCCCGCATGGCGTCGATTTGTTCTGACACGACCATCGAGCCAAGTTCGGCTGAGATTGCAGATACAACACGGCCGGTGACCATCAACGCCGTCAGCGTCGGTCCTAATTCGCGGATCAGTGCCACACTGACCAGATAGCCTAACTGACTAACTGCTCCGTACGATGCGAGCGTCTGATACGTCTGCAGGGTCAGAACGCCCCCGGTAAAGAACCCGGTCAGCATGATGATGGTCAGCGAGCCGACACCGATGCTGTCCATCTGAGCGAACGTTTCGGGCCAGTAGCGGGGCTTGCGAAAAACTCCGGCGACGGCACGCGCAACCAGCAACGCCATTTCCTGTAGTTCGAGCAGCAGGCGCGTAAAGATGTTCATGCGTTAGTCAGAACCGCCGGTCGGTTAGATCAGTTTCAGTTAGCCGCAAAGGCAGGACTTCAATTTAGGGTGTAGGTGGTAGGGTGTTGGGTGTAGTAACCATTCGCCGATTTGAAATCCGGAAGCCGACCGTCGACAAAGTAATCTCCCGATTAGGTCGCGCCTTAGGCTACTACTTGCGGAGTCTCTTCCGCGCTCTTGTACACCCTACACCCTATCCCCCACACGCTGATTTACAGAGCGCCTATAATGCGCAAACGAAACGGCTTGCGTCAAGGATGTTGGTTGTCAGTGGCGGGTCACTTAGCTCTGTGAATGACGCACGATCGCGTTTTCACTTTGGATCGCCTGGAAATTAGAAAGGCCGACCCGAATGCACCTGGTCGGCCTTCACAGCGTGGGGTCAGGTTTTACTGAGGTCTTTGCCGTTGCTGTGGGCGCATTAACCTTCGCTGCCGCGGCGTCGGCGCATTTCGATTCTGATCTTGCTGAAGTGCATTTCCGTCGCGGCCCAGGATGCGCGGATTCTGCTGGTTTCGGCGTTGCGTCTGGGCCCGCAACTGCCTCAGCTTCACGCGCTGTTCCTGAGTCAGAACTTGCAGGATGCGGGCTTCGGTCAGCGAGCGAAGACGAATCGTGGTGGCTTGTGCGTCCGCGACTTCCTTTGAACGCTGTTCGATCAAAGCCTCGTCAGGCGTTGGCGACTGGATCGCTTCTGACAACGCCCGGTGGGCCAGCCGAAGTCTACGAGTGGCCCCCTGCCGCTCATCCGCCATTTCGGCATAGATCGCCTGGATTCGTTGTTCCTGGTCAGGCGTAATGTTCAGCGGCCTGAGCATCTGTTCAATCTGATTCGTTTGCCGCCGTGGCTGCTGAACGACGTCCGTCGATGTCGGTTCTGGTTGAGGCGTCTGTGCGCGCAGTGAACCGCTCGCGACGAGCAGCACGGTAGCGAGGGTCAACAACGCGATTGGGGCTTTTCTCATAGTTACCGTCCTTCGATTCGAACGCTTACTGGTTCGGTTCGTCTCCTTCGGGCAACACAAAAGGCAGTTCTTCCTCGCGACGCGGAATCAATCCCAGGTCCGCCGCCAATTGCTCGCGTTCTTCACGCGTCAGCTTGTTAGACGGCTGAGTTCTCGGACGCAAGCGACGCGTCGCAAATTGCGTGTGCGGTTGAACATCATCTTTCGCCGGCGTGATTACCTCTTCACGTTTTTCTTCACTTGATTTGGCGATTTGTTCAACTTGCTTCCGAACTGCCTGTTGAAATTGCTCCTCAGTGTACTTCTTGTCGTCATCACGCGCGGTCATAACTGGTTGCTGCCAGGGGCGCGAAACCGCAAACACAATTAGCGCGCACAGCAGCAAGCCGGCGAACGCTGTCGCGCCACGCAACCACAGCGGCGACACTGAGAAGAACTCGCGCAGCGCCGCCAGCGCCGAAAGCTGACGCTCGTGACGGACAAACTCGTCAGTTGCGACCCCACCATTTGCCGCACTCGTAGATTGGGAAACCTGAACGACGCTGCCAATCGCTTCATTTCGCCACGCCACGATCGAATCGTGCACTTGATGGAACACCGTGCACTCAGCGCGGCACGCGTCGCATTGCTGCATGTGTGCGGAAAAGTCGCGCGCTTCTTCAGCGGTTGCTTCGCCGTACAAATATGTCACCAGGTCTTCGGCCCGATGACAAACTGGTCGCTGGTTTATGTTCTGCATGACAATTTCCTTAACCGGACAAGTCCGGCTTTTAACTTCGCCGGACAAGTCCGGCGTCTAAACTAGTGCCGCGAGGTGCCGAACTTTTGCAGGCGCATCTGCAACTGTCTGAGCGCCGTGTAAAGGCGGCTCTTAACCGTGCTCAGCGGCACACCGAGCACGTCTGAGATTTCCTGAAACGTTAGATCCTCGAATTCCTTCATCACCACTACCTGACGCAAGTCCGGCGGCAGAGCAATGACCGCCTTACGAACTGCGACGCTAATCTGTCCGTGTTCGGCCGCGCGCGCCGGTGAAACTTCGGCCGGCAGAGCGAAGACCGCGGCGTTCTTCTCAGCTTCATCTTCCAGCGCCGTTTCGCTGCGCACCTTCGCGCGTCGCTGGCGAGTAATACACTGGTTCACCGCGATGCGATGGAGCCAGGAAGAAACTTTCGCTTCGCCGCGAAAGCCCCGCAGGTTTCGGAACGCCGCGAGAAAAGTTTCCTGCGTGGCGTCGCGCGCGTCCTCTTCACGGCCCAGCATGCCGAACGACAGCGCGAAGATGCGACGCTCCCAGCGGCGCACGATTTCGCCGAAGGCCTCCGGGTCCCCCGTCAAGGCACGTTCAACCATCTGTTCGTCAGTCGTGACCGTTTCCATTCGGTTCGCGTCACCCGGGCGAAGCCGTCCAAAGGCGCGCACCAAACAGCCGTGCGCTCAATAGTTTTAGACGCCCCGCCCCCATCGGCAGTTGGGAAAGTATCGCACGGACGGGGACAACCAGCCGTTAAATGGCCATAGAAGGTTGGGATTGGGAGGTAAATCGAAATATTTCAGCAGTTAAAGAATGGCAAACCATTGACAGGTCGGTCGCCCAACCTCTAATCTCTAACTTGGAAGGGCGCTTAGCGCCTTTCCTTTTGCCCTGTCGTCTGCTCCTCGCCGGATTTCACGTCCCATACCCGAACAGTGTTCGAACGCTTACGCCGAATTCGCTTGCTCTATGTCGTCCTGGCAGTGTTGCTGCTGGTCGGCCTCTTGCCGCTGGTCGTCGCCGGCGTGATGGTATCGCGCCGCAGTGCCCAAGAGTTGCGCGCGATCGAAGGTCGCTACCAAGCGCAACTGGTGCAGGGCAAAGCACGACAGATTGAATTGTACGGCCAGCGCTATCGCGACGTGGTCAGCGGTCTGGCCAGAGGTTTCGAGTTTGCGGGGGGAGTTCATTCGCTCACTGATGCGGGCTCAGACGTCCGTCTGCTACGCACTCTTCAGGACGACCCGAATTTGATTGCGCTGGCAATTTGTCCGGTCAAAGGTGAGGTTCATCGCGCGTTTCAACCCGACGTCATTCGCAAAGAAGAAGTTGACGAGCGCGTGAGCGAAGTTCTCGCGCGCATGAACGGCCGGGGCGTCATCGTCGGCCGCCCGCAGATAATTCGATCCGGTCAGGAGATGGGTTTGACGATCGCGGCTCCGGTGATGGATGGCGATCAAATAGTCGCCGCCGTCGTCGCCGTCGTTTCGTTTCAGGAGGCCTTCAAAACAGTTCAATCATCGTCGAGGAGCGCGCGGGAATTGCTCGATGCCGGCTTGCCGATCGTCTTTGTCGTCGATCAAAACGGAAAAGCGGTTGCGCATCCCGATGCCGCCATCGCGTTCGCCGAACGACCGATGACGGATCTTAAAGTCGTCCAGGATTGGCTTGAGTCAGGTTCCCAGGTGCAGTCGGCCCTGTCGCCCTTTGCGCTCGAGCGTGATGGAAAGTCTGTCTCAATGCTCGGTTCATACGCGACGGCTGAGCTTGACCCGAATTCTCTGCTGGCCGTTATCGCGATTCAGGATGAGTCGGCGGCGCTGGCTTCGGTGCGCGACATGCGCAACCAGGTTTTCTTCGTGAGTTTGCTGGCGGCGATGCTCGCGCTTGTTTGCGGATTCTATTTCGCTGAAAAGCTGACTCGGCCCGTGCGTGAACTGGCGGCCGGTGCAACGCGAATCGCGGGCGGCGACTTTTCGCAGCGGGTCAAAGTTTTGGGTCGGACGGAATTAGGTGACCTCGGATCGTCATTCAATCAGATGACGGATCGGCTCGAGCGTTTCGTGCTTGATTTACAACGCTCGGCTGAGGAAAACAAAGAGCTGTTCCTGGGGACCGTCAAGGCGCTCGCGGCGGCCATCGACGGCAAGGACCCATACACGCGTGGACACTCAGAACGTGTGTCGCGCTTTTCCGTGGCGACGGCCCTTGGGCTCGGACTCGACGAAGGAGAAGTCGAGAAGATTCGTATCAGCGCGCTGCTTCATGATGTCGGCAAAATCGGCATCGACGATCGCATTTTGAAAAAGCCCGCCGCGCTGGACGATCAGGAATTCGAAATCATGAAGACGCACCCGCAGAAGGGTTACAAGATCATGTCGCAGATCCCGGCCATGCGTGAATTCCTGCCGGGCATGTACATGCATCACGAGATGATTAACGGCCAGGGTTACCCGCAGGGGTTGAAAGGCGAAGAGATCCCGATGCAGGCGCGCATCGTTTCGGTTGCCGACACGTTCGACGCAATGACCACCGAACGGCCCTATCAAGCGGCAATGGAACTTGAAGCTGCGCTAACTCGTCTGAAAAGCTTCGTCGGCTCGCGTTACGATGCGCGCGTTGTCGCTGCCTTTATCGCGGCGTGCGAAGCAGGAAAGATTCGCCCTGGGGTAACGCGACTAAAACGAAATCAAAGCGACTACACGAACGCAATTCCACAATTTCCGATTGCGCCGACGTCCGACTCGATTCTGGCAGTTAGCTGAGGTTTAGAGTACAAACTTTAGTTTGCTGGCCGGTGCAAGCTAAAGCTTGGACTCTGAACATTCCCGCCGGCTGACGTGTGTCCGCGCGCCACGTATAATCGAAACGTCTCATAATTAATTAATCACGATGCCTTTTTGGAGAAGAAAGAAAGACGAGTTTGTGTCGCTTGGGCTGAATACGCCCGCAGCGCCTGAGCCGAACACGGCGCCGGAGTCGTCACCACGGACACCCGCGCAATCGGAAGCGGGCAAGATGCCCGCGCTCCCAGATGAGCCCAAAAGCGGAAACCCGATCGTGAGGGAGGGTGCGAATGCCGGCAAGATGCCCGCGCTCCCAACAACACCATGGCAGACTTCGGTCCTCGGTCTCGATCTGTCGATTGAGCAACTGCAGGCCCGCGAAGCGGCGCTGGAGCAGGAGTTCTCGGCGCGTTTTCGCCGCGCGGTGTCGGCAACGCGAGAGTCGCTGTCACAAAGAATCGATACGGTATTCGCCGGCGCCAAGAAAATTGATGCTGAGTTGCTCGACCAACTTGAAGAAGTTTTGATTGCCGCCGATATCGGCGTGCCGACGACGATGCACGTGCTCGAAACTGTTCGGCGCGGCATCAGCCGAAAAGAAATTGATGATATTGAAAAGCTGAAGCACGCAATCAAGTCCGAGTTGCTGACGATCCTGCAGGGCGCTGAAAAGCAGGGCGTCGCTTCGGAAGCGAGCGTGCCGGAAAATATTTCGCCGTACGTGATGATGATTGTCGGCGTGAATGGTGTGGGTAAGACCACGACTATCGGCAAGCTCGCCCAGCGAATCAAGGCCGAAGGCAACGATGTTTTGATTTGCGCGGCGGACACGTTTCGGGCGGCAGCCTCTGATCAACTGGCGATTTGGGCCGAACGCACGGGCGTGCCTTTGATTCAACAGAAGCAGGGAACTGATCCCGCGGCCGTTCTGTTTGATTCGATGAAAGCGGCGAAGGCGCGCGGGTCGGACGTGCTGATCGTTGACACCGCGGGCCGGCTGCACAACAAATCAAACTTGATGGCTGAACTCGAAAAAATGAAACGCGTCGCGGGCCGTGAAGTTGAAGGCGCGCCGCACGAAACGCTGCTGGTGGTGGATGCGGTGACGGGACAGAACGGACTGGAGCAAGCGCGCCAGTTTCTGAAGATCGCGGGTGTTACCGGAATCGTTCTGACGAAACTCGACGGCACGGCCAAAGGCGGAATCGCCGTCGCGATTGCTAAAGAACTCGGTCTGCCGATTCGTTACGCGGGCATCGGCGAGAAGGTTGACGACCTGGTGGTCTTCGATTCCGAGCAGTACGTGAACAGTCTTTTCAATTAAGAGCATGGTGTCGTGTGATGAGGTCAGTACCCGGAGCGGTAGCGACGGGGTAAGAACCTAAGACCAGGTCGCTACTGCTCGCGGTACTGACTTCACGGCGTGCGAGAAACCACACACTTCGCAAAGGGGCCTAGAATGAGATTAACCGAGCGATGAATGCTTTTGCTGTCCTCCCTCCCACGGAGAAAAGAAAACAGTTCGAGCTGCGCGCTCTCGCGTTGCGAGACTTCGCCGGCGTCCAACCGGACCAAGCTCTCGATCCATTTGCACTCGCCGAGTTCGCCAGGCTCCTCGTCGTTGATTTCAATCAGATAAAGGATTTGTCGGCCGAGTCACGCGAACACCTGTTAGGCGACGGGATGAACGATTGGTCGGGTGGCGCTTGCTCGAGACCTTTGCCGAACGGCTGGCGCATCGTAATCCTGAATCCCGCACACGGCATTCAAAGGAATCGCGCGACGCTGATGGAAGAGATTTCACATGTGTTTCTCGGTCACAAAGCGAACCGTTTGGCAGTAGTCATGGATGATAGAGAAAAGCAGAACAATAGAATCTCATCGGAGCCGTCGGTAAGCCCTCCCCCTGACCCCCTCCCAAAGGGAGAGGGAACCGAAACCGGACGAAGAGTACTTGCCCGCGACTACAACAAATCTGATGAAGAGGAGGCGTACGCTGTCGGCGCAGCGGCGCTGGTTCCGTACGCCGCGTTGCGACGCCTCGTGTTCGCAGGCCGCACCGCCGAAGAAATCGCCCGGCGCTTTCGGGTGAGCACGCCGCTCGCCGAATATCGCATCAAAGTCACGCATCTTTGGGCCGCTTACAAAGGTGCTTCTGCCGCGACGACTCAGCACGTATAATCAGAGCGACGGAGCGCAAGCGTCCCGCTTGCATTAAGCGAAAGCGGCAAGCGAGACGTTTGCGCTCCGGTCATTGAGTGGTCTCCACTGTTTCTTTATGGCCTCAACCACGCAAACTCCGGCAACCGGCTTGTCCGTCGTGGACAAGTTGCGAATGCTGCTCGACATCACTAAAACGATCAGCCGCTCGCTCGATCTTCAAGAGGTTGTAAACCTGGTGATGGACACTTTGGACTCGCTGATTCCGTACGACGCAGCCGGCATCTATCTCGTGAAATGCTCACGGCCGTTCGGCGAGACGGATGGCGTGCTCGATGAAACGTGCGTCTTTCACACCGAAGCCGTGCGTGGTTATGACATCGCCGACATGCAGGAACTGCACCTGAAGATGGGTGAAGGCCTCATCGGACACGTCGCGTTGAGCGGCAAGCCGTTCACCTCGCCGGACGTTCGCAAAGAGCCGCGCTACGTTAACGCCCGCGCGCGAACCCGATCCGAAATGGTGGCGCCGATCATCTCAAACCAGGAAGTCATCGGCGTGTTCGATCTCGAGAGCGACGAGCTAAACGCTTACGACGAGCACGACCTGGAAGTGCTGATGCTGCTGGCTTCACAGGTGGCCATCATCATCGAGAAGGTGATGCTGCACGAGCATTTGATCGAGAAGCAGCGGCTCGAGACGCAACTGGAAATCGCGCGACAGGTCCAGCTCGAGTTACTGCCGGCGAAGGATCCGCAGCTCGCCGGGTTCGACATCAGCGCGTACAACTTTCCGACCGAAGAAGTTTCGGGGGACTACTACGATTGGGTTCAGAGTTACGACGATCAGATTGGAATTGTGATCGCCGACGTGTCGGGTAAAGGCGTGCCGGCGGCGTTGTTGATGGCGTTTCTGCGCGCCAGCCTGCGCGCCGCATCGCATATCGGGTACGCGCCGCACATTTCGATGGCGAAAGTTAACTACCTGCTGTGGGAGTCGATCGAGCGAAGTCAGTTTGTTACCGCATTCTACGGAATTCTCGACGCCACCAATCGAACCCTTGCGTACTCAAATGCCGGTCACAATCCGCCGTTCCTGATGGAAGCGAACGGAGACGTGCACTTTGAAGAGCGCGGCGGCGTGCCGCTGGGAATGTTTCGCGACTCGCGTTACTACGAATACTTCGCGCCCATCCAGCCCGGTCAGATCTTTGTGCTATACACTGACGGCGTCACCGAAGCGTTCAATTCAGACGGAGAGGAATACGGTCGCGATCGGCTGGCTGATGCCGTGCGCCGCGCGCGCACTCTCCCGGCGCGTGAACTGATTGATTTCCTTCACCGGGACTTGATGGACTGGACTGATGGCCTCGGCTCTCATGATGACGTTACGTTCTTTATCGTGAAGGCGCTATAAAGACTGAGATCAAACGATGAGCACCGTTCAATCCCCGGCTGAATCGCCGAACCCGCAAACGTCTGTGAACCTCGGAAGCATTCTTCAGAAGATGCTGGTCGTTTCCGACAAAGTCAGCGATCTGATCTTTTCGCCCGGCCGCCCGCCGCAAGTTGAACTGGTCGGCAAGCTTCAACCGGTGGAGATTCCCGGTCTGGACAAACTAACTTCGCTGCAGACCGCAGCTATTGCGAAAATAATCATTGGTAGCCACGAAGAAGCTGCCCAGAGTTTGGAGAAGGTGGGGTCGGCAGACCTTTCGTTCAGCGTGCCGAGTCTTTGCCGCTTTCGGGTGAACATTTTCAAGCAACGCGGCACGCACGCGATCGTGATGCGCGTAATTCCGTCGCGGTCGCCCACCTTCGCGGATTTCAACTTGCCCCTGCAGATGCGCGACATCGTCGAGCTCAAGAACGGTATCGTGCTCGTGACCGGCCCCACGGGCAGCGGTAAGAGCTCGACGCTCGCCGCAGTCATCGATCTCATTAACGAGACGAAGTACTACCATATCGTCACGATCGAGGACCCGATTGAGTTTTTGCACACGCACAAGAACTCTACGATTCACCAGCGCGAGTTGCATTCGGACACGCCAAATTTTGCGTTGGCTCTGCGCGCCGCCCTGCGGCAGGCGCCCAAAGTAATCCTCGTCGGCGAGATGGCAGCGGCCGGGTTGCCGCGATTGAGATTCTCAAAGCAACGTCACGCACGCGCGAATACATCGAACGCGGCGAGACCGAGGGCAAATCGCTGCTGGACGCGATGGAACAAGGCGAGGTTGAAGGCATGCAAACCTTCGACAGCGTGATCGAAAAAATGATTCGCGCCGGCACGGTGACCAAAGAAGATGGACTCGCATACGCGTCGAATTACGGCAACCTGCTGCTGCGCCTGTCCGACTACGGCGAGGGCGGTGGCGCAAAAAAAGAAGCCGAACCTGCCGTTCCATCGATGCTGGATATGATCGAACCGTAAGGGGCGGTTCTGTAAGCGACAAGTCAGATGTTCCGAAGTTTACGACGTCGTCGCTCTCCACTGATTGTCTGCGAGTTGATGCTCGCAGCGGCGCTCGGCCTCAGCTTTGTCCCCGCCTCAGCTTCAGTCACGTCATCTCAGGCAAATCAAAGTCTGCGCTTCGAGCTGCCGAGTAACGGAAATCTGCGCGTCGAAAATTTGCGCGGAATTGTGATTGCTGAAGTGTGGAGCGAGCCATACGTTTCGATTGCTGCCGTCACCGATACCGGCGAAGCGATTCGCTCGCCGGCCATCATCGAGTCATCGGACAGACTGCTCTCAGTTCGAGTCCCTCGAAGCACGGCAAGAGCGCACGTCAACCTTGAGCTGCGAATTCCATCGCGAACTCACGCTGCGATCTTCACCGGCAACGGTTCAGTGGAAGTGCGCGGGCTGCCTTCAGCTTTGCTAATCCAAACTGTCTCCGGCGAGATTCGCGTTGACGTTCCGAACTCGGCCAACGCGACGCTGGTTGCAGAATCGCGAACGGGGAACGTTTCTTCTTCAGTGCCGAGCGCGGCGGCTTCCCAGTCCCAAAGGCCACAGTTGCGCGCGCGTTTAGGCACGGGAAGCAGTGCTGTCCGCTTGTTCTCGCAGGCGGGCAACATTGTTCTTGGCGCGCAGACTCAGGCCGCCGACGTGCCGGCGCATAGGCCGACTATCGCACCTGAAAGGCGCGAGACTTTATCTTTGCCGGCTGCGACGCCGGCGGCGGATCGGCCGCAGCTAATCGGCGCGGGTGAGCAAAAACCAGGCGCAGGAACCCCGGCGCGCCCCTCAGGAACTCCGGAAGAAGTTTCAGAAGACGACGTGATTCGCGTGGATACCGAGTTGGTTAGCGTCAACGTGAGCGTTGTCGATCGCGGTACGAACCGCGGAGTCAACAACCTGAGCAAAGGTGATTTTCGTCTGTACGAAGATAATGTCACGCAGGAGGTCCTCCACTTTGAGTCCTCTTCGGCGCCCTTCAACCTGGTTTTGCTCATCGATCTTTCAGGTTCGACGGCGAACGTAGTTGAGCTGATCAAATCGGCGGCTTCCCACTTCGTCGACGCGGCGCGCCCGTTTGATCGCATTGGCGTGATCACATTCGCGGGCGACCAGGCAGTCGTGTCGCCGCTAACGACTGATCGGGCGGCGCTGCATCAACGGATCAACGAGATCAGGCGGCCCGACGGCAGTACGAAACTCTACGATTCGCTCTCGTTTGCCATGAATGAAGTCTTTCGGCAGGCGAAAGACTCGCGGCGCAACGCGATCGTCGTGATCAGCGACGGCCTCGACAGCCTTATGCCAAACGTGACCGGCGAAGGTTCACGACTCACTTATCAGGAAGTTGTGCGGCAGGCGCGTGAGTTCGATGGCGTTATCTATGCAATTTGGACTGAGACGCAAAGCTACGAGCCGCTGAGTCCCGGCGACATTCAACAAGCTACCTTCGACCTGGCCCACGACCAAATGAAGGAAATCGCTGACGAAGGCGGCGGCGCGTTTTATGAATGTTTCAAGTTGGAGGATCTCGCAGGCGCGTACGATCGAGTGGTCGCGGATTTGGGGACGCTTTACACGCTTTCATACCGGCCAACCAACAAAGTTCGTGACGGTTCGTGGCGCGCGATTCGGGTGACCGTAAGTCGCCAGGGGGCAGTCGCTCGCGGTAAGCGCGGTTACTTCGCGAACTGACGCTCGAATTGACTGGACAGGCGCAGTGGCGGTGCTATAATCCCGGCACCTGAAGTCAACGGCCCAAAGCCCTCTCCCCAGAGGAGTGCGTCAATGAGAAATCCAAAACACATCATCATCATGTCCGTTGCCCTGCTGTGCGCAATGCTGCCTTCGCTGGCTGCCGCGCAGACGCGCGAGCGATTCGGCATCTCGGCCAAGGCCGGCGGCGTAAACACTGTGGTGGGAAGGGTTAGGGTCACACGAAACGAGCAGCAGCCGCAGGTGCTGACCAGCACTGACAATCTCGCCGCCGGCGAGACGGTCACGACCGCTGTGTCGAGTAACGCGGAAATCCTGTTAAATCCTGGCTCGTACTTCAGGCTTGGCGAGAACAGTGAATTTCAGTTTGAGGACATTTCGCTCGATCACCTGCGTCTCCGCTTAATGAAGGGCAGCGCGATTATCGAAGCCACCGGCGTCGCTGACATGGATTTGGGGATCAAAGTCGCAACAGAACACGGCGAATTCACGATTCTTCGGAGCGGTGTCTATCGCATTGATGTGCGGCCGGGCTTCGCCGAAATGGCTGTGAAAAAAGGTCGTGCGAGTTTCGGACCCAACAAGACGGACATCGTTAAAGGGGGCAAGGTCGTAACGCTGACGAACGGCGTTGCCGCTGTGGCTAAGCTGAACAAGGGCAAAGACGCGTTCGATGCATGGAGTAAGCAGCGCGCGGAACTGCTGGCCCAGGCCAATGCCAGGCTAATGAACCGCAGCTTCAACGGTTATCTCTCGAGCTTCAGCGGTTGGGATTCATGGTTCTGGGGGCCGCGACGATTTGGTCTGTGGACATACAGTCCGCGGGCAGGCTGCTATACATTCCTGCCGTTCTATTACGGGTGGTCGTCCCCGTACGGTCATGGCTACGGTAGCTACTATGGGCGCGGGGCGTGTTGCGGTAACTATGGAAACCCCAGCCGGACCGTTGTCAACAATCAAACTCCTGGTGGATTTGGATCGACGGCTCCGGGAGGAACGACCGGGGGCAACCCAAGTGGAGGGCCACCGCCTGGTAGTGGCGGGAGTCCGACGCCGACGACCAACTCTCCGGGAAATCTCGATCCTTACGGCGGCGGGCGCAACGTTCGAAAGCAGGACCCTTAGTTGCGCCGAAGTCAGGCTCGACGGCCAAAGAACTGTTGAAGTTCTTCATTCACAATCGCCAGAATCTCTGAGCGCGGTAAACCCGCTAGTGCGAGATGTGTGAGGCTTGCGCGCAAAGGCTTGCGCAGTTCAGCCTCGCTTTGCTGCGAAAGCTGCCGAGCCGCAACAAAAGCACCCGCCCCGTGACGCACCCGAACGAACCCTTGCTTCTGTAACTCACGGTAGGCGGCAGCAATCGTGTTCAGATTCACGCCCAAGTCGCTCGCGATTTGGCGAACGGGTGGCAACGCAACGCCCTCTTCCAGCTCACCACGCGCGATAAGTGTCTTGATTTCCTCAGCAATTTGGCGATAAACGGGACGGCGGTCGGCTTCGTCAATCGTAATGTACATAGTTGCTATACACTATACAATATTCGTCAAGCCGTACGGGGTTAATTACCGGGGATCGAGGAGATCCGCGAGGCCCAGCGCTGAATTGGCGACGCCTTCAAGTCCAAGGCCCGCCGAAGCGGTGTCTCCTACCAGAAAAAGGTTAGGGAACGGCGGCACCAGGGTCGCCCGCCGATCGGTTGCGCTCGGGGCGCCGATCATCCCTAATCTGCGCCGCGTTGTTTCATAGACAGTTTGCGGAGTGCTGGTTTCAATTACTTCAATTGAATCGCCGAGCTCAGGCAGGCGCTGATGCAGTTTCGTCCACCACGATTCCAACAAGGCCTGGTCTTTCTCTTCATGCCAGGAATGGTCCTCGTGAAAAGAGAACCATTCGTCGGCTTGAGTGAAGGCGACCGCCGTGAGCGCGCGCTTTTCTTCAGGGGCTACCGTGGTCAACCCGCTCGCCAGATTCAACATGAGTTGCTGGTTTTCAGGATCGTACTCTTCAAGGTTTGAGTCGCATAGCAGCAACGTTCGCGGAGAAGGAAGCTTTTCAACCGCAGCCTCGTCCATGGCGAGAAAGATCAGATATGCGCCCCACGCGGTGAGCTTCTTCAGTTCGCTCGCGACTTCTCGCGGAGTTCGGCTCGGGCCAACAAGTTTCCCATACGTGTCCCAAATGGTCAGGTTGCTGATGATGGCGTGCTTCGCGATTACCCGTTCGCCACTTAACAAATCAACACCGACTGGCCTCCCGTCAGTCCCGTAAAACAAGCGCAGAACAGGTGAATTCAGGCGCAGCGATCCCCCGCTCGCTTTCAGACTTTCTGCCAGTCGGTCTCCGAGAGTCTGAGCGGTGCCGACGATTGACCACAGGTCACCGGTGGCCAAGCGAAACGCCGCAGTCGCGCGCGGCAATGAGCATCCTTTGCTGGTGCACTGAGCAAACGTTTGCAACTGCGCATCTATGAACCAGCGAAACTGGCGCGATGTACCCTCGAGCAAGTCTGCCGGTACCGCTGCATTACCGGCGCCAGATCTGACCTCGCGGAGAAAACGAATAGCAGAGTCAGCACAATCCGTGAACGCAGATGCGATTTCAGTTTCGAGCGCGTCGGGATCAGAGGAGACTTGGACGTCGCAGCCGTCGGGCAAACGAACGACGTAGTTCGGCGACAGCTTCGTTACGCCTGGTGCTGAAACCGGCAACTGGGAAAAGATTCGCTCCCAGAGGCCACCAGCCTCGCATCCTGAATAGAGTCCACACGTCGGCTCGAACTTGTAGCCAAGGTGTTCAAAATTCGCGACGCATCCGCCCACTTGCGATTGCCGTTCAAAGACGCACACGTCAACGCCCCTTGCGGCCAGCAATGCGGCTGTCGTTAAGCCGCCAATGCCGGCGCCAACAACTATGACTTCGCACTCCATCACAACATTCCGAGAAGCCACCAAACGATGGTCGGAGCGACGTCCGGTGTCAGAGTTTCAGCGTTCAACCGAAACAGAGCCTGGATGACAATGAGGACAGAAGTAATCCCGTTGAAGACCAGGTGAATAACGTAGCAGGGAAGCAGTCTGCCGGTGCGGGCGCGTACGATTGTAAGTGCGAGACTGAGCATTGTGATCGCAGAAATAACACCCAGATTCGCCCGGTACTGAGGAATGTGCGGGAGCGCGAAACTTAAGGTAACGACGGTGACCGCGATTGTCGATCCGGCCACCTGCTGCCAAGCAGGAAACAGAATCCCTCGATAAATGATCTCCTCGACGAGAGGGGCCGTCGCGACCGCCAGAAATGCAAGGATCAACGCCGCGGCTCTTGAACTCTTGATGATTTTGTCGATGTCGGTTTCTTTTCCGCCAAAGGCGAGTGTTATCCCCCAAGCTAGCGCAAACAAAACGACGGCCAACCCAATAGTCTTAAGGATTGAAGTTCGGCTGCCCCACTGCCACCGCAGCGCTTCTTTAATGGGGATTCTCCCGAAGCGAGTAACTACGGCCCATGCAACACCAAGCGTGATTAAATGGGCAGGCAGAATCCCTCCCACCAACAAAACAACCAGTGTTTGGTCGGCAAGCAAGGCTTCCGGTGTGAGTTGTTTGCCCTGATAGCGATAAAACAAATAAGGGAGGGCAAGAATCTGTGGCAGGACAAGCAGGCCAACGCTCACTATCCAAATCGCCAAAGCTATAAACAGTTGCCACAGCCGCTGACTTAACGGCAAGCGTTGCTCTGGCTCGGATAGGTCTGAGGAAAGCAATTCTGTGGGCGCTGGGGATGCGGAATCTTTTGGTGTGTTCACGCGGCAGCAGTTTAGCGCATGAACTGAGGGAGCGCTACGCGTACTTTTTATTCCTGATCGCCGGGAGACTCGCTCTTCTTGCCGGTGTACTGATCGAGCTTTCGATAGATTGTCTTGCGGCCGATGTTCAGGAGTTTCGCGGCGCGCGTCTTGTCGCCGGACGTGTAATCGAGCGTGGCCTCGATCGCGTGCCGTTCGATTTCGTCCATCGATGACGGAAGATCAACCTCGAGCGTGGCGGAACGACCTTCGCTGGCTGCGTGTGCACGCTCGGCGCGCAATGTGGCCTGCCGCTGCGCGGCGACGTTCGCGATCGCGGCCGGCAAATCTTCCAACTCGATCTGTCGTCCGGCGGCGATGATCACCGCGCGCTCAATCGCGTTTTCGAGTTCGCGCACATTGCCCGGCCACTGGTAGCTGATCAGGGCGCGTAGCGCGTCTTTGGAAATTCCCGAAACGAAACGGCCGGTGCGCTGTTTGTAATGTTCGAGAAAGTGAATCACGAGCAGGTGAATGTCTTCAGGTCTTTCGCGTAATGGTGGCAGCAGAATCGGAAAAACCGACAAACGATAAAAGAGATCGCGCCGGAACTTGCCGGCTTCGACTGCCTGTTCAAGATCGACATTGGACGCCGCGATAATGCGCACATCCGATTTCAAAACCTCATTGCCGCCAACACGGGTAAACTCGCCGTCCTGCAACACGCGCAGGAGGCGTACCTGCGCGGCCAAACTCATTTCGCCGACCTCATCGAGAAAGAGCGTGCCATCGTTAGCTTCTTCGAAACGGCCGCGGCGGCGCGAGCGCGCGTCGGTAAACGAGCCTTTTTCGTGCCCGAAGAGCTCAGACTCCAGCAGCGTCTCAGGAATCGCGCCGCAGTTGAGTTTGATGTAAGGCTTGTCTTCGCGCCCCGAATTGAAGTGAATCAGGTTCGCCAGGAGTTCTTTGCCGGTGCCCGACTCTCCCTGAATCATCACCGACGTCTGCGTGTCCGCTACGTTCAGCGCGAGCTCCATGGCGCGCCGAATCGTGGGCGCCTGGCCAATGATGCGATCTTCGCCGTAGCGCTCGTGTAGCGCATGCTTCAATCGCAAAACTTCCGCTGTCAGTTGATCACGTTCGAGCGCCGTTCCGATTTGGTCTGCAATGCCTTCAACGAGTGCGATTTCCTGATCGCGGAAACCTTCGCGGGATTCGCTCCACACCAGGCCGAGCAAGCCAAACGTGTGATTAGCCACGCGCACGGGTGAAACCAGCGCCGCTCGTCCGCCGAGCGTGGCAATGAAACCGATTCGGACAGGCAGCGGCAGATCAGTCTCAACCAGCTTCAGCGTTTTGCCTTGCGCCAGCACGTCCACCATCGCGGGATAGGCGGTAATGTCGAGCGACTGGCCATGGGTCTCGATCAACCCGCGCACACTGTCGGTCACGGCATGGGGCGCGGCTTCGAATGCCGCAAGCCTGATTCGCTTTTCATCCGAATCCAGCACGCCCAGCGCACAATAATCGGCGCCGACAAGAGCCAGGGTCCGTTGCATGACCGCCGAAGTAACTTCGCGAAAGTCCGATCGCGCGTTCAGCACATTCGCGATTTCCAAAAGAGCTTTGGTCGTTTCCGCCTCGCGTTTCTTGTCCGTATAGATCCGCGTGTACTGATAGCCGATTGCCAGCTGCGTCGCGATCGAGACGAGAAAAGCAACCTCCTCGTCCGACCACACGCGTGGCGCGCGCGTCTGATGCAGCCCGATGAGGCCGAGAACTTCCTCGTCAAGCACCACCGGCACAATCAATAGTGATCGAGTCCCGAGACTCTTCGCGAAGAACCGAACTTTGTGATCGAGAGTGGACGCCGACGTGTCGTTTATGCGAATCGGTTTCTTGATGTCGATGTATTGTGACAAGGTCGCGACATCAACTGGAACGTGAACATTCATGCTGGATGGCACAGACTCGGACGCGCGCCACTCGTGACCCACGACCAGTTCACCTTCAGGACTCAGCTTGATGATGTCACAACGATCGACCTCCATCATCTGGCCGAGCTCTGCCACGATCACCTTCAGGAACGTGTCGAGATTGATCGACTTAGGCAGATCGGCCGCCAGCCGTCCAATGATGGACTCGCGCGCCTCGTGAAGCTTCAACTTCCGTTCGAGGGAAAGATGTTGTGGTGTCTCTTTCGCAGGTTGCATCGCGGGCAACGGGTCGGCAAGCGAACTCGCTGGCCTCTTACCAGGTCAGCCGATCATAACGAACGAGGCATCAAGTTGCAAAAACTTCGCCCTTGGGACGCGAACACGGTCAAGTTGCGCTCATGGGGCGCTCTCGTATAATCAATCAACTAAACATGCCAATCTACGAATACCGCTGTAAGAAGTGCGGCAAACAGACCGAGGTGCTGGTGCGAGCGCCCGCGAAACCGCCGACGCGCTGTCGCGAGTGCGGTGGGCGCCTGGAGAAACTGATTTCGTCGCCCGCCATCCAATTCAAAGGCGAAGGGTGGTACGTCACGGACTACGCGCGCAAGGGAAGCGTGGCCGAAAAGGTCGAGAAGGAACTGTCTTCCGACACCTCTCCGGAAAAGTCCGCAGGCGGCGAAAAAGAGAAGCCAAAGCAGGCTTCAAAGAAAACCGACAAGGCCTGAGGAAACCGCAAGGCCCTGATTCCTCATCTACCAGCTAATGCTTTTCAGAAATCTCAAACAGCCTGAACGGTTCGTTTGGCGGCGGGCCGTGATTGTCCTGATCGCGCTGGGCTGCTTGTTGAGCAGCCTCTGGGCGCAGGCTGGTCGCCGTTCACAACCGGCCGGCGAAGGTTCATCGACGCTGAATGTTGTCGCTTTCCGCGAAAACGAGTCAGCAACGGCGATCACCGCCCGCGACATCTCGTTGTTTGATAATGGTGTCGAGCAGTCCATAAAAAGCTTTGTGCCTGACCGTTCCGCCGCGCGCATCGTGCTGCTGGTCGACAACTCGCTGACATTGCGCGCCGACGTGGAAAAACTGGAGGCGGCGGCGCTGGAGTTTGCCTACGAGATTTATGACGGAGATAAGCTGCTGATCGTCGGCTACGACGATAACGCCGAAATCGTTTCCGATTGGACGGACGACGCGAAGAAGATCCAGGGCGAACTGAAGACGTTTCGGAAGAAGGGTGAGCCGCATTTGTTCGACGCAATGCTCGCGGTGATTGAAGACGCTTTGCGACCGCTTACTTCGCAGAAGCGTGCGATCGTGGTCATCAGCGACGGATTGGATAAAGGAAGCAAAGCGAAGTTCAATCACGCGCTTGCGGCTTTGCAGTCGCTCGACATCGCCGTCTATTGCGTCCAGGCGCCCGATCGAACGCGCGGTGCGATTCGTCGCGATGTGCCGAAACCACGGCAGGTCATTGACGATCTCGCCGAAGGAACGGGCGGCAGTATTTTCCCGATTGATGATCCGGGCTCGGCGGCTAAAGCGATCGCCGACGAGCTGCGGAAGAAGCGTTATGTCTTGTCGTATTTGCCGAAGAGCGTGCTCGCAAGCGAGCAGCGCCGGTTGTTGGTCGTGGCCGAGACCGGAATTGTTGCTCGCTCGAAGACGATGCAGCCGCCGAATTGATTTCTGATTAACTGACGTTTAGAGGCGGCTGCCCGCCTTTGTTTTGTTGTCCCAGACCAACGCGGGGCACTAGCCCGACCGTGAGGGAGGGTCTTAAGAAATGAGCCCTTGCTGACTGCGGGCTAATGCCCGGTACTCGCACGTGTACTACGAGTGCTGGCCGAGCCGGACAAGTCCGGCTTCTAAACGGGTCTTCAGGTCTTCTTTCTTGAATAGAAATAGAAAAGTGTCACGATAATTATCAGCAGAATAATCTCCCAAAAGACGAACACCGATGGCTCGAATCGGCCAAGTTCGTCATGCGCGTCCATGTAGATGATGAACGTGCCGAACGAAATTCCGGCAACCAGCCAGATGATTTGACGCTTTGTGTCCCACATTCCGATTAGAATTTTGTACTTTGTGCTTAGTACTTAGTACTTTGTTGGAACAGCGAACCTTACCAGTCACGTGCAAGTACAAAGCACCAGGTACAAAGCACCAAGTACGAAGGACGGACTTACAGGTTGATTCTCATCCTTGGCAGCACCCGAGACTGCCCATCCATGTCAGCTACAACTTCGCCGATGCGTTTCGCTCCCATCCGCGCGTAGAATCCTTCCGCGTAAGGATCGGCTGAGAGCTCAAGTGCATTCGCACCGCACACCACAGCCCGCGCTCTTACATACTCGAACAGACCACGACCAACACCGCTGCCCATCTGCTCAGGTCTAATCCACATGTGTTCGATTTCCGCGAGCGAATTCGTTACCACGAGCGCGCAACAACCGACGACTACGCCATTGATAGTGGCCGCAAAGACCTCGTGCGTCTTGATGAATTCACCAGAGATTGTCAGGTCCGTCTGCCACTGTTGAATCCAGCTTTCGGGATACTTCCAGTGGCGTTTAGCTGCATGCGCAATTTCAGTGAGAGTGTCTGCTTCCTCCGGATTGGCGCGGCGAATCTCGATGCGCATGGTGCGCGCAGTCTAACATGCCTCTCCTCTTCGGGTAATCCTGCTTTGCGTGTCTTTGCGTCTTAGCGCCTTTTGCGTGAACCAGCCGTTATTGAAAGGGGCATTTCACGCGCAAGGATCGCAAAGCGTACATTCAATGTAGACTTGCAATCTCACCAAGCGACCAAATGGAACGCATCATTTTTCTCGAACGCGACACTATCCAGGCGGACTTTCGCCGTCCCAACTTCGATCATGAGTGGGTCGAGTACGCAGATACACTCCCGCCAGAAGTTGTCGAACGCGTGCAGCCCGCATCGATCATCATCAGCAACAAACTTGGGCGAGCCGCAACTGGCGCGCGCGCCTGACGTGAAGTTGATCGCAATTGCGGCGACTGGTTCGGACTGCGTCGATCTGGACTACTGCCGTCGCCGCGGGATTACCGTCTGCAACGTGCGCGGCTATGCCGCGAATTCAGTGCCTGAGCATTGCTGATGCTCATTCTCGCGTTGCGCCGCAATCTGCTGCTTTATCGGCAAGACGTTCTAGCCCGGAAATGGCAGCAGTCAAAACAGTTCTGTCTGCTTACTCATCCTTTGCACGACATCCAGGGCAGCACCATTGCCATCATCGGTCATGGCTCGATCGGCAAGTCCATGGCGCGGCTCGCTGAATCGGTTAGCATGAAAGTTCTGATTTCAGAACACCGCAACGCGAAATCGATCCGTCGCGGGCGCACGGCGTTCGATGAGTTGCTGGCGCAGAGCGATGTTGTGACTTTGCACTGTCCGCTAACCGACGAAACGCGCGACATGTTTGGCCGGCGCGAATTCGAAATGATGAAGCGAGGTGGGCTGCTGATTAACCCTGCGCGCGGCGCACTAATTCAGGATCAAGCGTTGATTGCGGCGCTGCGAGAAGGCTTGATTGCCGGAGCGGCGAGCGATGTGTTGCGGGCAGAGCCACCCCGTCACGGGAGTCCGCTGCTGGATCTCAATCTGCCGAACTTTATTGTGACTCCACACGTGGCGTGGGCAAGCGACGAAGCAATGCAGACTCTCGCGGATCAAGCCATCGACAACCTTGAAGCGTTTGTCGCGGGACGGCCTCAGAATGTGCTGACTTAGGTGCACGCGTTCAGAGTACCCACTTTAGTCGGGCTTTTGGACTTTGGAAAAACCCCAACTGAAGTTGGTACTCTAACTCGGTTTCAGGAACTCGCGGCTTCACTCGCAGTGTGATCTACTTCTTCAGTTGTGTAGAGGTTTAGGATTTCCTTGCCTTGGCGTGAACGCGGATCGATCGTGCGCACGTGCTTGCGGCCTTTCATCTCCCAAATAGCCGTCACGACGCCGTCTTTCTCGACAGCCTGATAAGTGATCTCGTCTTCTGATGATGTGGGCGCGGCGGTAGCCGGTGCGGATTCGTTTTCGGACATCAAACTCTGATTTACTCCTCTTGCGTTTAGCGGATTTGCGTTAGACGAATTCTGTCACAGCGAATGAGCCGACGCAACTTCAACCGCTCGCCGCGCGTTCACCACGCCCCAGCCCTGCCGATCGACTTCGACGTCCGGCACTCGTTCGGCCGTAGCAATGAGTTTTCGTTTGATTTGCTGTGGCGTCAGCTTCGGATTCGCTTCCAACATGCACGCGATAATTGAGGAGACGATCGGCGCGGCGAATGAAGTTCCATCAACATATTTGTAGTGTTCGTTGATGACGTTGCCTTCGCGCAGCTTGATGGTGATGAGCTGGCGCAACAAAGGGATGCGCAGGCTGGCGGCCTGATCCAGATCTTTATCGACGCCACGATTCGCGGCGATCAGGTCCGGCAACTCCTCGTCCGATGCCGAATCGAGTTGCGCGTACAGCTCGGCTTCCTCAGCCGTCGGCGTGTGCGGCAAGATCGGCGCGGCGACCCAAATGCCCGGCGCAATCAATTCCGGCTTTTGCAGTCCATCAATCGTCGGGCCGTATGACGAGCGATACATTCCACGCCGCGCGCGATCCGTTGAGTTCTGATCGTCAAGCCCGCCGACCGCGATGCACGAAGGCGCACTTGCCGGCGGCAAAACGGGATGACCGGGAACGTGGCCGGCATTGCCGACGGCGCAAACAACCGTCAATCCTTCACGCGCGCACGCTTCTACTGTTTGTGCGAGCTCATTGGTTAAGTAACTTTCTTCAAAGTCGCCGCCCGCGGAAATGTTCACCACCCGAATGTTGTGTCGTTCGCGGTGTGCCAAAACCCACTCGAGCCCGCGGCGAATTTGCTCTTCTGAGATTCGTCCGGTCAAACCAATTTTCACCAGGACTAGATCAGCTTCAGACGCGATGCCTCGGTACACGCCATCCGACAGCGCGCCGCTGCCGGCAGCAACTACTGAGGTCATCATGCCGTGCCAGCTTGCAACATCGGCCGTGTGCAGTGAAGTGTCGTCGCCATCGGTGGCGAAGAGGCTGTGGTAAGCGACGATTCGGTTTCGTGGCTTGGTCAGGTCGCGATGGGCGTAAAAACCCGAGTCGAGAAACGCCATCGTGACGCCGCGCCCGGTGAACCGCTCGTCGGCGTCCATGCGTAGCGGCGTCGGCAAAACGAAAGCGTTTTGTTCGAACACCGTCTGATGTGACTCGATCTGCCGTTGTGCTCGCGTGAACAGTTCAATGCAGCGCGCGCAGATCGTCTCGGCATTCTTCGCGTTCGATTGAAGGATCGAACGGATGTTGTCAGGCAGGGCGCTGACTGAAAGAATTGGGCCCTGGGCCATCCGGTCGCAGAGGGCACAGGTTTTCGCGAGTTCCGCGTGCTCAAGTAATGACTCCGTTTCGGTCATGTCTCTCCAGTCAAACGCTTTCGCCAAACACTCTGGGCATTCGCCCCAGCTTTTGCAAATTCAGAATGTGCGCGACGAAAATCGGCCGCGCGTAGAAGGCTCGCGAAGTGCTGCCATGGCCGGGGCCTTTCGTACGCGCCTGCACCAGCTTACCCAACTCTCCGGTGAGCGACTCAATTCCGCCGGCTCGAATTTGCGCACGAATCGTTTCGTAATCTGCCACGACTTGTTCACGAATCTTAGGATTATCGAGATCGAACTCAGCCGCCGAGTGCAGGATCGAGCGCTTTTCTTCCGCGCTGTCGTAAATTCGCCCGACTGCCACCAGGCTCCGCAGCTTATCGTACAGGTGGCTGTCCTCGAACTTGCTGCCGAGCATTTCGGTCGGCTCGAGCATGGTGATGGCCATCGCTTCTTTGACGCGAAGCGAGCCGTCGCGCGCATAGTGCAGGGCCACCAACTTCAAATCCCATGTGCCAAAGTCAGGCGCTTGGCGCGAGTTTTGCGCCAGCCCGAGGTAGCGTTCGAGAACCAAACCCGCCCATCCTTTGTTTTTCCGTCCATTCTTCCAAACCGCAATCCTGTACTCGTCGGCCATCGCGCGCAGATCCTTGCCGACGATGAGATTCAACCGGCGGATGGCTTCTTTGCGATCGAGTGTTTGAGTCGTGATGAAGAACATTTTGGAGCTAGCCGACGGTAGTGGTCCTACTTTGCGGTTTTCCTTTGCGGCTTGCGCCTTGGCGTGAGCAAAATCGTTTCGCAAAAGGCGGTTCACGCAAAGGCGCAAAGCCGCAAAGCATCGCAAAGTCAAAATAAGACACTACCGAGGCGACATCACAAGCGTGACTTGGCCAATTTAAGTTCAGCGCTTACCCGCTCAGGCGCGGTGCCGCCGATCTGTGATTTCGATGCGAGTGTTCTCTCAAGCGAAAGCGACCCGAAGATGTCATCCTCGATCGCGGGCGCAAAGGATTTCATTTCATCGCGCGTCAATTGATCCAACTCTGCGCCGCGCGCCATGGCGTGCATCACCATTCGTCCGACGGTTTCATGCGCCTCGCGAAACGGCAAGCCTTTGCCCACAAGATAATCCGCCAGCTCAGTTGCATTGAGGTAACCCTGCGTCGCCGCTTCGCGCGCCCGTGATTCATTCACCGTCATGTTCCGCAGCACGGTCGCGGTTACCGCCAGGCATGCGCTTATCGTATCCACTGTGTCGAAGAGCGCTTCTTTGTCTTCCTGCATGTCTTTGTTATAGGCGAGCGGCAAACCTTTCATGGTCGTCAACAAAGAGGTGAGATGGCCAAAGACACGTCCAGCTTTTCCGCGCACCAGTTCCATCGAATCCGGATTTTTCTTTTGCGGCATCAGGCTTGAACCCGTGGTTACCGCATCACCTAATGCGAAAAACCCAAATTCCGTCGTTGTATAGAGAATGACGTCTTCGGCCAGGCGCGAGAGATGCACCATGACCAGCGACGCCATGCTGACAAATTCAATGACGAAGTCACGGTCGCTGACCGCATCCAGGCTGTTCCGTGAAGCTGACTCGAATCCCAGCGAGCGCGCCACCGCTTCGCGATCAATCGCATAAGAAGTTCCGGCCAGGGCGCCGCAGCCGAGCGGCATCACATTAA
The DNA here is from genome assembly GCA_052389795.1 of Acidobacteriota bacterium. Taxonomy (GTDB): domain Bacteria; phylum Acidobacteriota; class Blastocatellia; order Pyrinomonadales; family Pyrinomonadaceae; genus UBA11740. Next base: position 25,245 of record JBQTHO010000005.1, on the reverse strand, counting down.
CTCGTTTACGAACGGCGGCAAGCCGTTCGCGATCACGCGCCAGCATTTCGAAATAAGCGAGAGACCAATGCGCCAACAGAATCGGCTGGGCTCGTTGCAGATGAGTGTAGCCGGGAATCACGATCTCTTTATTGGCTTCCGCGAATTCGAACAGAGCAAGTTGAGTATCGCGCAGCGATTCGTGCAGTCCGTCAATTTCGTCGCGCAGCCACAGACGTAGATCAGTTGCAACTTGATCGTTCCGGCTGCGACCCGTGTGCAGCTTGCCGGCTACGTCGCCAATCATCTGCACAAGCCGAGCTTCAACGAACGAATGCACGTCTTCCGACGGTAGCTCATCGAAATACTTCGGATTCGTTCTGCCGGCTTCGGCGATTCGGTTGAGAGCGGATTTGATCTGTTCGGCCTCAGCGGCCGTCAGGACTGCCGCGCTGAATAGGCTTTCGCAATGCGCGATGCTGGCGCGGATGTCAGCTTGGAATAGCCGGCGGTCGAACGAAAACGACTGATTGAATTCGGCAAATCCGCGATCCGCTTGCCCGGTGAAGCGGCCTCCCCATAGTTTCTGCGATTGACCATTGTGCATAAGTGCTGTAGTTTATGCAGCTATGCAGATAAAATGCAACTATTCTGCATTAGCGAGCGTCTGAAAAATCGGCTACGCGTCGGATGATAAAGCGAGAACGACAGAAGCGCATTCTAAATCTTATTCGGGCGAAGCGCATTGGTACGCAGGAGGAACTGCGCGCCGAGCTCGAGCGGTCGGGCGTGCCGGCGACGCAGTCCAGCGTCTCACGCGATTTGGATGAGCTGCGCGTCGTCAAGTATCACGGGTTTTACGCTTTGCCTCAGGCGAATGGTGACGCGGCGCGCGGGTTGGTCAGTCTGGACATCGCGGGTGACGTGCTGGTAATTGCGAAGTGTTTACCCGGCCGGGCTTCCGCGGTCGCCGTTGAGATTGACGACGCCGCGATGGCGGAGATCGTCGGCACGCTCGCCGGTGAAGACACAATCTTCATTGCGACGCATGATCAGAAATCACAGCGCGCAGTCATGAAAAAGATTTGGGAGATGTTTGGCTGATTTGGAGTGCGCCGTCGGCTTGACTGTTTAGACGGCGGACTTGTCCGCCGCGGGCACAAGTGCCCGCTCTAAACCAGGTATTAGTGAGATGACGAAACAAATAAACAAGATCGTTCTGGCTTACTCCGGCGGGCTCGACACGTCGGTCATGCTGCACTGGCTGAAAGAGAAGTATCAGTGCGAGATCGTCTGCTACTGCGCCGATGTTGGTCAGGGCGCTGAAATGGACGGTCTCGAAGAGAAGGCGAAGGCGACCGGGGCGTCGAAGATGTACATCGAGGACCTGCGAGAAGAGTTCGTCCGCGATTACGTGTGGACATCCGTCAAAGCGAACGCCGTTTATGAGGGCGTGTATTTGATGGGTACTTCGCTGGCTCGACCCGTGATCGCGAAGCGACAGATCGAAATCGCCCGGCAGGAAAATGCCGACGCTGTCGCTCACGGCGCCACCGGCAAAGGAAACGATCAGGTGCGGTTCGAACTCACTTACTACGCTTTGCAGCCTGATATCAAAGTCATTGCGCCCTGGCGCGAGTGGGAGCTCGGCGGTCGCACAGATCTGATTGCTTACGCCGAAAGCTTTGGCATCCCGGTGACGGCGACCATCGATAAACCGTACTCGACCGATAGGAACCTGATGCATGTTTCTTATGAAGGAGGGATTCTTGAAGACCCCTGGGCCGAACCGCCGGAGAACATCTTTCAGATGACTGTGTCGCCCGAACGCGCCAAAAAGGAAGCCGAGTACGTTGAGATTGGATTTGAAAAAGGCGAGCCGGTCTCGGTGAATGGTGAACAGCTGGATCCCGTTTCGCTGCTTTCAAAGCTGAATGAAATCGGCGGTGCGCACGGAATAGGCCGCGTCGATCTGGTCGAGAATCGTTTCGTAGGCATGAAGTCACGCGGCGTTTATGAAACTCCGGGCGTGACGATCTTGCACGCCGCGCATCGTGCTTTGGAATCCATCACGATGGATCGTGAGGTGATGCACTTGCGCGATTCGTTCGGCGTGAAGTTCGCCGAAAGCGTCTATTACGGTTTTTGGTTTGCGCCCGAATTCGACTTGATGCGCAAGATGATCGAGGAAACGCAGACGGCCGTGACGGGCGATGTGAGGCTGAAGCTGTATCGCGGAAACGTAATTATCGCCGGCCGCCGCTCGCCGAATTCGCTTTACGACGAGCGCATTGCGACCTTTGAGGCGGACACGGTTTACAACCAGCGCGACGCCCAAGGATTCATCAAGCTAAATGCGCTGCGCTTGCGATTACGGCGTTCAGACGTTTAGAGGCGGGCGTTGCCCGCCGATGATTATGAGGGATTCGGCGGGCAACGCCCGCCTCTAAACTATCGAGAGATTCATGAAATGATGAAGCAAATCGAAATAGACAAGATTGGATCGGCGACATCGCCGCTTAGCCTACCGCGAACGGTGACCATTGTTCCGTCGAATGGTACGGCACGAGCCGGCGATGTAGTCGTCGTGCGCGCGCTCACTGACAATGCGACGTACAACATGCTGGAGCTGCCGACCGGCAGGTTGGCGAAGGTTAATCCGGGCGACGTTGTCGCTGGCGTGCTGGGGCGTCGTCGCGCGCTAAAAGGGTTCGTCGGAGATGTGCCTGAGACGGTGAAAGCCGGCGACGAACTCCATCTTCTAAATCTTGGAGGAGTAATTGGGCAATGCAGTGGCCACCACTCAAGTCTGAATGACGCGATCAAGGTGGAAGTGCTGGGCTTTGCGGCGAATACTGGCGGCTCGATCCAAAACATTGCCGACGTTGCGCTGCCTGCGCGAGACACTCTGGGGCCGACCGCGCCGCTCGTTGTCATGGCCGGCGCGTGCATGAACAGCGGCAAGACGTACGCGGCGACGGAAATTATTCAATTGGGCACACGTGCCGGACTGCGAATCGCGGCCGCGAAGCTTTCGGGCGTTGCTTGTCTCCGCGACACGCTGAACATGCAGGACCATGGCGCGATTGCCACGGCAAGCTTTCTCGATTGTGGTTTGCCGTCAACTGTGGGCGCAGGCGATTTGGCGTGGGTCGCGAAGTCGATCATCTCGCGGCTGAACGAAAGCGCGCCCGATTTGATTGTGATCGAACTAGGCGACGGAATACTCGGTGGCTACTCAGTCGAGTCGATTTTCGAAGACGACGAGTTGCGTGAAGCGATTGCGGCGCTGGTTTTTTGTGCGTCTGACTACGTAGCTGCGTGGGGTGGAATCGAGCTATTGCGGCGGCGCGGAGTGAACGTCGATCTCGTGGCCGGCTCAGTCACCGACTCACAAATGGGCGAAGACTACATTGAGCGCGAGTTTGGTGTGCCCGCGGCGAATGTGCGGCGCAATGGCACGAAGCTTTGGGATGTAGTCAAAGACAAAGTTTCGAACTCAGAAAAAGTTTCGAGTTTCGAATTTCGAGTTTCGAGTTTGCGCACCGACGCGAAGACGCGGTCACCGGACGCAGCACCTTTTCGAGAAAGCGAGACCGCAATCAAATGAACTCGGAACTCGGAACTCGAAACTCGAAACTGCGGATCGCAATCTTTGGCGGATCGGGTTACGGCGGATCGGAACTGCTGCGCATTCTGCTCCAGCACCGATCGGCTGACATTCGGTTCGTCACCGCGAACGAACACGCGGGCAAAGCTGTCAGTGAGGTGCACAAGAACCTGCTTGGCCTGACGGATCTGACATTCATTAAAGCACCGGCGGATGTTGACGCCCTTGCGGATCTGGACTTTGCGTTCTTCGCTTTGCCACACGGCCAGGCGATGGAAATCGCGCCCAGGCTCCCAGCGAATGTGAAGGTAATCGATTTGTCAGGTGACTTCCGTCTTAGCGACTCGGAAGTTTTCGCCAAGCACTATGGCGTCGAACACAGGGCGATGACGGCGCAGTCAGAGTTCGTTTATGGCTTGACGGAAACGAATCGCGAAACGATCAAGACCGCGAACCGCGTAGCCAACCCGGGGTGTTTCGCGACCGCGACATTGCTGGGGCTGGCGCCGCTGGTTGCGAACAATCTTTTGGCGGGTCGAGTGATCGTCGATGCGAAGACGGGCTCGTCAGGTTCCGGCGCCAAGCCGGCGGCGAACACGCATCATCCGCAGCGGAGCAATTCGTTTTATGCCTACAAGCCGTTCACGCATCAGCACGTGCCGGAAATCGAGCAGGAACTGAAATCAATCGGCGAGTGGAACAACGAACTCGTTTTCATGACGCACTCGCTGCCGGTGGCGCGCGGCATCTTCGCGTCAATCTATACCGAGACTAAAACAGAATTAAGCGCGGCTGGCGCGCGCGATCTGTTTGCGGATTTCTATCGCGATTCATTTTTCATTCGGTTCGTGGACGGCTCACCTGACATCAATTGGGTTAAGACGACGAACTTCTGCGACATCGGCTTCGCTTCGCGCGGCCGACAATTTGTCGTGTTCAGCGCCCTCGACAACCTGGTGAAAGGCGCTGCGGGGCAGGCGGTGCAGAACATGAATCTGATGTTCGGGTTGGATGAGAAGACTGGTTTGATGTTGGTTGGAACGAATCCTTGAAAGGGAAATTAACCACAGAGGACACAGAGGGAAATCAATCACTAAAAGAACATCAACCACTCAAGAGCGCGGCGCCTTTTCTCTAGTAGTGATTTGTTCTTCTCTGTGTCCTCTGTGGTGAAAATTATGCTGACGACTTCGCGCGACATCACGGAACTCGAAGAGCAGTACCAGCTCGCGACCTACAATAAGATGCCGATCGTCGCGGAGCGCGGCGAGAGCTGTTGGATTTACGCGAGTGACGGCGAGCGGTATCTCGATCTGTACGGCGGGCACGCAGTCGCGGGAACGGGTCATTGCCATCCGCATGTCGTGGGCGCAATTAAACAACAGGCAGACGACCTGATCTTCTATTCGAATCTCGTCTATTCGGAAGCACGTGCGCGCGCGGCAGAGAAGCTGGTTTCGATTGCGCCCAGCTCGCTTACCAAAGCGTTCTTCTGCAACTCAGGAACTGAGGCTAATGAAAACGCGATGCGCATGGCGCGCATGACTACGGGGCGCGAAAACGTCATCACGTTCGGCGATGGATTTCATGGCCGTACGTCTGACGCAATCAGCGCGACCTTTCTCGGCAAGTACCGTGAGTTAGGAAAGCCAAACGTGCCGGGGCACTTGAAAGCTGAATTTGGAGACATCAAGTCAGTAGGTACCCTCGCCGATGAATCTGTCGCCGCAATCATGCTGGAACCGATTCAGTCGATGGCCGGCGTGCGGATGGCGGACGCTTCCTTTTATCAGGCGCTGCGTCAGCTGTGTGACGCGCACGGCATCGTTCTGATTTACGACGAAGTGCAGACGGGCGTGGGTCGCACAGGGCAATGGTTTTTCGCCGGCAGCGCAGCCGGTGCCGGAGTGACGCCGGATATCATCACGCTGGCAAAGGCGCTCGGCAGCGGTATCCCGGTGGGCGCGTGTCTCGTCAGCGACAAAATCGCTTCGCACATTAAAGAAAACGATCTCGGCACAACCTTCGGTGGCGGGATGATAGCGATGGCTGCGGTCAGCGCGACGCTTGAAGCGATCGAAAACGATCGGATGTTGGAAAACGTTCGTGAGGTCGAAGCGTATTTGCGAGAGCGTCTGAGGGAGGTTGCGCAGGTGGTTAGGGTTCGCGGCTTGGGATTCCTGCTCGGCATTGAGTTCAAAGAAAACGCGAAGGCGGTCCATGAAGTGCTGCTCGATCGAAGAATCATCACTGGCACGTCGAGCGATCCGAATGTGTTGCGGCTCTTACCGCCGCTGTGTTTGGCGAAATCTGAAGTTGACCTCTTTATCAAGGCGCTTAAAGCTGCGTCAGAGAACGATTAGGCGGCCCAGAACGAGGATGAATTACGCTTGGTACGACCTGGCAGGAAACATCGGCGTTGCGCTGATGGTTTTGGGCTATCTGTTGCTGCAAGCCGAAAAGATTCGCAGTAGCGATCTCAGCTATTCGCTGATGAACGGTGTCGGAGCTTTGCTGGTTATGATTTCGCTTCTTTACCGCTTCAACTTGTCGGCGTTTCTGATGGAAGCGTTTTGGCTGCTCATCAGTATCTACGGCCTGATCAAGTTTGTCGCGCGGCCGCGCGCGAAGGTGAGCCGCTGATGCCCCGCGATTTTTTGAAAACCAGCGACTGGCCGGCCGCGGAACTTCAAGCGCTCATCGAATCGGCGGATCGATTCAAGACCGGCAAAGACCGGAACCAGGCCCTGGCCGGTGGCTCGGTCGCGCTCGTCTTTTTTAATCCCAGTCTGCGCACGCGCGCGTCGATGCAAGTTGGGATTTACGAACTCGGTGGGAACGCGGTGGTGCTTGAGCCGGGCGGCACCAGTTGGACGCTGGAACATCGCGAAGGCGTGGTGATGGATTCGGACAAGACTGAGCACGTGGCGGAGTTTGTGCGCGTGCTTGGTCGCTACTGCGTCGCCATCGGGGTGCGGACGTTCGCCGCGCTCAAGAATTGGGAAGAGGAGCGGACTGATCCGATTCTGAATGAGTTCGCAAAGTATTCTGATGTGCCGATCATCAATCTCGAATCCGCGATGCATCATCCTTGTCAGGCTTTGGCCGACATGATGACGATTTGCGAAAAGCGCGGGCTGGGTCGGAAGAAGGTTTTGCTGACCTGGGCGTGGCACCCTAAGCCTCTGCCGATGGCCGTGCCGAATAGTTTTGCGTTGGCAGCCGCGCAGATGGGGCACAATCTGACGATCGCGCACCCGCAAGGCTACGAACTTGATGATGAACTGATGGAAGAGATCAGGCGGCAGGCGGCAGGCGCAGGAGGCAGCATCACGATTGAAAACGACGTGCAGAAGGCCTTTGACGCCGTTGAAGTTGTTTACGCAAAGAGTTGGGGCGGTAAAAGGTTCTACGGCGCGCCGGAGAAAGACATCGCCGAGCGCGAGCAGTATCGCGGCAAGTGGATTGTCGATGAAGCGAAGATGGCGCGGACGAATGACGCTATCTTCATGCATTGTTTGCCGGTGCGGCGGAATGTGATTGTGACGGATGGCGTGATTGATTCACCCTCGTCTGTGGTGATCGATGAAGCGGAAAATCGCTTGTACGTGCAGAAGGCCGTTATGGCAAATTTGCTCGGTAAGGCAGACTAGCCGCGGATGAACGCAGATTAAACGCGGATTCGAGCAAAGAGATTTTGAAAGATCTTATCCGCGAATATCCGCGTTAATCTGCGGCCAATAGATCAATGACTGACACCAGCGAAATCGGAAGCCAACTGAGACTCGATCTCCTGCGCGAGGCGCTGCCGTACATCCGGCGCTTCAAGGGCAAGACTTTTGTCGTGAAGTTCTCAGGCAAAGTCACCGAAGATCGCGATCAGCTAATCTCGCTCGCGGAAGAGCTCGCCCTGCTGCATCAGGTTGGAATTCGCATCTGCGTTGTCCACGGAGGCGGGAAGCAGCTCAGTCAGTTGGCTGAGAAGATGGGCGTCGCGCAGACGATAATCGAAGGCCGTCGTGTCACCGACGACGAGACGCTGGAAATGGCGAAGATGGTCTTCGGCGGCACAATTAATACGGACATCCTGGCGGCGTTACGGCATCGAGGCACCCACGCCGTCGGGCTTTCCGGGGTTGACGGGAACATCGTTCATGCCGAACGACGCCCCCCCAAAGAGATTGTCGATCGCGCGACGGGTGAAAGCGCGCAGGTTGATTTCGGTCACGTCGGTGACATTCTCGAAATCGATTCGAAGCTCCTGAAGGTTCTGCTCGACCACGATTACCTGCCGGTGATCTCCTCGCTGGGCGCCGATGCTGAAGGCAAGATTTTCAACATCAATGCCGACACGATTGCTTCCGAGATCGCCATTCAACTTGATGCGGAGAAGCTGGTTTTGCTCTCAGACGTCGATGGAATCTATCTGCCGGCGGGCGCGGCCAAAACCAAGCTGTCGCGGATGACCGCCGATGAGGCTGAGGAATTGATAAAAAGCGGCGCGGCGACGGGCGGAATGGTACCCAAGCTCCAGAACATCATCGACGTCCTGCGCCGGGGCGTTCGCAGTGCCCACATTATCAACGGCAACTATCGTAATGCGTTGTTAGCAGAAGTCTTCACCGATGAAGGCACGGGGACGATGATTGTCGCTTAGCCGCCGCATCTCTATTCCATTTGCGGTATCGCCTGAAACGATATCGTAAGTCTCGCGCTCGCACGTCTTCGACACGCCGAAACATCACAGTTTTTTCCTTAAATTTCAGCGCTCGCCGTCCTTGGGAACTCGCGGCCGGGCATGGCACAACCATTGCCATTCGCCACAACCGGAGGGCGTTTCATGAAAAAGTTATTCGCATTCATCATCACCACAGCAATTTTGGCAACCATGGCAGCGCCGGCTTTCGCGCAACGCCGCAGCCGGACGACCCAGAGCTGCGATTCACGGACCTATAGTTCGCGGACATACCGCAGCAATGGCGCTAACTACGACAACCGCAGCTACTACGATTACAACAACCGGAACCGAAGCGTGTGGAGCAGACACCGCGACAAACTGACGGTGGCCGCAGGCACGGGCGCTGGTGCAGCGATTGGCGCGATGACCGGCGGCAAGAAGGGCGCCCTCATTGGAGCGCTGCTAGGTGCGGGCGGTTCAGCGTTGTACACGTACAAAATTCGTAATCGCGGGTATCGCCGCTAACGAGTGCAGATTGAGTTCGGTTGTCGCGAGACAACCGTGGGTTGAGGCCGGGTTGTGAAGGGGAGAGCGCAATCCGGCCTCGCTTAACCAAAAAAGAGTTAGGCTGTTCTGAAACCAAATTGAATTCGGTTGTCGCAAGACGACCGTGGGTTGAGGCCGGGTTGTGAAGGGGAGAGCGCGATCCGGCCTCGATTTCTTTCTGGGGTACGCACGCGTCACGCGTGCTGCACCGTTTAGACGCCGCCCTTGTGCGGCGATTTGTTGTCAGCGGACAAGTCCGCTGTCTAAACGAACAGTACCGTTTAGACGCCGCACTTGTGCGGCGATTTCTTAGCCGGCGACAAGTCCGCCGGCTAAACGAATGGTTAGGGTTTACGGATAGATCAAGTTGCGGAGTTTCTCTGCCCAGTCCTCATCCAGACCCTGCAGAACGACATACTGCTCGATGGCCGCATCGCGCGCGCCGCTCGCCAGGAGAATCTTGCCTAAATTGTAATAAGCCTTGCCAAAGTCAGGCTTGAGACGAATTGCCTGGCGAAAAGTTTCGGTGGCCTCTTCATTTTTCGCCGCGGCGGCGTAAGCTTCTCCCAGACTGTTCTGCGCGTTTGCGTCACCCGGCTTAAGCATGGCGAGTTGTTTGAACGCTTCGATGGCCTCGGCGTGCTTCTTCATCTGCACGTAGCGCTGCGCGAGGCGGTCGTACGCGCTCGCGTAATCCGGCCGCAGACGAATCGCGTTCTTGTAAGCGCCCACCTCATCATCGAACTGGCCCGCATCGCGATATGTTAGACCCAGCGCGTAGTACGCATCCGCAGCGTTGTACGGATCGAGCTTTATCGCCTGGCGATACGCTGTTTCTGCTTCGCGATACTGCTTCAGGTAATAATTGGCAAGGCCGATGTTGAAGTAAGACTCAGCCGTCGGTCGGATGCTGACGGCTTTTTTCGACGCTTCGATCGCGTCGGCGTGGCGGCCCAACTTCTCATGGCAGAAGCCAGTTTGCGCCCAAGCCTCTGCGTAAGCGCTGTCGGCGTCCGTCGCTTTCTGAAAATAAGGAAGCGCTCCCTGGCAATCGTCTTTAGATAGAAACGTCAACCCGTTTCGGAAGAACTCAACGGCGCGCGCGCGTTTGTTGCGGCTGGTCGCGGCCACCAATTCACCGAGCGACACACTTTGGCCAGGTTGCGAGCTGGCCGAGCGATCCAGTTGGGCTATTCGATCCGAAGGAATCGCGAAGTTGACGCTTTGACCGCCGGTGACTTGCAAGGTAGCAACTCCGATCACCTGTCCGTGCATGTTGACGACGGGACTGCCGCTTGAGCCGGGAGAGATCGGCGCCGTGATCTGAATGATGCGGCCAAAGCCGGGAATGTCGCGCACCGCTGATACGATCCCATTTGTCACGCTGCCTTCCAGGCCAAAGGGGTTGCCAATTACGACTATGCTTTCGCCTTCCTGAGGCGAAGTGCGATCGAGCGGCAACGGCCGCACGAGTTGTCGCGGCGCATCGACTTTCAGCAGCGCCACGTCTCCTTCGGCGTCGACGGCGAGGACCGCTCGGACGGGAAAATTGGTGCCGCTGCTTAGGTGAACTTCGGCCCGGTAAGCGCCGTCGATCACATGCCGGTTGGTGACGACGCGATCGTAGTCAATGAAGAATCCGCTACCGCGAGAAAGTTTTTCGCCGCGCGCGTCGAATGTCTCAATGGCCACCGCGGACGGCTTGATGCGGCGCACCAGTTCAGGCAGTTGGTCCTGCGCCCGGAGTTCAGCTGCCGAACACAGGCCGGCAAGCACGAAGCAAATGGAGATGAGAGAGAAGCGCACGCGGGTTACTGCTTTCATTCGCGTTTAGTATATCGCGCACTCAGAGGTTTTGCGCGGCGGGAGCGCCAAAGTTACGGTTGGCTTCATCGTAGATTGCCTTTGTCGTCTGATGCGAGCCGAAAATCATCACGCCGGTTTCTGAGCTGAAATAGTGCTTTTGATCGGCGGTGTCAAAGCGCAGCCACGAGAGCATACCGTTCGGCCAGGGACATTTTCCCAGCCAGTTTATGCGCGAATTTCCGGGCGCAAATTGCAAGGTTAAGGGAGCGCCGGAAAAAGTCTCGCCGAGAAACAGCACGCTGCCAGGCACCACAATGACGATGCCGACACCGTCCCACGGGAGAAACTTGAAGAGCGCATCGAACTTCTGCTGTGACGCGTAGCGCGCGGGAAACCAGGGTTTGTTACCGATAACATCGGCGCGGCTGGCAAGAATTCGTTGCACGATCTTTTTGCGCTTGCTGTTTTGATAAAAGACGTAGATCCAAATTGCGATTACGGGAGTCACCGCGAGAAGGATGAACGCAACAATGACGATAATCGCGACAATGGCTCCTGCGGTTTCGCTGTCCATTAAGTGTTTAAAGGCGGGGGCGTTAGCCCGACCGTAAGGGAGGGCGTAAAGCTCTCGAGCGATCACGCCCTCCCTTACGGTCGGGCTACTGCCCCGAAAGAGAAAGGGTTTGTACGCGAGCGACGATGTCATCGAGAGGGACGTCTTCACTCTGCTTCGCGCGCCGGTCAAACAACTCGACAGCCCCGTCAGCGATCTTTCTACCGATCGTGACGCGATAAGGAATGCCGATCAGGTCGGCGTCTTTGAATTTTACGCCCGCGCGCTCGTCGCGATCGTCGAGCAGAACCTGCAAGCCGGCGTCGAACAACTCCTGGTAGAGCTTTTCGCCAGCGGCGCGCAGCTTCTCGTCTTTCATGTTTGTGACGGTGACGATTACGTCGAACGGCGTGAGTGACTTTGGCCAGATAATCCCGTCAGCGTCATGGTTTTGTTCGATCGCCGCGGTGATGATGCGCTCGACGCCAATGCCGTAGCTGCCCATGACGATTGGAACTTCCTTGCCGTCGGCAGTCAGTACGGACGCGCCCATCGACTCGGAATACTTTGTGCCGAGCTTGAAAATGTGACCGATTTCCATGGCCTTGAAGACTTCGAGCGTGCCCGTGTCGCAGCGGGGACACTCTTCGCCTTGTTGCACCTCGCGTAGGTTTGCCCATTGATCGACTTCGATGTCACGTTCGATATCGACGCCGCGAATGTGATGGTCGTCTTTGTTTGCGCCTGTAGTCATGTTGCGGCGGCCTTTGATTCCGCTGTCGGCGATGATTATGAGTGTCTTGTTTCCGCCGCCCGCAGAGTGTTTGACGCGAACTCCGCCAAGGCTTCCGGCACTGGCGCCAAGCAATTGACGAATCTCTTCAGCGTGCGCCGGTCGCGCAGCCGTCGATCCGAGCGCGTCGTTCAACTTCACTTCGTGCAGTTGATGATCGCCACGCAGCAGGGCAAGCACCGGCGTTAGTTCGTCATTCAGGGTTGCGAAATACACCAGCGTCTTTATCTGACGATCGGCGGCCGCGCCGCCGGGAAATGTCGTCAAGTCTTCGATAGTGCGCACACCCGGGGTAGGAAATTCTTCCGGAGCAGAGGGGCCCGACTCGTCTTCGATAGTCGCTAAACGCGACGTGGCTTTTTCGAGATTCGCCGCGTAACCACAACTTTCGCAGCTCGCGATCAAATCTTCCCCAGCGTCGGTGCGCGCGACGAACTCGTTTGATTCGGTGCCACCCATCGAACCAGACGACGCTTCGACGATTGAAAATTGGATTCCGGATCGCGTGAAAATCTTTTTGTAAGCCTCGCGCTGATCGGTGAATGACTTGTCGAGCCCTTCCCAATCAACGTCGAACGTGTATGCATCCTTCATGATGAAGGTACGCAGGCGCATCAGGCCCGATTTCGGGCGTGGCTCGTCACGAAACTTGATCTGAATCTGATACCAGACCTGTGGCAGTTGCTTGTACGAACGAATTTCGTTGCGCACAATGGAAGTGAACACCTCTTCATGCGTCATACCGAGGCACATGTCCGCACGCTTACGATCCTTCAGCCGAAACATGTCGTCGCCGATTGCGCTCCACCGGCCCGATTCCTGCCAAAGTTCCGCCGGATGCAGCGCCGGCAGATAGAACTCCTGTCCGCCGACGCGATTCATCTCTTCGCGCAGAATCTCCATCACTTTCAGAACGACTCGTTGCCCGAGCGGCAGATACGAATAGATTCCCGCGGACAATTGCCGAATGATACCGGCGCGCAAGAGAAGCTTGTGCGAAACGACCTCGGCGTCAGCCGGATCTTCGCGCAGAGTAGGAATGAAATATTGTGACCAGCGCATAGATAAAGCATTCTCGCTTAGCGAATGAGTCAAAGCAAACTCAACGATGTCGTCGCCCCGTTAGGGGTCGAATGTTTATAGCCCGAGCGGTTCGACATGTTGCATTAGCTCCTTTAGGAGCGTCACAGTGAACCCGCCATTGCGCTGCTAAAGGAGCTTTGCTCACCATCTCGGTCGGTGAGCTATAAACATCTCGCTCCTAACGGAGCGTACCGCGAGCGCCCGACGCGAATCATGGCTGACGTGTTTGCGACGCCTATTCCGCTGATGTACCATCGCTACAAATTCAACAACTGAGACAAGCACAATGAAGATCGCGATTGCAGCGGATCACGCGGGTTATCAGGAGAAAGAGCAGCTCAAGTCGCTGCTGACTGACCTGGGAATCGAGTTTGAGGATCTCGGCACAGTTTCGCCTGAGGCCGTCGATTATCCCGACTACGCGCGCAAGGTGGCGGAAAAGGTCGCCCGCGGCGAGGCCGATCAAGGTCTGCTGGTTTGCGGTTCAGGGACCGGCATGGCCATCGCGGCAAACAAAATTCCGGGCGTGCGTGCGGCCGTCGCCTGGAACGAGGAGGTGGCGCGGCTTGCGCGCGAACACAACGACGCAAACGTTTTATCGCTGGCCGCCCGTTGCACGCCTTTCGAGGAAATAACGAAGATAGTGCGCGCGTGGTTTGCCGCGAAGTTCGACGGCGGCCGGCACTCGCGACGGGTGGACAAGATTCGCGAGATTGAACGTGAAGAACTAACGCACCACGCGTCGAAGTAGTTCGTTTTCTCTGTGCCCTCCGTGGTGAAATGATCTTAAATAACCACAGAGGTCACAGAAGTTCACAGAGAAGCCGAATGAATAACCTGCTTAATCTACCACTGGCCGAAACCGATCCGTTAATCGCTAACGCAATCGACAATGAGGTCGCGCGTCAGGCGAATGGCCTGGAACTAATCGCCAGCGAGAACTTCGTCAGTGAAGCCGTGCTCGAAGCGGCGGGCTCAGTCTTTACGAACAAGTACGCCGAAGGCTATCCGGGCAAGCGTTACTACGGCGGCTGTGAATACACTGACGTCGTCGAGCAAGCGGCCATCGATCGCGCGAAGGAATTGTTCGGCGCTGAACACGCAAACGTGCAGCCGCACAGCGGGGCGCAGGCAAACATGTCTGTTTATCTCGCGGCAATCCAGTACGGCGATCAGATTTTGGGAATGAATCTCTCGCATGGCGGGCACCTGACGCACGGTCATCCTTTGAACTTTTCCGGCTTGAGTTACAAGGTCGCCGACTATGGCGTTTCTCGCGAGACCGAGACCATTGACTACGACGAATTGCAGCGACTCGCCGAAGAACACAGACCAAAGTTGCTTGTCTGCGGCGCTTCGGCCTATCCGCGCATCATCGACTTCAAACGAATTGGTGAGATCGCAAAAAGCGTCGGCGCGCGGATGTTCGCGGATATCGCGCACATCGCCGGCCCAGTCGTCGCCGGGCTGCACCCTTCACCCGTCCCGCACGCTGATTATGTGACGACGACGACGCACAAAACGCTGCGCGGCCCACGTGGCGGATTGATTCTCTGCAAAGCCGAACACGCGAAAGAGATCGATCGGCGTTTGTTTCCCGGAGTGCAGGGCGGCCCGCTGGTGCACATCATCGCGGCGAAGGCCGTCGCATTCGGCGAGGCTCTGCGCGAAGACTTCAAAGAATATCAGCGACAGGTTCTGGCGAATGCAAAGGTGCTGGCTGCCGCGTTGCAGGAGCAGGGACTGCGCATCGTCTCAGGCGGTACAGACAACCACCTGATGCTCGTCGATGTGTGGATGGACGGGAAGGGAATTACCGGGAAAGACGCAGAGAAGGCTCTTGAAGCCGCGTACATCACCGTCAACAAAAACACGATTCCTTTCGATCAGAACAAACCTTTCGTCGCTTCGGGATTGCGCATTGGGACGCCGGCGGTGACCACGCGCGGCATGAAAGAACCCGAGATGAATGAAATCGGCGGAATGATCGCGGCCATCGTTCGCGAACCGCAATCCGAACAGGTTCGGGACGACGTCCGCCGGGACGTCGAGGCATTAACGGCGAAATTTCCGTTGTATGCGAGGCGGTTGAAAGCCCGAGCGACGGAAACATCGGCGCAGGTTCCACTGCCGGACTCCATCGATTGACTGCGCTTTTGATTGGTCGCGTAGCGACCCGTTGAATTTAGCCCGGCCTTTCAAGGCCGGGAACAGAAACGAGGAAGAGATCCCGTCGCGTAGCGACGTTTGAATTTAGCCCGGCCTTTTCAAGGCCGGGAAAACGAGTCAACCCACATTTGCGTCGCGTAGCGACGACTGACCCCACAGAAGGAGGCTCCCATGGCCAGCACCTACACCTCGCTTCACTATCATTTCACTTTCAGCACCAAAAACCGTGAGCCTTGGATTACAACCGAGATCGAAGACCGCGTGTGGGCATACATTGGCGGTGTCGCGCGCGCACACAAGATGACAGCCCTTCAGGTCGGCGGAGTGGAAGATCACATCCACGCGGTCGTTATGGCGCCGCCAACACTAAGTCCGAGTCAGATTGCACAATATCTCAAAGGCGATTCATCGAAGTGGATTCACGAGGAGTTTCCTGAGCTACGCCTGTTCGAATGGCAAGACGGTTACGGCGGATTCACCGTGAGCAAATCTCAACTGCCAGACGTAATTCACTACGTGCAAAATCAACGCGCGCATCATCACAAAAAACATTTCAGCAAGAGTATTTGGATTTGTTGGAGAAACACGGCGTTGACTATGATAAGCGTTATCTGTGGGGCTAATTCAGTCGTCACTACGCGACGCGATGTTTGATACGAACGTGTGCCGGCCTTGAAAGGCCGGCCTAAATTCATGACGCCGCTACGCGTCGCAAAGAAGCGAAGAGATGAGCTTTGAGTTCGGCCGATTAGCGCCGCTGTTGCCGCAGCGATCGCGCCTATTTTCAACGCGTGGTCAGTTGTTATAGACTAGCCGCACAAAAGGGGTCCCCATGAAGTTCTCCTTCGTTTTGGCGCTTGCCATTGTTCTAAATCTGGCGTCGGATGCTTCTGCGCAAAATGTGGAGGCGGCAGAAGTCGCACGCCGCCAGACTGAAACGCCTTCACGTCCCACTCTCAGGAGAAGGCAAAGGAAACCACACGATGAATCAGGCACGCAACAGGTCTCTACCGAAGATTCCAATACCCTGCCATGCGACAAATCGCCTTCGGATTCGAACATTACAACCGCTCAAAACGAGGTGAGGATTGAATTTGAAGGGCTGATTGCTGTTAACGAGTCTGACCTTCGCATGTATTTACGCGATCAGCGCATAAACCGGGCACTTGATTCGGCTTTGGACAGCGCATCAATAGCCAAGGCGGAAAAGGCAATAAAAAATCTGCTGAGCGACTATGGTTATCGGCGGGCGGCCGTCTCTTCCCGTCTTGAAAAAAATCCTATTGGCTCGCCTTCACTGACCTTTGTGATCAGCGAAGGGCCGCACTTCAAAATCTCCGACATCCGTTTTGGGGGCAACCGTGTGTTTTCCGAGCTGTTATTGACGACGAAACTCAAAGAATGCCTCGCCCAATATGACAACGAAAAGCGCAATCGGTCTTATGTCTTCGAATACTGCACTCACGCGTTAACGAACTTCGAGAGGTCGCAGGGTTATTTGAAGGCGAAGTTCGCACCACCGCAGATTGAAGAAGTCGGTGAAGGACTAATCATCATTGTCAAAGCTGAGGAGGGCAGCCTTTATAGGCTTGGCCGAATTGAAATCGAAGGTGCTGATCACGTCGCCGAGGAGCATATCCGCGCGCTGCTCGATATACATGCAGGAGACATTGCCAACGGCGAGAAAATCTCAAAGGCTTTGTATGAAGACCTGAAAGTGGTTTACGGCGAGAAAGGATTTATTCAATACACTGCCGAAATACAACCTGAATTTCACAGGGTGCAAGGCGCGACGGAGGGAATTGTCGATTTCAAGATCACTATTGACGAGGGTCGAAGGTTTCGGATTAGAAAAATATCCTTCAAGGGCGACGATCTTGCGGAAAACGAGTTACGTCAAATGTTGCTGCTCCGCGATGGTGATGTGTACAATCAGAAGCTGTTCGAACAAAGCGTCAGCAAAATAAACGAGACGGGCTGGTTCAATCGGCTGGACAAGGAAAAGGATGTGGATTACCGAACCAATGAAGAAGAGGGCCTGTTAGATCTTGCCATTAAGGTGACGAGACGCGCGCGAAGTTAGTACGGCCTCGTCATTCTGAATCAATCAACCACCCCCAATCGCGTCGTTGTCTCGGTTTCCGTGAGTGTCCTGCGATTGCGCTCGCTCGTTGGCCTGATCTTCGCTTTCAGGATTCTCATACGCAAACACAACTTCATCGCCGACCCCGGGAACTGCGGACCGTAATCTGGCGAGTAGGGCTTCCAATCGGCCTGGTTCTTCATCCGCAGGGGTCACAAAATCCGCATCAATTTGGTTTTCGAGCTGAACAAACTGCGCCGAAGTGCGGCGGCACAAACCGCACGCGGCCAAGTGTGACAGGACCGGCTTGCATTCGGTATCGGTCAGACGGCCTTCAACGAATGCGGCAATTAAGTCTTCATCAACGTGCGCACCGTCAGGCAAATTTGACAGTTCGGACGCCGCGACAGACTTCAAGCGTTGCGCGACGATCTCGCGAATGCGGTCCTTCTTGTTCAATTCTGCCTTCACTCTACGAAGTTCCTTCGGCGGCTTTTACTTTGCCAAAACCGGCTTCGCCCGATGTCATTGCCTTTAAGTTGAGACCGTGACCGAGATCTTCTGTTGCGATCGACATGCAAATATCGATCTCCTCGGCGCTCAATCGATGCTTGTGAGCGAGTTCCTCCGCAAACCGATCGGCGACCTTCTCGTAAGCTTTCTCCAACCAACGCATCACCGTCGATTCGTGTACTCGCCCGGAGCGCGCCCGTCGCTGAAACCAGCGGCGAATCGGCGACATCGGTTCCTGCACAAGCTGGGCGATTTCGCGCAGCTTCAAACCGTCCACGTGGTAATACAGCAGTAGGAGTTTCTCGTGATCGTCGAGCGATGCCAGCGCCTGATCCAACGCTGCCACCGTCGCCGCTCGATAACGTTCGCGCACCACACTCGCCAACATTGATTCCTCAGCCCGATGCGCATGCGACGCACGGGAATGGCGCATCCTGGGTTCCCCGCCCATTTCTTCTAGGTGGTCCAACGGCACTTCGTCCTGCCGTCGCCGGTAAAAATCGATCACCGCATGCGAAACGACCGCGCGCAACCACCCCTGCAAAGTTCCGCGGCCCGTGTACGTTCTGAATTTCGACTGCCTCTTTCCATCGACGATTCTCGTTCCGAATAATTCCGCATAAATGTGATCGATTACTTCGTCGGCGTTGGCGCGCGTGTTTAGTAAGTGCCGCGCCAGCCGCTCGACAAACGAACGGTAGCGCCGATCGAATTCCCACCAGGCGCTCTCGTTGCCGCGTGCGCAGGCCAGAGCGAGATATAGATCCGCGTGTTGAAGCTCTTGGATAAATTGTCGAACCTTGCGCGCTGAAGTGCGGCCGCCGGGACCCAGGCAGTCCGCATATTTCTCCACCGCGCCCGCGAGAGCTGTTGAGAAGTCATCTCGTGCAACACCAAACGACGGATGCGCGGTAACGCACTCCTGATAAATCGCGTCGATTTGATCGCCGCAGCCGGCCAGGACTTGTGCAGCAGACGAATTGGTCACGCGGAGAAGGGGCACTCGATCAAGATAAGCGTATTATATTGGCAAAGAACGTTGGCAAAGCAAGCCTGTCGCTTCTGCGACTGCAGGCTTTGTTCAGTTGGTGGACGAAGCGATGCATTGCTTTTGCCTAATGTCCGCTTGGAAAGCTCACAATCTTAGAAACCCAATTGCGACGTTGCTGATAGTGTAATGCTGGGAGCGCGGACGTCCCCGTCCGCCCTTCGTTTAGGTATTGGCATTTCGCATTGCGGACGAGGACGTCCGCGCTCCCAGCTTCACTTAGCGTCTTCCTATCTGTTTCAGCAATTCACTGACCGCGGCCTCAACTTGACTGTCGCGACCGGCGAGGCTTTCACCGATCGCTTTTTTGACGGGGATGTCGACCGGGCGGGGATTCATCTCCATCAACGTGCCATCGTTTGTTGTGATTCGATTAGACGGGAGGCGAAGATTTGATCCGTCGATTAACTGTACGCCGGAGGTGTAAATTATCCAACCGGCCGTGGGCTCGCCTACAACTTTGCCGAGGCCCAGGCTCCGATAGCCTTCGGTGAAGTCTTCGCCGTCCGACAACGTATGGCGATTGGTGAGCAGAATCGTCGGCAATTCCAGCGCGCGTTGGCCCAGCACGACACGGGATGGCGACGTCGAAAAGCCGCGCGGCGTCATGTTGAAATAACTCCGGCGCGTGAACACGTCGATGGCGTAGACATTAACAAAGCCGCCATTGTTGTTTCGGATGTCAACCAGCACGCCTTCGCGTTTTTGGTTCTCAGCGTCAAGGTCGATATAGAGCTGCGTCAGCGCGCCAGAAGACATGTCAGGCATGTGGACATAGCCCAGCCGTCCGTTGCTCAGCTTTGCGACGTACGCGCGATTGTCTTCGATCCATTTCCGATAGAGCAGATTGCGTTCCGTGGCGCCATTGACCGGCCGGATCACTACTTCACGTTTCGAGGCACCGCCGCCCGACGCGGCCACTGTCAACCCGACTCGCTTTCCGATCTTGTACGCGAGCAGCTCATCAAGATTCGTCCGCGCCCCGATTGAAACGCCATCGACCGCGATCAGGTATTCGCCCACCTTGATGTTGCTAATTAACGCGGGACTGAGCGGAAGCACATCGGCGACTTGCAGCGCGCCGCGGTTTTCGAATTCTTCGCGATCGAATCTTAGGCCGAGTCTGCCAATCACGGCCGGTTGCGCCGCGCCCGGCGGAGCGGAAATGCCCAAATGTGACGCATTCAATTCGCCGAGCATAATCGAAATGATCCGCCGCAGTTCGTCGCCAGTGCGGGCACCGCCCGCTAACGGTGCGTACTCATCTCGAATCGCGGTCCAATTGGCGCCGTGATAATTGGGGTCATAAAAAACATCGCGCATGTACGTCCATGCCTGCCGAAACACTTCGACCTTCTCGCGCGCAAAATCAACGTCCATTTCGGCAGTGACGTTTAGCGGGCGCGTCTGGCGATTGTCCACGTTGATGATGTTGATGCGTCCGCCTTCGAGGTAGTAGACCTCTTTGTTGTCAGGAGAGAATTGCGCCGTGCGTTTGAACCCGGCGGTGGAAGTTAGTTGCCGCGAGACCAAAGGATCCCGCGAGAGCTCATCCAGCGGAAACACATAGAGATTCAGTTGATTGGCAACCGACGCAATCATCAAAACCAATTTTCCGTCCGGGCTGATTGTCTGGTGACGAACGTCGATGCCGACCGGGAGCACGCTCAGGCGCCGCCGAATCTGATCGAATTCGATTTGTACTGGCTTTGGCGCCGGTCGTCCTGCGGCACCAGGAGAAGCCCCGGGGCTAGGTGTGGCCGCGGGCGCAGGCGTCGGCTGCGGCTCGGTTGCCGGCTGCTCTCTGAGTGGCGGCTTCGGTTGTTCTTCTTTGAAAAGATCGCGGAATAGATCTTCGCGAAACCGGGGTGTGCGCGGGAGCAGGTCAATTCGCGCGAGCTGCGCCGTCTCAGTGCGCTGGCCCGTGTCGAACAGAATGAACGTGCCGTCGGGGCTCCATGAAATTGTGTTGCTGCCACCGTTCGCGACAAAACTGATCTGCCGGCCCTCGCCACCGGCCGACGGCGCGACAAACACGTTCTTGAAGAGCCTTTCGCCGACTGGCGCGTAAGCAATCCACTTGCTGTCAGGCGACCAGACGTACGGCCGATCCGGGTTTAACGGCGGCCGTTGCAAACGAGCTTTGGCGATCGTGCGCTCGGTCTTCGAGTCCATGTCATAAACACGAATTTCGGCGCCCCCGCGTTGGAATGCAATGAGCTTCCCGTCTGGAGAGAACTGCGGCGTATCGTCGCTTGCCTGATCGCGGGTGATTTGAGTTTCGGTGTTGGTCGCAAAGTCGTAAAGGAAGAGATGGGTCGCGCCATCGCGATCCGAAACATAGACGAGGCGCCGGCTGTCCGTGGACCATTTGACCTGCGACTCTTCCGCCGTCGTGAACGTGACGCGGGCGGCATCGCCACCATCCGTGCTGGAAGCTGCAAAGATTTCACCGCGCACGATGAAGGCAATTTTTTTCCCGTCCGGCGCCAGGGCCATTTCGGCAATCTGATCGCTCAGACGTAAATGCTCAACCGCCGGACCGGCAGAGGCGCCGCGGCGATTGATGCTCACCGCGCTCGCCCGGTCAGTCGCAACGTCAAGTTTCCAGATTTGGAAGTTACGTTCGAAAACGATCGTGCGGCCGTCGTAGCCGATGCTGGGCCAAAGGACGCGGCCATCCTTGAATTGAGTGACTTGACGAGTGCGTCCGCCAATTTCCTTCGCCCAAATATTCTGAGCGCCGCTGCGATCCGACATGTAGTAGATGGTGCGGTCGTCCTTGCTCCACATCGGCCAGACTTCTTTGGCCCCGCCCTCGCTGAGCTGTTCATAACTCGGCTGCGCGCCGAATCGCATCAACCAGATTTCGCTTTCGTCGATGTGGCTGTGTCCTTTGCGCCACCATTGCGCACCGCCAAAGCCGTGACCGGCAAAAGCAACGCCGCTGCCGTCGCGCTTTGGCGCGCTGAAGTATTCGTTCGTGTAAACGTTAGCGCTGACTTGCATCGGCGTACCGCCGTCACTGCTGACGCGATAAACATCGGCGCCCCCGGTATCGCGACTGCCTGAGCTGAAATAGATCCAGCGGCCGTCCGACGACCATCCGTCAAGCTGGTCGTTGCTGTCATCAAACGTCAGCCGTTTGAGATCGCCGGCATCGATGGTGAGGATGTAGACGTCGCCGTTACCCGTGCGCGTCGAGCCGAACGCGAGCTTTCGCCCATCCGGTGAATAAAGTGGTCGCGTTTCCGTGGCTGCATGCGAGACTAGCAATTGAGCTTCGCCGCCAGCCGCGGCGACTGTCCAAATATCGCCGCCGGAAACGAACGCGATTTCAGAACCATCAGGTGAAAGCGCCGGCTCGGCAAAGGAAGCCTGCGATTGAATCGCTCGCTGCGGAGCTGAGCTGGCCGCACAAAACAGAACGACCAGCGTCAGCATTGCGGCTCTTCTCAACTGACGTAGTCCACTATGTAAATGAGTCATGTTTGGTTTTTGGCCTCGAAGTAGAACTAACGAACGGATGCGCATACTACAACATTTTGGAGAATTTGGATTCACGTTGACCAGACTGACTGAAAAACGTAATCCATCCGAATCGCTAATGCGCCTCGGCTTCCGTCATGGGAATGGATTCGACGTCACCTTTTAGTGGCCGCCTTGCCTGACGAGTGACGTTTTGTTATAAAACTCATTCGCGCACGGCTGAATTTGGGCCGTGCGCAACAGTATTCCGCAGTAGCTCAATGGCAGAGCATTCGGCTGTTAACCGAAGGGTTGTAGGTTCGAGTCCTACCTGCGGAGCCAAAATTCTTAGGAAAATCTCAAGGCGACCGGTAAGAAGCCGGTCGCCTTTAGTGTTTTCCCTCTAAGATTCCCTCTAATGCAAAAAGTGATGGTTCACATTTACTTAGGATTTCTTTAGTTCTCCACGTGTCACACACTGAGAGAATCCAAGAAATCAGAGCCAGTTAGCGCGAGCATTCTTCAGCTTGCGACCTAGAACGGCAGCGATACTTGATCAGCCTTTGCGCTCTTGCGAGATGGCTCGTCAGTCACTGAGTTAGCAACGCGTTGCTTTCTCGGAGAGCTGACTTGATTGTCCTTCCTTCTCGCGGCATCCCGTTCAGGTTCAGGCGATAGAGCACCACTGGCACGGCCATTCCGCTCGCAGGCATTTAGGAACTCGATAAGTTGGGCCTCGGAATAAAGCACGCGGGTTCCGATTCGAAAGAACTTGATGCGTCCGGCTTCGCGGGCGCGAAGTAAAGTGATGCGAGCAACGCCTAATTGGGCTGCCGCTTGTTTCTCTGAGAGTAGGTTGGGGTAACTTTGTGTTGCTTCCATGTTCGGTCTGTATCACAAGTCCCGTGCCACTGATCGACTGTCGGAACAGATGGGAACTGATGGTAACGCATGAGAATCCGTGAGAACTCCGAGGATGAAGGGGCTGAAGTTCGTGATCGATAAATTCGTCGCCGCTCCAAAAATCTATAGATGCGCCGTACGAGCCGTTCAGATCTCAGCCTCAGTGAGACGAACTACGATCACGAAAGTTGTAAAACCCGACGCGAAAATGTATGTGAAATCCGACAGTCGAACTGGGCCTCGCGCGAGGCGGCTGGGACCCACCTGTGTGTAAAACGTGACACCCAAGGTGTACGTATAATGCGAACACCTTCCGCTGGCAAGGCGACCCTGTGTGTAAGATGACACAGGGGGGTTGTGGTTACCATGACCACACCCTCCCAACCATTCGGGGGGGATAGCGGTTAACGAATCAGTCTCGATTCATAAGTCTCTGGCGGCTTCTTCCTTGTTGATCTTCTCGATAACCTGATCGACGTATTTCGAGGTGTTGCCGGTTTTCATATCGAAATAGTTTTTCATGGTTTCGCGGGTCTTACCCCTCTCTAGCCACAGACGTTCGACAAATTCTTCGAAATAAACTTCCCTACCGGCACGGGCCTCTATCAGCGCTTCACGCAGAACACGGAAAGTAACACTTTGCCGCCGAAATACCCTGTCTTCCTGTTTGATCAATTTCAATAACAAAACTTGAAGCGTGTTCAGCGTCTCAGCCGTAGGTTGGCCGGGCGGCTCATCAGAATCACTAATCCCGAGTGCCTTTCGTCGCCGCGCGCTGAGAGCCTCGTCCAGCAAGACGCGAATGACCGGCGCGTCCTTCGTTGCGCCCGTCGATTCCATGATCGCGCGAACCTGATAGACCTGGTCCATCCACATATTGAAAGACGAGACCTTCTTCGAGAGTGTTCTCTTTCTTCCCTGGGGTCGTATTGCCATTAGATCCTCCGCAGTATCAAGATGCGGATTTCGTAGCAAAAATAAAGCCATAAGCAATGACGAATAATGATCTTAAGCTACTCTCCCAGTTGCCCAAGTTTCTTAATATGATTTGCTTTATTCTAAAGTTATTGAAGACACAAGGGTTAGAGGATTGCTCAAGTTTGAAAAGCGGTTCTTATCTTGTCTGCCCACCCTAATTCGATTCTTTATCTCTTTATCGCGCGCTCAAGTTCGTCTGAATTGAGCCACTCATCACTCGATTCGACTTCGCAGTCGAAGTTGGAATTGGATGATTGATTAACTGCGTGCAGCAGCTCTATTGACTGTTCCAGACCGCAGCGATGAATACAGTCAAGGACGAAGCGCACTGGGTTTCGTTCGCGGAGTTCATCGAAGCTTGCGAAGATCCTTGACGGTGTTCGGCGCGGAGGCTAAGACATCTCTTAAACCGACGGGAGAACATTTTGCTAATGCCAGCGCGTGGGAAATACAGCCAGATAAAACAAGAGAAGCCGGGCGTACGATGACTGCCAATTGATGTTGCGGCGTACACTAATCGAAAACATTGCCACGCAGAAACAAACCAGCGCACGCAATCGCTGATGGCGATGAGATCGTCAAGAGCTTATCAGCCGAACTTCGTCCCGGCGACGTCGTCGCGATCATGTCGAACGGAGCGTTTGGCGGGATTGATGAGAAGCTGCTGGCAGCTTTGTCAAAACCACGTTCGATAGAGGGTGGTTAATCCAGACCCTTGTGCACCTTAGTTCAGTCGTCCCTGAACAAATCGGTTTTTGATCCGAGTAAGACATTAAGCCGGGGCTGAGGCGTGGAGATTGAATTGCAGTTCGCGATCAGCCCGACCGAAAATGAGCCAAAAGAAAACTCGCAGGAGTTTTCTCAGGTTGAAGCCGCAGCCTACCAGCAGCGCGTTGATGCAATCGCCGTGGATCCGCAAGGGATTTTGTGTAAACGATCGTAATTGTTTTTGGGTCGCTGCTTTTTCATCTTGATTTATTAGCAGCAGTAGGGGCTGTGGGAACGGTGGGAAAACGTAGTTTGTTTTCCACGGTT
>JBQTHO010000004.1:0-70581 GCA_052389795.1 Acidobacteriota bacterium | reverse complement strand
CGACCTGGTGGGACTCAAATCTCGGGCGCGATCGGTATTTGGAATCCCAACAACGATCATTTCCGACATGCGACCATTACGGGCCAGGAACTCAACCGTGGCGCTGGTATGCGAAATATGAGCATCGCCATCGGTCAGGTAAAGGACCGGATAGCTCTGCTTATTGGTTTCATACCCCGCAGGTGTACGTACGAGTATGTTGCGTTTCTCGCCTAGAACTGTGGAGTTGATCTCGAGATAAGTGATACTTCCGGTTTGGGGACCTTGACCAAGCGCGGGTACGCCCACGAGAAGCAGAAGCAACAGGGTGTTTATCA
This sequence comes from Acidobacteriota bacterium, assembly GCA_052389795.1. Taxonomy (GTDB): domain Bacteria; phylum Acidobacteriota; class Blastocatellia; order Pyrinomonadales; family Pyrinomonadaceae; genus UBA11740. Next base: position 70,264 of record JBQTHO010000004.1, on the reverse strand, counting down.
AATTAGCCGGAGTTAACCGGGCGAGGTGAGCAACGCGAAATGCTGGATGGTTGTTCATAGACAACTCCTTCAAGAGATTGGACTGCCGGCAGTTTTAACCGGTGCACCTTCTAGACCAAAACTGCGTACCCTGTGAAGAATTTTGTGACCATGCGGCCGCATTGCGGGACGAAAAGGACGAAATGGTCAGTCAGTTGTCAGTTGTCAGTTGTCAGTTGTCAGTAGTCAGTAGTCAGTTGTCAGTGGTTTATGAAACCTAATATGAAGCGGTTTGGCTAAAGATCATTTCTATGCAGTCTTTCGTTGACCACTGACCACGGACCACTGACCACTGACCACTGACCACTGACCACTGACCACTGACCACTGACGATCCTACTTCTTCTTTTCTTCCAACACCGCTTTGGCAATCGCAATAGTCGCGCTGGCACGCGGCGCTTGCTTTTCAAACAGACGCGCCAACTCGATTGCACGCGCGTAGTCTTCGTTCGCGAGGTCACTGAAGACCGGCGCGACGTCGAACTCGCGCGCGCTGGCGGTGCGAATCGAGGACATGCCTTTCGTCAGCAGACTCAGACGCAGTACGCCGTCTTCACCCGAAAACGTCGGTGCAGAATTTGCGGCCTTCGTAGCGTCGGAAACCTGGTCCCAGGCTCTGCGACGATCCACGAGCAGGTAAGTATTTGCAATGGCCATGAATGCGCGTGGCCGGTCCGCATCGGAGGTTTCGATGCGCCGCGCTTCCAGATCTGCCTGTTCCAGCAGCGCCACAGCCTTTTCGAGATCGTTCTTGTGGATGAGCTTCGCCGCCTGCGTCAGTGCCCAAGCCTTTTGAATGTGAGGCAGATCGCCGATGCGCACCATTTCCTGGATCCGATCCGGTTCTTTCTTCTCGATTGCGCGCAGCATCAACATGGCATCCATAAACGGACGCGCCTGGTTGCGAACCTCCATGTCCGACACTTTCTCAACGTACTCGCGCGCGCGCAAGTCGCCATTGTCCGTGTAAAGCCGCGCCAACTGAAGATACAGTTGGTCGCGTTCCTCGGCGGTCTTCGCGCGTTCCAGTCGATCAAGCAAAGACTTCTCACGATCTTCACCTTTTTCATTCGGGCGAATTCCTTCGCGTAACGTGTCGTCATCGCGCTGACGGGCCTCCTCAGGCACGCTGCCGCCGAGCGCCTGCATCTGCGCGCGCACGGCCTCAGTCGTGTCACGCGCCGCATACCTTTCAAACAGCGGCATCAATCGCTTGAGCATCAGGTACTTTCCAACTGGACCTGCCGAGGTCTGATCCTGTCCCGGCGGTGGCAATGGCCGCAGTAAAACGTCACTGGCTACGCGGAAGAACGCCGCGCGCAGATCGGCCGAGACCTCAGGCGGGCCGCTGCTTCTCGATGTCTGCGTGTTCGAAGCTCCGCCGCCGCTGAAGGTGACAAAGATGTGTGGTGTGAACAAATAAGAAGAAAGCAGAGAGATCGTATTGGCATCGGCTTGCAAATCGCCGGCGGTGCGCGCGAGAAACGCCGAGTAGCGACGATCGGCGGCGGCGGCATCTTTTGCGCGCAGGTAAGAAAGGAAGTCGATTGCCTCGAGCGTGAGCGTCATCAACGTCGGATCGGCAAACTGAATCGCGCGCTCGACGTCGCTCTCGAGCAGTTGCCGCGCCAGGTTCAGCCTTTGAGTAATTGCTTCGGGCGTTTCCGGCAGAGAGCGATTGCGATCAGCAGTTTCTTTAGCTTCTTCCTGCCTGTCGCTGGTCAGCTTCGCGAGTAACTCTTCGCCAAGTTTGCGATCGCGTCGCGCGGCGAGCCTCAGGACTTCGTTCCGAATGCTCCCGCAACTGGCGACGGCTGCGCTGCCACGCCGCGCTTGCTGCTCTTTGATTTCATCGAGAGTTATGCGCCGACTCTCTTCGTCCACAACCTCCGCTGCCTCCCATGCCTTGCGAAACATCGCGCGTGCGCGTTCTGGATCATTTTCCCACAACGCGTCGCCAATCCGCGCCAACGTGCGCGCGCGCAGGCGTTGGTCGGTGTAGGTCGCAGCGTCGGCCGCCAGCGAGATGAGAAGCGACTGGGCATTAGCGCGTCGCTCGCGTAACAGGCGCTCGGCCTCGGCCTCGGCATCGTTCTCATTCTTGGTCTTGGCAATATCCGAAGGTGACGGTTTGCTCGGTTCGGCAGACTGGCCGGCCGCTATCGGCGAAATGTTAAGAAGCAACAGCAGGGAAAGCAGGCAGAGTCGGCTCATTTCTTGAATTCTCCGGAAAAGTCAGTCGGACGAAACTGTGGTGATGATAAAACGCGTGGGGGAGAACGATAGTTCCGATAGTTTGGCTCCCTCTCCCTTTGGGAGAGGGCTGGGGTGAGGGAGCGAGGCTTAGCGCGATGTCTTTTCAAATACTTCGCGAAGTTAGAAGTAGAATGGATGGGCGCGCTAAGCCCTCACCCTAACCCTCTCGGAGAGGGAGAGGGAACGCTCCTACACCGGCACGACTTCCAATTCAGGATCGACTTCAGTCTTGAGCATGTTTTCGATCGCCATGAGTGTGCCGGTCAGAGAACTGGGACAACTGCCGCAGGCGCCCTGGTAACGGATTGTCAGTGTGTGGTCTTTCAGGTCGATGATTTCCAGATAGCCGCCGTCGCCCATCAGGTAAGGCCGGACCTTCTCGTCGAGGATTTCGTTAATCTTCAACAGGCGCGGGTCATCGCTTGTGACGGCAGCGATTGCTCCACCCACCGCGGCGGCCGCGCCATTGGCGGAAGCCGGAGTTGCGGATTCCGCAGCACGGATCGGTACGGCGAGAGCCGGCAAGAGTTCATCCCAGTCTGCCACATCTTCCTTTTCAACTGTGACCATGTTGTCCATGTAAAAGACTGAGACAACATTGCCTATGTCAAACAGAGACTTCGCCAACGAATCGCCCTGGCTCTGATCGGCTGAAGCAAACTGGCGCGCGACGCCGCTCGTAACCGGCTCGCGCAGAATGAATTTCACGGCGTTTGGGTTTGGTGTTTCCTGGATGTCGCTGATTTTGGGCATTGATATGAAATCCTTTAATTTAAGTTCGCGACCATTATAACCGTCGTCTGTCACGGGGCACTAACCGGGCTGCGTTTGGAACGCCGAAACTCTTGCGGCCGCAGGGTCATGGGTATATAGTCCCCAGCCTCACTTGGCCCCCCTTTTTCTCAGAAGGTGAGACAAGTTGAGACGAGGTGGGCGATTGCGAGGGTCGCCCGCCTCTCTTTTTGTGGTCAGTTGTCAGTGGTCAGTCGTCAGTGGTACGGTGCCGAGCATCGACTGACAACTGACCACGGGAAAACTGACCACGAATGAACATCGGCATCACAGTCTATCCAACCTACGGCGGCAGCGGCATTGTGGGTTCTGAATTGGGTAAGGAACTCGCCGCGCGCGGTCACAACGTCCATTTCATTTCGTCCGCCCTTCCGACCCGTCTGACTGAATTGAACGAGCACGTGCACTTTCACGAAGTCGAAATGATGTCGTATCCGCTGTTCGAGCATCAGCCGTACACGCTGGCGTTAGCGACGAAGATGGCGACGGTCGCAGAGAACGAGAATCTTGATCTGCTGCACGTTCATTACGCGATTCCGCATTCGATCAGCGCGATTCTGGCGCGCGAGTCGATCAAGAACCATCGGCGGCTGCCGGTCATCACCACGCTACACGGCACGGACATTACGCTGGTCGGCGCAGATCGTTCGTATCTGCCGATTACCAAGTATGGGCTGGAGCAGTCGGACGGTGTGACGGCAATTTCGAACTACCTGAAGCAATCAACGATTGAGCATTTCGGTTTCGATCGCATTGAAGTCATCCCCAACTTTGTCTGTCCGGAAGATTACAAGCCGAAGATCGATTGCGAATTGCGGGAAGAAATGTCGCCGGACAGCGCGCCCGTGATGGTGCACGTTTCGAACTTTCGCCCGGTAAAGCGGCCGGTGGATTGCGTCGAGATCCTGGCGCGGGTATTGAAGAAAATGAAAGCAAGGCTGGTCATGGTTGGCGACGGCAGCGAGCGCACTAACTGTATCCATCGCGCGAAATGTCTCGGCGTGTCCGACTTCTGTCAATTCGTCGGTAAGCAACCGAACATCGTCGATTACCTCTGCGCATCGGATGTCCTGCTGCTGCCGTCAGAACAGGAATCGTTCGGATTGGCGGCGTTGGAAGCGATGGCCGTGCAGGTGCCTGTGATCGCTTCACGCGTCGGCGGATTACCGGAAGTTGTCGAGGATGGCGAAACCGGATTCCTAAGTGCGGTCGGTGATGTGGACAAGATGGCCGATGACGCTGCGCGCCTCTTGACCGACCCGAAGCTGCGCCGCGAGATGGGAAAGCGCGCGCGCGCCTTGGCCATCGAGCGCTACAGCACGCACAAAATCATCCCCCAGTATATCGAGTTCTACGAGCGAATCCTGGCAGGAAACTGATCGTCGCCAGGCAGCCGCCATATGACTCTGTAAGCATCGAAACTGCGGGCATCGTGCGCGGCGGTCGTCGATTCATAAAGATGGCGGCGGCGATGACACTCACCGCAATCATCACCGCGAATAGAATCGCGATCACGATCAGAGCAACACTTCCGGACGTTAGTGCGCGCTCAATTCTGTCCTGAACGACTCTTCCCGGAAGTTGCGCCGCGACGGCCTGTGCAGCTTCGTCGAAATTCGCCGGCACATCAATCGCTAACCAACGGGGCCTTCCTTCGAAGTTCCCATGGAAGGCGAGTCGGCGATTAGCGGGATCGATCACTGCCGCGTCGGCTTCAAGAAGGTTCAGTGTGACCGTCCGTCGGCGCAACAGCGCAATTCCAATAAACCACAGCAACCATCCCGGCCCCGCGCAGACACCCAACGCCTGCGCACCGAGAATCACCAGAATCCCGGTGAGGAAAGCCGCGCCGGCCGCCAACCAGCCACTGCCGGGCGGATCATACTTTGTGGTTAGCTCAAGGCGTCCGTCAGCCGCAGTCAATTCGCCGGCCTTCACAAAAGGCGCCGCCCGGCGACCCTGCACCTTGCGCGTACGCCAAAGACTGCCAAGTTTTACGTTCCATGTTTGCGACATGCGGTCCCGCTAGCTGAAACGCGTTTCCATATATCATTGGCCTCGACGTATTATCAAGCGCTATGAAAATGCGACTCCCGCTCGCAATCCTGCTCATCACGCAACTGCTTGACGGCGGTGTTGGACAGCAGCCGAAGCCTACGCCGACCCCCTCGCCCGCTAACCAGGAACGGCCACAGCCACCCGAAGCAGATGACGTGGTTCACATCACGACGAACCTGGTACAGGTTGACGCGGTGATCACCGATAAAAATGGGAAGCTCGTCACGGATTTGAAGCCGGACGAGGTCGAGATTTACGAGAATGGCCGGGAGCAGAAGATCACCAACTTCTCTTTCAATCTCAGTGAAAGCACATCAACGGCGCGCGATGCGAAGCCGACCGCGGCCGACAAGAACGCGCCGGCAGCACCGCCGTCGCGGCTAAGGACGGAGGACATCCGACGCACGATTGCGCTGGTCGTCGACGACCTTGGATTGTCTTTCGAAAGCACTTACTACGTGCGGCGCGCGTTGAAGAAATTCGTGGACGAGCAGATGCAGCCCGGCGATCTGGTGGCGATCATTCGCACCGGCGGCGGCGTGGGCGCGCTGCAACAGTTCACGACTGACAAGCGTCAGCTTTACGCCGCCATCGAACGCGTACGCTTTTACGTGAGCGGCCGCTCAGGCATCGGCGCGTTTGCGCCGATCCAACCGCCTACACCCGGCGAGCGAGGCGAAGAGGTCGACGCAGCCAACGAAGAACTCAACCAGTTTCGCGAAGATGTGTTTTCCGTCGGCACTCTGGGTGCGGTGAATTACGTTGTGCGAGGTTTACGCGAGTTGCCGGGGCGCAAATCGATTCTGCTGATCTCAGACGGATTCAGGATTTACAGCCGCGACGACCCGACGCGAAACTATCGGACGGTGCAAAGGCTCCAGCGTTTGGTCGATGAAGCCGGTCGCGCTTCTGTGGTCATCTACACGATGAACGCCACGGGATTGCAGACGCTCGGTATGACCGCCGCCGACGATATGTCCGGTCGTGACATGCAGCAAATGCAGGATGCATTGAACAGCCGCCGCAACGCAGCCTTTGAGACACAGGAAGGACTTGACGTGCTCGCGCGGCAGACGGGCGGAATCGCCATTAAAAACAGCAACGATCTCAGCGGCGGAATCCGTCGCGTCCTGGAAGACCAGAAGGGCTACTACCTCATCGGTTATCGACCGGACCAGTCAACTTTTAATCCACGGACAGGCCGGCGACAGTTCCATCGCCTTTCGTTGAAGATAAAGCGACCCGGCAAATTCAACGTGCGCATGCGTCAGGGATTCCTTGGTATCACCAATGACGAGCGCCCGGCGGCGCCACGGACCATGGAGCAGCAGCTTCTCAACGCGCTCATGTCCCCGTTCGGCGCCACGGGTGTACATCTGCGGCTGACTTCATTGTTTGGAAACGATATCAAGGCGGGTTCGTTCATGCGCTCGCTTCTACATATCGATGCGAACGATCTGACTTTTACGAAAGAGGCCGACGGCCTTTACAAGACAGTGATCGACGTGGTGGCAATCACGTTCGGCGACAACGGCGTGCCCATCGAGCAATTGGGAAAGACTTATCAAATGAGAATCAGCGAGAGCGAGCACAAGCGGATCTTGGGCGACGGGTTGGTGTACTACGTCACCGTGCCAATCAAGAAACCGGGCGCCTACCAGTTGCGGATGTCGCTTCGCGATTCGGCGAGCGAGCGCATTGGCTCGGCTAGTCAATTCATCGAGGCGCCGGATATCAAGAAAAAGCGGCTTGCCCTTTCCGGTATTATCCTTCGGGCGCAAAGCGCCGTTCAGGCTGGCGGGGCTCTGGCCTCGGCTGCTGGCGAGGGCCGCGAAGAGGGCAGCGCTCAAGCCAGCGCCGCAGTGCGGCAATTCAAGGCCGGCACCGTTATCGAATACGCATTCATCATCTACAACTCGAAGCTGGATAAAGCATCATCACGCCCGCAGGTCATTACACAGGTCAAATTGTTTCGCGACGGGAAAGAGATATTCTCGGGTAAAGAACTTGCGTATGACAGCCGCGGCCAAACCGACCTGCAACGATTGCTAACCGGCGGCGCGCTTCAGCTTGCCAGTAACATGAAGCCCGGCGAGTACGTGCTTCAACTGATCGTGACCGACGCGTTCGCCGACAAGAAGTATCGGATCGCGACGCAATGGATGGATTTCCAGATCGTGAAGTGAAGCGCGCTGCGATGCGGATTCTTCACTTATCTTCAGCCCGCCATTTCGGAGGAGGCGAGCGTCACTTTGTCGATTTGACGAATGGCCTTACGCGCAGTGGCCACGAGGTCTTTGCCGCTACGACGCCAGAGTCGCCGTTACTTCCTGAACTCCAAGAACTTCCCGGCGGCAACATTCTTAGGCTGCCGTTTCGAAAACCTTTTGACGTCGCGTCGGCCTGGAAGCTGCGCCAATTTGCGCGCGATCGCGACATAGAAATTATTCATGCGCACATCGCACGCGATTATCCGCTCGCATCTTTGGCTGCAGGAGGCGTGAAGCCGCGGTTGGTGCTGACTCGACACGTTCTGTTTCCGATGGGCAAGCTTCACAAGCTTACGCGGCGGCGCGTCGCGCGCGTGATTGCGGTATCAGAAGCGGTCGCCGCCAGCCTGCGCGCGCAGAACATTTTCGACGATGCTCAAATCGCAGTGGTTCGACACGGCATAGACCTCGAGCGATTTCACTCCGTTGCAGCAAGAAACGAAACAAGGATGCTGCGCGTCGGAATTTTGGGTGAACTCTCTCACGTCAAAGGCCAGAAGGAATTTGTGCGCGCGGCCGCGATGATTGCGGGTCAACGTACAGATGTGGAGTTCATCATCGCGGGTCGAGACAACTCTGCCGAAGCAGAGTACCGAAGGGAATTGATGCAGGCGATTGGATCCGCCGGTCTCACTGAACGTGTTCGCGTTATTGAATCGAGAATCGACGTCGCTGAGTTTCTTTCGCAGCTCGACGTGTTCGTCTCAGCATCAAGTTCGGAAGCTTTCGGGCTCGCGATTGCGGAGGCGATGGCCGCGGGCGTTCCGGTGGTTGCCACTGCTAGTGACGGCGCACGCGAAATCATCACTGACTCGCAGACGGGACGGTTGGTGCCTATTGACGACGTAGACGAGTTGGCCAAGCGGATCGGTGAATTGTTGGGTGACTCTGCAGAGCGAAAACGCCTGGCCGATAATGCCCGCAACCAGGCCGCTGAAGATTTTTCTTTAGCTCGAATGATCGCGGAAACCGAAGCCGTTTACTCCCAGGTTCTCAGCAGCTAGCCGTTGCGCGCTTCAGCGGTCGCGCGACAACTCAACCAGAAACACCTGCTCACCTTGCGCCACTGACGACAGAATTTTTGTTGTTTGGTAACCGAGGGTCTTCAGATAACTCATTGGCGGCCGATTCTCGTCCCAACGGGGGGCTCGGAAGGCAACCCAGATATGCTGACCGCCAATTCCCGATGCCGGCACGGTTTCGACTTCGCTGAAGCGACGTGGCAAAAAAAACGCTGGGTCGTCGGGTACGCCCGGTATGCCCTTCGCGACTTTGACTTTGAGGGGTGGCGTCCCGGCCGAAGTGGGCGCGAACCATACGTGGTAAGCGACCAGGTCCTCGAACGTGTAGACCACGGGCGTTGGTTGGCCCGGTGTGGGCGCCGGAATCTGCTTCGTAAGATTGTTCCATTCGCACCACGACAGCTTCGGCACAGGCTTCAGCAGGTAAACAGCACCGGCAAGTACCACTACTGAGGCCAGGCCGATCAGCACCGTCAACTTTGTCCAGTACGGTTTGAGATTTGCGATCGCGATGCCCGCGAGGATGAAGAAGGGAACTGCGGCAATCATTAAATGCCGCGTCCCCCAGATTGAATACGGCAACAGCCAGCTTAGTCCCGCGGCAACAATCAGGGGGACAAACATAAGCACCAGCATTACGCGTTCAGCTTCGGTAAACGCTCGATCTCTCAACCGTCGAAAAAATAGAAGCGCCAACGCAACTCCGACGAGCAGCACCGCTAACCATCCAATCAAAAAACTGTCAGCTCGGTCCAGCGTGCTTTGACTAAACAGGAAAGGCTTATTCAGCAGGACGAAATACTCGGCAAAGTCTCGTGCGTTTGGGCGCTTTATCCAACCGATGTTCTGTGCCAGACCCCTCGCAGGTTCGCGGAACGTGGCAACGGCGTAGATCCACGGCAGGTACGTGAAGATAAGCAAGGCCGACGAGAGCAGAAATCGGCTGAGGTTCTTCCGATACCAAATGAGCACCACGCAAGCCTGAGCAAAGAGGAGCAGCCATCCGTAGTAATGCGTGTATACGAGCAGCAGGTTGCAAACGGTTAAGGCTGCGAGCGTCCTAAGGCGTGAGTTCCGCACGAATCTAACAAACAACCAAATCGAAGCGACGCTGAGAAACAGCAAGAGGCTGTACATGCGAACTTCCTGCGTGTACTTGATGAGAAATCCGCTGACCGCGATCAGCGTGAAAGCGAGGTTTCGTTCTTTCGGTTTCAAATTCAGTTCGCGACAGAGAAGGTAAAACGGCGCGATGGTGGCCACCGCCAGGAGTACCGACACCAGTCGAAGCCAGACGAGCGACTCGCCGCCGATAACGATCCAAATTTTCAGCACCAAATAGAACAGTGGCGGGTGAATGATGTCGGCGGCGACGAACTTAAACATCTCGGCCCAGGTGTGGCGCGCCGCATGAACTGAAAAAACTTCGTCGAACCAGAGGCAAGTTCCCGTGAGATGCCACAGCCGCGCGGCAACGAAAGTCAGGAAGGCGATGGCTAAGACAATTCCTCCCGTTGAAAAACGAGAAGTGGACACGCGCTCGGCGAGAATGAGGTTTGCCGAAGCGTGTTGATTGTCGGGTGTTGTTGCCATAGCTCAGTGTGCGCGCCATCTTACACGGTACGCTCGCCTCTGGCGTGCTAAATCAGCGTGCGGGGGGCACGCGCATCGGGCGTCGTTTCTCGTCACTGGAACTGTGAGATAAAATGCGGGTCTAAAAATCCATGGCAGCTAATCACAGCATTCCCGAAGATAAGCCCAGGCGAACTCTAATCATTGTCGTCGCGGTGATCGCCGCCGTTGTCATCGGCGGAGCTTTCTATCTGTTGTTTCGCGGCACCATGAGCGGGCCACAAACGACTCAACTCCCGGACGCCGTCAGGCCCGGGTCGCCGGAATGGGAGCAATACAGCAAGCGAATTGTGCTTGACGAACCAGTAGCTGATGAAGCAAAACGACCGCTTGGCGACACGGTGATGACGTTGCAGACGACGGTCCGCAACTTCACCGGACGAACGATCGTTGGTCTGGAAATTCGCGGCTTGGTCGTGGATCACGACGGTAAACCCGTGAAGGAACGAGTGCTGGTTGTCATTCCAGGCCGGCAGCCGGAATTGGAAGCGAACAAAACGATGAAGGCTTCGATTCTGCTCGAAGGATTTACCGAGAACGACGATCGCGCCAACATCAAGATGGAAGTGTCTGCGTTTAGGTTGAGGTAGTTTACAGAACCGCGAGCAGTAGCGAGCGGGACATAGAGTTTAGGTTGAGGTAGTTTACAGAACCGCTCGCGGTTCTGTAGCTAATCCATAAACAATTCTTCGAGCGACTGCCGCACCGGCTGAACGGAAACCAGTTTTCCATTCGCCTTTCGTACGGCCGCAATCACCGAGTCGATTTGTTTTTCGTTGTGAACCTGAATTCTTAACCCGCTGGCGTCGATCAACACCTGCGCGTTGCCGTCCAAATTCCCTCTTAACACCGCTTCGTTTGCGCCCGCCGCAACGACTTCAATCAGGTTTGATTCCTGTGCGCGCAGTGCATCGAGTGATCCGGCATGCGCCAGCCGGCCCTGCTTCAGAATCGCGACGTTGTCGCACAGCACTTCGATGTCGGACAGAATGTGCGAGCACATGAAAACCGTCTTACCTTCGGTGCGCAGGGACGCAATCAAGTCGCGGACTTCGCGACGGCCGACGGGGTCGAGGCCGCTCATTGGTTCGTCCAGAAACACTATTTCCGGATCGTTGACCAGGGCTTGCGCGAGTCCGACCCGCTGCAACATCCCTTTTGAAAACTTGCGCAGTTGCCGGTCCCAGCTCTTTTCATCGAGATTCACGCGCTGCAACAGTTCCCCCGCGCGTCGTTTGCGCGTCGCTGAATCCATCTCAAACAGTTGTCCGCTGTAGTCGAGGAACTCGCGCGCCGTCAGGTAGTCGTAGAAGTAAGGATTCTCAGGCAGATAGCCAATTCGTTGGTGCATCGAGATGTCACTGATGTCCTGACCAAGAATATTTGCCCGGCCGGCGGTGGGAAAGATTAGTCGCATCAGCAACTTCAAAGTCGTTGTCTTGCCCGCGCCGTTCGCGCCGAGAAAGCCGAAAATTTGACGCGGCTCAACTTTCAGCGACAAGCCGTCCAGCGCGCGGACTTTCCGCTTGCGCCAGAAGCCCACTTCGTAGTCCTTAGTTAGATTCTCGATTTCTACGACAGCCATCGTTTTCAACGCGCCACCTTTGAGCCTTCACCGAGATCGACATCACATCTATCGTGGGTTAGACGATAAGCAACTCCGCTGGGATCCACCGGCGTTCCGTTCGATAGATCGATTCGCAAAGATGTGCCTCGGAAGAAGGGAAGAAGCTCGCGCCACGACGTTGGACAACGACCGGCGCGCGTTCGGAATTCGGTTAGCGCGCGGGCAATCACATCGCGATCATCCAGCCACTCTAGACGCAGCAGATGCGCGACGACCATCTCTTTCACAGTCTTATCTTCTGATGTTTCGTACAGGCGTTGGTAGATCTCGCGTGCGGCGTGGCGCGATCCGGCGTCCGCTTTCAAACGTGCGCTCATCGCCGTCATCCATGCGGGCGCGCCCGGAAGCTTCGCACCCGCCGCATAGACTTTGGAAGCCGTCGCATATTCCTGGCGCTGCCAATAGATGTATCCGAGGTGTTGATGCAGCCGCCACGACGAAGGATTAGCTGCGATGCCTTTATTCAGCAGCGCGATCGCTTGATCGGGATTCACCTCAGGCAGAATCACGGCGCCATATTCGTACACCGGAATGAATTGCGGATCGAGCGTCGTGGCAACGTCGAGCAGACTCGCGAGCAAACGCAAATCGAGCATGGCCAGGTCACTCAACACAAATTGGTTGTTATGGCTGTCCTGATGATTGACGATTTTGCGACCGACGTATTGCAGCGAACGCATCCAGTACCAGTCGGCTGCTAATCCGTTGAACGCCAGCGTCAGTCGCTTTGTTGCCGGCCCGCTCAGATAGAGTTGTGATTCAGCCAACTGTCTTGCGTGATCGGTTCGACGTGTGTCGAGCCATCGGCTCAGAGCTGCTGAGACTGCCAGCCCGGCGACCAGCACGAGAATTAACGCTGTCTGACGCTTCATGTTTCTCATTTGAAGTTTCGCCGGCCGAAAATGAGGCTGGCAACCGACAGCAGTACTGCCACGTAAACAACGGCATAAATCCCCGAGACGAGCACCGCGACCGGTTCGGGTGTCAGGCCATGTGCGGTCGGCGTGATCACGCTGTAATTGGAAAAATTCGGCAGCAGGTAATAGAGCCCGCGAAATAACCAACGAGCCGGCGCGCTGGCGCTCGCATTCGCCAGGGCTTTCAGGTCAGCGCTGAAGTGGCCGATGATGAAAACGAAAAACGTGAGCAGGGCTGACAAGGCCGGGCTGGAAAACGATGAAAACACCAAAGCGACGGCGGTGATAATCAGCAGCTCAAAATAGATCAGCAGAATTGCCGGCCAAATCTTTGCCGCCAACGGATTCCAACCGCGACGCACATAAACCAGCGCGAGCGTCACGCCCACGCCCATCACGACGACATTGACGAGCAGCGTCAAACTGAGGCCGAGGTACTTGCCCAGCAGAAACTGGCCGCGGCCGATCGGCTTTGAAAGTATCGCGTAAAGCGTGCGCCGCTCGATCTCTTTGTAGACCAGGCCAACGCCGACAAAGATTGCGATGAATGCTCCGAACAGCAGCATCGCGCTCAAACCGAGATCGACGATGATCTTCGCTTCCTGTCCGGCAGACAGCTCGCCCAAAATAATTGCGCTGCCAATCAACAGCAGCGCAAAGAGAATAAGATTGTAGAGGACGCGATCGCGAACTGCTTCGCGGAAAGCATTACGGGCAATCGCAATTGTCCGACCTGCCATGAAGGTGAATATACACGCCCAGGAGATTTTGTGCAGTAGGTTTGTCTGACAGGGCGTGGAAGAGTTGCCAGACGCTGCGATTACTGATTTCCTATCGCCGGTGCAGCCCTGACAGCGGCTGCGTTCGCGTAGGCAGCCAGGCCACCGCCGCTATCGCCATGGATTACGCCATCTTCAGTGATGCCGAAACGGCGCGTTCCCGTCTGACCGATGCCAGCAGTAACGATGGGCACTGCCGTCGCGTAGAAAAGTGCCGGTCTCACGCCGGCCGCGCTGGGCGTCGCCGCGAAGTTGTATCCGCTCTTAGAGCCGTCGCCAAGCACCGCATCGGTCAAAACCGCTCCGCGCAACTGGGCCAGTGTGCCAAAGTCGCCGCGGCCGGTGGTTGACTGGTAGGTAAGCTGGCAGCTCTGAATCGTTCTGAGCGATGATTGAGCTGAACCCTCATTCGCCGCGCGGCGCGAGGCCAACAGGCTGGGGATGGCAATGGATGCCACGATTCCGATGATGGCGACAACGATTAGAAGTTCGATTAGTGAAAATCCGTTTGCTCTGCGTCTCATAAGAATTACCCCTTTCACGATCTGTGGTCGTGGGGCGAATTGTTGAAAAAAAAGCGGGGCGGAAGATTCTCCACCCCGCGTAAAAGATTTCGACCTCAGTCAAAGGTTAGTTGCCGAGGGCAGGCGCCGCTACCACAGCAGCTTCGTTGGCATACGCTGCCAAGCCGCCAAGCGCATCACCGTGCATTACGCCATCGGTTGAAACGCCGAAGCGGCGCGTACCCGTCGCCGCAACACCGCCGACAACCTGTGGAACCGCAGTTGCAAAAAACGTGGCCGGGCTCACACCCGCAACCAGGTCAGTCGGGGTGACGCCAAAGTTATAACCACTCTTGCCACCGGTTCTCAGCACTGGGTCGACAAGATCCTGGCCGCCCAACTGAGCCAGCGTTCCGTAGTTGCCGGAACCGATAGTTGACTGGTAGGTACCTTCCGCGCTGTGAATGGTTCGCAGCGAAGACTGGGCAGAGCCTTCGTTCGCGGCGCGCCGGGAAGCGAGAAGGTTCGGGATCGCGATGGCGGCGATGATGCCGATGATCGCGACAACGATAAGCAGCTCGATTAACGAGAAGCCTGCTTGACGGTTGTTCTTCATATCTTTCTTTTGCTCCTTAATGAGATAAGCTGGTTTTTTTGCCTTCGCGCCACCGGCTTTGTCTCGTCGATGAACCGCAGCGCGCGATTTGTCGCGGAGGTACTCTTCAAGGCCCGTGCCACGCCGATAAGGATCAGGAGTGCAAGAAACAATGAGGAAATTGGCGAAGTTGAACGGCGTTTAGAAGAGTTTCTAGAGATGATGAGGCGTTCCTGACAATTACTGTCAGCCAGGCAGTGACGGATTTGGTCAGACGAGGGGAGAATAGGTGAAGAGAATTGATCGGTCACTTCTCCAGGATTGAACCTCGCCGGCTGCGCGCCTCCGAGATTTCGGTCCGCCTGGCGAAAGGACTTTTGTCCCAGGCGATACGGTCCTTGCTCCAGCTGTACTTCACGACCTGGAGGTCGGGTGGTTGGGGCGCCGTGGGTGTTTGCCCGCGGGCGACGGCTGCCGCAAACAAAATGGAAATCAACGTGCCAACGACTTTAAGGTTGCGAGTACTCCTTACTTCAAGCCGACCTCTGGGATGCACTAGTGCACATCCAAACCAGGCTCAGGACCGAGGACGACCGAAAAACAGTACGTAGCCGTCGGCGTCTTTGAGTTCGAATCCACGCAAACCATCATGCGTATCCTTGAGTGGTTCCGAAAACTCGACGTTGCGCGAGGCAAACTCTGCGGCCAGTGCGTCCGGATCAGGAACGTAAACGTAGGCGTCCCAACGGGCGATACCTTTCTTGACGTCTCGCTTGTAGTTCGGCAGTGGAGCCACGCCAACGTCTTTGAGCATGATCATCGCACCGCCGCGGCGCACAATACCAAAAAAGAGGTCATCACCGGGCACTTGATACGTGATATCGAACCCGAGCTGATCACGATAGAACGAAAGCGCTGCCGCGCAGTCATTCACGATGAAGAACGGCGCGATGCTGGAGATTTCCGGTTTAGTCATGTGGGTTCGCACCCGTTTTCTTCCGCCCCACGATTTGAGTTGACCGAGGGCGGCGTTGAATTGAAGGTGTCCTTTACCGCAGCGTGTCTCGCTCTCCGGGGATCGGCTCAAAAGTTCGAGTTGTATTTTCCGTTACGCTTGAAACAGGTTCACGTGGCGCACCAATCTGCTGCATTGGTTTTTCGCGCAGCTCCGGCTTCTTCGGTTGAGTAGCGTCAGCTGAGAGTCGAGGCATGTCGAGCAACGCGAGATAATTGACGGACAAGCAACCAATCGATAGCAAGAATGACCAGCAAAGCAAAAGATATCCAAAACATTCCGCCTGGCGATAGATTGATACCCCGAGTGTTGAGAGCCATCACTAGCCCAAAGATCATACCGACGCTGTGATTAGCGCGACAGCCATTGAGATGGCCCAGGCCGCCCCAACCAATTTAGCAGGCGGCGCCCCAGGTTGATTTGATCCTGGCCTCAAAAGGCCCCACATCGATTGCAGTAACTCAACTCTGAGGTCAATTCCGTCCCGCAGGATGGACAATACATATCATTTACCTCTTGCTTCGGTAACGATACTTTGAACCAGCAAGTTCACCAACGTTTCTGCGACACACTCAATCTCGGGCGCGCTTGACAGAACACATGCGCGGCGTCGAACATGCGCGAGCTAAACAACCGCGCCGCTGGAGCATACCGGCGGCTGGATCCAATCGCCAATTGCTATCCGTCAAAACGAGGTGAAAAGAATGTCACGCAAATTATTCGGGTTGTGCTTGTGCCTGTCCTTCCTTATGTCTGGCTTTCTCTCAGGGCTACGGGCGCAGCAACCTACCCCATCGCCCACGCCTGCACCAGAGGCGCGCAAGACGCAGGAGGAGCGCAAGCAGGCTGAGCAAAAGGACAAGAAGGAAGAGAAGTGGGACATCGAAGCCGATCACGGGCCGAGCACCACCGTTGAGTTCGACACCGACGAGGGCACCTGGATGAGTTGCGATGTTTCGCCCGACGGGCAACGCATGGTCTTCGATCTATTAGGTGACATTTATCAAATGCCGATCAGCGGTGGCCCAGCGCAGTTGCTCGCGGGCGGGCGCGCTTGGGAAGTGCAACCACGCTACAGTCCTGACGGCAAGTGGATCGCTTTCACCTCCGATCGCGATGGTGGAGACAACATCTGGCTGATGGACACGGCGGGAAAAAATCGCCGCCAGATCACGAAAGAAACTCAACGACTTACCAACACGCCTGCCTGGACGCCCGACGGGCAGTATGTAGTCGTGCGCAAGCACTTCGTCGATCAGCGTTCGCTTGGCGCGGGTGAAATCTGGATGTACAGCATCAACGGCGGGTCGGGCTTACAACTGACGGAGAAGTCGAGTTGGACGGCGAACGTCGGCGAGCCGGCGTTTGATCCAAAAGGTCGCTTTGTCTACTTCGTCAATAGCGGAGATTTCGACTACAACAAGAACGTCTATGGCAGCATCTACTGGATCGAGCGTTACGACACGCAGTTGGGCCGCCGCGGCGTCTTCATCCGCGGCGCCGGGGGCGCGATTCGCCCACAGCCCTCGCCCGACGGTAAGTACCTCGCCTTCATTCGCCGCGATCGTTTGAAGACCGTGCTTTACCTGCGCGAGATCGAGTCGGGGCGCGAGTGGCCTATTTACGACAAGCTTACGCGCGATCAGCAGGAGACCTGGTCAGTCTTCGGCACCTATCCCGGATACGCATGGACGCCGGACAATCAGTCGATCGTCATCACGGCGGGCGGCAAGTTTGTCCGGGTAAACGTCGTCACGAAGCAGGCGACACCTCTTCCGTTCACGGCGCACATCAGCCAGAAAGTGACTGAGGCGGTGCGTTTCCCGCAGAAAGTTGCGCCGGCGCGCGACAACGTGCGGCTTCTGCGCTGGGCGCGCAAGAACGGCGACCGCATCATCTACAACGCGCTCGGCAAGCTTTACATCAAGGAAGGCGCGAACGCGCCGCGGCCACTATTAAAGACCAACGATCTCGAATACGCACCGAAGTTCAGCGCGGACGGCCGTCGCATCACGTTCGTCACCTGGTCGGACGCAGAGAAGGGCGCGGTTTGGATCGCGGATGTTGATGGCAGAAACGTGCGCAAAATCACCAGCGTCGGCGATCAGTATGCCAATCCCGTTTTCTCATCCGACGGCACGAAGGTCGCTTACCTGAAAGGGCGCGGCAGCATTAACCGCGGAGAAGACTTATCGAGCGAGTCAGCGTTCGAGATTCATTACTGGGATGGCGCCACCAGCCGCTACGTGATGGACGTGCAAAGCCGCGGCTCGAACGCGCGCATGCCCGTGCTCAATTTCGATCCGAAAGGAGAGCGCATCTACTTCATGGAGTCTCCGCCGGTGCCTGCGCCGCCGGGCGCGCCCGCCAACATCCTGACCTACCTGAGCAGTGTCAAGCTGTCGGGCGACGATCATAAGCGCCACGTTGAAGCAAAGTTCGCCGCGGAGATTGTGCCCTCGCCCGACCTGGCGTGGGTCTTCTTCAAAGAACTGCACAAGCTCTATCTCGCGCCGTTTCCACAAACAGGGAAACTCTTGAAGCTCAACTCGGGCGAATCCATTCTGCCTGTTAAGACCGTGTCGCAGGACTCTGGTGACTGGCTCGCGTGGTCGCCCGACAGCAACACGGCGCAGTGGACGCTCGGAGAAAACTTCTACGAACAGCCGATAACCAATGTATTGAAAGAGGCGGCCAGGGATGAGAAACCGGCTGCGCCCATGGCGACGAAGATAGGCTTTGAGTTTGAGACGGCCCACCCGCGCGGCCTCGTCGCGCTCACCAACGCGCGCATCATCACCATGAAGGGCGACGAAGTGATCGAGCGCGGCTCGATCCTCATCGAAGACAATCGCATCAAGGAAATCGGCCCGGGAATAGCGATTCCCGCCGGCGCGCGCCGAATTGATATGACGGGGAAGACCATCATGCCCGGCCTGATAGATGTGCACGCGCACATGGGCTACAACACTCTCGACATCACTCCCGAAAAGCAGGCGCCCTACTACGCCAACCTCGCCTACGGGGTCACGACCACGCACGACCCTTCGGCCTCGACTCAGTCAGTCTTTGCGCAGTCAGAGATGGTCAAGGCCGGCGTCATGGTCGGACCGCGTATCTACTCGACCGGCTTCATACTCTACGGCGCTGAGAACGCCGAGAAGGCGACCGTCAAAAATCTGGAAGACGCCAAACGTCACCTTACGAGACTGCAGGCCGACGGCGCGTTCTCTGTCAAGAGTTACAACCACCTGCGGCGCGATGTGCGGCAAATGATTATCAAGGCGGCCCGCGACACCCGGATGATGGTCGTGCCCGAAGGCGGCTCGACCTTCTTCTACAACATGAACATGATTCTTGACGGACACACAGGCATCGAGCACGCAGTGCCCGTCGCGCCTTTCTACAAAGACGTGGTCACGCTTTTTGCCCGCAGCCGCACGCAGTATACGCCCACGCTCATCGTCGGCTACGGCGGGATCTGGGGCGAGAACTACTGGTATCAGCACACGAACGTTTGGGAGAACGAAAAGTTGCTGCGCTTCGTCCCGCGTGACGACGTAGACGCGCGCTCGCGCCGCCGGCTGATGGTCCCCGAAGACGACTTCTATCACTTTGATCTGGCGCGCTCTGTTGGTGACGTAGTACGCGCGGGTGGCAAGGCGCAGCTCGGCGCCCACGGCCAACTGCAGGGTCTCGGCGCGCAGTGGGAGCTCTGGATGCTGCAACAGGGGGGCTTGACGCCGATGGAGGCGCTGCGCTGCGCCACGCTTTACGGCGCGCAGTACCTCGGCCTCGACGGCGACATCGGCTCGCTCGAACCAGGCAAACTCGCCGACCTTGTCGTGCTGGACAAGAACCCGCTACAAAACATTCGCAACAGCGAATCGATCCGCAACGTGATGATCAACGGCGTGCTTTACGAGACGGATAACATGAACGAGGTCTACCCGGAGGCGAAGCCGCGCAGAAAGTTTTTCTGGGAGCGTTAGCTCAAAGAGACCCACAGTCGTCACGCGCGACAGACGATAAACTGCATGCTTTATCTGCGGAGGGAAGAGAACTTTGGCTATTCCGGTGCTGACATGGAAAGCCGAGTGACCGCTACATTGGCTATGAAATAGGTCACGCCTTCATTCACATACATGCGAAAGTGTGAATAAAAGTAATGCCAATCCCACCATGTGCGCGATCAGTTTCGTCCCGCGGGGCGTGGTGAATACTTCACAAGTTCACTTTTTTGATCTAGTGATTTACCGGCTCCTGATATGTAGATACCTATAAGTCGTGCGCTTGCTCTCGGAACCAATTGGGGCGAGCGTTCAAAGAGAAACTCACTTTCGCCTTTTCGATTTTCTCCCTGGCCTCTTCTTGTTCTGATTCATCAGCTTGTAACTCTTCCTGCTGGCTTTCAGCAGAAGGCTCGTAACTAAGTTTTATATAGACCGGAAAATGATCCGAGCCGAAATACGCGAGCCGTCTAAAGTCGACCAGCCGAAAGTGATTTGAATGGAAGAAATGGTCTAAAGGAAATCTCAGGAGATGATACTTCGCGTGAAAGGTATGATAAAAACCACGACCAATACGCGGATCCAATAAGCCGCTGATGTTTTGGAACAAGTAATTCGTTCGCGACCACGCCACATCATTCAAATCACCTAAGACGACTACCGGGGCGGTTAGTTTCTTGGTCTCTTTTCCGACGATAAGTAGTTCCGCGTCTCGTTCGGTAGACCTGTCGTCTTCGGTCGGGAATGGCGGTCTTGGGTGCAGGCAACGTAGTTCTACTTCTTTTCCCGAGCGCAATCGGACTCGCGCGTGAATTGAGGGCACGTCATCCTGAACCAGGAATTTCACCTGAGCATTCAGCAGTTCAAGCCTGGAGTAGAAGATCATTCCATACGTATTGTCCTGAGGTTGCTGAATAGTGTGTGGGTGTGTTTGCTCGAATCCTTGAAGCTGTTCTTTCCACCAATCATCGGTCTCTATAGTCAGAATAATGTCAGGATCAGCTTCGTTAATAATCTCTTTCAACCTGGCTGCGTTGCGGTTATCCATGAGCACGTTCGCAAATAATAAGCTGAAGCTAGAATCGGCCCTGGTATTTATGCTCTGTTGTACTTGCTTACGAGAAAGAGGCGTGTAGGGGTACATCATAAAGCTCTGGTAAATTAGGCATAATGACAAAGCGACGAGAAACAGGTTTTCGGCCAAGCTGGCGTCCCATTTGAACGCAAGGTATGCGGCTAAAGTGACCGCGATAATGGTGGTAATCTGTAAGCGCGGGAAATCAAAAATTCTCACCCACCACGCATCTTTTCGTAATACTGGTAAGACGGTGGCCGCTATCATCAGAAAACCGATAGCCATCAATACTATCTTCACGCTTTGCCTTTTCCGCGTCTATATCGCATTCAAATATTAATTGATAAGGCCAAAAGTAACACGGGGGTTTCTGACTGAGGAACCGCGAGGGCCATCTAACTGCCCGGGCGGGCGAGCGAGCGTAAGCCGGGGATCAGTCCCCAAAGAATCCGAAGCCCGCGAAGCGGGCGACAGACGTGCGCGTTGCGACAGTTTTTCCATCTGCGAGTTCAACCCATTGCCCCGCAGACGGTACTGACCTCACATTCCGAGTTGAGCCGATGATCCGGTCGCATCCACCACCCCACGCGGACTGCCCGCGCGGGGACCCCGGTCCGCTCGCGGTTCCGACGCTACTATCGCTCTCCGGCGCCGGCGGCTTGTTCGGAAGTGTGTTCAGGCTCGGGGTCGTCATACTCGCGACGGCGGGGAAAGGGATCATTCGCGCGCCGGCGGGGAATTGAATCGGCGCGGCGTTCGTCACGCATCTGCGCCGTCAGCCCACGCACGCCATGCTTATCGAGCAGGTGACGTAGAGAGCGTACCGACATTTGAAGAAGCTGCGCGGCATTCGTCTGATTGCCCTCAGTGCGCCGCAGCGCTTCCATCACGTAAGTCTTTTCCAGTTGATCGAGATGTGCGGTGAGATTGATTCCATCCGCAGGCAGTTCGAACGCGGAGGCCACGCGCGTCTGGCTGTACTTCGTAATCTGGTCAGGGAGGCGCTCGGGTTCAATCACTTCAGTTGTCTCGAGCGCGACGGCGCGCTCGATCGTGTGTTCCAGTTCCCGAACATTACCCGGCCATGAATAATTCTCGAGCAGACGCATGGTCGATGGGCTGATCACCAGCAAACGCCCGGTTTGGGTGCAGTGCTTTTTGATGAAGTAGTCGGCCAGTTCGACAATATCGCCGGCGCGTTCTCTCAAAGGCGGCAACTCCATCGGTATGACTGAGACGCGATAGAAAAGATCCTCGCGGAACGTTCCTTCCTTCACCATGGCGGCCAGGTCGCGGTTTGTCGCGGCGATGACCCGCGTGTTTACTTCCATCTCTTCGTGCGCGCCGACCGGACGTACTTTGCGTTCCTGCAAAACGCGCAGAAGTTTCACCTGCATCGCGGGCGACATCTCGCCGATTTCATCAAGAAAGATTGTGCCCTGATTGGCAGCTTCGAAAAGACCTTTGCGGTTTGCCGTGGCGCCGGTGAAAGAGCCTTTCACATAGCCGAACAGCTCGGACTCAAGCAACGTTTCGGTGAACGCGCCGCAATTGACTGAGACGAAAGGCTTCTGCGCGCGCGGACTGAGATCATGAATCGCGCGCGCGACCAGCTCTTTCCCGGTGCCTGACTCGCCGGTGAGCAAAACCGTCGAAGGCACTTGCGCGACCGTCTCGATCATTTGAAAGACGGCCTGCATGCGATCTGATTGGCCGATGATGTTACTGAGCCGGCCGCGAGCCCGCTGGCCTTTAATCAGGGCTTCGTTTTCGACTTTGAGAGTTTGCGCTTCGGCTTCCCGGTTAATCTTCGCGAATGCGCGCGCGACTTTTTCTTTCAGCAGTTCGTTGTCGAAAGGCTTGTGAACAAAATCGAACGCACCCAGCAGAAAGGCTTCATGCGCCGTTGATTCGTTGGCGAACGCGGTCATCATGATCACTTCGACGTTTGGGTGAAGTTCGCGCGCTGCGCGCAATAATTCGATGCCGCCCATGTCGGGCATCTTCACATCCGACAGGATCACATCGACAGGATGGGTGTGAAGCAGCTCCATCGCCCTGCGCCCATTCTCAGCCACGCGGACGGTGTGACCCTCGCGCTGGAAAAGATGCGTCAGGAACTGGCGCATGCTGAGTTCATCGTCGACGATTAGAAGATTGGCCATGGGATCAAAAAACTATTTGACATTTGGCATCTGACATTTGAGATTGGTCATTTTGCGATCGCCTGGTTTCGTTTCGCCGTCTTCAATGTTGTAGAGAAAATTCGGCACAGTTCAAGGTTTTCATCGAGAATTTCGCTGATTAGCTCGTACTTAAGTAGCTGGCTGCGGTGTATCACGCGCAGCCAGATCAATGTTTCGTTTAATTCCTTAAACACGATCCTGATCTTGTGAATGAAATCGGCCGAGCTTTCCGCTCCTCTGGCTTCGGCATACTTGGGTGCAGGTGAAGTTTCGGAACGAAGAATGTGACCGGCGATGTGTCTGCCTGCAGCGGTTCGCGGAAGGGCGGCGGACAATCTCACTTTGCGGACAGCAAAATCTACCAGCCGATCCTCAAGTTCATCGGCTTGCGTTCGCGGTTCCTTAGCGACGGCTGTTGCTTCTTTCATTCTTAGTCAAACGGGACACTTAAAACAAATCACCAATGCCAAATGCCAAATCTCAAATGTTAGATACGTCTCTTGAGTTCACGCCAGGCAACTCCACCGTTATAGTGGTCCCGGCTCCCTCTCGACTGCGAACGTTAATTGTACCAGAATGGTCGCGGATAATTTGATAAACAATTGAGAGCCCGAGACCGGTACCACCGGTGGTCGAAGTGAACGGTTCGAATAAGCGTTCCACCTGCTCGGGAGTCATACCGCACCCCGTGTCCTTAAAACTGATGTGAACGCGATCGGCATCGGTGCTTTGGGCCGTGACGCGAAATTCACCGCCGTCAGGCATTGCCCGCAACGCGTTACGGGTGACGTTCCAACATACTTGCTTCAACTGTTCCGCGTCGCCCTTCACTATCAACGGCTCGTCTGGTAACTCCTCTTTGAGACTGTGGCGGTCGGTGATCTCAGGACTATTGCGCAGGAGTTGAAGGGTCTCACCGATCAATTCGCGCACATCTACCTCTTGCATTTCCGCCGCACGCGGTCTCGCATAGTTCAAATAGTCGGTGACGATCTTGTTCAAGCGATCGGATTCGCGCAGGATGATTTCCATCAGTTGGGAGTGATCGGAATCGCTCTGGATTTCAGACCTGAGCATCTGAATCGAGCCGCGCATCGCCGCAAGCGGATTGCGAATCTCATGCGCGATCGAGGCAGCCATCCGCCCGACCGCCGCCAGGCGATCCTGCCGCCGCGCAGTCTCTTCCATTACGCGCACGTCGGTAAGATCCTGAAAAGTGATCACGAGTCCGCTCGTCTCGCCCGATTCCGCGAACAACGGCGCGATGCTGTAGCCGAGATGCAGCATAAAACCGCTCTGCGTGAGTGAATCGATCTCGTATCGCGGGCTGACTTTGCCTTCCGACGCCGCCGCCATAGAATCGGCCATCTGACGTGTCATCTCGCCAAAGAACATCGAAACATTCCTGCCGCGAACGTCGGCGGCTTCATAGCCGGTGATCTCTTCCGCCGCGGCGTTGAACGTAAAGATGCGGCCCTCTAGATCCGTAGTAATCAAACCCGATCGGATCGATTCGACGATGCGTTCGTGCAACAGGCGGAGGTCGGCTAAGGTGCGCGTCGCCTCTGCCAGTTGCACATCTGAAGTTAGCTGTCTCTCGGCGAGCTTTGCTGCCAACAGTCCGACCACGAGAAACGAAACGTCCGCCAGACCCATCGACTGAATGACGGTGGGCAGCGACTCTTCCGTCACCAGGCCGCCGCGCGGCACCACTCCATTCAGCAGGAGCAACGACACTGCATTGAATGCCGCCGCGCTGCCAATCGCGGTGATGAGCGCGCCACGCGGGCCGATGAACCAGCTCGCCGCTGAAATCACAACGATGTAAAGAGCGGTGTAAGGCGAGCGGACAGCGCCCGTAATCCAAACCAGCCACGTGACTAAAAGCACGTCCGCAAAGAATTGAAAGCGCGCCTGGACGAGATAATTGTTCCAGAGGAGGTGCGCAACGCAATAGATGACGGTGAGTAACGCGACTACAAGTAGGAGCGGCTTGATTGATTGCAGCGAGTCATCGACGCTCGATCCAAACGTGCCGCGAGCCCAGATTCCGCCGGCCAACATCACGAGCACAATCACCGCCGCCCGTCCGACAATCAACCACCACAGACGAGCGCCGAATGCTGCTTGCGTTGTGCGGTTGCCTTCACTCGCCATGCCGAAAGCGTACCATGAATTTCAAAGGCCGTGGGTGGTAGAACCTCGGTACGCGCGCCGGCGGCGTGCAGCAGTCGGACCCTATTGGCGGCATTGACTTTGGTCTGCTGCGGGCTTATCTTCGCGGCGTTGCCGCAAGCGTAAGAGTGCCCACTACAACCCTCGGTCTCGATCATGCGTCGTCAGGCTCAGTTTCTTTTGCCCCTTCTGTGTCTGGTCGTGTTGTGTGAAGCCGTTGGCTCGCAACAACAACCTCCAACAGTAAATCTGCGCCCGAGCTCCGTTGTTTCACCGCGAGGCACTCCGCAAGTTCGGGTAAGGGCTGACAAGCAGCGCGTGCCGCGGGGCACCAAAGTGACCTTCACTCTCTCACCCGCCAGCGTCCTAACTGATTACGATGTGACGCTTTACTTCGGTGACCGTCAGCAACAGGTAATGACTGGCCCTCAGGCCACTCACGTTTACGAAGCCGTCGGAACCTACACCTACTCAATAGACGTCAAACCTCGTCAGCGTTGTCAGCCGCGCGTCACCTTGAGCGCCTCAGCGAGTTCGGTTCCCGAAGGAGAGGCGGTCACGTTCTCAGCCCAGCTCTCGGGAAACTGTCCCAACATTCAGTTCCGCTTTGTATTCGGCGACGGGTCACCGAGCGTTTGGCGAAGTAATCCGCAGGCGGAACACCGTTATGCGCAAGCAGGGAATTACTCTGCGTTCGTTGATATCAGTGACGGGAAGAACCGCGTCGGCGGCAGCCAGCGTATCCGGCTCGATGTGACGCGTCGGGAACCAGTTGTTGACCCGCGCAACAATGTATCAGTTTCACTGACGGCCGAACCGGTTTCGGCGCGGCCAGGAAAGCCGGTTACTTTCACGGCGAAGGCGTCGCCGGCCCGCGCGGATGCGCGTTACCTGTTCAATTTTGGCGATGGGCGGCAAACGTCCTGGCAAACTGATCCGCAGTCAACCCACACGTACAGAACGCGGGGGATCTATCGCCCTTACGTGCAGGTCAGTCAATTCCTGAACAATCAAACCGTGAGCGCGACAAGTGCGCCGGCTGTGTTGAGAGTACAACCAGGGCCTGACACGACACCGGACCCCGATCCGAGCCCCACACCGACATCCACGCCTGGCCCAAGTCCATCACCGACGCCCGTTAGTTCGCCGACAGCGAGTGACTCGCCGACACCTTCGCCTGGTAACGGATCACCTTCGCCCGGCTCGTCACCGTCCTCCAACGGAACAACTGTGACGGGAAGCGAATCATCTTCGTCGTCACCTTCCGTCACTCCAACTTTCAATGACGGCGCTTCAGGCGACAAGTGGTGGTATCTGCTGATTGCGGCGGTAGTTTTGTTTTTGATTTACCAGGCTTCGGGGCTTCTGTTTGCCACGCAGCCAACCTTCGTGCCATTCGCAGACCATGGAGTTGCTGCGGTCGCGCACAAGAAAGGCGCGCTGCCGATCGATTTTGAGCTGGTGCTCGACAGAAATGTCTCAGGTGGCAACTATTCCGTCACGACGGACCAGGCGCGCCTGATTACGAATTCGCCCGAACCTGAAGACCGGCAGATAATCGAAATTTAAGGAGAAGGAATGGCTGAACCCACGACCACGATCAGCGATGTTTTCGAACTTCCGAAACCCGGCGAGCCCGATCCGAAAACGGATCGCTGGGAAGCCGTTCAGAAGCGGATCAAAGAAGAAGTAAAGGACGTAAAGTTCCCGGCGGCGCTCAGCGACCTGGGGCCGAAAATCTGCGAGCTGTTCAACGTGCCGCTACCGACCGTGCTCGTCACATCCTGGAAGAAGGTCGACGACCTGCGCGCGCGTCTCGAAAAATCCCGCACGGCGCCCGACAAAGTGGAATACCTCGAGCTGGCGCAACACACCATAAACTGCGATCAGAAACCCTATCTGGAAATGCGGCTCAAGGACATGCCGGTGAAGAAAATTCAGTTCGCGGTCAAACTCGTTTTCACCTTGAAGGGCTTTGTGCTGAAGATCCAGGGTGGAGCGATTCAGGAAATTCAAACCGGGGCATGCGAAGTGAAGGGCACCATCTCGTACGCGGGTCAGGTGATCGTCGATAAGAAACTCTCGCCCATCAAACTGCCGGGCACGCTGTCCGTGCCTGCCGCCATCGGTTTCTTCCAACCACCGCCTGAGCAGGCGAAGGCCGCGGCAACTTAGGCTTGTCCGAACGCTCGACGCGTGCCACCTGTTATATACTTCAGCAGCTTTCGTTCGAAAGATCTGAGCTGAGAATCCAGCGAGAAAATTGAAACGCATTCTGCATGTCGTGGGCGCGCGCCCAAACTACATGAAAATCGCGCCTATCGTGCGCGAGATGGCGAAGCACGCAAACGAGTTTGCGCAGACGCTGGTGCACACGGGCCAGCATTACGACCACAACATGTCGAGGGTTTTCTTCGACGAAATCGACTTGCCGCGCCCGGACATCAATCTCGAAGTTGGATCGGGTTCTCACGCCGAACAGACGGCGCAGGTGATGATGCGATTTGAGCCGGTGGTCGCGCAGTTCAAGCCTGACTGGGTCGTTGTCCCGGGCGACGTGAATTCGACTTTGGCGTGCGCGTTAGTGGCCGCGAAGCTGGGAGTGAAAGTCGCGCATGTTGAAGCCGGGTTACGCTCGTTCGATCGCACGATGCCGGAAGAGATCAATCGGCTGCTGACAGATCAGATCTCAGATTTGCTGTTGACTCATTCGCCGGAAGCGCGCGAGAACCTGATGCGCGAAGGCGTCGCGGAAGAGAAAATTCATCTCGTCGGCAATACGATGATCGACACGCTGGTGCGCCTGATGCCGCTGGCTGAAGAACGTTGGCCGGCATTGCACTTTCGTTTGAGTTTCGATCGGTTCGTGTTGGTGACCGTCCATCGGCCGAACAACGTCGATAACCGCGCGGGTTTGAACGAAATAATGTCGGCGCTCAACGAAGTCAGTGGCGAGGTGCCGGTGCTTTTTCCGGTTCACCCGCGTACTCAGCAGAAGATTGCTGAATATGAAATCAAGGTAAGTGAAACCGTGCGCCTGACTGAGCCGATCGGCTATATCGATTTCCTGGCGCTGCAGGCGCACGCGGCCGTTGTCGTTACGGACTCAGGCGGCGTGCAGGAAGAAACGACGTTTCTGGGCGTCCCGTGCCTGACTGTTAGGCCGAACACTGAACGGCCCATCACAATTACGACCGGGACGAATCAGCTGGCGAAGAGAAACAGTGAAGCAATCGTTTCAGCAATTCGCTCCGCCCTTGATCGACCGCGAAATCTCGCCGGTCCTCGCCCTGAACTTTGGGATGGCAAAGCAGCCGAACGAATTGTGAGTTTATTCAGGGAAATTGACTGACGGGGGCGGTAGCCCGACCGTAAGGGAGGGCGTAAATTTCCCAGTACGCCCTTGCTTTATGCGCGGGCTATTGCCCCGTTTCGCGCAAATGAAAAAGCGGCAAACAGATGCCGCTTCAATTTGAAAAAGTGGTGAGGCGTGTAGGGATCGAACCTACGACCCGCAGATTAAGAGTCTGCTGCTCTACCAACTGAGCTAACGCCCCACGAGAAGTGAAAATTATACGGCGCGAAAAAATGTAGTCAAGCGACTCCACGCAAAAACAGCCACAGATTTTCACGGATAATACAGATCAGAAGCCAGTGATGAGCTTGACCAGCTCTTATCTATGACCATCTGTGTGTATCTGTGGCTAAGACCTGCGCTCAGGCCATTTGTCAAAACGCACGCACTTCGCACAGAATGGCCTCTCCGTTTAATACTGCGCAACCCACATGAAATACCATGACAGCGTGTTGAGCCTGATTGGCAACACGCCTTTAATTAAACTTAATCGGCTTAATAGAGGATTGAAGCCGCTGATCCTCGCCAAGATGGAGAATTTGAATCCGGGCTTCTCCGTCAAAGATCGCATCGGCATTTCGATGATCGACGCGGCCGAGCGCGCAGGCAAGCTCAAACCCGGCGGCACCATCGTCGAGGCGACTTCAGGTAACACCGGCATCGGTTTGGCGATCGCTGCGTCGGTCAAAGGTTACAAATGCATCTTCGTGATGACGGACAAAGCGTCCGTTGAAAAGTCGCGTTACCTGAAAGCGCTGGGGGCTGATGTGGTGATTACGCCGGTCTCGGCAAAGCCCGGCACGCCGGATCACTACGTTTCGACGGCGCGCCGGATCGCCGCGGAAACACCGAACTCCTTTTATCCAGATCAGTATTCGCATCCGGCAAATCCGGAAGCGCACTATCGCACGACCGGTCCCGAACTTTGGGAGCAGACCGATGGCAGGATTTCTCACTTCGTTTCCGGCATCGGAACCGGCGGAACAATTTCCGGCACCGGTCGATTTCTGAAAGAGAAAAATCCGAACATCAAGATTATCGGCGCCGATCCGTTTGGATCGATCTACAAGACATACAAAGACACCGGCAAAGTTCCCGAGACGACACCTTACCTGGTTGAAGGCATCGGCCAGGAGGTTCTGCCTCCGAACGCGCACATGCAGTACGTCGACGAGGTGATGAACATTAGCGATCACGACTCGTTCGAGACGGCGCGGCAGCTGAGCCGCATCGAAGGAATCTTCTGCGGCGGCTCGACGGGAACGAATTGCGCTGCGGCGCTGCGCGTGGCGAAAGACCTCGACGAGAACGCTTTGGTCGTCTTCGTGGTTTGCGACACGGGCGAGCATTACCTCTCGAAGTTCCATTCAGACGAATGGATGAAAGAGAAGCGACTGCTCGAGCCGCAAAAGATCACCGCGCGCTTAATCAGCGAGACTAAGGGCCGGCAGGCGCCGCGCGAGTTGGTGACGGTCGCGCCGACCGACCTGGTCGCGGCAGCTTTGGCTAAGATGAACGAGATGGGCTTGACGCAGATTCCGGTCATGGTCGACGGAAAGTCCGTCGGCTCGCTGCGTGAGAATCACTTGCTTTCGAAAGTGTTTGCCGACCGCGACTTGCTTGAGGCGCCGGTGAGCAAAATCATGGACAAGGGTTTTCCGACTGTTGACGTCGATGCCGATGTGAACGTTGTTTCCCGCAAGCTGCGCACAAACCCCGCGGTGTTAATCGAAGAGTACGGCCGGATAACCGGCATCATCACGCGGCATGACGTTTTGGAGATGGGCGAAAACGGCGAATGAGGCGTGCATTTGAGGCTGTGTTCGCCTGCCTCAAGACGTCGGCGAAGCCGACGAATGATATTAGCCCGGCCCTTTAGGGCTGGGTAATCGCAGGAAACAAGACCAAAGCCCGCGCAGCGGGCGACAGACGCCTAACCCGTCTGTCGCCCGCTGCGCGGGCTTAACTATTTAATGGCCCGGGAGTCCCAACGCTGAAGCGCTGGGCTAATTTCAAGCGTCCGCTGACACGGACGAAGCCAACCTACCTTTAGGCCAAACTGCTCCTCTGATAGAACTTCACGCGCAAGCCTTCATCCAACTGCCTTAGCTCGTCCATTTCAAACCCATCGAGGAAGTTTGGCGACATGAAAGTGTCCGCGCCTTCAACTGATAGCGGGACCTCGGTAACGATCCAACGCTCAATGTACGACAGGAAGGCGTGGTAAACTTTCGCGCCTCCCATCACAAATAAATGCCCGTCGCGACCGCGTGCGAACTCCAGCACAGAATCGACGTCGTGCATTACCAGAACGGAATCCGCTGGATTGAAGTTCGTCTCGCGACTCAAAACAATATTGGTTCGTTCCTTCAGCGGCCCTTTTAAGGTCTCCCAAGTACGCCGTCCCATCACGACCGAGTTGCCAATCGTTGTGGCTTTGAAAAACTTCATATCGGCAGAATAGTGCCAGGGCAGTTTTCCGCCCTTACCGATGGCGAGATTTTGATCGACTGCGACGATTCCGATGATCATAAGCCAAAGTTTCAGGTTTCAAGTTCCAAGTTTCAAGTAACAGCTTCGTCTTTCCAACCTGAAACTTGGAACTTGAAACTCGAAACTGTTATCAGACCGCCACCTGCGCGGCGATTTTTGCGTGCGATTCGTAACCGATCAGGCGTAAATGTTCGTAGCGAAAATTAAGCAGACCCTCGAGGCCGCGTAGCTCTCTGTCCTCGTCGTTAACGTCGAGCTGCGGTAGGGGTTTCGGTTGGCGCGAAAGCAACTCGTTAACCTGATCAAGATGGTTCTGGTAGATGTGATAGTCGCCGAGCGTGTAAATGAATTCGCCAACCTGCAGGTCGCAGACGTGCGCGACGAGGTGTGTCAGAAGTGCGTACGAGCTGATGTTGAATGGCACTCCAAGAAATGCGTCGGCTGAACGTTGATAAAGCTGGCAGTGAAGCACAGGGCGATCAGTTGTGGGCAGGATGCCCGCGGTCCCAGGGGCGTTGCCAGGCTGCCCGATCTTGAATTGGAACAAAGTATGACAGGGCGGCAGATCGACGTTGTCGCACTCACGCGGATCCCAACCGCTGACGATCAGTCGCCGCGAGTTCGGATTCGTCTCAACCTCGTTAATCAGGCGCGCGATCTGATCGACGCCGTCATGTTTGGGATAGTTCCCGCCGAAGGAACGCCAAAGATATCCATAGACCGGACCGAGATCGCCGGCTTCACGGCCAAAACGCCGGGTGTGTTCTTCGTCAGCCCACTCTTTCCAAATGTCCACGCCGCGGGCGCGCAGGGTCGCTTCGTTCGTATCGCCCGACAAGAACCAAAACAATTCCTCGGCAACCCAACGAAAGGGAACTCGCTTGGTCGTGACGATGGGAAAGCCTTCGCGCAGATCAAACCGCGTTTGAAATCCGAAGTGCGAGATTGTGCCGACGCCGGTGCGATCCTGATGTTCGACGCCGCGGTCGAGGATTGAGCGGAGAATGTCGTGGTATTGCTTCATTCGGATTTGGTGCGCACGGCTCGGGCGTGCTCGTTAGATCGGCAGCAGGCACGCCCGAAGCGTGCGTAACCACGTGCTATTTGACTGTCGCCATACACTCGATTTCTACACGCGCTCCTAATGCTAAACCAGTAGTGCCAAACGTACTGCGCGCGGGCATGCGCTCTTTGGGAAAGTAACTCACGTAGACCTCGCTCATGGCCGGCCGGTCGGCAATGTCCAGCAGCATGACGGTGCACTTCACGACGTGCTCCATCCCGGAACCGTTCCGCTCTAGAATGCCGCGGATGTTATCCATCACCTGTTTGGTTTCTGCTTTGATGCCTCCCGAGACCAATGCGCCGGAGGCATTGACGCCGAGCTGCCCTGAGAGATAGAGCATATTTCCAACGCGCACGACTTCAGAGAACGGTGATCCTGCCCGACCTTTGTATTCGACAACGGGCTTCGGTTGCGCTCTAGTTTCGAGAGCTAGAGCGCTGCAAAAGCAAAGGGCGAATAGTGCGATGCAGAGTGGCTTCATAGTTTTCCTTGTAACAGTCGTATTTGAGACAATGTTCAGGTTGCTTTTAAGTTCGCCATCTCGCGAACTGCTTCGATCAACCGCTCGATTTCTTCATCGCTCGTGTAGCATGCGCAGCCGACGCGGACCAATCCTTCCGGCTGCAGACCTAATCGTTCAATCACCGTCTGCGCGTAGAAATCTCCGTGCGAGGCGAACAGACCGCGTTCGGAGAGGCGTCGAGCGACTTCAGTTGACGCGACGTTTTTAACCGTGAACGAAACGGTGGGCGTGCGTTCGACGTGTGGCGGTGGGCCGTACATGCGAATTCCGTTCAGACTCGACAGCGCTTCCCACAATCTTAGAACTTGAGGTGCGCTGTGCGCGCGCAGACCGGCGAAGGAACTAATCAGAGCATCGCGTCGACTCCGGACTGACTTATTCACCCGGTCGCTACCGCTCCCGGTACCAACCCAATCGCTGCGGGCTGGG
This sequence comes from Acidobacteriota bacterium, assembly GCA_052389795.1. Lineage (GTDB taxonomy): Bacteria > Acidobacteriota > Blastocatellia > Pyrinomonadales > Pyrinomonadaceae > UBA11740. The sequence continues at coordinate 37,447 of JBQTHO010000004.1, read as the reverse complement.
GCACTTAGTGAAGCATAAAAATCGACTGCGGCGGCCGCGCCCGCGATTCCTTCGTGGCTCTGCGTTCCCATCTCAGCACGTTCGGGCGCAGTATCGGGCGCTGGCTGCAACTTCGGGAAATCGATCGACTCAAGGAGATGCTTTTTGCCATAGAAGACGCTGACGTGCGGCCCGTAAAACTTGTATGCCGAACCTGTCAGAAAATCGCAATCGATCTCTTTCACGTCACATAAAAAGTAAGGCGCGTAATGGACGGCATCAACCAGCGCGAGCGCGCCGACTGAGTGCGCTAGTTCAACCGCGCCGCGAAAATTGTTCACCGTTCCCAACGCATTACAACCGGCGCCGAATGCAACTATCTTCGTCCTCTTCGTGACCAGCCGCTCGAAATCCGCTCCATCCAACTGGCCCGTTCCCGGATCCATTGGCGCGATTTTCAACGTGACACCGCGTTCAACTTCGAGCGCCTGCCATGGAGCAACGTTCGCGTGATGCTCCAGTTCCGTGATCACGATTTCGTCACCCGGTCCGAACCTGCGCCCCAGCGCCCGCGACAGGTGATAAATCATCGTCGTCGTGTTTGGGCCGAACACAATCTCGTCGTTGGACGCATTCAAGAAATCTGCGAACGCGTCTCGTGCGGAGTGGATAATCGCGTCGGTCTCGTGACTCGTCGGATACTCCCAGTGCGTGTTCGCGTTGTGGTTCAACAGGTAATCAGCGACCGCATCGACGACTACTTTCGGCGTCTGGGTTCCGCCCGGAGCGTCGAAGTACGCGACCGGATAACCGTTGTGCGCGCGTTCGGTTGCGGGAAACAGTTTGCGAATTTCTTCGGTTGCCAGGATCGAAGCGGCAGGGGTCGCGACAGGTGTGCTCATCGAATTTTTCCAGAACCCGGAGCGGCAGCGATGGGATCCTACACTCAACTTGAATTCATGATCCGCTCACTACGTTCGCGGTTCTGTAGCCGGAGATGCTATCAGAAAGCTTCCGGAATTTCCCAACGTGCCAGTTACTTCGGTCTGTCCTACTTGCGGGGCCTTTCCGTTTTTAGCGCCTTGGCGAGAACCGACGACGCGCACATAAGGGCCTTTCACGCCAAGTCGCAAAGTCGCAAAGGACCGTAAAGGCGAAATCAGGCACATCACTCACTTGTTAATTTTTCAGCCGTCGGCACTGCGATTGCAAAGAACCCTAACAGCGAACGGTTCCAGGAAAACGCTCGATCCATGAGCTGTAACCGAACGCGGAAGCCCGCAGAAGTGTACGCGAAACCAACAGAAGGCCGGTTAGACGCCTCAAACGCAATCAACGCAATCATGAAGCAAAGGAGCAATACAGAATGACATGCAGTGATGTAATGACGAAGAATCCGAAAATCTGTGCACCGACCGACATCGTTCAGAAGGCAGCGCAGTTGATGAAAAGTGAAGACGTCGGGCCGATTCCGATCGTCGGCGATAATGGCAAGCTCGAAGGGATCATTACCGACCGCGACATCGTGCTCAAAGTGGTGGCTGAAGGTCGGGATCCAAAGACAACGAAGCTGGCTGATGTGATGTCGACGGATTTGATCACGTGTACCTCCGACGGTGACATCGAAGAGACGCTGGACTTAATGGAAGACAATCAGGTGAGGCGCATTCCAGTTGTCGATGCGAGCGGTCGTCTGGTCGGAATTATCTCGCAAGCTGACGTCGCAACGCGACTTGATGATTCAGAGAAGACAGCCGAGCTGGTTGAAGACATCTCGAAGGCGGCGGCGTCACGCTAGCCTCCGCCTCTCCACGTAGAAGGACGGGCCATGTTGCACAGGATCAACCTCAGCGCGACGGCGATCGTGCTCGTCTGCTTTTTACTGCCCTGGGCGCAGATGAGCTGTGGCGGCGCCAGCGATACTCTGAGTGGATTTGATCTGGCGCGCCGGGATTCGACGCTCCTGTGGCTGATCCCGCTGCTGACGGCGGCGGTTTTGGTTCTGGGATTACTTCGGCGCGCAGGAGAGAAACAGCAGCCGTTCGCAATTCTCAGCGCGGTAGCCGGCGCCATTATTCTGTTCTTGATGAACGGCCAGCGCGCAAAAATCAGCGATGTCGCAGCTGTGATTCCGGCGCAATTGACCGGCTGGTTCTGGCTGGGATTTATCTCGGCCGGCGCGATGGTTGTGACAGGAATTGGAGTGCTTTTTCGCGGGCAGAGACCAACGGCCGGCGTCCGAACGACATAGTCAAAATGGCATTAACACTTTCGCTAAAACCCGAACACCTGAAGCGCTACAAAGATGTGGTCGCGCTCTTCATAAAGTACGGCCGGTCTGACCTCGTTAATCAGACCAACCTCCAGCCCGGAAGCGCGGGGGACCAGGCTTTAGCCGCCGGCGTCGCAAAGGCTGAAGAACTCGCTGATGATCTGGAAAAGCTTGGGCCGACATTTATCAAGCTGGGCCAACTTATTTCGACGCGCGCTGACCTTTTGCCGGAGCCCTATCTCGAAGCGCTGGCGCGACTGCAGGACAAGGTCGAACCTTTTCCTTACGAACAGGTCCAGGAAATCGTTGAGGCCGAACTCGGTGGGCGTCTATCAAAACTGTTTGCGAAGTTCGAGCCTGAGCCGTTGGCGGCGGCGTCGCTCGGGCAAGTTCATCGCGCATGGATGCGCGACGGCCGCGAGGTCGTCGTCAAAGTTCAGCGGCCGAACATTCGCGGAACGATCATTGAAGACCTGAAAGCGCTTGAGGAAGCCGCCGAGTTCATCGACAACCACACCGACGTCGGCAAGCGTTACGAATTCAGCTTGCTGCTGTCCGAGTTTCGTCGCAGCCTCATGCGCGAACTGGATTTCAAACGCGAGGCCGACAACCTTCTGAAACTCCGGGAAAGCTTGCGCGAATACGAAACCATAGTGATTCCGGCGCCGGTCGAAGACTACACGACATCGCGCGTCCTCACGATGGATTTCATCCCGGGCAAGAAGATTACCGGCGTCAGTCCGGTGCGGCTGGTTGAAATCGACGGCATGAAGTTGTCAGAGGATTTGTTTCGCGCGTATCTGAAACAGATTCTGGTCGATGGCTTCTTTCACGCCGATCCGCATCCGGGCAATGTTTTTCTTACCGAGGACGACCGCATCGCGCTAATCGATTTGGGAATGGTGTCGCATCTCAGTGGCGGGATGCGCGAGCAACTATTGCGGATGTTACTGGCGATCGCGGAAGGCCGTGGCGAGGAAGTCGCGGAAATTACCATCAACCTTGGCGAAGCCAGGGAAAACTTTGACAAGACCGAATTCAAGCGCCGTGTCTCTGATTTGGTCAATCGCCATGCGAACTTGACGCTCGATCAAATCGACGCCGGCCGAATCGTCATGAAGATCATGCGTATCGGCGCGGATACCTGGTTTCGCTTCCCGCAGGAACTCACAATGATCGCGAAGGCGATGCTGAATCTGGACCGCAGCGTTTACACGCTGGCGCCCGATTTCAATCCCAACGAAGTAATCCGCGAAGAGTCGACCAACATCATGACGCGCCAGATGTACAAGAGTCTGGAGCCCGGCGTGCTGATGACCCGTGTCGTCGAATTAAAAGAGTTCGTCGAACGTCTGCCGCCACGTGTCAACAAAATTCTCGACGCAATCGGCAACAATGAGCTGAAAATAGGGGTTGACGCGATCGACGAGAAGCTGCTAATCGAAGGGCTGCAGAAAGTCGCAAACAGAATTACGTTGGGATTGATCCTCGCCGCCATGATTGTCGGGGCCGCGTTGATGATGGATGTCGAATCGTCCTTCATGCTCTTTGGCTATCCCGGCCTGCCGATAGTCTTCTTTCTGATTGCCGCAATTAGCGGAATCGCTTTGGTTATTAACATCCTCTTCCGAGACGTAAAGGCAAAGCCGCCACCGGATGATGAATGAGCGGCAACACGTCTCAGATGTCTCGGGAACGTGGGCTTTGGACAAAAAGTGTTTGACTTCACGGAAGAGCGCGGGTCAAGCCCGCCTTCCCGACCCTGAGACTCCTAAACTTACTCGATCAATTCAGGTTGAAAGCCATTCACAGGTGCTATCACAACCTCAACTCTAATCAGCTCGGGGGTGGGGAAGGTGGGCTTGCCCCCGCTCTTATTGCCTTTTTGTGCAAAGTTGAGACGTGAGAGGTGGCGTTACCGCTTGCAAAGACAGGACGCGTTTGTCATTTAGGGCGTGACCTTCACTTCGGCACTTGGGGCTTTTGACGTCAGGAGCTGCTCAGCCGAGTACGAGTAGCGCGTAGTCTTCAGGCGACCTTCGACGAAGCTGTAGTAAATGCCGTCCTTGGGGTTGGTGTACACCTGCGTTGGGCCGCTTGCAACTTTCTCGTAGTCCAGGTTGTTAACCAGGTTCAGTGATTCGGGCGTGGCGGTAGATGCCGCGTGCTGAACCACAATTTGAAGAACCGTTCCTTCCAGTGCCGGAGAGAGTTTCTTGGCGGCTATGAATTTGGGGGTGACGAAAGAAACGGTCACCGCGCCGTCCGGCAGATCGAAGCGGAGCGTTCCGTCCGTGGCGAGGCGGTCCGTGGTGGGCCTGCCGAGGACGCGCTCAATGTCCGCGCGTTTTGACACGAACGGTTCAAGACCTTTCCACGTGGCCGCCTGTGCCCCTTGCGCCGCGAGCATGAGCGCCGCGAAGGCCGCAGCCAAAACCGCAAGTGTACTTTGGACGCTTGAGACTTTTGTGTACTTCATGGCCGCGATGCTAGCTCAAAAATGCGTTACTCGTAAATGGGTGACCGCCGGGATCAGCGGCCTTAGCGGCGATGGTTCGGGGCTACTGCCCCGGCTCGGGAACTCCACTAGCACCAGGCATTCATTTCGTTTTCAAAAGTCTGAGAAGCGCCTTTTCCGCCGGATGCAAACGCGGGGAGCGATATGAGGCGAGGTGCTCGTGGCCCTTGAAGTAGTCGCTAATCGTCTTATCTTTTTCGAAGGCTTCAATCACTGCTGGACAAATGTACGAACTGCGACAGACGGCGGGCGTGTTTCCAAGCGCGCGCGCCGTTTCTTTAATCGCCGAGGTGATCATTCGCTTCACCGAACGCTCGTGCTCAGGATCCGCATTACGCCGGCGCGCCAAAGAGCATGCGCAGAGAAGCGTTCCCGACCAGGTGCGAAAATCTTTCGCGCTGAAGCCGTCGGTCATGATCTCGCGAATGTAGGTGTTGAGAGTCTGCGCCCGCACGTCCACCAACTGGCCATTGCCGTTTTCGTATTTAAAAACCCGACGGTTGGTCTGCTTCAGGAGTTGGCGCACCAGCCCCGCGACCTGCCGATCTTCGAATTGCGATTCGTGCATCACGCCCGATTTACCGCGAAAGCTAAATGTGACCGTCGAACCTTTGACGGTGACGTGGCGGGGTCGCAGCGTCGCCACACCATAGCTGCCGTTCTCGCTCGCATACACTTCGCTACCCGGACGAAGAAAGGCGGCGGAAAGGATGCGGACGATCCCGCCGAGCACGCGCTCGCGCGGCAAACCCGGTTTGCGCAGGTCGCGATTCACGGCCCGCCGCATCGCCGGCAGGTTTTCGCCAAACTTGATTAAGCGAATGAACTTTTTTTGTTCACGCTGGCGGACGTGACTGTCGTGATAGAGGTATTGCCAGCGGCCCGCCGCGTCGCGGCCTACGACCTGCACGCGTCCCGAGGCGGCCGAATTGATTGCCACTTCGATCCAGGCCGGCGGAATTCTTAGCGTGCGAATTCGCGCCAGGTCCTGCGACGTCACTTTCCCGCCGTCAACGCGCTGGTACCGAAACCCCCGTGCGGGCGTTCCTATTCGAAGTATTCCGGACGCATGAATCCGCTCGGTCGTGGTCATGAATTAGCGCGTCAGCGGGCGGTTAAGTGCAACCGCGCAAAAGAAAGATCAGGAGAAGAAGGCTGACCGGCACGCCCAGCAGCCACAGAATGATGTAGCCGACTTTGCCGCGCTGGTCTTTGAAATCGCGCATGGCGTTGCCGCTCTTTCGCTAGCGTGCCGGCGTGGTAATGTTTATGTCTGTTCCGCCGCCGCGGTTGAAGAGTTTACCGCCAAAGAAAAACAGCGCGACGGCAATCAGGATTATGAAAATGACGAGCACGGCGACGACGCCGGCACTGGATCCACCACGGTCTGATGACATGACTATTCCTCTGGTTGAAGTCTTGAGGGCCTAAGAATTCTTTTCGGCTTCTCGTTCACGTTTGACGCGCCGTTCGTCCATCGCCAGCGCGACGTCTTTGTCCGAAGCCTTGCGCGGCTTTGTGTTCCCGTGCGCGCCGGCAACCTGACTGCTCGCCGGCGTTTCATCATATTGATTGCGCGCGTGATCCTCTTTTTGCGCTGAAGATCTCACGCCCCGCTTTTTCGATAATTGTTCACCCATGATTTTCTCCTCAAAGATGATTGCGAAGTCAGTACCATCCGCGTAAGCAGATGGATTAAAAAAGCGCCTTGAATCCACCTGCTTACGCAGGTGGTACTGACTCCTCACTGCTAACTTCTGCGCCGCACGCCAAACAGGCGCGCCGGATAAATCCCGAAGTTCTCGACCTCCACCTGATTGCCGCCGACGAAGCGGACCCGGGCCGCGGGAATGAACGTACCTTCACCACGCCCGTTGCGATCGACAATCAATTCGACGTAGCTGAACGGGTAGTCGGTCGAGCGGGCGCCATAGCGGACCTCGTAAATATTCATCCAGCGTTCGAACAGAATCATTAGTTTGCGATCGCCGTTCGCGAGCGTTGTCTCAGTCACAAAGTTCAGGCGACGACCGAGTTGGCCGCCCAACGAGAAGTAGCCGAGATCGCGGTCGTCGATCGCTTGAAGCAGAGCATCCTGCCGACCTTCGGCAAGAATAGCGACGTCGCGTGCAACTTCCGCATCCGACGTGCGGTCCTTGAGCGTCAACGTGAATGTTCGCGTCGCGCTTCGGGAACGGCCAATGCCAACCATCGTGCCGCTGTATGTTTCAGTCGCCGCGCTCTGCGCAACGGCGCTCGCTGTTAATGTAAAAACTAGTGCACTTGCTACAACCAAAGATCTTAATCGCATCTAAACCTGACTCCTTTTTTTTCGTACGAGTTCGGTATCGTCACTGTTGGTTAACCGAACGCCCCACAGCATCTGTCAACAACTTCTCGAACGATTTACCGTTCAACCTCTGAATAGCAAAGCTGATGCCGTGAGGGCTGCGTATGCGGTATGATGACGTTGAAGTTGCAGCGTAAAAGGGTTCAAGGAGCCTTTCATGGCGGAAGCAGATATAGACACATCGCCTAAATTCGATCGCCGGCCGTGGGGGGCGTTTACCGTCCTCGATGAAGGCGAGAACTTTAAGGTGAAGCGCATTGAAGTCCTGCCGGGCAAGCGCCTCAGTTATCAGAAGCATGCGCAGCGCGCCGAACATTGGTTTGTGGTGGAGGGAACTGCGAAAGTGACGTTGGACGATTGCGAGATTAACGTGTCAGTCGGCGAAGCGATCGACATCGCTGTTGGTTCAGCCCACCGGGTCGAGAATCCCGGCGAAGAGTTGCTGGTCTTTATTGAAGTCCAGCGGGGTGCCTATCTTGGCGAGGACGACATCATCCGTTTGCAGGATGATTTTGGGCGGACGTCGTAAAGGCGAACTTTGTAGTGCGCCGGCTCGACGGCGCTTTTTGTGCGCCAGAAAGGACGAAGCCGAAAGCGGCGTCAAGCCGCCGCACTTTAAAGCTTAGCTAGTCGCCGGAAGACAGTCACTTCCGCTCAACTGCTGTGGCTCAGAGGAATGATAATAGTGACGCGCGTGGTACCCGCCCTTGTGATCGCAATGCGGGCAGGTCACGATGTATTTGGCATCAAGGGCGCTCTTACCTTTGGTTAGATCGTGGAAGAGAAAGATCGTCGAATTGCACTGCTGGCAGGTGACGACGATATACCACGTCCCGGGGCTTGGGTGTAAACACGGGCACCACTTTCTGTCGGGTTTAGGGGTTTTGGTGCAGACTGCCGAACCCGGATCGGTCTCAGTTCTGTCGGCTGCCGCCAAGAAAACCGCGAAACGGGCTAAGACGTCGTCGCCCAGACCATCGGCAAAGAAATCGACCGGCCGGCAAAAGTCGGCAGGGAAATAATTCTGGCGTTTACTCCTAAAAGTAAACAATCCCAGCGACGGCTGAAGCGCACAAGCCGATCACATCATCGACGCCGTCGCAGCAGTAGAAACACGACAACTACGACTGCTAAGACGCTCAGAAGGCTACCCGGCCAGATATACCAGCCGCCGTTACTGCTGTAGCCTCCCGCCATGATGCATGCCGATTGAGTGACTACGAGCGCGGAAACAAATATTGAAGTTAACCTCATTTAAACATTTCCTTTGATGTCTGCGGCAACCAGTCGCGAAACGTCGAGAGAGGGTAGCCCCGGTGAGCGAAGCGTAACCCGGGGGGATTACGTTTGCTAAGAAAACCTAAGCCTGCGAAGCGGGACACAATCGCCCACATGAATCGGTTCTGCGAATCAATCTAGCCCCGACAGGGCGCGGAATTCTTGTCGAACCTGATCAAGGGGTGGCGTACCTGCGGTGGCTTCCCCCTGGCTTCGTTGTGTCACCGCTCCGCGGTCAAACAAAAATGTTCGTCAGTGTGTCTTGCAAGGACCAAACAAACATTCACTACTCCATCTCGCTATGAGGCATGGCCACAGGCTTCGATTCTTTTGAACCTCGCTCGCGCAGGAAAATCGTGAAGACTACCATGGCGCCGACTGCGAGGAACTCACTCTGCCAATTTTGAAACGACTCGAACCAAAAGCGAGACGTTCCCATGTACTGCCAGGTGGTAACGTTTTCGGTGCGGCCGTGCTCTCTTTGCTCCTCGTTGTACTCGCCCGCACCACCGACGGCATGAAGCACCAGGCTGGCGAGGAACAGCAACAGGAAGGTCAGTGACAGCGAATGCTCGTACAACTTTAAGATCCAGCCCCCCTTCTTAACTGGCCACGGCGAATTCTTCTTCTTCGTGCGCCGCGGGTCCTCGTCAACTTCCTCTTCGGCATTTGGATCTGTCGATTCCGCCGAGCCTTTCTGATAAAGGAATACGGTCAGGATCACGAAAGCGAACATCTGGAGGAATTCGCTCTCCCAATTCTCCATTGTGGCTTCCAGGAAATGATTTCCGGTCAGGTATTCGCCATAGGTGACGGTCGCTTGGCCGTGCTCAATCTGTTCCTCGTTGTAGTGCTTATGACCGGCAAGCGATTGTGCCCACCAGAAGCCAAGGAAGAGCACCACCAGGACGATGGAGAGGCCGTTATTTCGAAATATACGCTTCATGATTTATCTTTTTAACCAGCCCGATCGCGCCGTTTTCTGACGCATCTTCGACGGATGGATCGAACCGTTCCAAATGGAGTCGCGTGAAAGCAGATTGAATCGGCAAAGCGAATGCCAAAAATATGGGTCGGATGATTTACTTGGTAAGAGGCTCTCAAGAAGATCCGCTTTATTACAGATCATTGCCTGATCTGTGTGCGAACGATCAGGAACATCCCGACACGAACCGTAATTCGATGGCCTCGTTACTCAATTAGAGATCCAAGGCCGATGGAGAATTGATTCGATTCCATACGGTGGTGTGAGTTAAGTGACGCTAGAGTCAGATGCGTTGGTTAGGTCCTGTAGCGTACAGAGATTAGGGCCATCTTGCGAGCGATGACGGCGATGTGGCCGCGCGACGTAGGGTCGTCAACTTCCCACAATTCAATTTCAAAACCAAACTCTTCGATTAGTTTGCGCGCGACTTCCGGGGCGAAGCCGCTGTAGTAAAAAGTCTGACCGAACATCTCAGAAGTGAATCCTTCGACCGAATCGTCTTCCGCCGGGGCCGACCCACCAACTGACAACAAAAGCCTTGCGCCGGCACGCAAAACATTCGCCAGCTTGCGATAGATGGCCGCATGATGTTTTCGCTCGACATGAAACATTGAGTCCCAGGCGATCGCTGCGTCGAAAGTGCCGGTCAACTCGACGGTCACGATATCGGCGTGGATCAATTCGGCTTCGGGAACTGTCTGCCGCGCGAACTTCAACATCTCGGAAGATTCATCGATGCCGGTAACCTGCAAACCACGCTCGACGATGTACTTCGCGACGGGCTCGCCGGTACCACAACCTAAGTCGAGAACTTTCGCGCCCGCCGGCAATCCTTCGAGAACCCGATCGACGTAGCTTAAGACGTGCTCAACGTAGCCCTGCGCGCGTTTGTTTGTGTGCCACTGATTTGCGATTAGATCGTATGGGTTTTGCATCTGAGGGGCCGCTATGACTTAGACGTTCCGTTGCCAAGGGATAATAAAGGAATCCAAACAGAGACGACTATTAGGAGATCATAGTGTGTCGATTGAAAATGCAATCGCTAATCTTGCGGAAAGAGACCTGGCTTCGGCCGTCGCTTGGTATGAGGCCCTCATTGGCAGGGCTGCGGATTCCAACCCTATGCCGGAAGTTGCGGAACGGAAGTTTCCGCGTGGCGGTTGTTTACAGGTTTACCACTTGCCCGATCGAGCTGGATCCGGGTCGTGCACACTGCAGTAAGCGACATCGAAGAAATCGTGGCCGCGTCAAGACCCTCGGGATTGACGCAACGGAAAGAAGCTCAGGCACGCAGGTGAAAACTTTGATGATTGTGGACAGGGACGGAAATCACGTCGCTTTCGCAGAGGCGCTGGACGAGACTATGGCGCGGTAAAGCGCTCGAGGCTTCGGAACTGGCTAAGCTGCAACTGCCTCTTTGAACTGCGCCGTGTCGGTATACTGCTGAAACTTGACGATCTTTCCATCGCGAAACGTGAAGAAGTGCGCGAACTGCGCGCGCACCTGCTTGCCGGTTTGTTTGTGCCTGCCGCTGTAGTGGCCATGGCCAATTGCAATGTCGCCCGCGTCGAGCACACCTGCTGGACCAACTGAGAAACCGTCCCATTCCATAGCGAGACGCATAAAGACGCCCTGCAACACTGACTCAGGACCGACGTAAGGATTGCCGTCGGCATAGATAAAGTTTTCCGCTTCCCACCATTCCACTTGCGGATCCAACCCCGCGAGCACGGTCGGAATATCGCCCGTAGCGAAAGCCGCATACATTGATTCGACAGTCTTCACGTTTTCTGCTGACACTATTTTTTCTCCTTGTGATGTTCGTGCGCGAAACAGTTTACTCGGGCGGCGCAAGTTGCCGCACCGTGCGCTGCCAGGCGCTTTTGAATGGATAGCAGTAGAGCAAAACGATAATGGAAACGCCGGCGGCGCGCAACATGTTCGACCAATCACCCGTGATGATAGTGATGATGAAACCCAGCAAACCGATTGCACCGCCGATCGACGCCACCTGCATGGTGGTGCCTTGCAGCGTCCGCAGCATTGCTGAGACACCTTTCACCGCCGCAATGTCCTGCAGCCGCATGGCTGAAAATCGAGTGCGCCTGAGGACAAACACCCCGAGGCCGCAAACCAGAATCACAAGCCACAAACCAAACGCGAGTTGCGGATTTGCCGGACGACGGATGCGCTCGCCGGCGAGGTAGGCAATCACCACCAACACAATGTCCAAAGCAAAAAAGAACAAGACAACCATGGTCGCCGAGCGATGCCGCCGATCAAGTTCGCTTTGCATGTCCGTCACCATTGGAGCGGAATGCTACGTGAGACTGGCGGCCCAACACAAGTGATGAGTGATGGTTGATGAGTTGCGAGTGCGCGGGAGCGGCTTCGCCGCTTGATGTGCGGAAGGCCCGCGGCATTCCGGTTTGCGCTCCTAAAAAGAAAACGCGCTTCGAGGCTCAGCCTCGAAGCGCGTAATTATCTTTATCAGTAACCGGTAAGGCTTAGCCTTACCGCACATCAGGCGGCCAGCCGCGAATACTTACGGCTTCGGGGTCGGCGACGGAGTTTGCGTCGTGCGCGGCCGTTCGGAAACGTTCGTGGTCGGCGTGGTCCGTTGAATCACCGGCTGCACATTCTCCGGCAGCTCGCCGTCGTTGCTGATGGCCTTGTCGATCAAATCCGTGCCTTCGCCGTCACGCGTAATTAGAATGCCATCGCGGCTGGTAGTGACGCCGGCGCTGCCGGTGATTTGTTGCATCAGATTGGCCATAAAGCCAGGCTTCTCGCAGGGCGGCAGATCCTTCTTGATTGGATCCGGATCAGGAATCGGCGCGCCGATGATCTCTAATTGCTCCTTCGCCTTTTCCACGTGCTCGCTGTTCGGAAAATCGCGGACGATCTGCTGGTAAAGCTTCGCGGCTTCGTCCGGCTCTTCTTCTTCCAGGAAGGTGGTGGCATAGCGGAACAACACCTCGTCCATCAAGCAAAAGTGCGGATACTTCTCAACGATTTCCTTTAAGCGATCCTGCGCGCCCTTCAGACCGCCTTTCTTATGGCTGTAACGCGAGTCGTAGTAGAACCGCGCCACCTGCAAGTTGTGCATCGCGAGATTGTCCTGTACCTGACGCAGACGCAATTCCGTCTGCTGGCGAAGGTCGCTTTGCGGATACCTTTGGAGCAACGCTTTCAGACGTTGCTCAGCTTTGCGTGCGTGGCTGATGTCACGATCGGACAATCCCATTTGACGCATCTCTGTCTCGGCAACCTTCAACAGCGCGTCATCGGCGAGCTGATCGGTCGGGAAATAGGTGCGCCAGTCTTCGTAAGCTTGTCCGGCTTGAATCAAAGAGGACGTGGTGCCTTCGATATAGAAAGAGTCGGCAATGGCAAGTTTTGCCAGCGCGAGATAACGCGAGTCCGGATAGGTGTTGATAATCGTGGTGAACAACAACCGGCCCGTTTCATGCCGCCCGCCGCGAACTTCTTTGGCGGCTTCGATGAACAGGACCCGATCGCGCCCGGGGGCCACCGTGCCAGTCAGCTCTTCATACTTGTCGTTCTTTTTTCCGGGGAGCAGCCCGAAGAAGCGTCGGCTGCTCTTCTGTTTGGGCCTGTAGTTAGCGGTTTCGCCGCTGCGCGCGCTGGCCGTTGATTGCAAAGTTGACTCGAGGCGCGTGTTCAATTCGGTGACGGAGGTCTCCAGGCTACCAAGTCGCGACGTGTCGTACTTCTCGGCCTTCTCCTCTTTGCCGTGGAGGTCGTTGACTTCGCTCAGGAGCGATCCGGCTTCCTTGTCTAAGCCGCGCAGCCGCTCGCGCGGGTCGTCGGCATGCTTGGCTTTGTCGCCTTTGTCTCCAGAATTCATCGCGGCAATTGCCGACGAAAGTGAACGGCGCATGGCTTCGAGCTTCGATCTCAGCACGTTGAGCCGCTGAAGGTTTGAAGCGTCGTTCTGGCCCGGGGCGTTTGGCAACGCCAAGGCCGCGACCGGGTGCAACACTGGGATTACAGACAAAGCCGCGATGAGCAAAAGTGATGAAAAGACTTTCATCGAATTACGGCCGTGGTTAAAAACGAAAACCATTGGGAACCTCCAAAACAAAACGGGTCATTCTAGACTGACTTCCTGGCGTTGGCTATCGCTGCCGACTCGCTAAACCCAGAGAACTGTCGCTTCACGCAATTCCCGAAGGGCGACGCCGGGATCCTTTGCCGAGAAAATTGCCGACCCTGAGACGATGATTTCAGCTCCGGCAGCGGCCACTTCAGCGATGTTATCGCGGTCAATACCGCCGTCGATTTCGATCCGCGTGGTCAAGCCACGCTCGTCGATCATGCCGCGCAAACGCCGCAATTTATCCAACGATTCCGGAATAAACTTTTGTCCGCCAAACCCGGGGTTAACTGACATCAACAGCACGTAATCCGCGAATTTGAGGACTTCTTCCACCGCCGAAAGCGATGTGGCCGGGTTGATTGCGATGCCGGCCTGTCCGCCCGCGGCCCGGATGGCCGACAGCGTCCGGTGCGCGTGCGGGTCTGCTTCGATATGGACTGAAACCATTTGCGCGCCCGCGGCAACGAACTGTTCGGCGTACCGACCCGGTTCAACAATCATCAGATGCGCGTCGAGGGGCAGCCGGGTTGCACGCGAAATGGCTTTTACCACCGGTAAACCGATGGTGATGTTGGGCACAAACCTGCCGTCCATCACGTCCACGTGCAGCAGGGAAGCGCCTGCGCGCTCGACCGCCTGGATTTCTTCGGCCAGCCGGGCAAAATCCGCCGACAGGATTGAAGGAGCGATTTCGACCATCGATGTGTGATGCGAAGTCATATGAATCAAACGGCTGCCACGCAGAGGGACAGAAGATCAGCCACAGATGAACACGGATTGACACTGATTTGTTTTCGCCTCATCTGGTTAATCTGTGTCTATCTGTGGCCATATTTACGGAGTCGGCGCTGCCACAGGACGCCGGTTAGTGTTTGAGTTGCGCGGCGGCGGGGCCGTGTTTCCGCTGTTCGTGTTGCTGCCGGTGTTTCCCGGTGTCGCCACGCGGTTCGCATTCGCATTCGGCGTGACTCGATTCGCGTTGCCGTTACGATTCCGGTTCGCCCCGACGTTGGCGTTGTCGTTGGCATTCTTATTCGCCGGTTTTCTCCGCGGCGTCGGTGTCGCGGCTGCTGATGAGTTCGCGTTCTCGTTCTTATTCGCGTTTGACGTGTTTGCGTTTGTATTAGCCGGCGCGGCTGATTCGCCGTTTGCCGTCGGGCGACTTATGTCCACCGCAACGGTCTGACCCACCTTCACGATTTCGCCCGCGTACGGTAGTTGGACAAGCACGGTGTCGGGCTGGGCTTCCGACGTGGCGCGCCGGGCCCGCACGCGAAAGTTCAACCCCGCATCGCTGATCGTGGCTTCCGCTGATTTTTCATCTTTACCAATTACGTTCGGGACGCGCGTTTCAGAACTGCGCAGCGATAGATAGATCGCCCCTGCCAAGCCGAACGAGAATGCGACGGCGATGCCGATCACTATCACGATGCGCTTTAGGATTAAGAGGATTTGCCGAACGGTTGGAGCCATCAATGTTGCCAAAGCCCGGAGCCGGATGAAGCGCGAAGTCTAACATGTACCGCAGCAGCAAGGATAGCCATTAACGCGCCTCAATATTGTCTTACTTTGCGTTTCTTTGCGTCTTGGCCACCTTTGCGTGAAAGAGCCGGTTTCGCCAGATGTCCTTTCACGCGAAGACGCGAGGTCGCGAAGGATTGCAAGGAAGAGTGCAGAGGCTGTGGCCACGTGACTCACCGAATCCGCTCGTAAGCCGCAATAAAGAACCCGTCAGAGCCTTGCCGGTGCGGCCACAAACGTAGATGGAAGGATGAAGGAGTAGGGATGGAGGATGTCGTGGCGCTGGCCGGGTTGACCGCCCTGAACTCTGGATGATTGGAAGCAAACTGATCCACGACCTGTTCATTCTCTTCCGGTTCGACGGAACACGTTGAGTACAGCAAGCGGCCCCCGCGTCGGACGACGGCGGCAGCACACGCGAGCATTCGTTTCTGTTGCTCCGCAAGCTCGCTGATGTCGTCGGGCCCGAGCCGATATCGAATCTCCGGATTCCGCCTTAGCGTCCCGGTGCCGGAACACGGCGCATCGAGCAGAACGCGATTGAACGATTCGTCGGCAAAGGCAAGCGGTTTCGTTGCATCGTGAACCAGCAGGTTAAGGCGCGCTTCCTGTTTGACCGCAAGCCGCCGCATTGTTTCGACGCGATGGGGATGAACATCTCCGGCAACGATCGTCGCTGACGGCGCGAGAGCCGCAATGTGTGTTGCTTTGCTTCCGGGTGCAGCCATCAAGTCGAGCACGCGCTGATCAGGCTCGACGTTAAGCAGATGCGCGAGCAACTGCGAGGCTTCATCCTGCATATAGATGAGCCCATCGTTAGCCAATTCTCGGACGACATGCGAAGCGCCCATGACTCGCCACGAATCGGGGACAATTTGGGATGCCATGACCTCGGTACCCGCGTTGCGTAAGTTCTGCAAAACTCGTTCGGCGCCGCCTTTGTCACGCGAGGCTTTTGCCGTCAATCGAACCGCAGTTGGCGCGGCCTGATTATTCGCGCGCGCGAACGCTGCCGCTTCATCGAATCCGAACGCCTGCGCCCAGCGCTCGATCAACCACAGCGGATGCGAAGTCTCGATCGATAGTTTTCTGGTCGAATCGTGTATCGTCGCCGCCGGATCGTAATCAGGCTCGCGAGTGGCGCGTCGCAATACGGCATTAACGAATCCAGCGGCCGATTTTACGCGCGAGGCGCGCACGACATTCACGGAATCGTTCACGGCGGCGGATGCGGGAACGCGCGTCAGAAACCGAAGCTGATACAGACCGATCTCAAGCGCCAGACGCACTGCAAGATCCAACTTCTCGATCTGACGTTCGCCGAGATGTTCGATGGTTTTGTCGAGCCACAGCTTTCGCCGCAAAACTCCAAGTACCAGTTCATGACACAGCGCGCGATCGTCTTCACGCATTCTCGAATCCAGCGCTGCCAAAAGCACTGACGCATAGGCGGATTCCGTTTCGACTCTGCGCAAAATTTCAAACGCTGAGCGACGTGCGGGTGCGACGGTCATCACTTGATCTAAGGATTGATTGGGCAGGCTTGCAGGGCGCACAGCTTCCATTCGCTGTCACGTTTCGAATAGACGTTGAGAATCTTGTATTGGCCCGTCAACTCTCGCCCATGATAAATCCAGCTCGTGGAGTCGCGTGCCGTCAAGATCGCGGTCGGGCCGAACACGCGCACGCTGATTTGATCGCGATTGATATGTTTGACTGTCAGATTACCGCTCACACAGTCGGCGATGAATTGAGCTTTGTCATCTCCTTCGAGCGGATAACTGAATACAAAATCATCCGACATAAGCCGATCGAGAGTCGCGCCGTCGCGGGCCGATAATGCCTTCACCCACTCTTCGTTCATGTGGCGCAGATGCTGTTCAATCTCGAATGTGTTGTCAGGGTTCATAATCACTGAATGCTGCTTCTACGCGAGATTGCGCGGCGAGTCAACTCCATTCGAATACGGTATTCTTTTTGCGCTTGGTGTCGTCTTAACCGACACCATATAGGGTAAAAACAAGGCCGCCATCGCTCCATAGGCTCTGGCATGTTCATTGCGGCGCATAACCGGTGGAGGGTCAACGATTATGAAGAGAAATTATTTCAAGCGTATTTTAGGGGGCTTAATCCTGGGACTTTTCTTTGCTGGCATGTTTGTAATGTCGAGTGCGACCGCCCAGGCACAGCAGAACGATGATTGGTGGAATCGCAATCGACGCGATAATCGGGTCGAACAGAATCGCGATCGACGCGATGATCGGGTCGAACAGAATCGCGATCGGCGGGGTCGTCGATGGGATCGTAACCGGCGCGACGGCAGATTCAGCGATGGTTATCCGGACCTGGGCGGATCGTTTGATCTGCGGCAGACCGCTTTAAACGCGGGCTTTGCCGACGGCGCAAAGGAAGGTCGTAAGGATCGCAGCAAACGCGAACGCTTCGACTTCCGTGACGAAAGTGGTTATCAGAAAGCGACGCGCGACTATAGCTCAAGGTTGGGCGATCGTTACATGTATCAGCAGTACTATCGTGCTGCTTTCGAGAATGGTTACGCTGACGGCTACGCCGGCTACTAACATCAGGTCCTAACCCCAGCAGGAGAGCGTGAGTGAATCTAAAAGCTTCGCTCACGCTTTTTTTTATCGCCTGCATCCGCCGCCAAACCGCGGAACGGCAACCTAAATCGCACTTTACTAAGACATACAAGAGGGAAGGATCGAGCAGGATTCAGGCGCTACTATGTCCAAGATCTTAGTAATTGAAGATGATGATGTCGCGCGCGAGTTGATGCGGATGGCGCTGGAAGCGCGCGGCCACGAAGTTTCAGTCGCTGATAATGGCGTAGCTGGTTACGACACGGCGCTGTTCACGAGGCCTGATCTGATAGTCACCGACATCCAGATGCCAGGTGCAGACGGCGTTCACGTTGTGCGGCGCGTGCGCGACACCCCCACGCTCGAGCAGACGCCAATTTTGGTGACGACCGCGTTCGGGACGGGCACCGCAACCTTCGCGCTTCAGCTTGGCGCGAACGCGTACGAGCCAAAGCCACTCAATCCCCAAAGCTTCCTTGCCACAGTCGAACGGTTGCTTGCGACTCAGAACACAAAGAAGGCCGCATAACCCGAAGCGGCGTTCGCCTCGACTTTACAACTCTTTACAAACAAACAAGCCAACCTGAGCGTAAACTTCGCTCATCTATGTACCCGATTCATCACGGCGGCAGGAATCATTTTCAGACAGCGAAATTCCACCTCATTTTTGGGGAACCTTTTGCGCACTCATTTCGTGTAATAGCCGACGCGCCGCGCAGCCAGCACCTAATGACCTTCAATGTTTCCGTCTCTTTCGGTTTGCCATTTGTCCGTCCAGGGACAGTGGCCAGGATACTTTTCGCCTTTCTTGCTTTAGTTGTCGCCAGTTCAGGCGTCCAGGCGCAAACTGCGGTTGCCACTCCGACCGCCAATCCAGCAGCTAGCCCGGCGAGCAGCAATCCAGCATCTGCGCCGACACCGGCAACCGCGGGCGCTGAGACGAAGACCGCAAGCACCGGCCGCACCGTGGTCATCCCGCCTGAGAAGGCCCAGCCCGTCCGCATTCCAAAGCTGACTAAGCCGCCTGTTATCGACGGGAAGCTGGATGATGACGTTTGGAAAGAGGCTGCCGTTCTGAAGGACTTCTATCAGATCGATCCGGGGGACAACATTGCGCCGTCAAAACCGACCGAAGTTTTGATTGGCTACGACGCCAAGTTCTTCTACGTGGCGTTTCGTGCTTTCGATGAGCCGGACAAAATTCGTTCGACGGTGGCGAAGCGCGACAACGTGTTTCAAGACGATCACGTTGGATTCTTTCTCGACACCTTCAACGATCAGCGGCGCGCGTTCGAGTTCTTTTTTAATCCGCTTGGAATCCAGGCAGACGGTATCTTCACCGAAGGTCGCGGGGACGATATGAGTGTCGATGTCTTGATGGACTCGAAAGGCTTGATCGGACCGGACGGCTACACGGTCGAGATCGCCATTCCTTTCAAATCCATCCGGTACGTTGCCGGTAAAGACAAGCAGTGGGGCGCACACTTCTTCCGGCGAATTCAACGATTCAATCGCGAACTCAGTTCGTGGATGCCTTTCTCGCGCAGCATCACCGGGAACATGAATCAAGCGGGTCACCTGTCCGGACTCGATGGCATCTCGACGGAACGGACAATCGAGTTGGTTCCAAGTTTGACCCTCTCGCAGGATGGCAGGTTCGTTCGTTCGCATGGTGTCTTCCCGAACACGCCTGCGGCGTTAACTGACCCCGGCCGGATCGTCAACGAACACCTTCGTTTCGACCCAGGTCTCACCCTCAAGTTCGTTCCCAGTCCAGCTATAACTCTTGATCTGGCGATCAATCCCGACTTCGCGCAGGTCGAAGCTGATCAGCTTGTCGTCACCGCCAATCAAAGGTTTCCGATCTTCTTTTCGGAAAAGCGGCCGTTCTTTCTTGAAGGTATCGACATTTTCCAGACGCGAATCACGGCGGTACACACGCGCGCGATCGTCGATCCGGACATCGCGGTTAAGACGACCGGCAAAATCGGTCGTAACAGTTTTGGCCTGATCCTGGCGAGCGACAACGGGCCGGGAAACCTCAGCGCCGATCAACGCGGAGCGCTCAGCTCGTGTCTCGAACGCCGGTCGCTGGATCCGCGCGTGGTCTGTAACGACGAGCGATTCGTTGACAAGAACGCTTACATTGGCGTGCTGCGCCTGAAGCGCGACATCGGCAAGGAAAACACGCTGGGCATGCTCGCGACCAGTTACAACTTCATCGAGAAGCATAATCAACTGCTCGCAATCGACGGCCGTTTCAAGCTGGACAAGCAAACAACCTTTGGTTTCCAGACGCTGGGCACAACGTCGCGGAATTTCTTCTTTGATCCTGACGACGGCATAACGCGATATCGCACCGGAAATGGTTTTGGCTACTCCACGGTTTACAGTGTCTCAGGTCGGAACTGGGGATATGAGCTCGGCGGCGAAGGCTTCACCCAGGACTATCGCGCTGACGTCGGATTCTTCCAGCGGCCGAACTCAAATTTTAACTTCGGTTTTCTTCGCTACAACTCGGAACGCAACCCGAAGAAGAAGTTAGTTTCCTACCACATACACAACTTCACCTATATCAACTACGACTGGCAGGGGCGAATGTACAGTTGGGAGAGCGAGCAAATGTTCGAGTTGAGCCTGCCGCGCAGCAGTAGGTTCGGGATGTTTTGGGAGCCCGCGTGGGAGCGCTTGCTAGATCGCGAATTCGGCGCCACGCGCGAGGCGCGGCCGTGTAATCCGTTCGGCGGCAACAGTGCCACTCGCTGTACATTCTACGGGCCTGACAACGAACGTTCTTCGACGAAGCACCATTTGGGAGCCTTCTTCGGCTCGAACTTTAACAAGAAAATCCAATTCAACGGCCAAGTCACGCACCGCTGGGGACACTTCGATTTGGATTTCGGAAACCTGCCGAAGTATCCGCGAGTAAGTCCACCCGCAATTGCTGCCCGCGAACTGATTGCCACTGGACAGTGCAATCCACCAGCAGCCAACCAGCCCGATCTTCGCTCGCCTCTCTGTTTTGGCGTTCCTCTGGATCCCGGTCGTGGAAACCTGCTGCAAATAAACGGTGGCATCACCTATCAACCGACGAACGAATTTCGCACGTCGCTGAGTCTCAACAAACAAAGACTGATCCGCGACGATACCGGCAAGGTTGCGTTTGACGTCAATATTCTTACCTGGCGGGGGACTTATCAGTTCACCAAGGCCTGGTTCGCGCGGGGCATTATCGATTACAACACGCTGAATTCGCGCGCTCGCTCGCAGTTCCTGTTGGGCTGGACGCCGAGCCCGGGCAAATCGTTCTACGCCGGTTACAACGACGACGTGAACTACAACAGCGTGCATCCATTCAGCAGTCAACTAGTGCCGGGCTTCCGGCGCAATAGCCGCACGTTCTTCGTCAAGATGTCGTGGCTGTTCCGCAAGAGCTTTTGAGGCGTCGGCGTAGTGGAGTCAGTACCACCCGCGTAAGCCGGTGGGTTCAAAACTCAACGGCGCGGTGAGTGTTCGACCATCCGCTCACGCGGATGGTACTGACCTCATTGCCGGGCGCACTGAGTGAAGGAATGGTTTCGGAAAGGCATAGCCTTTGCGCACATCAGGCGGCAGAGCCGCTTCCACGATTTCCCGGTTAACGGCGACGCGCTGGGCAGATCGATCATCCGCACGTAAACTCTTCGCTCTAACCGTAGTGTGGGATAAATAATTTCAAAGGAGTGATCATGCGTCTACATAATTTGCGCCGTTTTGTCATCTGCCTTCTTGCCGTCGCGGCCATGCCCACGATCGCGGCTGCCGATTCAGGCACGCTGATCGTGCTGAACAAATCCGACAACACTGTCTCGCTGATTAACGTCGCCACCAGGACCACTGTGGGGACAATCCCAACCGGCGCTGGTCCGCACGAAATCGCGGTCTCGCCCAACGGCAAGATCGCGGTAATTGCGAACTACGGCACACAGCAGACGCCGGGAAGTTCTCTCACGGTCATTGATGTCGCAGGCAAGAAACAACTCAAGACGATCGATCTCGGCGAATATCGCCGGCCCCACGGCATCGAGTGGTTGCGCGGAAATGAAATCGTCGTCACGGCCGAAGGGAACAAGGCTCTTTTGGTCGTGGATGTTGAGAGCGGGAAAGTCGCCGCCGCTGTCATAACCGATCAGAACGTCTCGCACATGGTCGTGCTCGCCCGGCGCAGCAATAAGGCTTTCGTCGCGAACATCGGATCAGGCTCAGTCACGGTCATTGACCTGAAGACGCGTAAGAAGATTTCGGATCTCGCAACCGGCGCCGGCGCCGAAGGAATCGATATCTCACCTGACGAAAAGGAAGTGTGGGTAACGAACCGTGCGGCTAATACCGTCTCAGTGATCGACGTGAACACGCTGAAGATATTAGCGACACTCGAATCAAAAGATTTTCCGATTCGCGTAAAGTTCGCGCCCGGTGGCCGTTTCGTTCTCGTCTCAAACGCGCGTTCTGGGGACGTCGCTGTCTTCGACGCGGTGACAAGGAAAGAAGTTCGGCGGGTTCCGATGCTGTTGAAAGCTGCCGAGGGCAGCACCACCGGCCAGCGCATCTTTGGCAGCCAATTCGGCCAAAGTCCAGTGCCCGTTGGAATCCTGGTCGCACGCAGACTTTCCCACGCGTTCGTCGCAAACACGAACGCAGACATTGTGACCATAATCGACCTGAAGACCTGGCAAGTCGCAGGTCGGCTCACGGCTGGAAAAGAGCCGGATGGGCTGGGCTATTCGCCCGTGACGCTGAAGCCGTAACCCAACTCAACCTCCCGTCGTCTAACGTGTTAGACTTCACAAATCCTCCTGAAAATACGATGGGTTTGCTTTCCCATATTCTAATTTGTTCTCGGCGTGCAGCTATCGCTCTGCTCGCATTTGCCGCCGTCGGCTCGGCCGCCTGCAAGAGTGATTATCCCGCGTCTGGCCGGGCGGCGCCCGGCGATGGCAAAGGCCAATCGCGCCAGGTAAAAACCGTGCCGGTGATGCAGACGCCGATCGGCGACACCGTGACCGTTAACGGAACGCTGGCGGCCTACGACCAGACGACAGTCGGGATGAAAGTCGCCGGCCGTCTGCAATCGATAAGCGTCGATTTGGGAAGCGTCGTGCGTAAGGGCCAAGCGATCGCGCGGCTTGAGCAGCAGGACTATCAACTTCGCGTCCAGCAGGCGGAAGCTGCCTTGGCCCAAACACGCGCGCGCGTCGGATTGTCGCCCGCGGGCGGCGATGACCGCGTGGCGCTCGAGCAGACCGGACCCGTGCGAGCAGCGAAGGCCGTGCTCGACGAAGCGAAAGCGAAGCGTGATCGTGCCGCGCGGTTGATCAACCAGGGAATCATTCCACGCGCTGAGTACGACACGGCCGACGCCGAGTACAAAGTTGCGGCCAGCCGTTACCAGGATGCCATCGAAGAAATTCGGAATCGGCAAGGTCTCCTGGCGCAAAGACGCTCGGAGCTGAATCTTGCTCGACAGCAACTTGCTGATACAGTGCTTTACGCACCGATGAATGGCGTCGTGCAGCTGAAGAGCGCCAGCGTCGGGGAATATCTCGCAGCCGGCGCGCCGGTCGTCGATATCGTGCAGATCGACCCGTTGCGACTGCGCGTCGATGTGCCTGAGCGTGAATCAAACAATATCCGCAAGGGACAAAGTGTGCGCGTCACTGTCGAAGGTGATGCGGAAGCCTATCTCGGAGTCGTCAAGCGTTTGAGTCCGTCGATCAGTCAGCAGAATCGTGTGCTCGCCGTCGAAGCCGACGTGCGCAACAGCGGCCGCCTGCGACCCGGCGCATTTGTGCGGGCCGAGATTGTCACGGATCAGACCAGCAGCGCCGCGACAGTTCCGCCGAGCGCAATAGTAACTTTCGCCGGCATCGAAAAAGTGATTACCGTTGAAGGCGGCAAGGCCGTCGAGAAAGTTGTGATGACCGGCCGGCGCGGCGGCGACTGGGTCGAGATAAGATCGGGCGTCAATGTGGGTCAGCCGGTCGTAGTGAATCCGGGGAATTTACAGTCCGGTCAGGCGGTGACTCTGGAATTTTAGATTTTTGAATTTTGATTTTTGATCGCTCAACTTAATCAGGCCTTTCATGACCGAAGACGACCTCAAGAAGCGAACAAAACAGTTTGCGCTTCGCGTGTTAAAACTCGTCGCGGCACTTCCGAAAACAATCGCCGGAAGGACGATTGGTAATCAGTTGGCGAGATCGGGAACGTCAGTGGCGGCGAACTACCGCGCGGCTTGCCGAGGGCGATCGAAAGCAGAATTTGTGGCTAAACTCGGCGTTGTCGAAGAAGAAGCCGACGAAAGCGCATTATGGCTGGAGTTAATTATTGAGGGCGAACTCCTCAAGAAAGATTTGGTCCAGCCATTGTGGAATGAAGCGAATGAACTAGTTGCGATTATGACGAGTTCCAGGAAGTCTGCGGGCCGGTCGATAGTGACACTTTCTAGTCGCCGTCGACCGACGTCGTCTGGAAGCGTTCCAATCGCAAATCAAAAATCAAAAATCTAAAATGCAGAAGCTCGCCGAAATTTGTATTCGCCGTCCGGTCTTCGCCGCGATGATCATTCTTTCTTTGGTCGTCGTCGGCGCGGCGAGCTATTTCCGCCTGGGAGTTGACCGCTTCCCGTCAGTAGACGTTCCCACCGTCAGCGTTCGCACCGGACTTCCCGGCGCGTCGCCTGAAGAAGTCGAATCGCTGGTCACCCAACCGATCGAAGACGCAGTCAACACCGTCGATGGCATTGACGAGCTGCGTTCAATTTCGAGTCAGGGCCAATCGTTTGTCATCGCCACATTCAAACTCGAACGAGATATAGAATCAGCCGCCCAGGACATTCGTGATCGCGTGACCGGTCTTGGCCGGCGCTTACCCGAAGACGCCACCCCGCCCGTCGTCTCGAAATTCGACAACGACAGCACGCCGGTTTTGACCATCGCGCTTTCGGCTGATCGTTCGATTCGCGAGCTGACCGAACTCGGCGACAAGACCGCGCGGCCGCAGCTTGAGCGTGTCGGCGGGGTCGGCGAAGTGCGCGTTGTGGGCGGGCTGCAGCGCGCCATCAATCTTTGGGTCGATGCCGAACGGCTTGAGGCTTATCAGATTCCCATCACCCAGGTTCGGCAGGCGCTGCAGCGACAGAACGCCGACGTGCCGGGCGGCAACGTCAACACCGGAAAAGAAGAGTTAGTGCTGCGCACGCTCGGTCGTTTCACCGATCCGCGCCAATTTGAAGAGTTAGTCATCGCCAATATTAACGGCTCGCCGATTCGCGTGCGCGACATAGGGCGCGTCGAAGACGGCACCAAAGAGCAGCGGTCACTGGCACGGCTCAACGGCGTGCCGACCGTGACGCTGGACATTCGTCGTCAATCGGGCGCGAACACTATCCAGGTTATCAACGGAATCAAGGCGGAATTGCCGCGCTTGACCGGGCAGCTTCCGTCGGACGTAAAGCTTGAAGTCATTCGCGATCAATCACGCTATATCGAGTCGGCGCTGCACGAGATTCAGACACACCTGGTCCTCGGCGGCATTCTCGCCAGCCTGGTCGTGCTTCTTTTCATGCGCTCGTGGCGCTCGACAATTATTGCCGCGGTAGCCATTCCGGCGTCCCTGATTTCGACGTTCGCCATGATGCGCGCGTTGGACTTCACGCTGAACAGCGTGACGATGCTGGCGCTGGTGCTGATGGTCGGCGTCGTGATCGACGACGCGATCGTCGTGCTGGAAAACATTTTCCGGTTCATTGAAGAGAAACGCATGCCGCCGCGTGAAGCGGCTAAAGAAGCTACGCGCGATATTGGACTGGCGGTTTTGGCGACGACCCTTTCGCTCGTCGTGATCTTTCTGCCGGTGTCGTTCATGTCATCGATCTCGGGTCGCTTCCTGTATCAGTTCGGCATCACCGCGGCGGTCGCGATCATGGTCAGCCTGTTGGTTTCTTTCACGCTGACACCGGTAATGAGTTCGCGTCTGATCCGCGTCAAAGACACGGGCGGTCACGGCCAGGCGTCGTCGCGCAAAGGCTTCTATCGTTGGATCGACAAGGGCTATACGTGGTTGTTGAGCTTTGCGATGCGCCATCGCATCGCCGTTTCGGTGGTCGCGTTGCTGGTTATCTTTTCGACCGTGCCGCTTTATCGCGCGGTGAAGCAGGAGTTCATCCCGACGAACGTTGATGAAGCTGAATTCGAAGTCAACATCAACGGGCCCGAAGGCACCAACATGCAGGTGATGAACGCCGCCATGCTGGAAATCGAAAAGCAGATCATGGCGACACACGGTGTGCGTCTGGTGCTGTCGAGCGCGGGTGGATCGTTTATCGGCGGACTGAATTCCGGCGGCGCTTACGTGCGCATTGCGCCACATGAAGAGCGGACTCTGTCACTGACCCGGATCTGGACGGAATTGAAAAAAGGGAAACCCTGGCAAGCGTTCCGCGGCAACTACACGCAGCAGGACGTGATGCAGGAAGTGCGTCGTCGCCTGCAAAAATTCGCGCCGATGCGCGCGGGCGTCCGCAACTCGAACTCGTTTAATTTTGGCGCGGGCGGCCGGTTCGATATCGACTTTGTCTTTCGGGGTCCTGAACTCGACAAGCTTTCGGAATATGCAGAAGCGTTAAGCAAGCGCGCATCAAGCCTGGGCGGAATCGTCGATATCGATACGTCTTTGAAACTCAACAAGCCGGAACTGCGCGTGAAGATCGACCGGCAGCGGGCCGCGGATTTGGGCGTCGATACGTCTGACATCTCAACGAATCTTCGCTTGATGGTCGGCGGCGAGGATCGGGCGTCGCGTTACCGCGACGAGTCACTCAATGAAGATTACGATGTGCAGATTCGTTTGAGTGAACGCGATCGTTCCGACCAGGAAACGATTGGGCGTCTCTATGTGCCGTCATCGCGCGGCGGCCTGGTTCGGCTGGACAATCTCGTCAACATCACGCGCGAAATAAGCCCTTCGCGCATCGATCACCTTGATCGCGAACGCCAGGTGTCTTTGCGGGCGTCAATCGCGCCGGGGTACGCTTTGGCCGATCGTATTGAAGCTCTGCGTGGTGAGGTGTCGAAGATGAATCTGCCCGCGGCCTACAATACGACGGTCGCTGGTCGCGCGCGCGAACTGGAAAGAACGTTCGTCGAGTTCGTTTGGGCGTTCATCCTCTCGATCATTTTCATGTACATGATCCTGGCCTCGCAGTTCGAGAGCACCGTTCACCCGATAACGATTCTGCTCAGCCTGCCGTTATCGATGCCTTTTGGGTTGTTGTCGTTGTGGCTGACCAGCGACACTTTGAATCTTTATTCCGCGCTGGGTCTGCTGGTGCTATTTGGGGTGGTAAAGAAGAATTCGATTCTGCAAATCGATCACATGAACAAGCTGCGCGAAATGGGCATGGAACGCGCCCAGGCTATCATGCAGGGTAATCGCGACCGTCTGCGACCGATTCTGATGACAACGCTCGCGCTGGTCGCAGGCATGTTGCCCCTCGCCCTCGGCACCGGACCTGGGGCTGAAGAGCGCCGTTCGATCGCCGTGGTGGTCATCGGCGGACAAACTCTGTCGCTGCTGCTGACGCTAATCGCCACGCCAGTCGCTTATTCACTGCTGGATGATCTCGGATCGACGGCGCGCTGGAAGCGCTGGGTTCGCGCCGCCCACACGCTGACCGAACCAATCCGCGCGCGCATCCCGAGCTTCCCACGGGCCCCTGCCACCGAAGCGCAGGTTACTGACCACGCACCGGACCGCAATCCCATCCATTCGACTGACGGCCTCAAGACGCGGCCTGTCGGCGGCGGGAAGTAACTGATTCTGAAACATCAAGAATGAGTCAGGTTTCGAAGCGCCAAAGGCGCGAGAATGTAAAAGCCTGGGCCAACGGCCCAGGTACCGGCATAAAAAAGGCCCGAGCGCTGAAAGCGCGGAATTGAATTAATCCCAGACGTACCGTTCGTCGTAGTTTATTCCATACGACATCAGAAATTTCCGGTATTCATCCTGAGAGGTAACGCGTTGATGGTGAGCCTTTTGATTCTTAATGTAGTGCCTCAGAATCTCTACGTTCGATTGTCCAATCGAGAATGCGTCATAACCTCTCTGCCAATGAAAGTTTCTAAACTCCCGCCCCTTCGTTTTAATCCATTTCGACGTGCTGGTTTTTAGCTCTTCGACTAGATCTGCGACGGTAACAATCCGCGCCAACGAAAAGAGGACATGAACTCGCTTGTGCCGTCGATGGCCAGCGACGGCGATTCAAGTTCGCGAAGAATTGTCGCCATGTAAGGATGCAGTTCAGATTCGATGACAGGTGTGATGGACGGTTCGCGGTTCTTTGTGCTACAGACCAAATGGATGAGAATCGACGAGAGTGATTGAGCCCTGAGAGTGTTCCTTCCTTATCTCGCGCTTTCAGCGCTCGGGCGTTGTTATCGCGATTCCACCTGGGCCGTTGGCCCAGGCTGTTACATCGCGCGCCATTCGGCGCTTGGTATTGTTTGAACCCACAAGGCCCCACCGCACACTAGTGTTTAGATAATCATCGTCCAATGGTAAGGCAAGCCTTACCGCACTGCGGCGCGGCAAAGCCGTCGCCTTCGGCGCATGCGGCCAGCCAACGTCGAACCAATTCTAATCCGCATTGACAAGACAGTGCGTTGCAAATACTTTTACCACCGCCAAACAGAACAGTCTCACAGAAAAGGAGAGAGTCATGATCCCCAAATTTCCCCGGAACGGTGTCGGCCCGTGTCTTGCACTGGTTCTTCTGGTCGCTGCCGTACTGGCTTGCGGTCGCGGTTCTTCAAGGCCATGCACAGCGACAGTGACCTATCAAGGCAAGACCTACACCGGCGCCGGCAAAAAGGACGAGGCGGCACTGTTCGCCTGCAACAGGTACTGTCGCGACGATGATCCGGAATACGATGCGATGTATCGGATCTGGCTGAGTTCGCCGGAAGGCCGCGCCGCCGGCCAGGTTTCAAAAGAGGAAGCGATTTATAAAAGCAAGCGGCTGCTGGATTATGTAACGATCACCTGCGCGAACCGGTGCGTGGATTGGACAAAAAGTGGAAGAGCTCAAGCCGAAACGAAGTGTGAGTAAGCTCGCCCTATTTCGGCGCCGGCGACCAGTGCGTCAGAAAAGTCGTCAATCTCTCAAGCACGTAACCTCTACCTTCCTCAAACACCGCCGTGTCCTGTGAGTGCAAAAGCTTGCCATCCGAAGCGAGCACAAAGATGTGCGGGTAGCCGTTAATCTCGCCGTAGCGCGACAGCACTTCTTTATTCGGGTTCTCGTCGCTGAAGTTGATTTTGACGGTGACGAAGTTCTTGTCGCGCAATGCGGTAAGATCGGGATGATTATCGAAGTACTCGTCAAGAATGTGACACCAGCTGCACCACTCGCCGCCGACTTCGAGCAGGATGCGCCGGTTGGTACGTTTTGCTTCCGCGACGGCGTCGTCAATGTCGCGCGCGGCGTCACGCTTCGGATCGTATTTCGTGACAGGCGTGTACGGCGACTGCGCGGCAGCCGTTTGAGCTATGAATGCTGTTAGTCCGCAAATGAGCGCGAACGACAGAATCATGCGAGACACTAATTGAGGGATCATCGTTCTGATTGTGTCAGTACCGGGAGCGGTAGCGACGGGATCGTACATTCAACATTTTTACTCTTGACCCGGTCGCAACCACCACCCCACGCGGGCTGCCCGCGTGGGGACCCCGGTCCGCTCCCGGTACTGACCTCACTGCGTACTGCTCACTGCTCACTGCTCAACGAAAAACCCTGTCCACCGGCACAATCGTCACGTCTTCCGGCTTTACCGCAATCTTGTAGCGCTCGATTACTTTGTCTTCGTCGGTAATTTCTTTTGGCTTCGGCGCGTTGTACGTAATCGGCGAAGCTTTGTCGCTGATAATCGCCTGACGCAAACTTTCGGCTTCTTTGGTGATAATCGCCACGCGCATCGCGTCAGATTTCAGATGCGTTCTAATCGCGCGGTTGACGTCCGTCCACGTTAGCTTCGCAAGCTGCTCGCGCATATACACCGGAAAGTCTTTAATTTTGTAGTAACGACTGTCCAGCGCGTAACCGAGCTGCGCGTCCTGCGTCGCCGTCAGGATATTCACGAATTTCATCAGGAATTGTCGCGTCGATTCGAAATCGTCCGGTGTCATTCCATTCCGGATTAGCTTGTCATACTCGTAAAGTGCTGCCCGTAAAGTGAAATGACCATTCTGCGGCTCGACCGGGCGAATCCAGATTTGGAAAATTTGCTGCTGGCGGCCCAGGTTCGGATCAGGCTGGAACTGAAACATGCCGCGCGGAAAATATTCTACGTACGCATAGTCGCCGTAATTCAATCCCCGTAATTCACGCAAACGCTGATAGAGATAAGCGCTGCTCGAACGATGCTGGCCGAAGTATGAAGCGACGAGCGCCAGCGCCGGCCAGTCTTTATGACTGCGAGTCACCGCGATGGGAAAACCCAGCGAGATGGCCGTCGAAATAGTTTCGCGTTTGATGATCTCAATGCGCATCCCCGGCGCGACGCTCGGCGCGCCGAACTTCGCAGTGCTTGGCTTGCCCGCCGGCAGTTTGTTGAAATCAGCGCGTACCTGGGCGACAAATGTTCGCGGATAACCGCCCGCCAGACCCAAAACCAGATTTGCGCGCGTGAAGTTCTGGCGATAAAAGGCGCGCACGTCATCCAGCGTCAATCGCTCGAGTGCCGACAGTCTGCCGATGTTGTGATGACCATAGGCGTGGCCGGCATAAATGATGTTGTAGAGCCGTTCCTTGCCCAGCTCTTCATCGTTGGCTTCGCGTAGCGAAACCTTCAGGAAATTAATGGCGTCCGTCTTTAAGCGCGTGAAATCCTCCTGCCGAAAACCCGGATCGAGCAGCATCTGACTGATGATCGAATAGTATCTATCCAAATTGTCCCGGTGCGTGGTCCCGGTAAAGACGGTCATCTCTTTGTCAATCTGCCAATCGAAGTCGGTGGCCATCGGATAGAACGCGTCCTGGATCTGTTCGTAAGACATCTGGCGCGAGCCGGCTTCCGCAAGCATCGCGGCGGTCAAGGCCGCGAGCCCTTCTTTACCTTCCGGATCGAAACCCGAACCCGTCATAAAAAGGATGCGGAAGGTGATTAGCGGCGAGCGATTGGGTTGGAGCACCGCGTTCCCGACTGCCGGAATTGGTTTTCGTTTTTGTTGAGCCATCAGAGGTGCGAATGAAGCCGAGGTGGCGATCAGAACGCCGGCGAGAACGGCCGGCAGGCGATTGTGAAACAGGCGGAACACTTCGATGCGATTCATTATTTGCCCGCCTCCTTTTTCTTGTCCGTCGCTAAGGTCACGATGGTGCGATTTCTCTCAACGAAGTACTTTGCGGCAGTACGGCGAACATCTTCCGGCGTAATCTGCGTGTACACATCGAACAACTTGTTCAGTGTCTCGGGCGTGCGCTTAAGCGCGATGTAGGGCGCCAAAATGCCCGCGATAGCTTCTGAACTGTTCATCCCCATCGCCAGGCCGTAACGCGTGCGCGAGCGAGTCTCGTCCAGTTCCTTCTGCGGGACCAGTTCAGTTGAATAACGCTTGAAGGTCTGCAGAATTTCGTCACGCACGTAATCGACATCTTTCTGGTCCTTTACGCGCGCGAAGATCGAGAACAACTCACCGTCAATCGAGTCATCGAACGAAGGGCTGACGAAATCCACCTTCTGTTCTTTCAGCACCAGCTTTTGATAGATATCTGAGTTCTCTCCGAACGCGATTGAGGCCAACAGATCAAGAACTGCCTTGTCTTTGCTCTCATCCGAAAAAGCCGGACCGCGAAAAGCGACGACCAAATGGGGCAGGGTTGGGGAAGCCCAATCAACATGGGCCGTGCGCGGTTCTTTCTGTTCCGGCTCAGAAGGAATCTGCGGCACGTAGTTGCCGCGCTTCCAGTCTCCGAAATATTTCCTGGTCATCGACAGGGCGTTTGCGCGCGTCACGTCGCCGACCATCACTATGGTCGAGTACTCGGGGCGATAGTACCGATTGTAGAACTGCCAACTGTAGTCGTACTGGTTTGGCATGTCCTTGATGTCTTCGATATAGCCCAGAGTTGTGTGCGCGTAAGTGTGCTTCTTGAAAGCAGTCTCACGCAGCTTCTCGTAGAGCATAGTGAAGGGGTTGGAAACGCTCTTGTCATACTCGCCGCGGACGGCGCCCGCTTCGGTCTTGTACTGCTCCTGCGTGTACTTCAGCCGCTGGAAGCGATCCGCTTCCATCTCCATGATCTTGTCCAGATCTTCTTTCGAAAAAGTGGCGTGATAAACCGTCCGGTCGTCGGATGTGTAGGCATTTGTTTCGGCGCCCGCCGCTTTGAAAATCGCTTCGCGTTGCTCGGCTGTGTACTTCTCGCTGCCGCGAAACATCAAGTGCTCGAAAAAATGCGCATAGCCGCTCTTGCCCTTTTCGATCTCGTTGCGCGAACCGGTTTGCACGACGATGTAAAGCGCGACCAGATTTGGATAATCCGTCGGCACCGTGATTAGCCGCAAGCCGTTCGGCAGGTCGTCAATCGTATAGTCGTAGGCGAAAAACTTGCTCGCTTTTTGGGCCATAGCAACCATCGGTATGCAGAGAATTAGGGATGCGATAACAAGAAGTTTCATGGAACGCGGGTTAACTCCTTTTAAGTGTTTCCGGGAGAGTTGGGAGTATACACGACGCCGGGACGCAGTCAGTACCGGAAGCGATAGCGAGGGGGTATTGGTTAAATAAAAGGTGAGTTTGACGTAACTCTTTTACCCGGTCGCTACCGCTCCCGGTACTGACATCCTGCTTGACCTGTCACACCGTCGGCCCGTATCATGGCTTGTTTGAACGAAGCGAAGAAATGCTGACTGTGTAGGTAGAGAGAAATGAAAGCTGGAATTCATCCCGAATATAACGAAATTGAAGTGACTTGCGCGTGCGGGGAAGTTTTTAAGACGCGCTCGACGAAAAAAGGCGATCTGCACATCGAAATCTGTTCGGCCTGCCATCCGTTCTTTACGGGTAAGCAGAAGTTGATCGACACCGCGGGACGCGTGGATCGATTTAACCGTCGCTATGCCAAGGCGCCCGCCGCGCCCGCGAGCAAGTAAGTTGCGACTGATGCGAATTCGTCATTAGCGATTGGAAATCAAGATGCCGGCGTAGTTCCACGCCGGCTGGTCGGATTGCATCCAATCTGAGCAGCCGGAAAGAAACGCCGGCATTGTTGTAATTACCGTCAGGCAGGTTGAGCGGGGCAGTAGCCCGACCGTGAGGGAGGGCTCAGCAAATACAAATGAGCACTAACGAACGAGATCTAATTGTTGGCGGCCAGGCCGTCATTGAAGGTGTGATGATGCGGACGCCAGGCGCCTACGCGATTGCCGTGCGCAAGGCCGACGGCACAATCGTCAACACCGCGGCCACCCTGCCGAAGTGGAGTGACAAGTATCCGATTCTCAAGCTGCCGATTCTGCGCGGCGGCGCGGTTCTGATGCAGTCGATGGGGCTTGGAATCAAGGCGCTGAACTATTCGGCCGCGGAAGCTTTCGAGGAAGTAGAGGAAGCCGAAGCGGAAGAAGTGAAAATCGCTCTGACACCGGCGGTCATCGAAGGCGAAGGCGACTTTGCCGGCATCACCGGCGGGCTGCCCGGTGTGATCCCGATTCCCAGGAAGAAGAGCAGCGCGAAAGAGGTGAAGAAAAGCGGCACGGCTGCCGCGGCCGGCTCGATCATCTTCGCGATGATTTTCAACATCCTGCTATTCGTAGCCGCGCCGTTGCTGCTGACCAATGCTTTGTTTATTGCGGCGGGCTGGGCGCCCGGACCCGCGGTGGTCAGCACGACCAATGCAGGAAGTGGCACGGGCGTCTCGCCGGTGACGCAGACGCAAGATGCGCCTGCCACTGAAGCGCCCTGGTACAGCCGGGCGTGGGGTTCAGTGCGCAGTTATCTGCATCCGGTGCGGCCCTCGATCAGCTTTAATCTGATCGATGGTCTGATTCGTATGACGTTTTTTCTGATCATGATCACCAGTTTTTCATTGCTGAAGGACATCCGGCGCGTCTTTGAATATCACGGCGCGGAACACAAGACGGTGTTCACCTGGGAGAAGGGACTTGATCTGACGGTGCCGAATGCGCGCATTCAACCACGCCAGCACCCGCGCTGCGGCACGAGCTTTCTGATGGTGGTGATGCTGGTTTCGATCCTTTTGTTCTCAGTCATTAAGTTCGATTCGCTGCTGTTCAATTTTCTCGTGCGTCTGGCGCTGATTCCGGTCGTCGCCGGCATCTCGTACGAAATCATTCGGCTGTCGGCGAAGAAAGAATCCGGGTTTTTCTTCAAGATGATTACGCGTCCCGGCCTTTGGCTGCAGAACGTGACTACAAAAGAGCCTGACGACAAGCAGTTGGAAGTCGCGATCACGGCGTTGAAGGAAAGTCTGAAAATGGAGCCGAAGCCGAACGAACCACAGTTGGCTCCGTTATCGTGAGAAAGCTGTTAGCTCTCAGCAATCAGCTGTCAGCAAGAGAATTTGGCTGAGAGCTGATAGCCGACAGCCTAGAAACACATGTTCGACAAACTTGCTCAAATCGAAACGCGTTACCAGGAGCTGACGGACGAGCTCTCTTCGCCGGAGCTCTTGTCGAACCCGTCTGCGTACGGCAAGGCGGCGAAGCAGCATCGCAGTCTCAGAGAGATTGTCGAGAAGTATCGCGCCCTGAAATCCCTTCAGGAAGAACTGGCCGGCGCGCGCGACTTGTCTGAAAACGCAGCCGACGAGGAGATGCGCGAGTTGGCCCGCGTCGAAATCGAAGCTTTGCAGGCAAGTATCGAGCAGGCGGAAGCGGATTTGAGATTGCTGCTCATTCCGCAAGATCCCAACGACGAGAAGAACGTGATTCTGGAGATTCGTGCCGGCACCGGCGGCGATGAAGCTTCGCTATTTGCTTCCGACATGTTGCGCATGTATGCGCGCTATGCTGAGCGGCAGCGCTGGAAGATGGAAATTCTGGACGCGTCGGAAACCGGCATCGGCGGCGTTAAAGAAGCCGTCGCGTTGATTGAAGGCGACAAAGTTTATTCAAAGCTGAAGCACGAATCCGGCGTGCATCGCGTGCAGCGCGTGCCGCAAACCGAAGCCAGCGGGCGCATACACACTTCTGCGATCACTGTTGCAGTGCTGCCGGAAGCTGAAGAAGTTGATGTGAAGATCGATCCGAAAGACCTGCGCATTGACACGTTCTGTTCGTCAGGCCCCGGCGGCCAGTCAGTGAACACCACTTATTCAGCCGTGCGCATCACGCACCTGCCGACAAACGTTGTCGTCTCAATGCAGGACGAGAAGTCGCAGATCAAGAATCGCGAGAAGGCGATGCGTGTGCTGCGCGCGCGCTTGCAGGAGATCGAAGAACAGAAGCAGCATGACGCGATCGCCAGCGACCGTCGCTCGATGGTGGGCACGGGCGATCGCTCAGAAAAGATTCGTACGTACAACTTCAAAGATAACCGCGTTACGGATCACCGCATCGGCCTCACGATTCACCAGCTCAATCTGGTGATGGAGGGCGCTCTCGATCAAATCATCGAGGGATTGACGACTCACTATCAAGCCGAGAAGTTGAAAGAAGAGACCGTCACGGTCTGACCCGCCGTGGCTTTGCCACCGCACACTGCGGAATGGCTTCGCCTTTCCGACCCCGTCAAATGAAATTTTAGTTTTGAGGCTCTGCCTCAGCGGAGGTGTAGCTGCGGGTGCAAGGTAACGACTAGCCGGTAAGCCAGAGGCTTACCACTGGGCTGCGCCAGAGCCGCGGTTTCTTCGCCGATTGCCGACCGTACTTCCATTTTCGGGCCTTTCCTTTTAACGTCTTCCGGT
This sequence comes from Acidobacteriota bacterium, assembly GCA_052389795.1. Lineage (GTDB taxonomy): Bacteria > Acidobacteriota > Blastocatellia > Pyrinomonadales > Pyrinomonadaceae > UBA11740. The sequence continues at coordinate 1,862 of JBQTHO010000004.1, read as the reverse complement.
CATGCCGGTCGTTGCCGTCATTCCCAAGCCGAACTCGCCTGTTGAACTTCGCGAAGTTCCAGAGGCCAGGCTCGAAGAAAACTCGGCTCTTCTCGATGTCGAGCTTTCCGAAGTCTGCGGCACCGATGTTTATTTACAAAAGGGACTTTTGCAGGGTGTTCCGTATCCGCTGGTCCCCGGCCACGTGTCAGTTGGCCGTTTGAGTAAGATTCGCGGCGCACTCTTCGACATCGAAGGCCGGCCGTTTCGCGAAGGCGATCGCGTCACTTTTCTTGACGTCCACCGAACGTGTAACGCGTGCTGGTATTGTCTGGTCGCGAAAGCGACCACCCGATGTCCGCAGCGGAAGGTCTACGGCATAACGTACGGGTTGAATGATGGACTGTGCGGCGGCTGGGCTGAGCAGATTTATTTGAAGCCTGACACGAAATGTATTCGACTGGCTGGTGAGCCCGAAACTTTCATGGCTGGCGGATGTGCTTTGCCGACCGCTTTGCACGCAGTTGAGCGCGGCGACATCGCGATTGGCGACACCGTGCTCGTGCTGGGTTCGGGACCGGTCGGCATCAACGCAATCATCCTGTCGCTGATGCGCGGCGCATTGAGAGTGCTTTGCATCGGGGCGCCAGCAAACCGCCTCGAAGTTGCCACGCAAGTAGGCGCCTCTGACGTGCTGGATTTCCAAGAGACCTCAGAAGCTGAACGATGGGAATGGGTGCTTGAGAGGACCCACGGCCGCGGCGCCGATGTCACGATCGAAGCGACCGGCGCTCCCAGCGCGGTCGTGCAAGGGATGCGCTGCACGCGCGATGCGGGTCGCGTCGTGATTGTCGGGCAGTACACCGATCATGGCGAGACATCATTCAATCCACATCTCGACTTGAACAGAAAGCATTTGGACGTGCGCGGCTGTTGGGGTTCGGACTTTTCGCACTTCTATCGCGGAGTGCAAATGGTTTCAGATTCGGCAAGGTCGGAACCGTGGGCAGCCTTAAAGCAAAATCTCTCGCGTTATGCGCTCGCCGATGCTAACCACGCGCTGAAAGACGTCGCCAACGGGCGAGTGCTGAAAGCCCTTATTACTCCGCCCCGAATGGTGGCTCTGTGATTGCGCCGCATGAGCGAACAAGAAGATCCGCTCTTCAGGGGTTCAACTGATACACACTTTACTTTTTTCTGGATGCCTTTCGTTTTTTCCTTGCAGAATGTTTCCGTGTCTTTTTCTTAGGTGCTTTTAGACCAACCTGTTGTGAACGTCCGACGAGAAGCTCGGGCCCTGCGAGCGATATTCCTAATGGTTTACTAACCCGCTGTACAAGGCGTAATTCTCGAGGGAACAAATAAAAGTGATTCGCGACCATGTCGCGCAAAATCGTAGAAGCGTAAGCATTCTTCCGAAGGATTTCAGCCAACTTCGCTGTTTCGACCTCTGGAAATGCTCTGAAATGATCAAGTTTAATGGACAGATCGATGAGTGCTACAGCTTTCTTGTCGCCTGACTGCTTCAATACCTCGCTATAGGTTTTACTCAACTTCTCCAGGCCAACTTCCCGGGAAACTTTCTTAATTACGCCGTGAGTGGCACCCACCGTCATCCAGATTATGACTTCATCAGCGCTCTTGATCAGCTCGCCCTCGGGTGTTTGCGGGTTGTGTTCCTTGAGTAATTGGTAGTAGTGCAGCCTTAGATCCTCAAGATTCTCTTCAACCAAGGTAAGAACCGCTCGAACAGTCCGCGGCGGTGTCCCGTTTCTAGTTGAAAGTGGTTGGTGGCGGATCGGTTCATAGCCTAAGCAGCCCGTTCTTCCTTGGCAAGCTCAGCCACAGGTTGATTCTCAATTAGCAAAGACTTCAACGCATTC
>JBQTHO010000003.1:0-343976 GCA_052389795.1 Acidobacteriota bacterium | reverse complement strand
CCAGAGTTTTTACAACCAGACTGCCATCGATAAGCACGGCGCCAGGAATACGCACCGCATCAGAGCCATCGGCTCGACCGAGCACGATGGAGTTGCTGTCCGAAACGATTGCTCCTGCGCCAATGGCGGTGGCAAATGACAGGTTGCCGCCGCCGACGTCCGCGTTGTGTCCGATGATCGTATTGTCGCTGCCTGTTGTGTTCGCGTTGCCAGCGAAAATTCCAAAGAACGAATTGCTAATGCCCGTAGTGTTTAAAAAGCCGGCATTTACCCCGAAGAACGAGTTTTGGGTGCCCGTCGTGTTGAAGAAGCCAGCCGAATTGCCGAAGAACGAATTGCCGAACCCCGTCGTGTTCGCGTTGCCAGCCGAACCTCCGAAGAACGAGTTGTTGTCCCCCTCTGTGTTCGAGGCGCCGGCCGAACTGCCGAAGAAGGAGTTGCCGCTGGCCGTCGCATTTGCCGCGCCGGCCGAGCGGCCAACGAACGTGTTGTCGCCACCGGTCGTGTTCGATGCGCCGGCAAGACTGCCGACGAACGAGTTCTTGCCGCCCGTCGTGTTCAAGAAGCCGGCATTAGAGCCGAAGAACGAATTGCTGGCCCCCGTCGTGTTGTTGTTGCCTGCCGAACGGCCAAAGAATGAGTTGCTGGTGCCAGTAGTATTCGCGCTACCTGCGTTCAGGCCCGCGAACGTATTGTTACTCCCCGCCAGGCTCAACACTCGATTGCCGCCAATGTTGTACTGCATCGTCGCGTTGACGATATTGGCTGAGAGCGTGCCGGCCGCCGTGCCATTGCCCGAGATGTTCAAGTTGCTCGCGGCTTGCTGGCTGCTTGTGTTCTGGATGTAATTAGGTGAGCCAGGCGTCGGCGACCGGGCGTCAGAGAGACGAGAATCATTCGTCTGCACGTAGTTGGCTGCTGCGACTCCGCCAAGCTGCGACGAGTTCGTGGCATTGGTCGCACTTGTGGCGGTAGTTGCAGTATCGGCCGAAGCTGCCGAGGCGCTGCGCACCGCATACGGGGTCGAAGTGACTGGCTGTCGCGGCGACAGTACCGTGAACGATCCACTGCCCGTAGGCCGCGCACCGATTTCCAGAAACCGGTTCGCGCCTGTGAACGTGTTTGCGCCAAAGTCCAGTTGCACGGTGAAAATACCCGCAGTGACCGGGACATTCGAACTCATCTGCGTCGAACCGATCTGGGCACCGCCGTTCAAGCTGTCAAACAGCGCAAACTGAAGATCATAGTTTCCATTCGCCGCCGTGCCGCCATCCGTCAGACGACCTTGATACGTGAACGTAGATGTCTGCGCGATGGCCCCGCTTGCCGTGATGAGCAGTGCCAGAATGATCGTTACTCTGGCTGGATACCTCGGTTTGAGTCTCTCAAGCATGATCCAACTCCTTCTTTAACGTGTTAGCTTCGCCGACCTTCCTCGCGCAGTTGAGACCTTGACGGCGGCAGTTTGCTAAAGCATTGCCGCAAAGAGTTAAGGCAGACGAGCATGCGCCCATCTTCGTCTTCACTGGAATGGAGCGCCCCTGACTCGACGAGCCGGAAGACTGTGCGCTGCTTCATACCGGCTCCGCGCGCTGCTATTTCTATGCTCGCCATTGCGAACTCAGGGCCGCAGTGTGGGCACCAATGGGGTTGCGAGTCGATTCTGGTTCGATAGATGAAGGTGCGTTCCGTCTCGACCGTGTATTTGGTGATGCGTTTCTCCATTCCTATTGCCTTATCAAAACCTTGCGCGCTAAAATGTCCGCGATTTCAAGGTCATCCCGAGTCCGTAGTGTGTGTCCCCGATTGAGTCGAGATGCCCGAACAGCTCTCCGTTCTCCGCATTTCCCGCTATCGGTGGCATGTACGGTAGTGAAAACGTGACTTAAAAGTCCTTGTAAAGCCTCTAGAAGTTTCTAGAACTTTCCAGCAGCGGCGATGAGCGAGGAAAATCACTTCATTTACGAGTTCGGTCCTTTCCGTCTCGACGCGCAAAAACGTCTCCTGTTCCGAGAGGGCGAGCCCGTCAAGCTGTTTCCTAAAGAATTCGACACGCTGCTGGCGCTGGTTGAGCGCAGCCGTGACATCCTGGATAAGGACGAGCTGATGCGGATGGTTTGGGGCGAGTCAATCGTCGAAGAGGGGACATTGACGACGAATATCTCGCATCTGCGGAAAGTCCTCGGGGAAAAACCAAACCAGCATCAGTACATCGTCACCGTTCCGGGAAAGGGTTATCAGTTCGTCGCGGGCGTCAGCACGGCTGGCTTCGATGAGGTTCTCGTACACGAGCGCACGCGCGCGGAACTCACTATCGAGGAAGACGCTCCGATTACGGATTACGGATTGCGGTTTGCGGATTCGGGCGACGTAGCGCTAACCGTGCCTGGCTCATCAGCTTTGACGGAACAATCCGCAATTCGAATTCCGCAATCCGCATTGCGCCGCGCGCTCGCTGCGGGAGTATTGCTTTTTCTGTTAATCGGCGCAGTTGGTTTTTGGTTTTACAAGAATTGGCCTGATCGTCAAAGACAAGCCGGAACGGTTTCAATTCCGTTTCAGCAAATCAACATCAGGCGGCTGAACGTCAACGGCGATCCCCGCGGCGGCGCCACGCTGTCGCCTGACGGAAAGCTTTTTGCTTACGTACTGATGAACAGCGAGGGAAAACAAACACTTTGGCTGGGGCACGTTGACGGCGGCGAACCAGTGCAGCTTCGCCCATCCGCTGAAGTGCTTTATCTGAGCCTGACCTTTGCGCCGGATGGTAGCAGCCTCTATTACACGGCAGCCGATGGTTATTCGTCGGATGGCGCGCTTTACAAGATGCCTGTGTTCGGCGGCGTGGCAGAAAGGGTAAAGGACAATGTTCGCAGACGAATTACTTTCTCGCCTGACGGAAAACAGTTCGCTTTTGTTCGTCCCGATGGCGCAGGCCGCAGGTCGGTTTTGGTCATAGCCGACACGAAAGGGACAAGCGAGCGTGAAATCGCCTCGCGCCCAAGCCATCTGGCCTTCTTTCAGCAAAGCCCTTCCTGGTCGCCTGATGGTAACCTGATTGCAGTCGGCGCAGTTGACGACAGGAGCGATCAAGATTGCGAGATATTTGTCGTTAGCGTAGAGGATGGTTCTATCAAGCCGCTGACAAAAGGCGCATGGAAAGAAATTCTCAGGACGGAGTGGTTCAATGACTCGATTGGGTTAATCGCCGTCGCCTACGACATAGCATCGAGTCCGGACTCGCAGCTTTGGCATATCTCTTATCCAAATGGTGAGGCGCGACGCATCATTACGGACCTGACAAAATATGGTTCGTCTGTAAATCTATCTGCTGACAACAAAAATTTGTTGGCGGTGCGGGTACAAAGGCAGACGAACATCTGGATAGCCGCGGCTAATGATCTCGGCAACACAAAGCAAATTACTTTTGACCCATTGGGAAGGACAAATGGGGCGCTCGGGCTTGATTGGACACCCGACGGGCGTCTTGTCTTTACTGCGTTTGTGGGCCAATACCATACCCTCTGGACGGTCGACGCAGATGGAAGCAACAAGAAGCAATTGCTGCCTTCGGGCTACATGAACTTGTACCCGACGGTGACTCATGACGGGCGCTATGTTGTCTATCAATCGGACCAAAGCGGCAGCCCTAAAATCTGGCGGGCTAATCTTGACGGGAGTGATATGAGGCAGTTGACAACGAATGGGGACGATTCGCACCCGCATGTTTCTCCCGACGGAAAATGGGTTGTTTATGAATCAGGTGGTGACGGAGTGCGCGCGTTGTGGCGAATTTCGATTGATGGTGGTACGCCCGTGCGTCTGGCCGCACAGGCGGCAAGCTGGCCACGCATTTCGCCCGATGGAAAACTCGTCGCCTGCGTCTATGGTTCAGGACTAGGCATCCTACCTGCCGAAGGGGGTCGGCCCATTAAGTTTTTCAATGTTCCACGTCTTGCCAACTTCAACAACGGGCTGCGCTGGACGCCCGATAGCAAAGCAATAACTTATCGCGATACGGCTAATGGCGTTTGGAAACAATCGTTGGAGGGTGGAGAGCCACGACGCCTCGAAGGTTTGCCGCAAGAGAAGCTCTTCAGTTACGGCTGGTCGCGTGACGGCAAACTCTTCGCCTTCGCGCGCGGCACTGAGCTGCGCGAAGTCGTGCTGATCCGCGATCTTAAGTAAGTAGTGCCGGGCCCGGATTTGCACAGGGCTCAAGGGGCGCAGCAGAGTCAATTGTGATATTGGAACGCCGCTACATACGGACAGGAAAACCATTGGGTTTCGAATACTGGCTTCCTGTACGGCGTGGTGGCTTACTTTATCTTTTTCGTAACCCTTTCTGTACGCAATAGACTTCGTCGAGATCGTTACCGAGATCGAACGGCGGCTCGCACATGTCGAAGAAACCGCTCCATCTTTCGGTCAGGGGCTGCGCCGTCAATGGTCCGGGCGAAGCTCACGACTCCCAGTTCGGCATCACCTTCGGTCGCGGCGTCGGCATGATTTTTAAAGACGGCGTGCCGATGCGCAAAGTCGCCGGCGAAGACATTGTCGAAGCGTTCGTGATGGAGACTGAAAAACTTCTCGCCGAAGGTCCGAAGGCGAGTCCCGAAGCCGGACTCACGCGGTTCGTACCTGAGTTGGTAAGCATTAGATAAGCCGCAAGGTAAGTCATTTCAACGAAGGCTGCCCTTACAAGGCAGCCTTTTGTTTTCGCGTTAGTATGGCAATACTTTGTTAGCTCATTTTTTAAAACCAGTTGACTAACTATGCCGTCGATGATAGGTATTAGCGCCGATTAATACGTCATTTCCTTCCGCACTTATCCTGCTACGGTCGTTACTCAGTTCGAATCTGTCGCATTGTCCTGGACATTGCTCCAGTTGATTCCAGTCTCCGGAGGATTATCAAATGAATACGCAACACGCTTCGCGTTGGCGGTGGGCGTCGTTGGCCCTGTTAGTGTTCATTTACATTGTGTGCCTCGCGCTGTTAGCCGCTTCCAGCGCTTCGGCACAAACGACAACCAAAGGAACAATTGAGGGAACGTTGGTTGACGGGACCGGTGCGGCGGTTCAGGGCGTCACCGTGACTGCAACTCGCCAAGGCGGGGGCAGCGTCTCCGCCACGACCAACGCCGGGGGCTTTTTCCGCCTTACGAATCTCGAGCCTGGTAATTACACGGTCACGATTGAATCGGAGCAGGGCTTCGCAAAGTTCGAGCAGCCGAACGTGCCGGTCAATCTCTCAAGACCGACGAACTTAACATTGCAACTCCGTCCCGCCGGTGTTGACGAGAGCATCGCGGTTACGGCCGGTTCGGGCAAAGCCATCGAAGGGACTCCAAACGTTTCATCGACGATCAATGGCGGTCTGCACACGGTTACTTTCGGCACTTCACATGGACAGGTCAGAGTTTATCTGCCGGATGACATGAGAGCCGGCGATACCATCTCCGGTACCGTCGTCGCTGAGCCGAAGGGGAATACGGCGGAGGAGCGCAAGGCCAACGCCGACAAACTGGGCGAATTCAAATTGAATTTCGCGCCGCAATCCCTGAGCGACAAGAACTATCTCCTGACTTTTGTGACGCCTAGAATCGTCCAACCGGCAGAGCCGGAGCCGGCGACTCCAAATGTCGGCAGCTTTACCGTAAACCTACCCAACACTTTCGATTACAAGATCGGCGTGAGTGCTCCGCGCACCGATACCGAAACGGTAACGATCACAACCAATGGCCCAATTTGGTTCATAGACGATAAGGCGGCGACGACGCCTCCAGCATCAACGAACTATTTTCGTCTTCCAGAGTTGGGTCAGCAGGGAAGGCCCGTCGAAATTTTCGGTCCGTTCGATGGGAACGCTTCGAATACAACACTCATGTTCGGTCCCCCGCGAAGCTCTGTGCAGGACTTTGAGAAGAACACCGAAAACGTCTCCGGAGGCTTTGGATTGATCAAGCCGCTGGCTGAGTCGCCGCGCAAACTCGTTTTCGAGGCGCCGACGACGTTTAGTGGGCCGGTACAATTGTTCGTTAACGGTGGCCGGCAAACTGCGATTGGCCCGTACAACAATCTTGGAGTTCAGTTGTCCGCGCCTAAAACTAATCTCATGCGCGGCGAGCGCACAACGCTGACGATAGACGTGAGTGGATTACAAGGACTCAAGAAAGACGCTCCGCTGCAACTTGACGCGCGCGGTGTCATTACGATGGATGGCGGCAACTTCCAGAATTTGAAGATAAAGCCAAATGAAGTCAGGGCGGATGGTCATTACTTGACGACTCGAGCAATAACCGGGCAACAAGCCGGCGGCTTCGACGTAACTGCAACCGTGATCGTTCGGCGGTTCGATTTTGTTTTGCAGGACGACGCTAATCCGAATCGACTGTTTCACTTCAACAGTTTTACCGGCGACTATGTCTTCGCTTGCGGTGGTGGAAGCTGTCGGGGCGGCACCGGCACAGGAGTAACGCAAACCGGAGGCACGGGCCAGACTGGCGGCACGGGGACAGGTGCACCAACTGTACCGCTGACTCCGCCTGGCGGTTTGAACCTTACCGGCACCGGCAAACCCATGATGAAAGGCTGCATCATCGTGCTGACGCACAACGCGCCCGACCGACGAATATTTGCGCGCCTCGATGCATGCACAAAATCGGGCGACGCCAGCATTCAAACGACTTCACCAAAGACTGAATTCAAGATCACCGACAAGAACATAACCGACAACACGGTTTCCTGTCCGCCGCCAAAGTAGCTCAATGTAACCGATGGCCTGGCGGAAGGATGCTAATGCTCATTTTGCTTTTTAAGTCCCTGCTATTTATGAGGATTTCTCATCGGCCTTTCACGCCGATCGTTTGAGAGGAGAACCAATGAGCCGAGTTCTGTCTTGCGCGTTTTTACTTCTCATCATCTGCGGCGCAGTTATCGCGCAACAACCACCGGCGTCCGCGCCATGGAACGTCACGCTGGAAACTGGCAAGGTCGCAGACAGCACTTTGACGGTGGTCAATCGCTGCAAGAAGAATCATCAGTTCCAGATTCAAACTCAGAACCTGCCGTTTCTTCAGTTGTCAGCGAACCAGGTGAATGTGAAAGGCGGACAGACGCAAGTCTTGCCGGTCAAGTTTGATACGAGAAACTTACCGCCGGGAGTCCATCAGGGAACCGTGCTGGTCCTTTGCCGGACTTGCGGAAGTGAACCCACCTGTACGCAGGATCGCGAAGTGCTGCAAGTGATGCTGACCCTGACCGGCGAGCTACAAACAACTTCATCGGCGTCAGGGACGGCTAGGCAGATAACTGAGACGAAATCAGGTCCAGGTCCGGCGCTCGTCATGGCCCGCGTGGATTCGTCAATGGTTGCGAACCAGATTGTGCACGTCGAAAGTAATTATGGCGGCAGCGCGGACGATTGGGTGATCGAGATCAAAACTCAGTCTGGCCAAAAAGGCTTCATCCACGTTCGCACTGAGAAGCGGCCGGATGTGAAGTTTTGTGATTGGATCAAGATTGGCAACGCAGAAGACAAGGGCGGAAGCACGTGGGTTGATTCGATTGAAAAGACAGAGGATCCCACGAAGAAACCAGAGGGGCCTAAACCCGGCGATACCAACCCGCAGCCGTCACCTGAACCACCGAAGCCTCCCGAACCGCCGAAGACGCCAGAGCCAACTCCATCGACAACACCTCAACCGCCACGTCCCCCGGACACTACTGAACCAGTCGAAGAGAAATGCAAAGAGGGCGAGAAAAAATCGAACCGTCGGATCATTTCGTGCGAGGCTAGTGATGCGGTGGCCACCGAACTGGGCTACGGACCGACTTCGACAAGAATTTTCGGTATCGGCACGACTATCTTGAAGGTGAGCGGCGCTGGGCGCGGTGTGCAGCTCGGCAAGTTGCTGGCCTCAGCATTTTCTTCACGTAACGCCAGACACCTCTACATCAAACTGAAAATTAAGTACGTGGACGAAGTTCTGGTCTGCAAAGACGGTAAGTGGGTGGTTGAGAGCAGCACGGAAGGGGAGTCAGAAACCGGCTGGATCCAACTATTCGATTCGCAAGGCGGCGGAGGCGGCAATTGGCTTCCGGGCAGCACGGGCGCCGATGTCGAAGCGGCAATTGACGCCGCGAAGGCCGCCAATGGTTGCCCCTGAGTCGATTAAGTTGAAATAAGCGGAATTGTTCTGATCCGCCTGTTAGTATCGGGCTATCATGGACAGAAACACGGGCTGACAACACAATGCGCATCTCCATCACCGAAGTGACCATTTACCAGGAGAACCAATGAGCCGAGTTCTGTCTTGCGCGTTTTTACTTCTCATCATCTGCGGCGCGGTTACCGCGCAACAACCACCGGCGTCCGCGCCATGGAACGTGACGCTGCAAACAAATACCGTTGCTGACAGTACCCTGACGGTCGTCAATCGCTGCAAGAAGAATCATCAATTCCAGATTCAAACTCAGAACGTGCCGTTTCTTCAATTGTCAGCGAACCAGGTGAATGTGAAAGGCGGACAGACGCAGGTTGTGGCGGTGAAGTTTGACACCAGAAACACGCCGCCGGGCGTCTATCAGAGAACGGTGCTGGTGGCTTGCCTAACCTGTAAGAGCGAAGGAACCTGTACGCAGGATCGCGAAGTGCTACAAGTTATTCTGACTGTGACAGCAGCGCCGCTCGGGCCGGGTCAGCCGCCGCCGCCTTCAAACGCGCCGAGTCCATCAACAACCACGTCGCCACCGACTCGACCGAAGTCGCCCACAGTCGGCGATCAAAACCTGTCGCTGGATTTAGAAAGCCTGCGCAAGGCGGAGGCCGAGGCCCAGGCGGCGGCGGACAAGGCCCGGCAAGCTTTTGAGACGGCCGAACAGGATGCTCGGAACGCCCAAGCCCAGGCCAATGCCGCGCGCAAAGCGGTCGCTGACGCGGTAAAAGACGTCAACGACGCAACCAATGCAGTTGCCGAAGCGGAGAAAGAGCGGGATCGGGCAAACCGTGAGGGCACGACCGCGGAACGAGAAGCTGCGCGAGCGGCTCTGAAGAAGGCCGAGGACGATCTTGCAGCGAAACAGAAAGCACTGAGGGATGCTCAAGCTGCCGCTGCCGGCAATTCGCAACGCGCGGCAGACGAGGCGGCTAAAAAAGCGGCTGAGAAGAAGGCCGAAGCCGACAGGGCTGAGGCAGCCCTGGCGGCGGCGCAAGCCGCGGCTGCCGAAAAAGAAAAAGAAATTTTGAAGGCGACGCCGCCGGTGGCGGGCACCACTACCAGAATTGACCCGCCGCCGCCAACACCTTGCAAAAATGGCGCGATTCGTAAGCTAAAAAAAGAGAAAAAGGAATTCGTGTATGCAGACGACGATAGCGTAGTCGAATTCAGTTCGACCACCACCAGCGCAAAGGGCAAAAGTTCCGCGCTGAGCATGGCTGCGCTGTGGAGGGCGGGCGCTGCGGTTGGCGGAGTGGTGACCGGAGGCCTCGCGACTAAACGTGGTAGCGCAAACGCCATTGGATTCGTCTTTGATTACCTGAATAAAGGTGCGGATATTCTTGAGAAGTTGGCGGACTCGCCCCTATCCGGTTTGAATGCAGGGGTCAGCGCCAAGCTTGCGGTCACAACGAAAAAGGTCACGGTGACTTGTACAACATTTGAAGTCTGCGAAAACGGCGTATGGGTGCCTAAGGCAACCCTCGAGAAGGTCGAAGGATCGGGCCCCATCTATAAAGCCTCCAAGCGAGCGCATCTTGGAGATGCCGAACGCAAGAACGTTGCGGATTCGAGCCGTCCCCAATATCTCGATCCTGACAAAGTTGACAAGTGGCTAAGAGATTTTCTGGAAGGTGAATTGAATAAGCTGAAGCAGGCGAAAGCGGATTACGAGAACTTCGTCAAGAACTGTAAGTGACCAGAAAAGCTACTAAGAGCAGAGATTTCATCGATACCTGCCTTCCACTTCGTCGAACTTGGTTTCTGAATATGTGACAGCCTGTAAATGCCCTTTCTACTTCGCGCGCAAGGTAACGACCTTGTCCTCGCCTTCCTTGATCTCGAACGCGACCGAATCGTATCGGCCCTTCTGGCTCCAGCCTTCCACCTGATATTTGCCTGGAGTCAGCGGAACCTTCTGTCCCGAACGCGTGAAGACTCTCTGATTGCCTGACGCTGGACTCACAAAACAGCGATCATCTTTGTCTGCGGTGCCGTCGCTTCTCTGGTAGACAAAAGTAACGTGGCCGACGGGAACTGTGATGTCAAAGTGCTGTTGGTTCTGGTCGGTGATTACGATGCCGCTCTTCAGGTATGGAGTTAGATCATTCGCGAGGCGAACGTCGTATGTGCCGGGTACGACCAGCGCGCCGTTGGCTTGATGCACGTCGTATTTTTTCTGTCCGTTTTGCCAGAGTTCATAATTCTCTCGGAACCAGATTCCTGAACCCGAAGCGATCATCTTCACAGTAACTTTCACAGTGTGGGCCATGCCGAAGAGAATCTCTTTGCGATCGCCCGCGGCAAACGATTCGGTGACGGAAAGCTCGTTCGCGGCATTTGGCCGGGCGTGAAATTCGTAAGTGCCTTCGTCGAGAAACACTTCGTCAATCGCCCGAAACTTGAAGACTTCCTTTCCGTTCTGAAACGCCGTCACCTGTGATCCCCTCTGCTCTTGATCCTTATCAACAAACTTCGCCTTGACGCGCGGTGGGACGGTCACCTCGACTTTTGCTACGGTTTGGCCCGTTCCGGCGACCGTCACGCTCTTTTTCGCAGGCTGGTAAAGGTTGCCGTTCGCGGTCAGCACACCGGCAACCAGGTTGTAGTCGCCCGCCTCAACCTGGTATCTCGCATAGCTGGTGATTTTCACCGGCGGCGCTCCCGCGCGCGAGAGCATGCCGCTAACTCTGATCGGATTGCCCGCGGCATCAACTCCCTGCAACCTAAAACCGTGTGAGGTTGCAGCGTTGCGAATCTTTGAAAGCGATTCCGCCAGGGTAGTCGCGGATTGTGCGTCGAGATACTCGGTTCCGGCGGCATCAGAGATGCACTTGAGTGCTTGCCTCGATTTTTCGTCAAGACCCAGGCCGACGACATGGACCTTGATCTTGACGTTCTTCTGTTTCCATTCGCGCATCAACGCGCACGGGTCAGCGTTGCAGGATTCGATTCCGTCACTGATCAGAATGATCTCGCCGCTGCGATCGCCAAAATCCTTGAGCGCTTCCTGAAAGCTCAAGGTAATCGGCGTGCGCCCCAATGCATTCAGCTTGTCAACGTAGGCTTCGATCGGTGGCACGACATCAGCCGCCGCGCCAAACGGGACTACGAGTTCGGAGTCAGCGCAGTCGTCGCCTTGGCGGTGGCCATAAACGCGCAAGGCAAGTTCGTACCCGGCGAAATCGCCGGCCACAAAATCCTTGAGCACTTTCTTAGCGACCTCGAGTTTCCGGGACTTGTCCGGCAAACGCCCAAGCATCGAGCCCGAAGCGTCGAAGATAATGTAGATGCCTTGTGACAGCTCGTCTTTGAGAGCGGCGTTTGCGAAGCTACCGTCAAGTATCGCCGCATCGTTGGGCGCCGGCGAAGTCTGGTTCCGAGCGTTCTTATTCAGGTTGGACTCGGTGCTAACCGTCGCGACGCTGGCGCAACCGGCCAGCGCGAGACCTGCGAGAATGAGAAGCACACTTCTACACTTCATGTCCGTTTGCTTACTCGATTTCGATGATTGCACGGAATAATCCAAGCTAAGACTCTGCCTCAGGTCTGAATATCAATGTGGCGAGCATTCTGTTTGTCAGCCTCTTCCTTCAGTTCGCGGAGTTTTCGCTTTTGGTCGGTGATGAATTTGACATGCAGATCGTTCTCGTCGCGAGGCCAAATTATTATCGTTACAGTTCCCGACATGCCCGGCGTTGGGCGCGGTGTGCCCGAAGCTGATGGTGTAGTTAGGATCGGAGTTGCGGTCGGTGTTGGCGTTGGCGTTGAGACATCCGCTCGCGCCCTCTGTGCGCGTCTCAAGTAAAAGTGGTAGTCCCAGCACGCTTGCCGGTAATCCCTCAGAGTATGGATAAAAGCCGAAACGAGTATCGGGCTACCGGCTGATTCAGCAATGAGTCCTCGCATCTCCTGCAATTCACGGTTCAACCCATACGCTTCCTGTACACACTTCTTCGCCTCATCTTCGTAGAGCTTAACCCAGCCTTCGGGCGTTGACGGTATTTCGGTCTGGGCCACAGCCGCAGCCGGCGCGATCATCGTGTAAACTACGCCGCCCAAAAGCAATGTGCAGCGGCAAGTAGCAAGAGCGTTTTCATCTTTTCCCCTTTCGCGCGGAGTTAACCCGTGAGGTTAGTCCTCAGCGTTTCTGCGGCGGGCGAACTTCGTAAGAAATCGAGAAGGCTCCGCGGCCAAGTCCCTTGAGATTGATCGGGATAGTTCCATTAGCGTTTGTTACCGTGAATACTGCTGCGTTACCCATAGTTTTTGCTCCGGGAACGTCCATGGTGACAACGTTTGGAGTGTTGTTTGTGAACCTGACCTCTGTGCCGGGCCGCAAAGACTGATATCGAGCCGTAGCAGTAAGCTCTTCGCCACGGTTTATCGTTGTCCGGGGTGCGCTCACCTCGAAGCTGTAGACATTGCACTCAAAGCTCTTGCTCTCACCGTAAGGATTGCGGACCCAAGCATCTTGCGGGCCAAGCTGAGGAGTATCGCAATACGTGGTTATCTCGTTAACTGAAGCGGCCAGCGTTTCCTGGACCTGGTTGCCAATAATCATCTCGCATTCCGGACCCATACTTCTCCCAGCGATAGTAATTAGATCGCCGCGACGAAAGTCGGAAGGGAGACCGTCGATTGAGGGCCGATCAACGACGTCCGGTGCAACCCCCGGAAGCAGGCGCGTCTGTGCAATTGCGATCTCCTTGCCGGCAGGGTCAAAGACGCGAATCTTCACTGTGCTTACGGATTTGACGCTTGCCGAAGATTCGGGGAACGAGAGCACAGCTCCGCCGCGTCGATCGGTTTTTGACTGAGATCGTTGCGTGTCGACCTCGGTAGTTACGACTAAGCCTTCGAGTGTACGGGGGCCGCGAACTGTCACTGTTGCAATTTCATCCGCGTAAACGGCTTTGGAAACAAGTAAAGTCACTTGACCGCTTAATCCTCCTTGCGAACTATCCGTCGGCGGCAAGAAGGCTACACGGTAGTTGCCCTTGTCGACCTCCTTCTTATTGGCGTCATTCAGTTGATCGTAATACGCCTGGCGACGCTTCTTGAGTTCGTTAATCTCGACTTCAGAAAGGCCCAGAGTTTTTGTATGCTTTAACTCCAGGTCATAGGCCTCTATCTCATTCAGGGCGTGCATCTTGTCGTCTTCGTGGTCGTAACGCCACCTGCCGTAGTAGGCCTGCGGCCCGTGACCGGTGACTTCGTGGAGTTTTGTCGAGGCTAACCAGGCAATCGAAGGAACCGGCGGAGGTGGCTTGTCATCCGCCGCCTTCTCTTTGTCACCCCTAGCACCCTTGTCGTCAGGGGGCGGCGGGGGACTGAAAAACGCCTTCCTCCCAATCAGCACTCTGACATACTTCTCCCTCACTCGTTTCGCAACGCCCTCTCCTTCAACCTTTGGATCGAATTGGGGCTCTGTCCAAAGACCAATTCCTGAAATTTCGTAATACTTGTCTACCAACTCGATCAGCTTGTTCTTGGTTTTGTGTTCATCGTCCAAATTAGTTGCCTTCTGAACCGCGTCCATCGCCGACTGGAGTTCTTGCATCTGTTTGGCGTTCGGTGTTTTTTGCGCCGATACGATTAACGCACTTACCAACAGCAGGGCCGCTGCGCCCAGTAATTCTAGTGAGACTCTAGCCACCTCGGCACCTCCTTTTGCCCCTACTCAATCGAGAACTTGAGAGTATTTGACTTCAAACGGCCTTTCCACGCAGGCGGCAATTTCAAATATGGCGGCGCATCCTGCTTGTTCTCGTAGATCAAGGTCATGGTGTACTCGCCCGCCGTCTCAAGTGTATAAACGCGATTCAGATCGAAGTTCTTGCTCAAGACCTGCTTGCCGCTAAGCTCTATGAACTCGCGGCTTTCAAAGCTTGCCCGGATGCGAGCATCAAAGCTCACAACTTTGCGATCGGGACCAATGAGGTGAAAAAAGAGTTCATGTGGGCCGATCGGACGATTTACTAATAATCTGCTGTTGACGACCACGTCCGACTGACTCGGGTTTTCGAGCGAGATGTGGACCACAGTCGGCTCGCCCACTCGGTACTGGCTTTTGTCCAATTGAATCGTCAGGCGCAGTTGAGGCTGCTGCGCCCTCGCGAAGCTTCCGCTCAGGACCAAGCCGACAAGAAAGACAACGGACAGCAGTGACTTCATCTAGTTCTCCTCCTGGATAATGATGCGCGGCGTAATCAACACCAGACATTCCGACTTTGTCTTGCCGGTTCCTTTGTTGAGAAACAGCCGGCTGATGTACGGAATTGTGGCCATCGTCGGGCATTGGTGTTCGAGTTTGTGCTCGCCATCTACGGGCTTGCCCGTGATCGGGTCTTGCACGTTCACGAGATTCAAGACGAAAGTGTCGCCTTCCTTCTTGACCTGGAAGCCATTCACTTTGCCGTTCTCTGAAAGCGGAATGATGATCGGTCGTTGTGCGGGATTTACTACTGTGCCGGTGACGCCAAAAGCGCCCATTTGCAACCCGGTCAGCGTCCGACGCGTTTCAAACGTTCCATCTGCGCGAACGTCTTGCGGGCGAATTTGAACCGTTTGGGTGTCGCCACCTTCCATGCTCACGACGCCTTGCTTCTGAAGCAGCAGCGGCACGTTCTGCTGAATTCCTTTGAGTCCTTCGACCGTAATCGTTAACACAGTGGTCTCGCCTTTCAGCAGCGAAGTCTTCGGCGCGGTCAACCGCACCCCC
Organism: Acidobacteriota bacterium; assembly: GCA_052389795.1. GTDB lineage: Bacteria > Acidobacteriota > Blastocatellia > Pyrinomonadales > Pyrinomonadaceae > UBA11740. The sequence goes on along the minus strand of JBQTHO010000003.1, from coordinate 329,034 downwards.
AGGTTCCGGCAAGAGCCTTTGGCTTCGACATCGCCCTCTTTGACAGTGATTTCGGTTGGCCCGAAGTTTTGATTGGGGCTTTCGACGACGCAACTGTTCGGAGATTCAGCGATTACCCGAACCGGCTGGCCGTTAAGCTTCACTTCAGTGGTATCGCGGTTTCCGTCGAAAGGTCCGGTGATCTCCAGCGGCCGCCCGTTTTGTACAAGCTCCGGGAACTTAAACTGTCCTGGCGCAGTTGGCGCGCACGATGGATTGGGTTCAATGGGCAGCTCGCACTCGGCTTTTTCCACACCATCTCTGTCCTTGAGCGTCACCAGCGTCGCGACTGCGCTCGGAGGCGGATTGGGCGTTAGCGTCGTGAAATTTGAAGTATGAGAGCCGTCCGAACCTGGAGTTCGAGAGAAATCTGAAAACTTGACTGGCGCTCCGTCAATCTCGCAAACAAGACTCTGGAGTAGTTTGAGGTTGCGCGCGCGTTCCGCATCGTTTTGGCCCGCCGGTTCGGCGGTCACTGTTCCAGATATTGTGCCGCCGGCAATCCTGGCTTCCGGCAGACTAAGCTTGAGTTTTCCCTCGCGAGTCGTAAAAGTTGCACTCGTGAGGCCGTCGCCCGATTCGGTCCGCACCTCGAAATCAGGAGCCAGCCCATCCGACATGATTCTCTTAACGTAGTCATCAATTCCTTTGAAAACCCTATTCGCCCCGCTCTTAAGTTCGTTGAGATCATTTCTATAGTCCTTGATAAATTTGATTTGCTCGTTGCGTTCCTCGACTAGTTTGTTCTTGACCGCGTCGCTTGATTGATCAGATTTGGTTTCGTTCGCCGACGGACTGGGGCTGGAAGTTGGGCTCGGTGTCGGTGTCGGCGTGGGAAGGTTAGCCATTTCATCTCGAATGTTTTCCTGGTGCAGTTTGATCCGGTGGCAAACAATCTGTACTTCACGCTCGAACCTGAAAATTTGGCTGCTCCACCCATATCCGGCAAAAGGGTATTTTCCCGCGACGTCTTTAAAGAGAACCTCCGCTTTGTTTATGCCAAGCGACAATTCATCAAGGTATTCATTACATTTCTTGATTTCGTTCTCGAAGAATTCGATCCGGGCTTGGGGTGAAGCTCCAGCCGGCGGAAAATTGAACCCTGGATCCTCTTGCGGCTTAACCGACCTGGCTTCGCCGGACGACGACAACCACAACGAGTCGTCCCGCCGCTCGGAGGCGGTGAGGTTTTCGTCGTGGCTGGCGCTTACGGGGTAGCGAACGCTGCTGACCATCACGAGAACCAGGAACATCAAGCAAGCGGTAATAGTTACAGCGTTTCGTTTCATAGTAGCTCCTGGTAAAAAGCGGGAACCTTAGGTACAACCGGGGCCGGTGCACTTATTTTGGTATCCAGACTCGCCGGCACTTCCGCTTCTTCAAACATTCGTAGTAAGCCGGCAACAGCACGTTGATGTAGTTCTGAAAGGCATCCGTGTTTCGCTGTTTCGCTTCGGCCGCCTTCTTCTTGCAAGCTGCCAAGTCAGCCAAAGCGTCCTTTAAGCCGCGCTCATAATTCGCCATTATTCTTTTTAAGTCAGCGATTTTCCCTTTGATCCAGTTCATCAGCGGATTCAGCAGAGTGATATCGAGAAGCTGGGTCGCCACATAAATTGCGAGCGCGGGCAGAACAATAGCCAGGCCAGCGGCGATGCCGGCAGGTCCTGCGGCTATGGCTGCGGTCGCGGTGCCAGGAGTGAGTGCGATTGGTGCGGTGAGGCCGGCCATCAGGGCCATCGCGGCGATCGCGGCGTCAATTGCTTCTTTGCCCGCCTTAATCTGTTCGAGAATGGCGAGCAGATCATTGCCTTGTTCGATCTCGTTCTCAAGCGCTCTAATCTTGTCGAGCAGACGATCAACTTCGTCTCGTTCAGCCTTGCAATCGGGGACCGTCTCGGGCGTCGGCTCTTCGGGCCGCACGCAGGGCGGTTTGGGATCACACATGATGATCCAGAAGCCCGGACCAAAGGGTTGCGGCACTGGACCGTTCGGGTTCCAACCGTTGGGCAGAAGTCTCTTTACCTCTTCCTGATCGAGCAGCGCCGCCTCGGGAAATGGTTCGCCACCGGCGGGCCATGGCTCGCGATAGATAAGGTTTACGATGATCTCAGCGAGCTTCTTAAACAGTTCTTTTTGACTGGCATCGGGCGGTCCGGGATCGCGTTCGCCGACACGCGAGAACCGAGGCACTTCATTCCGCAAACGGCCCGAAATAATACTCAGACGGATCGCAAATGCGAGATAGTCCGTCAGATTCGAAACGACATAACCCTGGCGTCCAACCGGACGAGCCGTCGCTTCCGCGGGCAGGCACGACTCGAAATCTCTTAGCCGCAGCGAAGTCCAAACCATGAACGGCGGCAGACGTTCATGTTGCGCCCGCCGCCACGCGTCTTTTGTCTTAACCGCAGGGCCTTGCGTTGCAAATGAAGCACGGGTCCCTACAACCACCGGTCGATTGGCTAGCTGTGCGTCGTAACGCTCTTTCGCGCCGGACTTGCTCTCTGGCGCCTGCGTCACGAGACCTGTGGTTACGAAAGCAAGCGTCAAAACGCTGACTAGAAGGCGTCGAAGCCGTTTGATCATTCCTGCCCCTTCTTCCGAAAGACCTCACGCAGTTGGGTGAGAATCTTTTCAAAATGCCACTCATTTCCTTACAACAGACAGTTTTGCAGGGGCGGGATAGGACTTTCACTGCGGAGCGCCGACAAGAATAAAGGGCGACCAAAAACGAGGATGGTTGAATCGGGCGGCGGGTGCCTGGTTCGAAACGGGTGATTCAATCTCCCCGCGAAGCATGGCCCTTTGCGACGCCGCCAAGGCATCGACTTTAGTTCGACTAGGTGCCAGCTCGCGGTAAAAACGGGTCATCAGAACTGTCGTAGCGCGGTCGCTGACCGGCAATAGACTGGCGAGCACACTGCGCGAGTTAGCATGCAGAAACGCCTCGATCAGGCCCAGTCGATCGCGCTCCGAAAAGTCATAGCCACCGGAAGGAAAACTGCGGCCCGTCTCGCACGCGCTCAGAGTGACAAGGTCGGCTCGAAGTCCCAACTCAAAGATCTCGCGCACAGTCAGATTGCCGTCATCGGTTGCTGTCGGTTCCAACACGACGCGTGAGAAGAGCGGCGCCTCGTTTTCCGCGACCCCGTGCGTTGAAAGGTGTAAGTAGTCAGTATCGGGAGCTAGCCGTTTTAGTTCAGTTTCCGTGGCCTGCTCGTTGAGACGCGCCGTACCGCCGGCGGTGCGTGCGACAACTTCCGCCTCTTCCGCGGCAAATGTAAGCGGCGCCAGATTGGCGTCAGCCGACCTGTTGCGACCGAAGGCGATTGCGGTGGGTGCGTTAGTTCGAGCAATTTTCTCTGTTTCTCTGTGCGTCAAGAAGGTCGCGGAAGGTGCTTGAAACAACGCATAGTCCTCGATTAACACCTTGAGCTTGCCATCGGCGTCGCGCGCAAGTGCGGCAAATGGTAAATCGTGGAGAAAACCGTGCGGGACAAAGCCGAGGGTAGTGATCTGTTCGAGTATGCTGGATTGCTCGAGCGGAGTAATCAGGTTTGCTCGCAGGCTTTCGGCTACCGGCCGCCAATCAGTTTCGTCGGCCTCGTCCGTCAGGACTAACGAGCGAAACAGCTTTACCTTAGCCGCCAAAGAATTCTTTGAACCCGGTAGCTGAATCGCCTGCGTCCTGTTCTTTGAAATCGCCAGTGCGAAGACGCGGTCGCCGACAATCAAAAACTGAACGAGCGCCGAATTCGCAGATAATGTTCGCTGGAACTCTGGTAGAGCTACAGGCTTTGCGGCGGTAATCGCCAAATACTGCGGCTCCTGAAGTTGCGCTTTGAGCGTCAGCTCCTCGTATTCGCTGTAAGCTCTTCTCAGATTCTCGCGAGTCGCGTTATCGCCGGTGGTCTTTAGCTTTTCCGAAAGCCTTTTTATGTTTTCACTCAGGCGACGTTCCTGTTCATCCACGGGCACAGCGGCGATCCGTTTCTCTCTCGTTTGCACTACGAAATTTCTCAAGGACCGGTAGCGCATGTTTTCAAGGAAGCCGAAGATAAGTTCGTTGGTGGTTTGCGTTAATTTTGGGTCCTTCTGGGAAATCGAGAGATCGAGAAGAAAGCGGAACAGCATTTCGTACGAACGCCGATGAGGTGGAATGAGGAGATTGGTCTGCGCCGCCGAGAACATCCGCTCCTCGACATCGACAGCGTTCCGTAGATATTTCAGCGCCTCTTCATAATGGCCTTCGTGCTGCGCAATCGACGCGGCCACCAGCGCCTGACGAATCTCGCCTTCCGAATGCGTTTCACCGTTTTGGGCGGCCGCCTGAGCCAACGACCAGTATCGCGATGCATTCAGCCAATCTCCGAGACCGATTGAACATTCGGCCGCTCGCAGCAGCGCGTTGGCGCGGAACCGTACGTCGGGCAGTCCTGCTTTTTCGTGAACCTGCAACGCGCGTTCGTAAAGCGCCAGCGCCTGCGCATGGTCGCCCTTCAGTTGATAACAATGCGCGATGTACTGAAGCGTGTAATTCGAAAGTGTTGAATTCGGATCCTTGTGCTTCAAGTCTGGATCGTAGAGCTTCAGCGCCTCGTCATACTCTCCCAGATTCACCTGAACGTCAGCCAACAGTGCGTCGAGGTCGTTTCCGGCGAGCCGATATCCCGTGCGCCTGGTAATCTCCAGACCGCGTGAAAAATAGTCGCGCGCCTTTCGATAATTTCCGATTCCGCTGTAGAGAATGCCGAGTGTCATGTAGGAATCCGCCAATCCCGCCTGATCACCGATGCGCTCCTGAATCTCGACGCTTTCGTTTTGGTAGCGCATGAATTGATAGATGTCGCCCTTGTTGTTGTGAACCATCGCAATCAACGTAAGCATCGTAGCCGCGCCACGTTGATCGTTTTGCCGGCGGTACAGTTCGAGGGCAGGAAAGTAGAACTCGTTGAGCGGCCGGTCCAACTCGCCCTTGAACCACCAGAAGACGACCCCGAGATTTCTTAGGGCCGACGCCTGGACCCATTCGTCGGAAATTTCCTTTCCGATCGCGTGCGCCTGCTCAAGGTGTGCCAACGCTTCATAGAACTTTCCCTTCGAGTGATAAAGAGCGCGGCCCAGGTGAACTAACGCCTCAGCCTCCAGACGACGGTCGCCGCCGCGGCGCGCCAACTCAAGCGCCTTTTCGTGAGCCGAAATGGCCGCGTCGGGTTCGTTGAAACTGTAATGATTGACGCCGATCGCATTGTGAAGACGCGACAGTTCCGACCGGTCTTCAATGCGGATCGTCGTAAGGGCCTGAAGATGTTTTTGTGAAGCCAGGAAATCGCCGCGTAACTGCTCGCAAAGACCCAGCTCGAGTCGTGCGTCGATGTTCGATCGTTTTAAGCGATGTGCCCAGGTGAAGTACCTAACTGCTTTGCCGAGTTGCCAGTCGCGTTTGGCTTGAAGACCGCGTCGGAAAGCGAGATCACCGGCCCAACCGAGACATAACCATGCAACGCCGGTCGCCAGCGCCAGGCTGCCCAATACCAACAAAAGCCGTCGAGTTCGCCCGCGTAAACGCATAGAGGTCACCGGCAAGACTGGAGCGCAAGCGTCCTCGCTTGCAACCAACCTTTGACGATTGCAAGCGGGACGCTTGCGTTCCAGTCAGAAATCGCCGCGGATTAAATCACGAAACATGCGATGGTGCGAGCGTTCGGCCCAATGGGCTATTTGATTGTGAACGAGGCAATTGGGCTCTCTCGGAGGGTTCCGTCGGGAAGTTTAGCAGTGACTGACCAGTAGTACTTGCGTTGTGACGAAAGCTTGAGGGCTCCGGAATCGAGGCGCAACGGACTTCTCGCATTCGGTTCCTGAAAAACGATGTCGCCTTTCTCATCCGTTAAAGTTAATTGGTAACGCGCTTCAGAAGTGGAATCACCCCAGCGAAATTCGATCGTTCCAGTTTCGAGCTGGGCGGCGTTGGGCGGATTCGAAAGCGGAATCTCGGCCGTTGCTCCACTTGATTGCCTGAGATCGGTCGGGGACGGCGTTCCGGTTCTGTCGCGATACAACAAGAAAGAAATGCCCACGGCGAGAACAACTGCCGCCGCCAACGCGACCGGCGCGAATGGGCGAAATGAAGCAAAGAACGGCCTTTTTACTTTTTGTGGCGCCAATCTTAAAGCTCGACCCTTCAGAGCGTCATGCGCTGGCTCGACGTGTGCTTCGCGCGCTTCATCGAAAAGCGCAATCAGTTGATGACGACACCGGTGGCAACTCGCCAAGTGAGATTCCGCGCTCAGCCGCTCGTCGTGGGCGGTCGAGCCGTCACAGTAGTTTCGCCAAACGGTGATGTCAGGACAGTTCGCTTTCATTCTTCCCACTAGCCTTCAACAGATAAAACTGTGACTCATTGTTCGTTTTTGATTATTTTTCTCAAAGTCTTCAGACACTCGTCCAAAGTTTTTCGCACGTCAGTCTCATCAACGCGCATCAGTTCGGCAATCTCTGAAATACTCAAAGCATGCTCGAATCTAAACTGTAGCATCAGCACTTCTTTCGGTGGCAGATGCTCCAACGCCCGTTGGAGGATTTGATCCTGTTCGCGCTGAATCAACTCTGTTTCCGGATTTGGGTCGTCGGCCGCTACGTCTGGAACCATCCCAGATTCCTCGTCAGCTTCATCCAATGAGATTGAGCCACGCGAACGCGCGAGATTACTTACCAGCCGCCAAAGTTTCTTCTCGCTTATTTGCGACAGAATTTGTTCAAGCGCATCGAATACGGAAGTTGTTTCAAGGCCGGAGAAATGTTCCTGGCGCAAGCGCTCATCAATTCGGGATGGCGTCAGGCCTTGCCAGAAATACAGCTCGAACACGCGTTGCTCCAGAGGGCCGAGAAGGGCGATTGGCTTCAGCAGACGTTTGCGGCCGTCTTCGGACCACGCCCAATTGATGCACAGGCGCTTCACCACTTGACGAACCCAGGGCGTCAAATCACCGCGGCTGCCGGCGTATTTGATCGCCTTTAGCCGTCGAAAATCCTTTTCACAAAGCTTTTCACAGACAAAGGTGAACCGATCCATGGCCTGGTCATAATCGAATCCGAGACTTCGAATTAAACAGAACATTCCGTCGGCATAACGATCGATGAACAGGCGCCAGGCCTTCCCAGAGTTGGTTTGAAACAAGACCAGCAGTTCGCTGTCCGAAGGAACGGTTGAAGCTTGAGGAGGGTAGGTTGCGAGGTTTCGTGAATCGCGCATAGCTGTCCAGAACTGTGACGACAGATTCTACGCGATTTGCCGGTCTCTCAGACAGTCACGTTTGATTCGGGTAGTTACGCTTCAGGCGGAAACAGCAATTTCATCACTTCCATGTAACTCGTGTGGAGGCGAAAGTCTTCGAAAACCGGGTCAGCGAGAAACAAAACAAAATTGAAGTCGCGGGTTTCGTAGGCCTTTTGCAGGTGGCGAAAGGTTTCCGTTTGATTCCCCAGCCGAGCGTGATGTTGAGCGATTCGATAATGATTGGGCACGCCGTATGGTAAATATTTGATTCTCGCTTCCCAAAAAGCGCGGATACCGCCCGTCCGGTAAGCCTCGCGTATCTTTTCCTGCCTGTCAGGCGGCGATGGCTGGGGGTGGAGTTGCTCAATCTTGAAATACATCTCGACGGCTTCCGCATGCTTTCCTTTGGCATTGTAAATCTCGTACAGATGGAAATGGCCGTTGATGAAGCCGGCATCCGCGGCCAGCGTTTTTTGGCATTGCGCGATGGCTTCGTCGTAGCGGCGCAGAAAATAAAGCGTCTGACACAAATCGGCATTGATGGAAAGCGAAGCCGGTTCCAGATCAAGCGCCTGTTTCATTTCAACCAAGGCCGCGCTGCCGGCCTGACCGATTGCCAAAAGATTTAGCCCATACCATTGATGGCCCGTCGCGTAATTCGGACTAAGGCGGACGGCTTGTTTAAATTCCTCCTCAGCTTCTTTCAGTTTCCATTCCCAAAACATTTTGACAAAGCCGATGGTCGCGCGCGGCTCGCCTAAATTCGGATCAAGACGAATGGCTGCGCGGGCCTGCGCCTCGGCTTTGTTCCAAAATCTGTAATCGAAAGCATAAGCGTCCGCCAAAGCCGAGTGCGCCAGCGCGAAATTCGGATCGCGTTCGACAGACTGTTCGAGCAGCATTGTCGCCTGGTGCAAATCGCCGCTGCTCCGAGTCTGCCACAGGGCGCGTCCTTTTTGATACAGCTCAAACGCTTCCTCGTTTTTCGTACCGATCATTAACGGCAAAGCGCGCGCGTCGCTCTTCTCCGCTCGATTCCACACCCAAGCCGACACTCCCCCGGCAATCAAAACCAGAACGCCTGCCGCGAGCGCGAGCCGGGGACGCGATGACGCGATGACGCGGTAAAAAATGGCTTGTCGCGTTGTCGCCGCTTCTCGTTCGACGGTTTCCTCGATGTGAAGGCTTTGGCGCGTGCGATGTTCGACAATCACCGCCTCATCTTCTTCCCAAATCTCGCGCACTTTGGCGGCAAACCGATAGCCGCGGCGCGGAACGGTTTCAATAAACTGGTCGCCTTCTCCGTTGAGAGCCCTTCTAAGGGCGGAAACATACTGGATCAGGTTGTTGTCCTCGACAAAAGTATCCGCCCAGACTTTGTTCATCAATTCTTCTTTGGTCAGCAAGTGCCGGCTGTTCTGGACGAGAACCAACAGGGTATCGAAGACTTTGGGCGGAAGCGGAAGGGGCTGGCCGTCTTGCAGCAGAAGGCGCTCGTTCGGGTCAACGCGAAAGCGTCCGAATTCGTAAAAATGTCGGGCTGGATGGTTCATAAGTTTCAAGTTCAGAAATTTCCTCGACCTGAAACTCAAAAAACTGAAAACTCCCCATCTGCACCACTTCTTCAGCGACAATTCATGGTTTCTTAACTACTTTTTGCCGCTGAAAGACTTATCTGGTGCGCATGGCAAACGCTTTCACCGTTCTTCTGGGATTGGCGGGGACTGTATCTGAAAACGGCCAAAAAGACAAAAAAATTCTCGAGGTCACGTCGGAAACCAGCGAGGTTTTCACCGTTCGCCGCCTTCGTTCGGTAGTGACGGCTCGGTGCGGGCAGTGTCAAAGAACCGCCAGATTCATGACGCCGGAAGCGGCCGCAAATGAAGCCGGGATTTCCGCGCGCTCTCTCTATCGACTGATTGAGGCGAACCAGGTTCATTTTACCGAAACAGATGGCGGGCAATTGCTGCTCTGCCTGGATTCGCTTTCGCAAAAGGTAGCATTGAAGCAATGAAAGAAACAGCGCCCATGGCCGCGTTAATTCTATCTTTAATCGCGCTTCCCGGGCTTTTGACCGCGGAAAAGAGCCGGATGGCCTCGGCTATTCGACCGTCAAGCTGAAGTAGTGGCGACTGGAGCGAGATCCGGGAGTGAAACCCCAGTCTTCTTAGGGTGGGAGTCGCCATGGGACACTGGCATGTAATTCGCGCGCGACCGCCTGACGCAGTGTTGCTAGATAGCGCGTCATCGAACCGTGAATATTGCTTGCCGGCGAGTGAATGTTTCTGATCTCGGAAACGTGACGTCCGACAAGCTTTAGCTTGTCGTAGCTTCGACAAACTGAAGTTTAATCGGACAAGCTGCCGACTTTTCTTCTCTCGGAGGTGCGCCGTGAAACGATTTCAATCCTTGCTCTTAGCGTTAGCGCTGATCGGTTTGGCATCCAATACCCTGTTGCCCGCAGCCCAACACAGGTTTGGCGGTTTGAGTGGCGCCATAAAGGATCAGTCTGGCGCAAACGTAGTTAGCGCCACGGTTTCGGTTCGAAACAACGTCACGGGTGAAACGAGAACAACGATTTCAGGTGGCTCATTTGAGATTACAGACTTGCCGCCCGGCTCATACACGGTGACCGTAGAGGCGTCTGGGTTTGTTAAGAATGAAGCAACCGATGTGATTATTAGCGGAGGTAGATTCAACCGTGTCGATTTTACGCTTCAGTCTGTGCAATCTGCCGAGACAGTCAGCGTTCCAGAGAAAATCACAACGCAACCGACACAAGGGCAGCAGGTGGGCAAAATCGGCGGAACTGTCATGGACCGAGTGCAGGAAGACGGCGACCGTTCGGTGTTGATTAACTTCGAGTCGGTCGTGCCGATTACCGAAGTCGGGTGGCGTCTGTCCAAAGATTTGTTCGGTGTGGTCAAGGCCGGGCACACGCCGGAAGGCTGGGAGAGTAAATATGACGAAAAGACAAGCAGGTTGACCATCAGCCGCGGCCCCGAGGGTCTGCCGCTCTTTGAGATTAAGGCGCGTTACGAATTCCCGAAATCGTGGGCCGCTCAGCTCGACGAGTTTTTTAAAAAGGGCGGGGAGTTTGATTTTAGTCTCGGCGATATTCGTTACGGCTCGCGGCTGTTCGAGGTTAAAAAGGCCGACCCCATCAAGGTTGTGACGCCCGACCAAGCCCTTGTGACTCCCGAAACCGCTCGCGTCGGCGACCTGATTAGCGCGACGCTCAATGATGGGTACAAGGAAGACAGTTTACGGGTGCGAGTCGGCGAGAAATCATATGATGCTTACGGCGTAGTACCCTCAGACGGCACATTACATTTTCTTCTTGCGAACCTGCTGCAAAGTATCGGATCGCCGCACGAGAGAGAACAACTGGAAAAGGTGCGGAAGGCGGTTGAAGAAAATCCGACGCCAGAGCGATCGCAAAACCAGGAGCCACCGCTTGGTAAAAACGGAATAATCTGGGAACTTTCCGCGGACACGCCACTTGACGCCAAGATTCATGTGACCGGCAGAAACAAGGTCGGCGAAAAAACTTTTGAGGGGCCTGTTAATTTGAAAATACTCCCTGCGTTGCCCCCTGCCTTCGCGCTCGCCGCGCCGCGCCTGCTCGACTGCACGCCGAAACTCTTTCAGGGCGACAAGCTCTGCGTTTGCGGCTTCTTTCCAACCCTGTTCAGCCGCCAGCAACTGTTGCTGGATGGCAAGAGGCTCAATCATCCGCTCTCAGGCTTGACCGACATCGTGGTGTTTAAGCCGCAGAACCTCGCCCCCGGCAAGCACGTCATCACCTGGGAGGTGCCCGCCTTCGACAGCTTCTTTAACCCCGAACCGGGGCGTCTGAAGCCTTCGGCAACGGAGCGTGTTGAGTTTGTCGTGCTGGCCGCGCGGGGTTCAATCGACCGCGATAAGCTTCGCAGTGGGCAGCGCACGGAAATGCACTTAAAGATCCTAGGCACCGACGAGAAGCTGCCGATCGAACTGACAAACGAGACGCCCGACGTCATCGAGCTTGAAGGAGGAGTCAAACAGGTCATCAATACTTCAGGAGGGAGCGACAATACACTTACCAGATGGGTCAAAGCCGAAAAAACTGGCAAGCCCATAGCCGATTTCAATATCCGGTATCGATTGACCGTGCCGCCCTGCCCATGCAAGCCGGAGAGGATCTCAGAGTTCATGCCGCTCTCAGGCGTGCTGACGAAGCCGCCTGAGAGACCTTCGGGCGACCAGACCGGCGAAGCGCGTCAGGACTGTGAGCAGATCATGTTGGAGTACACCAAGCTCTCCATTGAGTACGGCAAGGGGCAGGCGGATCTCAAGAAAAGTTTGGAACATTGCAACACCTTTGACGACGGGACTATCGCGGGCCGAGACCTGAGAGATGGATGTAAGGCGATAGTGAGTGCAGCATTCGAGGTGGGTGTTGAAGGAACTGGGCGCGGACGCCTCAAAAAATTGAGAGAGAAGATGCTGGCGTTGCTCGCCCGTTACCGCGCTTGCCGAGAAAGTAAACCTGCGGCCAACCAGTAAAGCTCAAGCTGCGCGCATCAATGCAGAGTGACAATCGCGACTTGGCAATCCTCTTCGACACGGCAAGTCAGGCCTTGGGTGAGGGCGGCACACTTTAGGCCATGGCCATCGATAAAACCAGCGCATCGCTGGCGATCTTACGATTGATGTTTACCTCGAGGGCGCCGCGGAGTTCTTCGATTTGCTGAAGCCAGGATGCGGCTTGTGAACTTCTAAGGTCCCCGGCAATGCTTTGAAGCTGATCGAGCAAATCGAGATTCACCACAGATTCTTTCGGCCTGCCCAACGACAACGCCCACGCGTCGCGAATCAAAACTTGCAAAACGTCCAGCAGTTGCTCGTATTCATCGCGGTCTTTAATCGCCGCGAGTTCCTCTGCCGAACGTAACAACGCCGCGCGATCTCCCTCGCCGGTGAGGGCGGTTAGCACTGCCATCATCGCTTCGCGCCGCTCGCGATATGTGTCGATGTCTCCCGCACACGCGCGACCGAGGCTTCCGCGAGATGTTCTGGCCAGTAGCGGAGCGTCCTTTTGCGAAACGCCTTTCGACTCGCGCAGGAAAGATTCAATTTCGTCGGCCGCAATTGGCGCGAACTGAATTGTCTGGCACCGCGAACGGATCGTGGCGGGCAAAGCCGAAGGATTGGTAGTCGTCAAAACCAGATGTGTCGTCGGCTCAGGCTCTTCCAGTGTCTTTAGCAAGGCGTTGGCGGCCTGGTCGTTCATGTAATCGGCGTCTTCGATGATGAAAAGGCGGGCCGCGCCTTCGAACGGGCGGAAGTTGGCTTCGCGTTCCAGTTCGCGTATCGGTCCGACGCGGATGATTTGTTTGTAGGGCCGCACCATTGCGACGTCCGCGTGCTCGCTCCAAATCAACCGAGTCTTATCATCGTCGTCGTCATTGAAAGGCGGAAAGGTCGAGTGAGAGATTCGTTTGCACGACGAGCACTCGTCGCACGCCTCGACCTCGACACCGCGAGGCGTTTTGCAATTCAAAATCTTCGCCAGTTCCAGGGCGAACAGTTTTTTGCCGACACCCTCTTCCCCCGTGAAGAGCAGGGAACCCACCAAACGGCCGTTCTCCAGCAGCCGCTGGAGCGAGTTCTTTACATCTCCGTTACCGATGAGTTTTGAGAACATAAGTCCGTCGGGGCAGTAGCCCGACCGTAAGGGAGGGCGTCAATCAACTCGTCGTCACGCCCTCCTTGACGGTCCGGTTACTGCCCCCCAGCAGTCCTCGCTCTTCCAAAAACGGGACCACGATTTCCATCACCCGTCGTTGAGTCTCATCGACTGAGCCGCGCGCGTCGATGATCCGAAATCGGTCTGGCTCGGCTTTGGCGATTTCTACGTACGCGTTGCGGACGCGCATGTGAAAGTCCTCGTTCTCGACGTCCAGTCGATCGGTCCGCTTGCTTTGCACGCGCCTACGTGTGCGGATCGCTGCGTCTCCCACGGACAAATCAAACAGCAAAGTGAGATCGGGTTTGAGCCCATTCGTTGCCAATTGAACAATTTCCTCGATCAATTCCGGCTTGAATCCACGCCCGGCGCCCTGGTAAGCCATCGTCGCGTCGGCGTAGCGATCCGACAGCACAATCTGGTTTCGCTCCAGCGCCGGGAGCAGGTGTTTGCGCACGTGTTGCGCTCGATCAGCGGCAAAGACGAGCAACTCGGTGAGCGGGTCGACCTCCTCCTTCACATCCAGAAGCGCCGCGCGCAACTTGTGCCCGAGCGGCGTGCCGCCAGGCTCGCGCGTCGCAATCACGGGCAATCCCCGCACGCGCAGCTCGCTCGCCAACATTCTTAGCTGCGTGGATTTTCCGCAGCCATCGATCCCTTCAAATGTAATGAAAACGCCGCCCATAAATGCGTTGACGTGTTGCGAGTCAACTGATTTCAAGAGGCGGAAGTCTCTTCAGCCGGTGCGGCGGGAGGTTCAGCCGCGGGCGCCGGCTGATGACGAAGCTCGCCGGTCGAACGCCGCGACTGAGATATGGTCGAGATTGCATGCTTGAAAACTAGTTGCTCTTGCGTGCTCGTTTCCACAATCAGTGAGAACTTGTCGAAGCTCTTGATGCGCCCCAAAAGTTTCGCGCCATTTACGAGATAAATCGTCACCGTAATTTTCTCGCGGCGCGCGAGGTTCAGGAATCCATCCTGAATGTTTTGTGGAGCAGTTTTGGGGTCCATCATCCTCCGACGTGGCCAAACTGATCGAATCTACAAGAGGGCTGAGAGTATATCACGAGATTCGACGTGACAAGTTTTTTCTCAGACGTCTTCGTTTGCAGTTTTTCTCCGTGTCTCAGTGTGTACGCTCGGTGCCTCTGGGGTGACACATATCTCTACAAAACAACTCGCCACAGAGACGCAGAGGATTTCACAGAGACACAAAGCGGAGTTCAAATTGGGGCACAATGCGGCTCAGCCAGCGAGTTGCGCCAACAGCCGAAGCAATTCTTCCTGCGTTTGCGGATCATCACCGAAGCCGTCCAGCCACTGGACGCCCGGCTCGCGTCGAAACCACGTCAATTGGCGCTTCGCATAACGCCGCACGTCGAGCTTCGTCTGATCAATCGCGCTTGGCAGATCGCGTTGTCCGCGCAGGTACTCAACCACGCGCCGATAGCCATGGGCGCCCAGCGCATTGGAATTTGCCGGCACGCCCTCGCCGAGCAGCGTGCGGACTTCATCAACAAGACCATTCGCGAAGTGCAACTCAGTGCGTGCATTAATTCGTCCGTACAGTTCTTCCCGCGGTGGATTGAGTACGAAAACTTTGATTCGGTCAGCGAATTCAGGTGGCTGTTCACGCATTGGCCGCTGCGAGGAAATGCGTTCACCGGTCTGAAGATAAAACTCGACCGCTCTTTGAACGCGCGGCCAATCACGCTGGGTTAGTTTCCCGGCTTCTTCCGGATCGAACTTTTTCAGGATTTGGTGGAGGTGTTCAGGTCCGCGTCGCTCGCGAATCGCTGACAAGCGCGCTCGCAACTCGTCGTCTGTCGCCGGGCTGGGAAAGAAAGGCTGCCGCAGTGCACGCAGATACAATCCTGTGCCGCCAACCAGCATTGCGATATTTCCCCGGCTCTCGATCTCTTCGATTTTCTTCGTGGCCGCGCGGGCGAAGTCGACCGCCGTGAAGTTGATCGAGGGCGGAACAAAATCAATCAGGTGATGGGGAATGCCGCGTCGTTCACGAACGGGAACTTTGGCCGTCGCGATCTGAATCTGCTGATAAACCTGGACGGAATCGCAGTTGATTATCTCGCCACCGAGCCGCAGTGCCACCGCGATGGCGAGTTCAGATTTGCCTGATGCGGTTGGACCGACGATGGCGATGATGCTCGGAGCGCAGGCATCCTGCCTGCAATCGTCTGTTTGTTTTGGTTCGCTCACCCACGAGCGATGATAAGCCGGATCACAATCACGAGCCAGATGGCGACGAGGAGGAGGAGAGCGCCGATTATTTGATTGCGGGAGAAGCGCATCGCGGTTCAGAGTTCAATCTTTAGAGTGTCTTTTTCCTGGGCAAGCTAAAGCTTGAACTCTAAACGGGAACCAGTACCGGGTTAATTGTAGAGCTTCGTTAGATCAATGCCTGTGTAGTAGGTCTTCAGAATCTGTTCGACGTTCAGCCCCTGCTTCGCCAGGCCATACGCGCCGTATTGGCACATGCCGACGCCGTGACCCCAGCCGCGACCGACAAAAACGAACCCGGTGACTCGATCGTTTGCGCCGTAGATGCGATCAATCACAAACAATTGTTCGCGCAGCCCCAGCGCGGAGCGGATGCGTCCACCGCGAACGTGTGCCGTTCCTTGCGTGCCAACTACTTCGAGATCCGTCGCGCGTCTGGATGAGCCGCGTTTCAGAACGCGCAGGTCCGTGATCGCCCCGGCGCCGCGAGCTGAACGTGCCAGGCGCGCTTGCACCTGTCCGAGTGATAACTCAGTTGTCCAGTTCGTAAACGGCGAAAATCGTTCGGCGGACGCGCCGTCCGTCGCGGGCTTGATTTCGAGATAATCGACTTCGCCCTTCGGACTGACGTGAAAAGTTACCGCTTCGCCGCCAATCAGCGTCACCGACTTCATCTGGTAAAGACTTTCGCCGAACTGCCGGAACAAAAAAGTGTCGCGGCTGACGACGACGGGCTGCTCTTTCGAGCGATTGAGCCGCAGGATCAACGCACCATTGACCGTTGGGCGCGTCGTGCCTTTTTGCAAAGCTAATGCACCGCGCGATTCGAGCATTCGCGCAATCGCGTGCAGCGCACGACCGCGGGGCATTGCATCCTTCGGTCGCAGCGTCGCGTCGGTAAACAGCGTGAGCGCGCCTTCGCGAATCAGCATCGCGACATCCGCCCGATTTGCTACGGGTACGTCTTCTTCATCCCGAAAACTCAGAAGGTAATTGATGTCCGCCGAGTTCAGGAGCGTGTCGGCGCGTGCTTCGCCAAAAACAGCGGAGATGAGTGCGGTACTAAACGATGGCGCCTTGATTGAGTCTTCCGAAGCTGGGCGGTGCGCGGCATTCTTTGACAGCCGGGCGACGACCGAAAGCCAGTCGCGCACTTCATCGCTCTCGAGATCGTCGGCGAGCCAGGCGCTGGAGATCTTTCCGGTCGGCAGATTGAAACCATTCACGGCGAGCAACGCAACGTCGCGGGCAAAACTCAGGTCGCGCTCGTCCTTGATCTCGAAAAGCGAGCGGGAACTGTGGATCGCGAACGGCGCGAAGGGCGCCTTGAGCTCCGCCGTGCATTCGCGCGCGCGCAGATAGGGAACTGCATCGTTGAAGATGTTCTCGACGTCTTCCGTGCGTCCGCCACAGGTGGATGTGTAGAGCGCATTGATCGGCTCGCCGTGGTACGTGGCGACGATGCCGCGGGTCTCGTCAACGGCGCGTGTCGTCAAAGTCGTTTCGGTGGTCAGGCCGCCGTAAACTTGTGAGCGCGTCGTCGGGAGCAAATCAAAACCTTCGGAGGCGAACTGATCCCGGTTCTTGAGCGCGTAGGTGCGAGCCGCAATCGCCTGCGCCTTCAAAGCTTCGAGAGCAGGGAAGGAAAGTTCGTTCGGCACAACGCCCTTCACGTAATCTTCAAGGCCAATCACGTTTACGACGGTTAATGAGCCGCGCCGGTTGGCGAAGACTTCAATTCGTCCGCGAAACGGTTTGTCGTTGAACCGGACCGGTGCGCTCTTCTCGTCAGTCGACGCGAACGTCAGTGGCGCACTGGAATGGAGCGGCGACAAACCACCGGCGAAAGCAATCACCTCGCGGTTGGGCGCCATCGCGCGCGAGGTAAGTCTCACGCGATTTAGCGGACTTGTCCGGGCGGGAGATGTGCTCGTGCTCGCTGACGAGGACGTTGGGGCGCGCGGTCTCGATACGCCGCCGGAAGTTACGCCGCTGGAGTCGGATGGCTTACTGTTTTCAGTTGCCTTGCCTGACGGTAGCGTCGCGTCGAACCCGGCCGCTTCAAGCTTCTCGATTGCCGCTTCACCGTCCTCCAAAGACTGCTTTACAATAACGACGCGCCATCTGTCACCCGAATCAACGACTGCTTTCGCTTGCTCGTCAGTCACCTCACTTACTGATTTGATTAAACGGTCGGCGTCTTCACGCGAGAGTCCCCGCGCGAGCGTGATCTCGATATCTAAATCGTGCTGATCCTGCGGCGAGAGCACCCGCGATTCAACGCGTACGCGCGAAGTTTCCAGCGGCCGTGGCTCGCCGATCAAGTCCGATGCATTGAGCAGTTGTGCGGCAGTCGAAATAGTCGCGGCTCGCGTGTTGGTCGAAAGCGCAATGCGCATGACGGGTTCGGGCAACTGACTTTGGTCGTTTTGCTGATTCGCAGTAACGCTCCGGTCGCGCTGTTGCGGCCGAGCTGATAAAGGCGCAAACGACAAGCAGCCGAGGAGGAAAGTCGAGGCGAGTAAAGCGGCGGTGGCCTGCTGTTTATGAATTGACATACTTCGGATCTTACTTTGAACGCCATGAGGGGGGCGAGACGCAATCTTACTACAAGGTTTGCTTCGCGTGCGCGGAAAAGCTTCGCGGGGGGCTCGATCAATTACCCATGATCATTCAGCGCCCGATCTGCGAGCGTATGAAACTCGCGTCTTACGGCATTAATGTTCGCGAATGGAAGTTGACGCGCGTGCGTGCGATTCGTCAGCAGGATAAACACGCGTTGACGTTCAGCCTCGATCCAGCAGCTCGTGCCGGTGAAACCGGTATGACCGAACGCCTCGGGCGAAAGACTTCCGCCAGCGGTCGAATCTTTTGTGGCGGCGAGCTGCCACGCAAACGACCGCGCCTGGTTCAAGCCTTCGGTAAAGTTTTGCCGAAACAGTTTACAAGTCTCTGCGTTTAGCAATTGAGATAACTCGCCGATGAACTGGTTTGCGATCCGCAACGTTTCGCTCGCGTTCGAAAAAAGTCCCGCGTGTCCGGCGGCGCCTCCGAGAAAGTGCGCATTCCCGTCATGGACTTCTCCCCAAATGATTTCGCTGCGCCATCCCCCATACGTTTGTCCGGCAAAATCGCGTTCGCACATGTCGCGCTCGTATGCGTTGCCGATCTCGCACGCCGCGACGCCGGTGCGCATCGCCGCCGAAGGATTGAAGAAGGTGTGCTCAAGCTTCAACGGTTCAAAGATTTCGCGTTGGGCGAGGTCCGGGAGCGACCTGCCACTGACGCGTTGGAAAAGGAAGCCGAGAACGATGAAGCCGAGGTCGCTGTAAACAACACGTTCGCCTCTCGCATGTTCAAGCGGCTGTTCGGCGATTGCGGTCAGCGCGTCCGCCTTATCTTTCGCCAGAAGGTAGATGGGCCGCCACGCGGGCAAACCTGAGTTGTGGGCCAAGAGGTGCTTGATCGTTATCTCACGCTTATCCTCACGATTGAATTCGGGCAGATATTCGGCGACACGATCATCGGTGTTCAGCGCGCCCCGTTCCACTAAACGCGCGCACAAGAGCCCCGTCACCAAAGGCTTCGTTAAAGACGCTAGATCGTAAATCGTGTCGTGTGTGGCCGGCAGTTTTTCCGGTTCGCGGGCGGCGTCGCCTAACGCATCGGCAAAAACTGCTTGGCCGCGTTCGGCGACAATGTAAACGGCGGAAGGGAAGTCACCTGCAGCGAGTCGCCGTGCTAGCAAGGACGAAATGGCTGGTTGGGCGTTCTGAAAACCGGCAGGCACAGGTTTAAAAACTTGGGTAACTATGTTTGTGGCGGTCAGTTTCCTGCGATTTGCAGTTTTTCCATTAACGCTTTGAGTTTTGCGTTACTGCGCGCGCCAATTTCTCGAATCTCCGCCCGACGCTGTTCGTAAGCCTTCTCGGTTTCAACCCGTCTTTGATCTGACTGGCTTTTTTCAGGTCTTGGTGCTGAGACGACCTTCTGGAGTACCCGCTCCAGCCGATCCATATCCCGATTGAGCTTTCGGCGCGCAGCCGTTTCCTCTAGCAGCACGCGTGGGGGAGGTGAGCCTTCCATTTGTGCCCTGAATGATTCCTTGAGGCGCTCAAACTCTTCATTTGTCATGGCTTGTTTTTACGAACCATTTGTCGGTTGACGAACCATGTCAACGAGCGCAGCAAGCTTGCTGTCAGTATGAGCGATCGACGCCTCCGTACGCTTCTGGGCTTCTGCGAGCTCGGCTAAAGCTTGATTGACTCGGGAAAACTGGGCATCGAACCGTGCGTTCGTTTCGCGCCGGTGTTCACGCTCCCGTCGCCCGGCGCCTACCATAACTTCATGATGCGTTCCAAGCGTGACAGACGAATCCCGTGCTTTTGGTTATTGACGGCGACTTGCGCCAGCGTGTCAATGATGAATTCCATCTTGCGCACAAGCTGTTCATTCGTCATGAGAGTTTTTCCTCAAAGACGCCGTGCATATTACCAACAGTCGCGCACGGAGGGAACATCGTTGCAGACTACGCCTTTTGCAACAAAGCATTACCACCCATCCGAACCGTGTGTGTCTGAATCTGTTCCAAAGTTCTGAGTGCCAGCGCCAAAGCGCGTCGTCCGTCCTCGCCTGACACGACTGGGCGCATCCTGGTCTCGGCGGCTCGCAGGAATGATTCAATCTCGGCGCGCAACGGCTCGATGTTGTTTACCTCCAGGACTCGGGTTTGCACCCCTGGCCACGCGCCCCCAGCTGAAGGCGCCAGTCCGCTGATTGAAGCGTGATTCGAGACATAGTCGACCGCGACATAATCCCGCGGTTGGAAGAAGCGCATCTTGCGAATCTTTTCAGTGCCGACGCGCGAAGCGGTGATGTTGGCGACGGCGCCCGTCGCGAATTCCAGACGGGCGTTCGCGGCGTCAACCTTGCCCGTCAGGATCGGAATTCCAACGGCGTGCAGCTCGGTGACTTCAATGTCTTCTCCGACCAGCCACTGAACGATGTCCAGATCGTGAATCATTAAATCGAGCACCACATCGATGTCGAGTGAGCGCGCTGTGAATTCCCCAACGCGATGGATTTCGAAATAGACGGGATGGCGAACATGCGGACGCAGGGCGACTAACGCCGGGTTGAATCGTTCGGCGTGTCCGATTTGCAGCACGGCTTTTCCTTCTTGCGCCGACGCGATCATTCGGTCAGCTTCCTCGAGCGTGCGTGAGATCGGTTTCTCAACCAGGACGTGAATGCCGGCATTGAGCAATTCGCACGCAATGTCACAGTGCGATTCGGTCGGTACGGCCAGGCTCACCGCCTCAACTTTTCCAATTAGTGTGCGCCAATCTGTGGTCGATTGAGTGTTGCGTTCAGTCGCGACCTTCTGCGCTCGTGTCTCGTCGAGATCACAAACAGCCCCGAACTCGCAGACACCTTCCGCCGCCAGCGTTGCCTGAATGCGCGCGTGCTGGGTGCCAAGGTGTCCGACGCCGATGACTGCAGTGCGAAGCATTTACGAAGGAGTCAGTGGTCAGTAGTCATTAGTCAGTAGTCAGTTGTACGATCGTCAGTACTTTGTACTTTGTACTTCGTACTTGGTACTTTGATTTCTTGGTACGCAGAACTAAGTACAAAGAACAAAGGAACAACGGGCCGCTCACAACTAACTACTGACTACTGACCGCTGACCACTAACCGGAGCGACTATACTTGCCAACTTCGAAACTTGCCAAGCACGGTTGGAAAATCCTTTTCGTCATTCTGGGCGCTATTTATCTGTATGGGTTGGGTTCGCTTCCTCTCGTCGGACCGGATGAACCTCGCTATGCTCAAGTCGCCCGCGAGATGTTCCAGCGCGGCGATTTCATCACGTCGACGCTCGGTGGGGTGCCGTGGTTTGAGAAGCCGCCGCTGCTTTACTGGATGATGATGGCGACTTACCGCGTGTTCGGCGTCAGCGAGTTCGCAGCTCGTCTGGGGCCGGCGATATGCGGACTGTTGACAGCCGTCTTCGTCTTCTGGGCGGGTAAAAACATCGGCACGTTGAACGATGACGACAAAGACGTCGCGAGGGTCCGCGCCAATCCTGGGCATTGGACCGCGTTCGTTTTCCTTACCAGCCTCGGCACGATTGTTTTTTCACGCGGGGCGAGTTTCGACATTGTGTTAACGATGACTGTGACGGGCGCGCTTTGCTGCTTCTTTGTTTGGTATCTCCGAAATGCTCTTGGCGAGGAAGGGAACGCGCGACCATGGCTGCTCGTCGTTTTCTATCTCTTCATTGGTCTCTCGCTACTGGCAAAAGGGCTCGTCGGTATTGTGCTGCCGTTCGGCATCATCGGCGTGTATTTTTTGGCGCGGCGAGAATGGCCGAGCAAACGCCTAATGTTCAGCCTGTTATGGGGAATCCCAATCGCCGTCGCGGTGGCCGGCGTGTGGTACGGGCCGATGATTTACCGGCACGGCTGGACGTTCATCGATCAATTCATTGTTCAGCATCACTTCGCGCGCTTTGTATCTAATAAGTACCGTCATCCCCAACCGTTTTACTTCTACGTGCCGGTCGTTGCTGCATTGGTTCTGGCGTGGACAATGGTTTTGATCGCCACGCTCACCGCGTCGCCGCGCTGGCGATGGCGCGGAATGAATCAAGTCGATCGTGTCCGTGTATTCGCCCTGGCGTGGCTGGTGGTTCCTACCCTCTTCTTTTCCTTGTCCGGATCAAAAATTCCCGGATACGTGTTGCCGGTCTTGCCAGCCGCTGCGCTCTTGGTAGCGGAACGAATTACCTTTGTGTTGAAGGCTGGACTGGGCCAGCGTCTGATTCGATTAACCGGCGGCATGCTTCTGTTGATAGCCGTCGTGGGCGCATGGTCGGCCGCGCGCACTTTGGGTGTGCCAAGTGCATGGGTAATTGCGGCGACAGGTCCCGTGCTGATAGTTGCATCGGTGGCTTTGTTTGCGCCCCGGCGCCGAGTTCTGAATTTTCTGCTCTTCGGGGTGATTTCCGTCGTTGTAAGCGTAATTGCCTTGCAACCGGCGCCCGCGATCGCGAACCGCGAGTCTGTGCGCGAATTGATGCGAATGGCCGAAGCGCGTGGCCATGGCGGGGCTCCCGTGTTCTATCTTTTGTGTGACGATCGAACCGCCGAGTTCTACGCGGGCGGCCGTCTGGCTTATCAACCGAACGGCGAACCGATTCGATTTGACGGCGCGCAGGAACTTCCTCCCGCGATCCGCGCGAAAGGCCATACTGCGGTCGTCCTAATTGAAACGCGTTGGGAAAAGCAGTTGACGGATTACTCGGGAGTTGAAACCGAAAAGATCGGCAGCAACGGCTGGGTAAGCTTATTTGTCGTGAAACCGCGGTGATTCTCACTTGATGTTGCCGAATGATTCAGCGTTGAGCTGCCGAAAGCGGATCCGGTGTTTCCTGTTCACCAATTCATAATCAGGCGTCACTAGCGTGTGCGCATCCAACCAGGCTTTTCCTTCAGCCGTCGCTTCGAACCGATCGATTAAAGTTGTCTCAAGCCAACCCGTCCGGCCGCTCGGCGGCAAAACGATAACATCGCGCGCCAGGACGTCAGGGGAAACTTCAACCCAAACGCTTGCCGGATTGAAGTATCTAAACAGAAGGTTGTCGCTGTTGGACGAGGCAAAGTAAACCGTCGTTCCGGCCGGCCAGGTCTGATTCAGCGTCAGCGCGAGTTGCAGTGGCGGATGCGCGTGCACCTGCGAGGACGGGTACTGCGACAGCGTCAGGTTCGCGAA
Source organism: Acidobacteriota bacterium (assembly GCA_052389795.1). Taxonomy (GTDB): domain Bacteria; phylum Acidobacteriota; class Blastocatellia; order Pyrinomonadales; family Pyrinomonadaceae; genus UBA11740. The sequence goes on along the minus strand of JBQTHO010000003.1, from coordinate 305,971 downwards.
GAACACAGCCGCAGCAAACAGTGCCGCGCGATATCTGCGCACGTGATTGGACGACCCTTCAATTGTCGCCAAGAGTGTCCCGGCCAAAATCACTAGCGCCGGCAAGTAGAACAGACGGTAAAAAGCATTCTGCGGAATGAAGAAAAAGAGGAAAACGATATAGACAAGCACCCAAATGATGCACAGAGTGGTCAATGGTTTGAATGGCGCACGCTCTCGAATCACGGCTTGCACGGCCGCGTTGAGTTCTGAGACGCGTCGCAGCATTAGCCCAAAGAAAGCCAGGACAACCAGCCAGCTCACGGCTACCATGGTCAGAATTACCGGGCCCCACAGATCGCGAACAAAGGCGGGGCGTCCACCAAGAAACACGCGCCATTGCGAGCGCAGCGCATAAACCAGATTGTTCCACACGCTGAAGGTGAAGCCGTGCTCAGGCGAAAAGTAAGTAATCCACGTAGCGAAACTGCGAACAGACAGACTGCCGGTCGCCAAATAGAACGTCGCAAAGTAAACGGCGACCGTGACGGATACGACCGTCAGCACGTATTTCGCCACGCCCTTGATCAGATCGTTTCTCTGCATGCCTCGACATTGAAAAATCAATGCGGCAATGGCTACGGGAAAAAAGAGAACTGACATCTGGTGGACGAACATCGCCAGTACGTGAACCATCGCCAACATGAAGGGACCAGGCTTTCGCTGCGGTAACGTCAAATAGAAACATAAGAGCAGCAACAGCACGGCGAGGATGTAGCTGTTTGCATCGGTCGAAAACTTCCACCACGTCGCCGAAAACGCGAACAAAGCGGTTGCGATGAGCGAGACGTAGCGAGACTTAAAAGACTCCAGACAGATCTTAAAGCAGACGCCTGCCGCCAACGCGGCGAAGATGCAGTTGCTGATCTGCATGACCGTGAGCGCCCGCGGCTGAAAACCTGTCAGCCGCACCGCGCGGTAAATTACGTACTGAAAAACCATGTCCAGCAGATGGCTTGGGTGAACCAACGACGCATTCAGCCGCGGCGCACTCTCGATCGTGTGCGCGAAGAAAATTCCGTCCCAGTAATAATTCCTGGTGAGTAGCAGGATGTAGCTGAGAAAGGTAAACGCGAACACCGTCACCAAAAGCACGCGTGGCCGGGAGAAAAAGCTTCCTGGACCAGGCTCGGTTCTTAGTGCTCTGCGGTTGGACTTTAGGCGGGGCGTCATTCTATCGTCGGCGCGTGTCAGTACCGGAAGCGGTAGCGACCGGATCAAGAGGCAACTGAACTAGCGCCTTGATCCCGTCGCATCCACCACCCCACGCGAGCTGCCCGCGTGGGGACCCCGGTCCGCTCCGGTAGTGACAGAATGAGATTGTGCATCACAGAACTTACTTCAGCGCGTTCTTGAAGAACTCAATCACCGGTCGATCGTAGGCCTCTTCCTGCTCGCCCGTGGCAGCATTGAGGTTCATTCCCGTGAGTTGTAAGTCCTTCTTAATTTCAACTGCGCCGCCGCTGAAGCAGTTTGCGAGTTCCAGCGTAGAAGCGCGCCAGGCATCGTTCGAAGGGCCGGTGAGGAGTTGCACTTTCATGTTTCGCAAGGCGCGCGCGAGTTCACAGGACGGAGTGCTTTGATATTTATTCCACGCGTAGGCCCGCATCCCCCAGCAACTCAGCTTCTGAAGCAACGCGTTGCTCATCGCAGTCCGTTGACTGGTGGCCGCACCGACTAGATCGTCCGGTGAGCCGGGCGCCGAGTCCAGTGCCAGCGCGCGCACTTCCGGATAGCGCTTGGCGGCATCGAGCGCGGCGTATGCACCGAGTTCTACGCCGAAAATCCCGATCAAACCGACATGCGGTTGTCCCGCGGCGGTTTTCAAAGTGTGCAGGTAATCAATCGCCGCAGTCGCGTCATCACCTTCTATGGCGCCAAACAGTGTCCAATTGACCGACGGATTTAGGCCGTGCCCGCGCAGATCAGGCCACAGCACTGTGAAGCCCGTGCTCTCGTTAAGCTTGACCGCTAAATTCAGCAGTGATGATCGATCCGCCCCGTACCGATGCAGAAGAATCACTGCGGGCGCGCCTTCATCGCCCTTGATCAGCCAACCTCGCGCCTGTGTTCCGTCATGGTTCCGCCACGTGGCGTCGCTGGCTTTTAGGATTGGACCGAGGGTGAAACTTTGGGGCGTAACCAGATAAGCGGCGCGCGTCGGCCGGCTGATGTTGTAAACGATCAGACCCGTCACCACCACGACCGCGATCAGAAGGATCAGAACAATCGGCAGGAAAGTTCTCGCTATACGTCTGATGGGACTCCGGCGCGATGCCATGATTCGCATTATGCGGGAAGAAAGATGATTTGCAACAGAAAAGTGTAGAGAGGACGGAACTGCCGAACTACAGCGGCCCACTGGTCTCGGCAAGCCATTTCGCGCGTTCGAAATCCTCCGGCGTATTCAGATTGATGAAGAAGTTTTCCGCGCCCGGTAAATCGTTCAACTCGTCGAACTGAACATGTCGGGTTCTGACATTTGCCAGTAGGGCTCGGGGAGTATGTTCGCCGGCACTGACCAACCTCTCGATCTCCGGCAGACAGGCTTCGCGGCGATAAAGCGCGCACACGGGTTGCGGGCGACCGTCAGGCTGGAGCGGAACGATCGAATCAATTGATTCGAATGGGGATTCGTCTGCAAAGCTCTTCAACCTTTCGAAAAGATCTCGCGTGACAAACGGCAAGTCACACGCGATCACGATGATCCAATCGGCCTTTGCCGCTGACAGGGCTGCGTGGATTCCGCCCAGCGCCCCCCACTTTTCGTAGACATCGGGGACAGTTGGCAGGGAATGCCCCACATAGGCCAGAGCGCTTCCGACCAGCGTCACTGAAGAGGTGACCGGAGATAACTGGGCGGCTATCCGCTCAAGCATAGTTTCAGAGCCGAGTCGCAATTGGGCCTTGTCTTGGCCCATTCGTCGAGAGGCGCCGCCAACCAGAATGAATCCCTGGACATCGAACATGAGCGTCAACCGGACTTGATGCTATTACTTTCAATCGAATTGGGCTATATTCCGTTAACAGCGCTTCCTGGTCACGCGCATCAGCAGTATGAAAATCACTAAACAAATCGTCTCGTTGGTTGTCCTCACTGCCTTCGTTCTCAGCATGTTTTCGCTTGCGGTGGCGCAGGAGAAGACCGCCGTGTCTTTCAAGACCGTCGGCGGCCACCAGATTCTACCGGTTCAGGATCTGCGGCCGGGAATGAAGGGCGTCGCGCGCACGGTGTTTTCAGGCAGCGCGTCCGAAGAGTTCGGAATCGAGATTATGGGCGTGTTGCCGAGCTTCAATGGCCCGCGCCACTCGCTGATCATCGGCAAACTCAGCGGACCGAACGTCGCTATAACCGGCGTCTTCGCAGGCATGTCCGGTTCGCCCGTGTACGTTGATAACCGTTTAGTAGGCGCAATTGCCTACAGCTTTCCATTCGCGAAAGAGCCCATCTGCGGCATAACCCCAATCGAGCAGATGATCGACATTTTCGAAACCGGCTCGCCGAAGATTGCGCGCCGCCCGCGCTCTGTCTCAATGGCGCAATTGGCGCGAACTGAATGGAAGCCATCGCTGCCCAAGCCAGAGATGGCAAATGGCCCACTGATGGCTGGCGTTTCGGCTGGCTCGCCGCTCGCGCCCTTCATCGGCCAGCAAATTCAACCGATTGCCACGCCGGTAGTTTTCAGTGGCATTTCTCAGGAAAGCCTCTCGCTTTTCTCGCATGAATTGACTAGCCGCGGTCTCCTGCCGGTTGCCGGCGTGGGCGGCGGTGCTGCGATTACCGCGCTCGCTCCGTTCAACGAAAACACGCTGGCGCCAGGCGCGTCGGTCAGTGTTCAGCTCGTGCGTGGTGATCTTTCTATCGCCGCGTCGGGAACCGTCACCTCGCGCGACGGCGAGCGCATCTATGCCTTCGGGCATCCGTTCCTGAGTTTGGGCGGCGCTGATATGCCGATGGCTGAAAGCTCAGTGGTCACTGTGATTCCGAACGCATACAACTCGTTCAAGCTGGCCGTGCCGGGTCAGATGGTGGGAACGATTTCGCAGGATCGGGCGACGGGAATTTTCGGAAAGCTGGGCCGCGCGCCAAAGATGATTCCGATCAAAATCAACCTGCACACCAGCCGCAACCAGAATCAGCAGTTTGCTTTTGAAGTGGTCAACGACGAATTCCTGACGCCTCTGCTTTTGATGATCACGGTCTTCAACAGCATCAACGCGCAAGAGCGCTCGATGGGCGAAGCGACGCTGTCTTTGCGCGGCTCAATCGCCGTGGAAGGACAAAAACCAATCGAGTTGGAACGTCGGTTTGCATCGCAGAACGCCACCATGCTGGCGGCCAGCTCGATTGCCAGCCCGGTTGCCGAACTCCTCAGCAGCGGGTTCGAAAACGTCGCGCTGAAGGGAATTAATATCGAGATTTGGGCAAGTGAAGAGACCAACGTCGCGTCGCTCGAACGGCTGTCGCTGGATCGAACGGAAGTGGCGAGCGGCGAAACGGTTGAAGTTCAAGCCTATCTCCGCACCGATGCCGGGCGTCAATTCGTGCAACGCATTCCGGTGCAGATTCCCGCGGACGCTGCCTCAGGCCCGCTGATGATTACCGTCGGCGATGGCGCCAGTTTGCAGGAGGCTTCCGCCGCCCGTCAGTTCGTTCCGTTGAATCTTGATCAGCTGGTTTCCGCGATAAACAAGGTGAAGAAGAACGATCGACTTTACCTGCGCGTCCAGCGCCCAGCGCCCGGCGTCGTGATCGGCACAAGTGAGATGCCGAATCTTCCGCCGTCGTCCGTAGCTACACTAAACAGTGAACGTAGTTCCGGTGGGTACAGTCCGATGTCTGTCTCGCAGCTCTACGAGCGAGAATTGGCGCCGGCTGAATTCGTCATCACCGGTCAGCAGACAATCACAGTTACAATTAAATAGATTAGGTCCGCCAGCCTCGGTTCAGTCACGCTTTTTGCGGCGTTGCCGGATCTTGGCGGCTGTTCCCGCCAGCCCCAGACCTAACAGGGTCAGCGTGGCAGGCTCGGGCACCGGAGCGCAGTTCTCTGTGACCGTGAGTTGTGCCTTCAGGAGGCCGCAAAACTCGCCAAAATCCATCCCGGAGTTTCCGGAAATCGACACTGGCAACATCGTGACGTCTACCGTGAACGTGTCGAATGTGAATGTCAGTGGATCGGCGTGAAGCAGGTGCAGAGTGTGCACATCGAAGCTGATGTCGATCGTGCCGAAGATATTCATCATTTGCGACTGCCCGTCGATGAAGACGAGTTGTGAGAAATTGAAATCATGGGAGCCCGGAGAGTGGGCGCCAGTAAAGCCCATCGCTAAGGTGATGTCGTTCACAGTGGCGACAAAACTGCCGGGGCCGTCAAATGTGAAGGGTCGCGTTGAGGCGTAGCCAATCAGTGTGTCCAAACCGTTCGGGACTGAGCCGTCATTGCCCAGGTTATTAACCGTAAAGCCATCGGCGCTAATCGAAAGCGTGTCGGCTTTTGCCGCTGGAACCGTCGCCAACGCAAACACCACTACCGCTAGTCCAAAGGACGCTTTCAAAGGTAATCGCATCATCTGCCTTGCCTTCTGTCGGGCTCCGCCGTGATTTTGCCCGCCTCGGAATCAATAAGAGAACTTGTACAAACAGGAAATATCCAATCGGAGAGCCGTTCCAGGAAAGGTACGGGACGGTTTTGCTAGTTTTCGTTAACGCCAGCCGTGACGAGAAATCGCTTCTCAGAATGTGGCATTCGTTCAATGGAGCTAACCGTCAGTACCTGCCGAAGTTGATCCAGAAGAGATTCGCCCGCAAAGAGCAGATAAGTGGCTTTTAGCGGCGCCCAATCGATCAGTCTCGGCAGTAGTTCGCTGAATTTATCCAGAGCCCGGCAGGTGATGAAGGCCACGTCAGGGCAGGGTACGTTTTCGAAGCGCGCCCCGATCAATTGAGTTCGGTCGGGAGATTTGATGGGGCGGAGGGCTTCTTTCAGGAACGCAGCCTTGCGTTGTGATGACTCGATCAACACACCGTGAAGGTCATCGCGCATAAGCAGGCACGGAATGATGGGAAGCCCGGCGCCAGTCCCAACGTCGGCGACATGCGCATTCATCGGGAGGTGCTTCAGGAGCGTAAGAGATTCGAGAATGTGTCTGACGGCGAACTCTTCAGGTGAGCACGGCGCGACAAGATGCAGTTTCGGGCTCCACTTCAGAAGCAGTTCGTAATACGAGATTAGATGCTCAAGGTGTTCGGACTTAAACCCGACGCCGAACTCCGCACTGTTCAGCACGAGCGCGCGTCTGAATTGTTCAACCTCCGTTTCCATTTGCAGCCGCTTCTGTTTACATTAGCGTCGTTTGCTTTGGCGTGGCTAACCTTATCATGACCCCTGACGAACTCAGCCGTCTGCACGAAACACTCGGTAACGCGGTCACGAAACTGATCTCCGAGCACGCATCCGCGCTTGAATCGCTGCCCGTCACATCACGGGCCACGCCCGACGATCTCCAGAAACTATTTGAGGAACCATTGCCGCCCCGCGGTGCGCCGGCGCAGGAAATTCTCGACAAGTTTGCCCGCGACATTGGCCCGCACGCTATGCAGGTTCCGAGTCCTCGCTACTTTGGCCAGTTCAATCCGACGCCTTTGGCGATCGGTGTGTGGGCCGACGCGCTGTGCTCGTCACTTAATCAGAATGCCGGCGCGTGGCGGAACGGACCGACTTCGGCGCTAATCGAGGACCGAGTGATCCGTTGGTTGTGCGAATTGATCGGCTATGAATCGACGGCGTACGGCGTCCTCGCCAGCGGCGGTTCGGAAGCAAACTTAATCGCGCTGAAGTGTGCGCGCGACGGGGCCGTCGCCCGACCGTCAGGGAAGGCGCAATGCGATATCCAGAAGTCAGGCGTTAGGAGCATGAATCAGGACCTGACGGCCTACACGTCCGAACAGTGTCACTATTCGGTTGAAAAAAGTCTGGACATTCTCGGGCTTGGGCGCGAGAGCCTGCGGAAGATCGATACGGACGAACGCTTTCACATTCGGCTCGATCGTTTGCGAGATGCGATTAGCGCAGACATTAACGCGGGCCGGCGTCCCTTCTGTATCGTCGGTGTCGCCGGGACAACTTCGACGGGAGTGATCGATCCGCTTCCGGAACTTGCTGCTATCGCGCGCGAGCACGATCTGTGGTTTCACGTTGATGCGGCGTACGGCGGCGGGCTCGCTTTTTCAGACAAACACAAATCAAAGCTGCGCGGCATTGAGCTGGCCGACTCGATCACGTTCGATCCGCACAAGTGGATGTTTGTGCCGTTTTCATGCGGGGCGACATTAGTACGAGACGGGGCGCAGGTTCTGCGCGACTCGTTCGACATGTCGCCCGAGTACTTGAGCGAGCAACGCGGTTTCGCGGACGCGCAATTCGATTTCTTTCGTTACGGCCAGATGGGCACGCGACGTTTTAACGCTTTGAAGCTCTGGATGTGTTTTAAGTTCATGGGCAAATTCGGGTACGCCGAAACCACTGAGCGACACATCGAGCTGACCGAACACCTCGCGCGACGTTTGGACCAGTTGCCCGATTTCAAGCGTATCGGAGAGATTGAAACGGCGGTGTGCTGCTTCCGTTATCTGCCTGAGACGGTGCAGTCGATGTCACCTGAGGATCAGGATCAAGTTCAACAGGCTTTGCAACAGCGCATCGAACGCAGCGGCAAAGCGTTCTTTCCCTCGACGATTCTGCACGGTCGCCGCGCGCTGCGCGTGAACATCAATAGCTACCTGACTGAGCAGCGACACGTTGACGATCTGGTAGAATTAATTGTCTCAGAGGGAAAGGTCGTGGTTGGGAAACGTAATGGCGCATAAGAATGTTTCGCGCAGGATCTTGGCAATCGCGCTTCTCTGGGCTTTTGCGTACCCTTTAATGCCGGCCCAAACGGCGGGTAACCAGGTTCGTTCGCTCCCCAGTATCAAGTCGCGAGCAGAATTTGATTCGCTTGGTGTCGTTTACGATCCGGATACACCGTACGCGTTGCCCCACGTGATGTTCGTGATCGATCGGCAGAACCAGAACCGCATCTACTACGTCAATTCGAAGCGCTACAAATTTCACAAGGACTTCGTCAACGGCACTTACCTTTCGCTTGAACGCGGTCAGGTGTTTTTCGAGAACAACTATATTAAGCCGAACCGGCGATTCATTCTGGGCACGGTTGCGTATCAAACTCCGGTCAGGAAATGGACGTTTGAATTCTGGGAAGGCGATCTCATTCCAGCGGAACAGATCAAACTAACTTCCGATGTCATCAACCGGACATTCTTCACGCCCGTTGCTTACAAACCGAATTCGCTGCGGCAGGAGCAGGCCTCGGCGAACATCGCCGGTTTGGCGCGCGTGCTGCAAACAGAAATTTTGCGAGGACAGGATTACCAGGCGCTGAACGTCGCCAAAGGCCTCGGTCGGATTCACGTCATTCAGAAGCTTGATGACCATGTGGAGATTGGCTCGAACGAGATTCTGGTGCTTGATGAAGTCCCGATTCAATTGCCGCCGGTCGCCGGCATCATCACCAGCAAACCTTCGACGCCGCTTTCGCACATCAATTTGCTCGCGAAAGGTTGGGGCGTCCCGAACGCTTACATCAAGAATGCGCACGAGCTGTTCAAGCAGTATGACGGCTGGTGGGTCGAGTTCGACGCGCGCCGCGACACGTACACGATCAAGCGCGCGGACAACACAGCCCTGGCGGAGTATCAACAGCGGCTGAAGCAGCGTCGCGACATCATGACGCCGCGATTCGACCTGGCAATTACCCGGCTCGCGACGTTGAACGAGCAGCGGAGGTCTTCATCGATTGTGTACGGCGCAAAATCGGCGAACCTTGGCGAGTTGGTTCGGGCGCGCCTGCCGGGTTTCGCGGTTCCGCCCGGATTCACGGTTCCGTTCTCGTACTACGATGCGTTCATCAAACAGAACGAAATCGACGACGAAATTTACGAACTCATGAATGATCAGAAGTTCGTCCACGACCCGGCGCATCGGCGCAGCGAACTGACGAAACTCCGGGAAAAGATTCAGCGGGGAACGTTCGATGCGAAACTGCGCGCCGATGTGCTGCGTCGGTGGCGAGCCGACCTCGGCGGTCGAGGCGTGTTCGCGCGCAGCTCAACGAACAGCGAGGATCTGCCAAACTTCAGCGGTGCGGGGCTCTACTCCAGCATGCCGAACCTTAAGACCGACGATCAGCTGATTGAGGGTATTAAGACTGTCTGGGCGTCAGTTTGGAACTTTCAGGCTTACGAAGCACGCGAGCGCGCCGGAATTGATCACATGAAAGTATTCATGGCCGTGCTGATTCAGGACGGCATTAACTCTGAAAGCTCTGGCGTGATGATTACGACAGATCCGTTCGATCGCGACGCGCGCGAAGCCATCTACATCAGCGCCAAACGCGGTCTCGGCATCAAAGTGGTCGAAGGGCAGAGAGTTGCAGAGCAAGTCGTATTTCGGCCGCGCGCTAACGCGGTGCAAGTGCTGACACGTTCCGAAGAAGACAGTTTGCTGACGTTCGACGAAAACGGAGGCGTCAAAGAGATTCCGATCAGCGGCGAACGAGCAGTTCTAAGCGATGCGGTGGTTCGACGACTCGCGGCCGCGGGCCAAAACATCAAACGCCTATTCGGCGGACGCGACCAGGACATTGAGTGGGCTTACATGCGGGGACAGATCTACATTGTTCAGGCAAGACCGTTCATTGCGGGCGGGTAGTCTCCGTGGCACAGCCTTCAGTCTGTGGATCGTGTCCGTCTAGCTCGCAACGTTCATCGAGATCACAGACTGAAGTCTGTGCCACACACATATGAAAACAATCTTTGCAGACGGAATTCTGAGCGGTCACGTCGCCTTTGTAACCGGCGGCGGTACCGGTATCACCGGAGGCGTTGCGCGCGCACTCTCGGAAGCCGGTGCGAACGTCGCGCTCGTTAGCCGACGTCTGGAACATCTCGAGCCTGCGGCCGCAGCCATAAACGACGCGCGGACCGGTACCTCTGGGGAAGCCTTCGCAGTCGCGGCAGACGTTCGCCATCCGGATCAGGTGGCGACCGCCCTCGCCGCTACCGCCGAGCGCTTCGGCCGGATCGACATAGTCGTGAACGGCGCGGCGGGGAACTTCCTTTGCAAGCCGGAAGAGCTTTCACCGAACGGCTTCGGCACAGTTGTCGATATCGATCTGAAAGGCACGTTTAACGTCTGCCGTGCGGCTTTCGATCAACTCAAGCAGCATCGCGGACAGATTCTGAACATCAGCGCGACGCTGCATTATCTGGGCACGCCGATGCAGCTTCACGTTTCCGCAGCGAAAGCCGGCGTTGATGCGCTCACGCGCAATCTGGCGGTCGAGTGGGGCCGCTACGGTATTCGCGTTAATGCGGTTGCGCCGGGACCGATCGAAGATACGGAAGGCATGCAGCGCCTCGTGCCTGAGCCAATCAAAGAGAAACTTCGCCAGCGCGTGCCTCTCGCCCGCTTCGGCCTGATCAAAGACATCGAAGCCGCCGCCGTCTTCCTTTGCTCAGACGCCGCCAGTTACATCAACGGCGCGGTATTGGTTGTGGATGGTGGGCACTGGCTGGCTGCCAATCGACTGCTCTGAGCGCCGCATCGGTTAACCCGATGACTGGATCCTCTCGGCCTATGTAGCACAACTCTTCAGCGACCCGCTGCAAGGCAATGAGCTTGTCAAACCGCTGCTCCACGGTAAGCCGCAGGTTTTCCCGGATCAGTGTCCGATCGATATCCTTCTTGTAGGCTTCGATTACCGGATCTGGCGGCAGTACATCGTCGGTCTCGAACATGCCAACGTTATAAGCCGCTTCTTTGCCGCGGAACAGAGCCGGTTTATAGCGTGACGCAAAGTTGATAATCTACCCGCCGTGCTCGAACTGACGCCTGCCACCTTCGAAGACTTTGAACGCGAAACCGCGCGCGGAAACGTCGTCCCGGTGACGCGCACCGTGCTTGCCGATTTGCAGACGCCGCTCGGCGCGTTTTTGCGGATCTCGGGCGATGCGTCGTACGCGTTTTTGCTGGAGTCAATCGAAGGCGGCGAACGACTCGCGCGTTATTCATTCGTGGGCGCCGATCCGTGGATGATCGCTCGCGGCCGCGGCGACACAACCACGATTCAGAAAGAAGGCGGGCAGGAAACAATCGAGCGCAATGCGATTGATGTTCTGCGCCAGACGTTTCGCGAAAAGAAGCTGGCGCGGCGGCCCGGACTAGCGCCGTTGTGCGGAGGCGCGGTCGGCTACCTGGGGTATGACGCGGCGAGCTGGTTCGAGCCTGTGCTGGGTCGCAATGGTCATCAATCGGATTCAGATGATGCTGTCTGGATGTTCTTCCGCACGGTGCTGGCATTCGATCGCGTGCAGCAGCAAATTGAAATCACTTCCGTCGTATTCGTCGCTGAAGCGGCGGGCGATCGTGAACAGTTGCACGCGCTTTACGAGAAAGCCGTTCGCGAGACTGAGCGAATCGAGGAGTTGCTGAGCGAGCCGGTGAAGGTTCCTTCAAATCACCCGACAATCGGACAAACAACCGTTCACTTCCAATCCAATTGGCCAAGGCCGCAGTTCGAAGCGGCGGTCGACAAAGTGAAAGAGCACATCGCCGCCGGCGACTGTTATCAGGCAGTCATTGCCCAGAAATTCACCAAGCCAACGGCCGCCAATCCTTTGGCGATCTATCGGGCGCTGCGCGCGACGAACCCTTCGCCTTACATGTTCCTGCTGCGCATGGGCGGCGAGACAATCATCGGGTCATCGCCAGAGATGCTGGTCCGTTGTCACGGTCAGCGTTTGGATTACCGTCCGATTGCGGGAACGCGGCGACGTGGTGCGACTGAAGCGGAAGACTGGATGCTTGGGGAAGAGATGAGCAGTGATGAGAAAGAAGTCGCCGAGCACACGATGCTTGTGGATCTAGGTCGAAACGATTTGGGACGGGTCTCAGATTACGGCTCGGTAAAAGTCGAACAGCTGATGTCGATCGAACGTTATTCGCACGTGCAGCACCTGGTGACAAGCCTGCGCTCGCGCTTGCGTGACGACCTCGATCGATTCGATGCGTTGCGTTCGTGTTTTCCAGCGGGCACAGTTACCGGCGCGCCAAAGATTCGGGCAATGCAGATCATCGATGAGCTTGAACCCGCGAAGCGCGGCGTTTACGCGGGGTCCGTGCTTTATGTCGATTACGCTGACAACCTGGATTCGTGTATCGCCATCCGGACGATCCATCTGCGCGACGGGGTGGCGACCGTCCAGGCGGGCGCCGGCATTGTTGCCGACTCAGTGCCGGAGCGTGAGTACGAGGAATGCGTCAACAAAGCGCGCGCTTTGTTTCGCGCGATAGAGTTGGCTGAGAAAGGCCTATGACATTCGTCAAACTTATATTGATTCTGGCTGCGTCAGCACCCTCGGTCTTTGCGCAGAATCCCGCGCCGAGCGCGGACACTTTGAAGAAAGCGAACGCGCGGCCGGTTGCGTCGCCAACTCCAAAGGTTGAGCCATTCGTCGGCGCTTCAGTAGATCAGATGGCAGGCCAGTGCGTATCACTCGAAACCGAACAAGGCCTGATCGTGTTTGAGCTGTGGCCGAACAAAGCTCCTGAAACCGTGCGCGGGTTTTTGAATCTGGCGGCTTCGGGCGCGCTGGACACGACAACCTTCAGCCGCACGGTGAAAGGTTTTGTGATTCAGGGTGGCAACCTTTCGACGAGCGAGAAGTGGGGCGCGGGACTGTCGGCAAGAATGCAACGTTCTCTGCCTGACGAACCGAACGATGTGAAACATGTACGCGGAATCGTTTCGATGGCGCGTGGCGACGAGCCGAATAGCGCCACGACGCACTTCTTTATTCTTGTCGGTGACGGGCCGCACCTGGACGGAAAGTTCGCGGCGTTCGGTCGTGTGCTGCGCGGGATTGAAGTCGCCGACTCGATCAACCGGGCGCCGGCAGAAGAAGAGAAACCCGTTTCGCCGGTCAGAATTACTCATGCAACTGTTTCGCGCTGTGAAAAATAAACGAACGCTGGGTCAGTCCGCGAGTTACCTTGCAGTCGTACTAAGCCTGTGCCTTGCCGCCTGTACCGGTACGTTCAGTGACCAGCCCACGCCCGAAGCGGCCAAGCGATTTCTTAAACTGCGCGGGTATGACTTTGACGAGCCGTCCTTCTTCAGAGCTGCAGCCGACCGGGATGTGCTGGCGGTAAACGGCTTTATCAGCGCCGGGATTAACATCAACGCGAAGGATGGAAATGACGACACAGCTTTAACGGCGAGTTCGACCCGAGGCGATGCCAAAGTCGTGGAAGCCCTGCTTCGCGGTGGCGCTGATGTGAACGCAAAAGGCCGTAACGGATGGACCGCACTTCTTTTAGCTCTTTCAGAAAAACATGGCAGGGTCGCCGATCTCTTGCTTGCTCAACAGCATCTCGACTTGAAAGCTCAGGCGCCGGACGGAATGAACGCGCTTATGCTGGCAGTTTGGCATCAGCAGGAGCGAGCTGTGCAAGAATTGCTCACACGTGGCGTAGATGTGAATTATCAGGATAAGGACGGTGACGCGGCCGTGCACGGCGCCGCGCTTTACGGAAATAGGAAGGTGCTCGGGTTGCTGCTCGACGGGGGCGCGAATCCGAACGTCAAGAACGCCTTGGGAGGCACGGCGCTAATGTGGGCGGCCGCCTACGGACACGGGGAGATCGTAAACATACTGCTTAACCGAGGTGCCGATCCGAAGCTACGCGATGTAGATGGCGTGACGGCGGCGGGCTGGGCGGCGAAAAATAGTCGCGGCAGTATCGAACTTATGCTGCGCGCAGCGGAAAGAGATCGTCCGTAGTCAGTCGTCAGTTGTACTTTTGTTCTTTGTACTTAGTTCTTTGTACTTTGATGTGTCGTCCCACAGCACCTTTAAATTGAGGGCGGGCCTGGCGGAGAAATCAAAGTACCAAGTACGAAGTATAAAGTACTAACCTCGTACAACTGACAACTGACAACTGACATGCTTCTGGTAATCGACAACTACGATTCGTTTACTTACAACCTCGTACAGTATCTGGGTGAGCTGGGCGAGCGGATCGAAGTGCGGCGCAACGATGAAGTCACTCGGGAGCAAATCGAAGCGATGAAACCTGATCGCATTCTGATTTCGCCGGGACCGGGAACGCCCACTGAAGCCGGCATCGCGATGACCGTGATCGAAAAGTTTGCCGGCAAACTTCCAATTCTCGGCGTTTGTCTGGGGCATCAGGCAATCGGGCAGGTGTTTGGCGGACGAGTGGTGCGTGCGTCGCGGATATTCCACGGAAAATCGTCACGGGTGCAGCACGACGGCAAAACGATCTTCGACGGTTTGGAAAATCCTTTCGCGGCGGGGCGATATCACTCGCTGATCGTCGAACGTGAGACTCTCCCGGACGAATTGGAGATTTCTGCGACGACACCGAACGGAACGATCATGGGTTTGCGCCATCGCAGACTGAAGATCGAAGGCGTTCAGTTTCATCCTGAATCGATCATGACGACGGAAGGTAAAAAGTTACTCGCTAACTTTCTGAGGCTGTAGTCTGAGGGCGGAGGTGAAGCAGGATTTCAACGGAATGAACAACTCAGTCGCACCAGCGGAACTCCAGACTCCAGACTCCAGACTCAAAGACTTCATTGGGCGGCTAATGCGCCGCGAAGATCTTTCGCGAAGCGAAGCTCACGATCTGCTTGACGCTTTGCTTAACGGCGGAGCGACTGACGGTCAGATCGCCGCGACGCTGATCGCGCTCAAGCTCAAGGGCGAAACCGTCGAAGAGCTAGCCGGTCTGGCCGAAGGCATGCGAGCGCGAGCGACGCGAATTCAGTCCCGGCACGAGCGATTCATTGATACGGCCGGAACCGGATCGAGTTCAGTCAAATGTTTTAACGTTTCGACCGCGGCAGCGTTCGTCATCGCAGGTGCAGGGCTGCCGGTCGCCAAGCACGGCAATCGGGCCGCGAGCAGCAAGTGCGGCAGCGCCGATGTGCTATCGGCGTTGGGCGTCAATGTTTCGGTCGCACCTGAAGCCTCGGAGAGATGTTTGAACGAGCTCGGCATTTGTTTCATGTTCGCCCCGCTTTACCATGGCGCGACCGCGCGCGTGGCCGGCATTCGCCGGCAGCTAGGTGTGCAGACGACCTTCAACCTGCTCGGCCCGTTGACGAATCCGGCTGGCGCGTCACGACAGATCATCGGCGTATCCAATCGGGATTTCGTTAAAAAGCTTGCCAGTGCGTTATCACTGCTCGGGACGGAACGCGCGTGGGTGGTGCATGGCGCAGACGGGCTGGATGAAATAACTCTTGCCGCCGCCACTTTCGTGTCCGAAGTGAGCGACGGGGAAGTGCAATCGTTTGAAATCGCGCCAGAGGATTTCGGCTTGGAACGGTCGACGCTGGAAAGTTTGCGCGGCGGCGACGCGGAAGAGAATGCCTTGATCATTCGCGACGTGCTCGCCGGAAAACGTCGAGATGAAGCGCGGGGTTTGGTCGTCATCAACTCTGCGGCCGCTCTACATGTCGGAGGCGTGGCGACAGACGTTACCCAGGGCGCGCGACTGGCGGAAGACAGTATCGATTCCGGGCGCGCGATCCAGGTACTCGACGAACTGGTTCACATGACGAACGCGACTTGAGCCATCAATGGATTTTCTTTCTAAAATCATCGCTGCGAAAGGCAAACGTCTTGAGGCTTCGAAGGCGACCGTGCCTTTGGCAGACATTTCGACACGTGCGGATCGGAGGCGAACCGCTGATAGGCGCCACCGTTTTAGTGACGCTGTTCGGGGCCGGGAGCGAATCAACATTATCGCCGAGTTCAAGCGTCGCTCGCCTTCGAAAGGAGATATAAATATCGCGGCTGATGCCACGATGATTGCCCGGGCTTACGAGATGGTAGGCGCGGCAGCGATTTCTGTACTGACGGAGGAGGACTATTTCGGCGGTTCCGTTAATGACTTGCACACCATCAGAAAGGCGATTTCAATTCCCATTCTGCGAAAGGATTTTATCTTCGACACGTATCAGGTTTACGAATCCGCGGCGGCGGGCGCTGACGCTCTGCTGTTGATTGCGGCAGCGCTCGACGACGAGACGCTCACTGAGCTTCTGAAAATTACGGAAGAGTTATGGATGGATGCACTCGTCGAAGTTCACACGAAAGAGGAACTCGATCGCGCTCTCAGCTGCGGAGCGCACTTGATTGGAGTAAACAATCGCGATTTGCGAACTTTCAGCGTTTCGACTGATACATCGTTTGCGTTGGGACGGTTGGTACCGCCGGGTATAGGCCTGGTGAGCGAGAGCGGTCTGACGCCCGCAACGATACGCGAGTTACGAGCGGCCGGCTATGACAGCTTCCTGGTGGGTGAGGCGTTAATGCGTTCAGAGAAGCCGGCGATGGCGCTTCATCGTTACATTGTAGAGAGCACTCTTCTGGAATCTGCAACCCAAGTCAAAATATGCGGCCTCACCAACCTTGACGATGCACGCGCAGCGATCGAAGCGGGTGCCGACATGCTCGGTTTCAACTTTTGGCCGCAGAGCCCACGATTTATCGAGCCGCAGGCGGTAAAAGAGATCATGTTTACGGTGCGAACCGGCAAATGGGTCCGCGCGATTGGCATCTTCGTAAATGAGACGCTTGAACGCATCCAGCAAGTGGTGGGAGATGCTCGTCTCTACGGGGTTCAACTTCACGGCGACGAGACGGCTGAGTTCTGCGATCGACTGAAGGAGGTTGTTGCACCCCAAATCGTAATCAAAGCAGTCCCCACAAATGACGCGATTGACTTCGATGCGCTCGCACGCTATCCAGCGGAGGCGTTCATGTTTGATGCCCACGATTTAGGCCGGCGCGGTGGGACGGGCCGCGTTGCTGACTGGGCAGTCGCGCGGGAGGCAGTAAAAAGGTTGCCGCAAGTGTTCCTCGCAGGCGGTTTGTCGGCTGGAAACGTGGTGGATGCAATTTCCACAGTTCGACCTTACGCAGTTGATGCCTGCAGTTCGATCGAACTTTCTCCCGGCAAGAAAGACCATAGGCGCATGAAGGAGTTTGTCGCCGCCGTCCGAGCGGTTAAACTGCCAAACGAAGTATCCGCTTCGCAATGAAGGAAAGCGTTTTGGCCCAGACCATCGAAGCCCCGCCAGCCACGAAAACGCCGCCGCGCGCGGATGATCCTGGATCGAAGACTGCGTCGGCGCGCGCGCTTGCCGCGTTCAATTTGCGGAAATCCTACGGCCGCCGGCGCGTGGTGGACGACGTTACTCTGCATGTTGAACCAGGCGAAGTGGTTGGCCTGCTGGGAGCAAACGGCGCGGGAAAGACCACGACGTTCTACATGATGGTTGGCCTGGAAACTCCTGAAGACGGCCGAATTTCATTGAGTGGCGAGGACGTTACGCGGCTGCCGATGTACCTGCGTGCCCGACTTGGCCTGGGATACCTGCCACAAGAGCCATCAATCTTTCGCAAACTGTCGGTCGCCGAAAATCTGCTCGCCGTTCTCGAGACCATGGGGCTGCGTCGTCGTGAACAACTAAAACGCGTCGAGGAGTTGCTTCAGGAATTCGGCATCGAGCACGTACGCAACACGCGCGGCGAATCGCTTTCGGGCGGTGAACGCCGCCGCACAGAGATCGCGCGCGCGTTAGCCACTGAGCCGCAGTTTATCCTGCTCGACGAGCCATTCGCCGGAATCGATCCCAAGGCAGTAGATGACATTCAAACTGTCATCCTGTATTTGCGGAATCGCGGCATTGGAATTCTGGTCACCGATCACAACGTCCGCGAGACGCTCGGCGTCACCGACCGCGCTTACATCATGGCTGAAGGAACAATATTTCGCTCGGGAAAGCCGCGCGACTTGACAGAAGATGCCGAGGTTCGAAGACTTTATCTTGGCGAGAAGTTCCGGATGTAAGGTGGTGAGTGATTGATGCGCGATTGCGTTATAATCCCTCCACGCGGGATTCCCGCACGTTAGCCCCCGGCAGTTCAAGAGCAGTTTCACCGACTATGTCAGTTAGGTTAACCACCAGTCTTTCACAGCGACTCGTATTGACGCCCCAGTTGCGCCAACGGATCGAGATGCTGCAGATGACTACCATCGAGCTTACCGATTTGATTCAGCAACAACTGAACGAGAATCCGGTGCTCGAAGAAGTGGCCACGCAGGAGGAAGCGCGCGAACTGGCTGAAAAGATCCTCGACCACATGGCCAATGGTGGCGAGATCGAGAATCTGCCCGGACCGAACGTCGAGGCGTCTGCGCCGGAAATTGGATCGCCGTCTTCGAATGGCACCGGTGACAGCGAAGGGACCTTTGCCGAATTGGAACCGCCTACCGGTGACTTCGAAATGGATGCGGAAGCAGCCTCCGCCGAAGGCACGGAAGACACCGCGGTCGAAGGGACGCGCGATGCCTTTGAAGAGGTGGATTTCGGCCGCGAGTTTCAGGACTACCTCGACCCCGGATACAAGACGCAGGAATTCGAATATAAGGAAGACGCGCCCACCTTCGAGCAGTTTCTTACGAAGGCGCCTTCATTGAGCGAGCATCTCGAATGGCAGCTCCACATGGATTGCGGAGATGGCGAGGTATGCGACGCCGCGGAAACAGTCATCGGAAATCTCGATGAAGATGGCCGCCTAAATGCGAGCAACGAAGAAATCGCGGCGCAAGGCGGTTGGTCGGAAGAGATCGTTGAGCGCGCGCGTCAGCTCGTGATGAGGGTGGATCCGGTTGGCTGTGGCGCGCGCGATGTGCGCGAGTGTCTGCTGACTCAGCTGGAGGTGCGCGGCGAGACGGAACGGCTGGCCAACCGGTTGATTCGCGACCACCTCGAAGCTTTGCAGCAGCACAAGCTGCCACACCTGGCGAAACAGATTGGTCTTAACGTGGAAGCACTCGTCGCCGAGCTGCAGTTCATCCGCACGCTCGATCCTTATCCGGGACGTCGCTATTCGTCCGAAGAGCCGGTGCTGATTTCGCCCGAGATCTACATCGAGAAGCTGGACGAAGACGGCGATTACATCATCTATTTTGCCGATGACGGCAGTCCGCGCCTGCGTATCAGTCCCAGTTATCAACAGATGCTTTCGCAGGGGGACACGACTAAGGAGACGCGTGATTTCATCAAAGAGAAGATGCGCTCGGCCGTCGATCTGTTGCGAAACATCGAGCACCGCCGGCAGACCATATATCGCGTCGTAGAGTCGATTGTGAATCGTCAGCGCGAGTTTCTCGATAAAGGCGTCCAGTACATTAAGCCGATGATGTTGAAAGACATCGCCGAAGACATCGGCATGCACCTGTCGACCGTGTCGCGCGTCGTCAATCGCAAGTATGCGCACACTCCACAAGGCGTGATTGAACTGCGCCGCTTCTTCACCGAAGGCATGCTGAACGAGGAAGGCGAGGAAGTATCGACGCGAATTATCAAGCTAAAGATCAAAAAATTGATAGAAGAAGAAGACTCTCACAACCCAATTACTGACGATCAAGTGGTAAAGATACTGGTGAAAGATGGAATAAAACTTTCGCGCAGAACGGTGGCGAAATACCGGGACCAGATGAATATTCCCGGCTCGCGCGAGCGTCGCGCAGTTGTTTAATGTGCTGATCGTCGCTTCGCATCGCTAAGTTCAGAACCGATCGTGCTGCGCGCCAACAGGAGAAGCGAAAAACCGCGATGAAGTTTGAATATACCGGACGCCATGTGGAAGTCACTCCAGCAATTCGTCGTCATGTTGAAGAGCAGTTCAAGAAACTTAACAACATCTTCAATGGAACCGAGCCGCGCGTACATGTAATTCTCGAAATCGAAAAGAATCGGCAAATCGGCGAGATCGTTGTTTACTGGCTCGACCACACTCTCACCGCCAAAGATACGAATGCCGACATGTACATGGCTTTGAGCCGGGCCATCAATAAGCTCGAAAAGCAGGCTCTCAAACTCAAGAAACGCATCATTGATCGCAAGCAGCACGCTCGCAAGCGATCTGCGGGCGCGCCGAGTCCGGATGGCCAAATTGAAGCCGCGCCGGCGCCGGCTCGCATCATCGCCGCGCGACGTTACGCGGTAAAGCCGATGACGGCTGAAGAAGCCGCCCTGGACTTGTCAGGCCGCAATGATCAGTTCGTCGTCTTTCGCGACGCGGACACAGACCGTGTCGGCGTGCTGTACAAGCGTCAGGATGGAAACTTTGGTCTGATCGAGCCGTGAGGGTTGTTCAAGTTATTACGGCAAAGGAGCGGATCAATTTGGTCGCGCTCCTTTTCGTTTGTGCTTGTATTGCCGAACTTTCCAAACTAAATTGAAGCGCGTCGGAAATGGCAACAAAGCGAAAACCCAGGACGACTGATGGCACTGCGCCTGACGTCGTCATTATCACAGGGCTCAGCGGCTCGGGCATGAGTTCGGCGACGAACGCGTTCGAAGACCTCGGATACTTTTGCGTCGACAACATGCCGCTGACGCTGCTGCCTACGTTTGCCCGTCTGGTGCAGTCGCGCGACGATGCGCGCGGACGCATTGATCGCGCGGCACTGGTAATCAGCTTTCGCGAGGGCCAGTTCCTCGCGGATTTTGCCACGCAGCTGCGCAGTCTTCGCCGGCGCGGCCTGACCGTTTCAGTTCTTTTTTTTGAAGCATCGGATGAAATCCTGGCGCGCCGCTTCAGTGAGACGCGCCGGCCGCATCCGGCGGAGCGTGGCAAGGGCCTGCCCGATGCGATACGGACTGAACGGACCGCGATGAAGCGGGTGCGCGCGCTGGCGGATGAAGTGATCGAAACTTCCGACTACACGGTTCATTCGCTGCGGAACGTCTTACTCGAGCGATTCAGGCCCTCAGCAAACGCGGCGCCAATGCGCGTTCAAGTTTTGAGCTTCGGCCATAAATTCGGAGTGCCGCGAGAGATGGAACTTCTGTTCGATGTGCGGCATCTCCCGAATCCGTTCTTCATCTCGACTTTGAAGAACCTGACCGGCGACGATCCGCGGGTTATCAAATACCTGAACGCGCAGCCCGAGGTCGAGGACACTGTTGGACGATTCATGGATCTGCTGACTTATCTGCTGCCGCAATACAAACGGGAAGGGAAGTCGTATCTGACTGTCGGCATCGGTTGCACGGGTGGGCGTCACCGATCAGTTATGATTGCGAATGAACTGGCGTCGCGTCTGCGTAAGGTTGGGTTCGATGCGCAAACGGTCCACCGCGACGTGCGTCAGGCAGCACAGGCGAAGCGTTAGAGCGAGATGAAAGTTATCGACGGCACAGCACGTACTGCTCCTCAACCGCTCGTTGGCGGTGTGATCGTTTCGCATGCCCATTTGGGGAGTGAATTTCTCGCGGCGGCAGAAATGATTCTCGGCATACCGCTGCCGCATATCACCTCAGCTTCGATCGACTGGCATGATGATGTGGATGTCGCGCGCCACGAATTGGAACGGGCGATCGCCCGCGTGTCGCAAGGCAAAGGCGTTTTGCTAATCACCGATATGTTCGGTGGCGCGCCGACCGATGTCGCTTCGATGTTCCTTCATGACCCCACAGTGGAAGTTATTTCCGGCGTGAACCTGCCGATGGTGCTGAAACTGGCGCAACAGGAACCCGATGGCTCGCTCCTGACGGTCTCGCAAGCCGTCCGTGACAGCGGTAAAGACGGAATTCAAATGGCCGGCGAACTTTTGCCGCGGACCCTCGCTTCCGAATAATTCTGCCCGGCCCGCTTCTCGTGCGGGAAACTTCCCGAATTTTCCTGAAACCAGCCGCCTTTCGTCGTTTATCCACCTTGATAAGCCCGTCGCCCGACGGGCCAGCAATGCGGCGTCGTTGCCCGAGGCCGGCAGCAAAGTTGATGTGGAGTTGAGTGTCATGGTGAAAAACACATCCCTTGTTTTTCTTTTCCTTTTAGTGGCCGTTCCGACGGCTACGGCTCAAACGCAAATCCGAGCGCGGATGACTAGCGCGCCTCCGCCAGCCCAGGAGAATCAAAATTCCTCAACCCGAAGTCGAACCGTCGGGCCCAATGACACGCCGGCGAACAATGCCGGCAGGGCGAATCAGCCAAAACCAGCGTGGGGCGATTCCGGCGTCCCGTTAAGTGCTCGTCCGACGGTGGTCACGCCGCCGCGTCCAACGAACACACGCGACGTTCCACGCGCCGCGGTGAACCAGCCAAAGCTGATGAAACCGACGAGTTTGGCCGTCAATAATTCCACGACAGCACGTCTTGCTCCGGCTACCGCTCCCACCTCGACCTATCGGGTTGGCATTGGCGATGTGCTCGACATTCGTCTGACGAACATGGTGACGCGCGAATCGACACTTTTTACAGTGATGAAGAATGGGGTGTTGGAGTACCCCTTGCTCGCCAAACCGCTGAATGTTGCCGGACTTACGCCCGACGAGATCGCGCGCCGGTTGAGCGCAGAGATCAAAGTCATTCAGAACCCGCGCCCGTCGGTGAGTGTCCGCGATTATGCAAGTCACTTTGTTTTTATAACCGGCGTCGTGGACAATCCGGGACGCAAGATTCTGCGCCGTGAAGCGATGCCACTGTTCACGCTGTTGGCTGAAGCCTTACCGCGCTCAGATGCCGCGACGGTGACGGTTGTCAGAAATGGCAAGGAAACGAATCTCTCGGTCAAACGTACCGACGATCTGTCGATGCTGGTGATGCCGGGCGACCTTATTCGCGTTTCGCCGGCGTCGGGTCTGTTCGTTTACGTCGGTGGTGAAGTGGCCTCAGCAGGTGAAAAGGAATTACGTCCGGGAATGACACTAACGCAATTACTTCTGGCCGCTGGTGGCATTCGTCAGGATCGTCAGTTCACCGCAAAAATATCGCGCCGCGATGGAAGCGGCTTTCTCAGATCCCAGGATCACAATCTTAAGGCCATTGAACAAGGAAAGGCGGCTGATCCTTTGCTGCAAGCCGGTGATCGAATCGAGGTCAGGTCAGGTATGTGATAATCTCTGCTGCATGATATGCAGATGACGAAGGGCGGTGCGCGCGCGTGCCGCCCTCTTTCTTTGCCTGAGCAGACATGAATCTCTTTTCACGTGCGGGACTGGCGAATTTGCTAATCGGCAAATCTATCGCCGAAGCGCTGCTGGTCACTACGGTTGCAGCAGGCTTCTACCTTTCCACGACGAACCCGATGCTGCGTGGCTGGTTGGACCATTCAGACGCGCAAACGATATCCGGGTGGGCCGTTGACGATGACAACCCGGGCCGGCGCGTGGAAGTTCAACTCTTCATCGACGATAAATTCATCGAACAACGCATAGCCGCTGAGTTACGGCCAGACGTCCGTCAGGCAGGACGCGCGGCAGATGACTGGCACGGCTTCGTTTTCAAAACGCCGACGCTGCCCCCAGGCGAACACGAAGCTCGCGTTTATCTCCTCCATCGCGGCGCCTCGCCCGCGAGGAGGTCACTGCAGATAATCGGGAAGCCCTTGCGCTTCACAGTCCATTCCACGCCTGTGCAATGAACGATTCACCTTCACCGCCGGATCTTTCGAGTGCGCCTCAAGCTGCGGCGCTGCCTGATCGGACGCTCGCCATTTGGGAGATCGCATCTGTCGCTTCCTCAGTCGTGATTGCGGAATGGATGCTTGCTTCTGCCGCGGGGTTCAGCAAGGCAATCATCGCGGTGCCGGTGATCCTTGGGATGCTGTTGATGTTCGTCTCGCACCGCGTCCGGCGCGAAAGCCTGCGCGACCTCGGCTTCCGTTTCGACACCTTCCTGCCAGCGCTGTATCGGTTGGCGGTTCCGGTTCTGCTGATGGCCGGGGCCTGCCTGTTAATTGCATGGACAACCGGTTCGTCGATTAGTTTTCTGCGATGGCATCCAAATCGAAATTTGGCGCTCCAGCTCGCAATTGGATTTGCCTGGGCTCTGGCGCAACAGTACGTGCTACAGGGCTTCTTTAATCGGCGAGCAATGGTTGTGCTCGGCTCTGGCTGGCCTAGCGTCTCGCTCGTGGCCGTTGTCTTCGGCTTGCTGCACCTTCCCAACCCGTGGCTCACGCTGATTACTTTTATCGCAGGCGGAATTTGGGCCGCAGTCTATCAGCGCGCGCCGAACCTCTTCGCTCTGGCCCTCACGCATTCTTTGATGACGTGGTTTATTGTCTCAACGCTGCCCGCGTCGATGCTTCGGCACTTGCGCGTCGGTTTGGGGTATTTCGGCTAACCCGTGAAGACTTGGGCAAGAGTTGTCTGCCGCGCCCGCGTCGACTCGCCGATTTCGCCCTGTGCGTGTTGAACAATGGTTTGCTATAATTATCGCGCCTTGCATTTGAGAGCAGGTCGGGCGGTCGCTGCTTCGGTCTCAAAATCTGAAATTTCAGATCTCAGATTTGAAATCAGACGCGAATCGAAGGAGAGGAAAGTCCGAACACCACAGGGCAGCGAGCCCGCTAACGGCGGGGCGGCAGCTTTGGATTCAAGAATTCAAAATCAAGATTCCAAAGATGACCGACGACAAGTGCAACAGAAAACAGACCAGCCGGCGGCAAGTCAGATTTTGAGATCTCAGATCTGAATCCGCAGGTGATGGGTGAAACGGTGCGGTCCGTTAGGGCTTAAAGTAAGAGCGCACCGGCGCGTGTGGTGACATGCGCGGCCAGGCAAACTCCTCGCGGTGCAAGACCAAATAGGGAAGTACTTTGAATCTCAGATTTCAAATTTGAGATTCAAGACGGGCTGCCCGCCCAGAGCTTCCGGGTAGGTCGCTGGATCCAACCGGCAACGGTTGGGCTAGAGGAATGATCGCCCTCCCGATCCGGGATTTGAAATCTTAGGGTTTGAGATTTGAAATCCCTGATCGGGAGACAGAATTCGGCTTACAGACTTGCTCTCATTGCATCGGCATTTTCCACTCGTACTGCTTGGTATGCTTCTCATCGTCTGAGTGTGGCGTATTTCCGAGTTCGATCAGCCTGGAAAGAAGGAGCCCCCAACCAATGGCCAATCGTAAAGGCGTTTTCATCGGAGCTTATGTCCCTAGCGATCTGAAAGAGTCCTTGCGGCGTAAAGCCGCCTCCGAGCACCGGACATTGTCGCAGGAAATTACTCGGATCCTGACGGAGGCAGTGCATGGTCGCGGTTTGCCGGCGGGCAGCATCGATAGGCGCGCGCCAAATTCGCCGTCGCGTCGTCGCGCGGTTGATCCACATCCGCGCAGACGAAAAGACGACTTACCGTAACTTAGTGCCTCTCGGTTAGCTCCCCTTAACAGCGGTTAAGAAAATCAATTGAGAATCCTGCTCGTCGTCGGCGTCCTGTTCGTTCTTGCGCTAGTGCTGTATCGAGTACTTCGCCCGGTTATCGCTCTCGCACGACAATTCCTTAAGACGGTTCGGCACTTTCAACAAGTGACCAGCGCGCCCGCTCGGGCAGGCAACGTTGCGGAAAAACTCGTCAAATGCGAAACATGCGGTATTTGGAGTCCGGAAAGTAGGACGTTGAGCAGCGGGTCGCTAACGTATTGCTCTCGTGATTGTCTGAAGCGGTCGGGAGTGAATCGCCGCAAAAATACCGCCGCCTAACTTTGGGTTTCCGCCGCCTCTTCAGGCAGAAGGTTTCCCGCTTCGTGAATCGCCCGGTCTGTGTCAGTGAAGATCAAAATCAACAGGCCAATCACGAAGAAGACGATAAGAAGGAGAATGGCCTGGCGATAGGAACCCGTCTGGTTGACTACGATAGTGAACATTCCCATGCCCATCCACGAGGCGCGCTCGGAAATTTCATAGAGTCCGAAAAACGAAGCCTCGCGTCCCGGCGGAATCATGCGTGAGTAGAGTCCGCGTGAAAGGGCTTGCGTTCCTCCCAGCACAACGGCGATGAACCCCGCCATCCACCAGGCTTGCGTCGTTGTCTGTAAAAACCCATAAGCGTAAATGACGACGCCCGACCAGATCACGAGCGACGTCATTATTGCCCTCTTAGTACCGATGAAGGCGGCGATACGTTCGAACAGCAGCGCCCCGAATATGGCCATGAACTGCACCAAAAGGAAGATTCCGATCAGAAAAGCCGGGCTGGCCTTGAGGCCGCGCGCAACGAACAATTCCTGCGCCAGAAAAACACCGGCCATGCCGATGATTGTCTGGACGCCGTCGATGAAAAACAAATAGGCAATTAGGTAACGGAACGTGTGCCGCAGTCGCCGGAGCTCGCGGAAGGTCTGGCCCAGCTCAGAAAAACCAATCGTTAGGTAGGACTTGCCCGGCAGAAGCTTGCGGGCCGCGTTGTGCGAGCGCAGCAGGCTAAACGTCAGCAACGCAAAGCTGCCCCACCAAACACCGGCGGACAGCAACGAGATGCGGACGGCCATCGACTCGGAGATTCCTATCCGCGGAGCGATGACCCCGATGAAGACTGAGTTCAGTGCCAGCAGAAGTCCACCGCCGAGATAGCCGAGCGCGAAACCGCGACTCGAAATTGTGTCGCGGCGGTCCTCAGTGCTGATTTGTGGGAGGTACGAGTTGTAGATGACGATGGCCGCGTTGAAGCCTAACATCGCGATGATGAAGAGCAGTCCACCGAGAAGGTACCTTCCGTTGGCGACGAAATACATGAGGCATGTTGCTCCTGCGCCCGCGTAACAGAAGACGATCAGGAGCCGCTTCTTCAGGCTTGAATAATCAGCCATCGCCCCCAGCAAGGGCAGCAGGAAGATCTGCATCAGCACCGCCAGGGTAATGCAAAGCGGGTAAAAGGACTTCGCTGAGATTGAAAAGAACGACCCGAAGCGCAGCGCGATGCCGTTCTCGCCGACCGCCTGCTGCGCGACAGAAGTCAGATAGTGTCCGTAAAGCGCGCCGACCACTGTCGTATAGAAAGCGGAGTTTGCCCAGTCATACATCATCCAACCGAAAATTTCGCGCGGATTGTTCTTTTCGGTTGAGGCGATTTGGTTTTTAGACATTCGCGGTTGCGCTCTGCTGGGTTAACGAGCTCACAATCGCCGGCGTTATGTCCGCGAGCGAAGTGATGTGCGCCGAAATGCGTTCCTTGTTCGTGCCCCAAATAATTGTTGGGACCGCATTCAGCGTGTGGCTTTTGGTCGATAAGTCTTCGATGTTGCCGTGATCGCTCGTCAGGATGGCGGTGGTTTTCTGCAAATCCAGATGCCCAATAAGACTGCGAATCATCCGCGCCAGATTTTGCAGTACGAGCCGCGCGGAAGTCATGTCCTGCGCGTGACCGACCTTATCGGTGATGAAGTACTCGTACAAAGTAAATCGGTGGTCCGCGACGACGGATGCGAGAACCTTGGCCGCCTGTTCGGGCGTGCGAGGTTCAACCTTTTCGCCGCGTTCGAGCAGTTGCTTGTTGGTGAAGTCCTGGTACACAGCGCGGCCGGCCCTCAGGTCATCGACGGTATTGAAACTCAGGCCGGCGGCTTCGACTGCGGCCGTAGTCGCTGAGATCCATCGCGGACGACTCTCGAAAAAGCGCTTGGTATAGGTATTTGCGAAAGTGATCGGAGCGACTCCGGCGCGTTCAAGCTGCCGGAAGATCGAATGCTCGCGAATGATTTCAAGCAGCGCGGCGTTCGGAAAGCCCTGCTTGTGATGGCCGATCGCTGCCGGCGCGTTGATCCCAGTCAGTATCGTCGTCTGACCGGATGCGCTTTGCGGCCGTCCTTCGATGCCCAGCCGCGAGTCGGTCTCAACTAAAACGCCGTCGAACGGAATTCGCGCTGGCTCGTCCTGGAAAATCGCCAATGGCGCGGCGTCCGGCAACCCATCGAGCGGATTGTGCGGCCCGCGGGTGCCGATGCCTAAGCCGTCTATGAAGAACAACAAAACATTTGACATTGGATATTTGAGATTTGGCATTGGCCGATTGATTCGGGATTGAATCGCCAGCCAATGAGATTGCGTGCCGCAAATCAGAAAATGCCAAATCTTAAATGTCAGATGCCAAATGCCAAATGTTAGTCCTCCTGAAGAAGCCCTTTGGCCCGGTACGCATTCAATTTGTTGTGGAGCGTCTTTAAGCTAATGCCGAGCAACTCTGCGGCGCGGGTCTTGTTATTGCCCGTCTTGTCGAGCGTGCGCAGAATCATGTGGCGCTCAATTTCGTCCAGCGGCGTGCCGACCGGAAACGTCACCGTATCTTCGGATCGCAGCCGCCGGCGCTCATCGAATGGGTAAGGCGTGAAATGATGCCGCTCGATTTGCTCACCCGAACAAATCACAACGGCGCGCTCGATGACGTTGCGCAGCTCGCGCACGTTGCCGGGCCACGAATGAAACTGTAGAGCGTCAAGCGCCGCCGGGCTGATGAATCGGGCCGGTCGATCGTGTTTGGCGGCAAGCCGTGTCACAAGATGCTGCACCAAAAGCGGCAGATCGTCGAGTCGTTCTGCTAAACGCGGCAAATGAATCGTGATTACGTTTAACCTGTAGAGAAGGTCTTCACGTAGCGTCCGGTCGCGAACGGCTGTATGCGGGTCCCGGTTAGTGGCGGCGAGAATGCGAACATCGACAGAGATGTCTTTTCGACTACCAAGACGATGCAGGACGCGTTCTTCGATTACACGTAGCAGTTTTGCCTGAAGCAGCGTCGGCATTTCGCCGATTTCATCGAGTAATAAGGTGCCGGTGTTTGCCAGCTCGAAACAACCGTGTCGGCGCGCCACCGCGCCGGTGAAGGCTCCTTTTTCATGGCCGAACAACTCAGACTCCATCAAGGTGTCCGGGATAGCCGAGCAGTTTATGGCGAGAAATGGCGCATCCCGCCGCGGACTCAAATTGTGAATCGTTCGCGCCACCAACTCTTTGCCCGTGCCGGATTCGCCGGTGATCAGCACGGAAGCCGACGATGACGCAACCTGTTCGATCAAGCGGTAAACCTGATGCATGGCTTCTGAGTTGCCGACGAGCTCACCGAAGGCGCCGCGGTCGCGCAACTCCCGTCGTAGCAAATCGTTTTCGCGCCGCGCTTCAGCGAGCTCCACCGCGCGCTCGAGCACGGGTGTCAGTTTCTCGACTTCGACTGGCTTGTTGAAATAATGGTAGGCGCCCTCATCCTGAATCGCGCGCAGCGCGGTTTCAACCGAACTGGCTTCGCCCGCCACAATTATCGGAGTGTGCGGGTGGTTGACGCGGATTTCGCGCAGAGCGGCGAACGACTCGCGGTCGGTCGGGATAGTGTCTGTAATGATCACCGAGGGAGAAAATGTTTCGGCGACTTTGATGCCGGAAGAGTTGTTTGGTTCGGCGAGTACTTCGTAACCAAGCGTCTTCAACTGATCGCGCAAAGCATGCGAAGAGTTTCGATCGCTGTCGATGATGAGCACGCGGCCTTTCATCCGTTTCAGTTTAGCACAGCGCAAATGACGATCTGTCGAGGTTAAACGCCGAAGCGTTTCGCAAGCAATTCAGTGATTGCGTGCGGTGAAGACGCGTTCGGTTGCAGCGGCTGCGAAATGCCAACGGCTTCGGCTGCGTTCGTTGTGGCCTCGCCAATGGCCAGCACGAACGTGTTCCTCAAAAATGGGCCCAGATTGTTCGTGTCGAACACGCGGGCCAGTTCGAACACCTGATCAGGGTCGCCGACCACGACAGCATCAACGCTGCCGGTGAGCAGCATGCTTCGCAGACCGGCTAATCGGGTCAAGTCATCATTGGCGACCGTCTGGTACGCAACGACTACGTCCGCGCGAGCACCAATGTTTTCAATGTGCGCTTTCAAATAATCGCGACCAATCGCAGCTTGCGGCAACAAAAAGTTCAGGCGATCCAGGTGTTCGACGCCGCCAGCGTACGTTGCCAACTGTTCGACGATTTTGGACGGATTAGTTTGCGTCGCCACGACATCGACATGAACCCGCGCGGGTTCAAGCGCGGCGGCGGTCGCTTCGCCAATTGCGCATACATGGAGCGTATCGAGGTCGCTAACTTCCCGTGACTGCTGCTGGACTCGCTCGACAAAGAAGCGAACCGCGTCGGAGTCGATGAAGATAATCCAGTCGTAGCCGTAGAGATTCGCGATCGCCTCATCGAGAGCCGCGAAATTGTCAGGCGGCGTCAACTGCAGCTTCGGCCACGTAATGGTTTGAAAACCCGCTGATTCGAGCTGCGGAGTCAGCTTTGACGCCGGGGCAACGAGTAGAACACGTTCATTCATCGGACATGCGAGAGATCGTCAAACACCGCGCGGATGAGACAGATCATAGTTGGATTCGCGCCGAAACGTGTTTACAATACCGCGTCTCTCCAAATAGTTCGATTCACGCAGTCCGGCGGTTTCTCCAATGCAACAGTCAACTCGAGTCTTGGCTCTGCTGATCAGTCTCGTCTTTGTGGGGCAATCTTTGTTCGCTCACCCTCAGAAGAAGCCGCCAGTCGCTGCTCCGCAAAAACCGGCGGTCGAGCAGGTCGAGGAGGCTCCCACCGAACAGGATCTGGAGACGGTGAAAGTCGACACAAACCTGGTGACTGTTCCGGTCATTGCCAGTTCGCGCACCGGAAGGTACATCGCCGACCTGGTCAAAGAAGAATTCAAGATTTCTGAGGACGGCGTCGCCCAGGAAATCGCGTTTCTCGCGACCGTTAACGCGCCCTTCAGCGTGGTACTGCTTCTTGATACCAGCGGCAGTACGAAAGAAAAGTTGCCGCTGATTCAGCGTGCGGCGATTGCGTTTGTTGAGCAGCTAAGCTCAGCGGACAAAGTAAAAGTGATTTCGTTCGATGACTCGGTGCGCGACTGGAATGAGTTCACTTCCGACAAAGCCGTGATTCGCAAGGCTATCTTGCAAATTACGTCGGGCGAGGGAACGAAAGTCTATGACGCGGTTGAACGGGCGCTGAATAATCTGCGACCGGTTAGTGGGCGGCGCGCCATCGTCGTTTTCACGGATGGTGTCGACTGGCACAGCGACAGAGGGGGGAGTTACGAAGGCACGCTAAGGAACCTGGACGAAAGCGGCGTGATTATTTATCCGATTCGTTTCGATACCCGCGCGGAGACCGAAGCGATCGCGCGACGTCAGGCGGGGGAGCAGACTGGGATCGGCTTACCTACGAGCGACGTCATTCGCCAGCAGGGCACCACCCCTTCCACCTTTCCCTCTGAAGACCCTGCCTCCGATCCGAATCGGCGGGGCCAAGGCAAATCGCCGTTGGAGATGATTCTCAGCCGTCCGGTGCGGCGTCCGGTCCCGACGCAGACGCCACAAGGATCGCCTCCCGATTTCCCCGACGCTTCGGGTGGCCGGAGACCGCCAATCGATCCCGGTCCAACCAGGGGCGGCCGGCCAACTCCCGACGATTCGATCAAAGGGATGCTCGACCAGGCATACTTCATGGCGGACAGCTACTTGAAAGAACTCGCCGATCGTTCGGGCGGGCAGGTGCACCGCGCCGACACCCTCGCGATGCTGCCGCAGGCGTTCGCCGCAATCGCAGCTGAGTTGCGCACGCAATACTCGCTCGGGTACTACCCGACGAACCGTGAAAAGGACGGGAAGTACCGCAAGATTCAAGTCAAGACCACGCGCAAAGACGTTGCGATTCGCGCGCGGCCCGGCTATCGCCGCTGATCTGGAATGCGCTGGCAGATCGAATCGACGATCGCGCTTGGATATCATTACGAACTGGTTGCTCCGATCCAAAGCGGCGTCGCGCTCCGCTTGCCGCCGCACTCCAAATTGCACTTGTCGCTTCGGAATCCCGCGTGTTAGTTTTTCACTCGGTTAAGCGAATTTCATGACAACACCAACTCGTGAAGAAGCGTGGGAACTGCTCTGCGAGTACACGAAGGGCGATAGCCTGCGCAAGCATGCGCTCGCAGTCGAGACGGCGATGCGCGCGTGTGCTGGACGCTACGGCGACGCCGAAGCTGACAAAGACGAGTGGGGTCTGGTGGGGCTGCTTCACGACTTTGATTACGAAATGTTTCCGTCCGCCGATCAGCATCCGTTTACAGGCTCGAACATTCTGTGCGGCCGCGGTTATCCGGATCGAATAATTAGAGCGATACTCGGCCACGCGACTTACACCGGCGTTCCGCGCGACACGCAGATGGCGAAGGCTCTGTTCGCGACGGACGAGTTGTGCGGATTTCTGGTCGCGTGCGCCTTGGTAAGACCGTCGCGCAGCCTGGACGATCTCGAAGTAAAGTCGGTGAAGAAGAAACTTAAAGATAAAGCCTTCGCGCGTTCAGTTAATCGCGACGACATCCATCAAGGTGTTGAAGAACTTGGTGTTACGCTTGATGAGCACATTCAGTTTGTGATTGATTCGCTTAAACCGGTGCAGACAGAGATAGGATTGGGGACAAATGCCGATGTCGAGATTAGTCGAGCAGGCGTTCAAGCGCGATAAGTTCCACGAGGCAGAGCAACAAAACCAGCATAACCGTCAAGCTCGTCTGGAGTTTGCGTCGGGTCGCGGTATGCCGATACACGAAGCTGCCGCCGAGGACTGCCAATAACAGCGCAGGCAGCGAAAGAACCAGATAGACCCAACGATCTGCCTTGGGGCCTGTAACGCTAAAAACGCCGATGGTCACCGCGTTTATGACAAAGGAAAAACTCACGGCCAACAGCGAAGCGATCAGGGAAGTAAAGAAAACCAGTTTTAGACGCATTCGAAAGTTAAGGATAGCATAGCGACTAGTCACGAAACATGCTCACCAGAAGCGCTCTCCTCTACCTCGCCCGTCAGGACAAACTCAAAGATTTCGCCGCGCGCTTCGCTGCGTTCAGAAAAATCACCGCGCGCTTCATCGCCGGCGAAACCGATGACCAAGCCATTACAGCGATTCGCGAACTTAACGCGCGCGGCTGCTCGGCTTCGTTCGATCACCTGAACGAATCCGTCGATAGCGTCGCTGAAACAGAAGGCGAAGTGCGCGAGTATCTCAACGTGCTCGCGAAAATCGACGAGTCACAAATCAACTCGAACGTCTCGATCAAGCTGACCCAGTTCGGACTCGACATCGACCCGGAACTCGCTTATCGCAACGCGCGCACAGTGGTTAAAGATGCGACCCGGCGCGGTAACTTTGTGCGCGTTGATATGGAGGGATCGAATGTCACGCAGGTCACCATCGATATCTTTAAACGGCTGCGTAGCGAATTCGGATTGAATGACGTGGGGATAGTTTTGCAATCGTACCTTCGTCGAAGTTACGATGACGCGCAGGACTTGTTAAAGATCCCGGCACGCATACGCATCTGCAAGGGCGCCTACAATGAACCACCCGAAGTCGCATTCCCGGATAAGAAGGACGTGGATGAAAACTATGTGCGGGTGATGAAACTTCTGCTCTCTAGCGGCACCTATCACGGAATCGCCACCCACGACCCGCAGATGATTAACGCCACCATCCGGTACGCGCGCGATCAGGGAATCGGCAAGGAAGCTTTCGAGTTTCAGATGCTTTACGGCATCCGCCGAGATTTGCAGGAGAAACTGGCGCGCGACGGGTATAATGTGCGCGTCTATGTGCCATACGGTAAGCACTGGTATCCGTATTTCATGCGCCGGCTGGCGGAACGTCCGGCAAATATTTGGTTTGTGATCAAAAACCTTTGGAAGTAGAAACAATCATTTTCCATTTGGCATTTGACATCTGCCATTTGACATTGGCAATCACGATTTCTGGCAGTCCGTAGTTCATAGTTCTGTCATGAGTTGGGGCTAGCCGTATTCTTAGCCATGCGAATGTGCCCGGGCCATGACAAATGTCAGAATGTCAGATGGTAAATGTCAAATGCCTAATGGAAGATGATTTTTCTGCGGGACTGACACACACGCTATCTAATGGAAAACTACTTCTGGATTGTTTGGCTAATTCTCGGCGCCGTGCTAATCATCGCTGAGATATTCTCCACTGGCTTCGTACTTCTGTGGTTTGGCATCGGCGCTTTGGCGGCGGCGCTGGCCAATCTCGCGGGCGTCACCAGCCTTCCATTGCAATTCCTGATTTTTGCGGTGGTTTCAATTGGACTGACCGCGGCGTCGCGCACAATCTTCGTCAACTACTTTTCGCGTGAGAAATCCGGCGGCGATCTGAAAAGCGGCGCCGATGCACTGCCGGGTCAGGTAGGCACGGTCGTTACTTCCAGTCGAGGCGCGCTGCATGAAGGCGCCGTCAAAGTTTTCGGTTCAACCTGGACTGCTTATCCGGCGGACGGTGAAGAGCCGCTCGAAGCCGGCGACCGCGTGCAGGTCGAGCGGGTCAAGGGTGCTTCGATTTATGTTCGTCGTACTGGGCAGGTGCCTGACTGGCGCGGGAAGGAATTGAAATCTTAGGAACGCAGGCATCTTGCCTGCGGTGCACCGGCATCCCTGCCGGTCTTTTAATCTAACGGGCAAGGATGCCCGCGAATCCCGACAAGTCGGGAATGCGTGCGCGCCTTTTAGAGATTAGGCATGCGATGCTGCGTGTCTGACTCGGTTTCGTCGAGCGTCTTATCGTCATCCATTGCCGGCAACTCGATCGTAATCCGGTCTCCAGCTGAGTCTTTCAAATCTTCTCCTGAAAATTTCGCCAACACAACCGTAATGTTGTCTTCACCGCCGCGGTCGTTCGCGGCCGCCACCAGAGCATCGCAGGCTGCGGTCAGGTCGGCGCTCGAGTCGCTAACGATTTGACGAATCTCTTCATTGCGCAGTTTCCCTGACAGCCCGTCACTGCAAAGCAACAGCACGTCGCCTTGCCGGAGCTGAATGCGGGCCGTCGCAGGCGTTAGCTCAGTCTGAGCGCCGAGGGCCTGGAGAATCACGTTCCGAAACATGTGCGTCTCGGCTTCTTCCTCACTGATTTGGCCGACGTCAACAAGTTGCTGCACGAGCGACTGATCCTTTGTCGCGAGGCGAATGTGATCGCCGCGCACAACATACGCTCGACTGTCACCCACCTGCACGAGGTCGAGCATGTCGTGCCGAATGGCTGCGCCGGTTAACGTCGCGCCCATGCCGCTGCAACGGCTGTCCTCGAGGCTCTTGTAGTGGATCGCGCGGTTGGCTTGCAGGGTGGCGTGCTTCAAACAATCCACTAATGACGATTCCGGATCGCAGGCATTGCCGTCATTTCCGGTCATCACTTCGCGTACCGAATCGATGGCCATGCGGCTGGCGACATCGCCGGCCAGCGCGCCGCCCATGCCGTCAGAAACGACAAGAACCAAACCTTTTTCGCCCACGTCCAGTCGATTCATCTCTGACGGGCTGTCTGCGCCATCCGAACCAGTCCACGCCTGCCGCGTCCCCAGATCGAGGAGCAGAAAATTATCTTCGTTGCCACGGCGCACGCGGCCTACATCGGATTTGGCGTGTAGCTCTACGAGCATTTTGAGGAGCGTTAAGGGCGAATTTGAAGCCGGTAATTCGTTAGGGATTTTATATTGTCGCCGCTGGGTTGTCACCCAACCAAGAAGCGTTTAGAGGCGGTATTTGTGCCGCCGTGGGACCATTCAGCGCGCTAAACCGAGGCGAGCGCCTGATCCAAATCTGCAATGATGTCGTCAGTGTCTTCGATGCCGACGGAAATTCGCACCAACCCATCGGTAATCCCGAGCCGATCGCGCGATTCGGCAGTGATCGAGGCGTGCGTCATGGTTGCCGGATGACAAATCAAAGTCTCGACGCCACCTAGACTTTCCGCGAGCGTGCAAAGTTTTGCCGATTCGAGCACAGTCCGCGCCGCCGCCAGCGAGCCGACATCGAACGAAATCATGCTGCCGAAGCCCTTCTGTTGGCGCTTTGCCAGCTCGTGCTGTTTGTGCGACAGCGATCCCGGGTAATAAATCTTTTGTACCTTCGGATGATCCTCGAGAAACGCGGCGACGGCGCGCCCGGATTTGTCATGCTGTTCCATGCGCAGAGCTAAAGTTTTGGTGCCGCGCAAAACCAGCCACGAATCAAATGGAGAAAGAATCGCGCCGGCGCTGTTCTGGACGAATTGAATCCACGCCGCGTCGTCTTCGTTGTTGAGCACGACCGCGCCGCCGATACCGTCCGAATGGCCATTCAGGAATTTCGTCGTCGAATGCACAACTATATCGACGCCGAACTCTATCGGCCTTTGCAGGTACGGTGACATGAAGGTGTTGTCGCACACGACGCGTGCGCCGGCGGCGTGCGCCACGTCGCTGACGGCTTGTAAATCCGTGATCATCATCACCGGGTTCGTTGGCGTCTCAATAAACACCATGCGCGTGTTGTCTTTGATTGCGGCCTCGACGTTGGTAACGTCCGACGTGTCCACGAAGTCGAACTCGATGCAGTAGTTCGAAAGAATCTTGCTGAAGAGCCGAAATGTGCCACCATAAGTGTTGTCGGAAACGATCACGTGCTCGTTGGCTTTTATCAGCCGCAACGTCGCATCGATCGCGGCCATCCCCGATGCGAAGGCGTAACCGAACTGTGCACCTTCAAGCGCCGCGATGTTTCGCTCGAGTGCCAGACGCGTGGGATTTGCAGTGCGCGCGTACTCAAATCCCTTGTTTTTGCCGAGTCCGTCCTGCGCGTAAGTTGACGTTTGATAGATGGGGACGGACACCGCCCCTGTGGCCGAGTCCGGTTCATTGCCGGCGTGAATTGCCGTTGTGGCGAAGCCCATAGTTGAAGCTCGAGAAGCAGAATTTCGGGAGCTGATTGCGAAAGGCGATAGTATCTTCGCGCGATCTTAGTGTCAATCGAGTGTGCAGTGCGCTCTTCCAGTTGCGAAACGAATAGATTTAATTGTCTGTGATCTAGTATGATCGCGCGCGTTAATGCCAGACAGAATTCGAAAGGACAGGCCATGGCCGAAACAGAAGACCCTCAGGAGATTTCGACCGATGATCGGCGGCAATACGACCGTTCGCGTTTGATCGTCGACGTGCATTTCGACGGCGCTGAATCGACCGGCGTCGCCAGCACCAAAGACATCAGTGTCGGAGGGCTGTACTTACGTACGCAAACGCGGATTCCCGTCGGCGCCATGCTGGCGCTTCGCCTACCCATCGGCGGCGATCACGTTATCGCCACCGGAGAGGTCGTTTACAGCAATCCCGGCGAAGGCGTGGGCGTGAAATTCCACGAGTTGGCAGACGACACGCGTCGAGCGTTGGAGCGTGGGTTACGACCGGGATAGAACATGGCGGTCGCGATCGATGAACAGCCGCTCGCCTGGGCGGAGATTTCAGAAGAGCGGCGCCAGCGCTACCGGGAAAAACTTAGCGGGCTCTATGGTCACGAAGGCGACGAGGCCGCCTACAACGCGCTGACGCGGGACAAACAGGAGGCGCTCGACCTTCTATCCGGCCGATTGATTAGCACCAATCTATGGCGTCATGTCGGCCGAATCGTCAACGTTTACGGGCGCGGCGGCGTTGGGATGTACTTCAGCGTCGTGTCCGACCTTGAAACTGACCTGCAGGGCAGGCGACAATTTACCCGAATGTTCGCCAGACATCGTGATAACGCCGGCGGCTTTCTGGAGAAAGGCCGCCCACATGCGTCGCTGCACTTTCTTTACATCGACCCGCAGGCAGGTGAGCGCGAGTGGCATGTTCACCTCGACTTGTATGGCGGATGGGGATCGATCCTGACCATGATTCAGCACTTGTATTACGAGCGTTTCCGTAAGTTCAGGCCCGATTGGCGCATGATGAAGCGTTGGGTTGAGTAGATTCGTTTAGAGGCGGGCTACCGCCCGCCAGATCTCATGTTCGACCAATTCACACTCGGCATTGAGGAAGAGTTCCAGATAGTCGATCCGGTGACGCGCGAGCTGCGTTCGCACGTCACCGAGTTTCTCGATGAAGGCCGGATGATTCTCGGTGAGCAGATCAAGCCCGAGATGATTCAGTCAATGATCGAAGTCGGCACCGGTATCTGCAAGAACATTCAGGAAGCGCGGGCCGACATATCGAACCTGCGGGGCGTCATTGCGTCATTGGCCGAGAAGAATGGACTTAGGATCGTCGCCGCGTCCACACACCCTATTTCGCGTTGGCAGGACCAGAAGATTTTCGAAGATGAAAGATACGAGCTGCTGGTCCAGGAGCTACAAACTGTGGCTCGTTCGCTTTTGATCTTTGGCTTGCACGTTCATGTCGGTATTCCAGACCGCGAGCGCCAAATTCACATCATGAATGCCTCGCGCTATTTTTTGCCGCACATCCTGGCGCTCACTACATCTTCGCCGTTCTGGATGGGTCATAACACGGGCTTGAAAAGTTACCGGTCGGAAATCTTCAAACAGTTTCCGCGCACTGACATTCCCGATCACTTTGATTCTTATCCCGGGTTTCAGCGCTACATCGAGCTGCTGGTAAAGACAGGCTGCATCAATGACGGCAGAAAGATTTGGTGGGACTGCCGGCCGCACCCCGTTTTCCCGACGCTGGAGTTTCGCATCTGCGATATTCCTACGCGCGTGGACGACACGGTTGCGATTGCCGCGCTCTTCCAGGCAATTGTGGCGAAGCTCACCAAACTGATTGAAAAAAACCTCGGCTTCCGTCTTTACCGGCGCATGTTGATTCAGGAAAACAAGTGGCGCGCTGTGCGTTGGGGCCTGGAAGGCAAGATGATCGACTTCGGGAAGCAGAAAGAAGTGCCGACGCGGGATTTGGTGCTCGAGCTTCTGGACTTTGTTGACGACGTGCTTGACGATCTCGGTTCACGCAAGGAAGTCGAACATATCCACACCATTCTCCAGCGGGGGACCTCAGCCGAGGAACAACTGCGCGTCTATCGCGAGACGAATGACTTGACCGCCGTCGTCGATCGTCTCATGGAGCTGACGATGGAGAATGTCCCACGCGACGTGAACATCAGCGTCGGTAGGACCGCCATGGCGCCATCGTCGATTGCGAAATAGCTTAGAAGATCACCACCATCGTTCCTTCAGGAATCTGTTCGTAAAACTTGCTGATGTCGGATAGATGCATCACGACGCATCCCCACGAAAGGTGACGCGGACCTTCGTTCGACCACTCTTCAATCCAGCCATGAAAGCCAATCCCTCCGCCTTACTTCGTGCTCTGAAGCGTCGGCGCACGGCTCCTCCACGCTGTTGTTATCGAGGCTTGCTGTGATGCACTGATTTCGCCGTCAGCTCTTCCTCTCACAGCGTCAAATTCGTTGTCCCGCGCGTTTTGCTTCCGTCCCATTCGAAATTCATAAGAGTGAGAGTTTGTTGACCGATTTAGAACCGTCACGTTCGGCGAGATAATACTGCCAAAGCATTCGTGCAGCTACCGATCGGTATGGCCGCCACTTTTCGGCGACCCGCGCCAGTTCCGTGAACGATGGTCGCGTCTTTAGCTTGCGAAGTTTGCCGACCGCCGTCGCGAGCGCGATATCCCCATCCGGCCAGATGTCTGGCCGCTTCAAAGCCATCAGCAAGTAAATGTTTGCGGTCCACGAGCCGACGCCCTTAATTTGCAGCAGCGTCGCGTGCGCATCTTCGTCGCTCAACCTGCCAACGCCTTGCAGATCGCCATTCGTGAATGCCTGGGCGACTTGAACGCAGTAGTGAGATTTCTGACGGGTGACGCCGAGTGAACGGAGAAACGGTTCGCCCTTAGTAATAAATGAAGCGGCATTGAAAGGTTCGATGTTTGATTTCAAGCGCGCAAACACGGCGCGCGCTGAGATAAGCGAAACCTGCTGTTCGAGCACAATCCGCAGAAGCGTTTCGAAGCCGGGACGGCGGCCCCACATCGGCGGAACGCCCAGCGTGTTGTAGATTGCGGCCAGATGCTGATCGCGCGAAGCAAGGATCTTGGTGGCGGTGGCGAGACTCTGGTTCGTGAGACGTGACGAGCGAGTGATGGCAGGCAATGTCGACTCTCGATCCGGTCGCTAACCCGACAAAGTCGGAATCCTCACCCAACCTCTCCCAAAGGGAGAGGAGAAAAACGCTCCCGGTACTGACACGATCGCAAGCGGTTCTGATGCAAAAGCCACGTGACGCCTTACTCCGCTCACTATCGTTTGCGGTTCTGTAAAGCTAGTCTGAGGAAATTCTCAAAAAGGATTCGGCCGTCACGCGATTCGTTCGGGTGTTCCCAACGCGTTGGATTCTTGTGCCAATCCTCGAAAGACTTTTCCAGGTGAAACTGAACGGAATAAATCAACTGACCATCAGAGCGTTTGGCCATCATTTGATTGCGGCATAGATAGGAGGTTGCGAGCAGGGTGAAGCCCTCAGGAACGGCGTCGAGCTGGAGTCCGTGGTTTTGCCAGACGCGCAGAATGCAGCCTTCGCGGGTGTAGTCGTGCCAGCGGTGCGATTCCGGATTGTGGATGCCATCGAAGATTGGATCTTCAGGTTCGACGATTCGTACGAAGCGATACTGGTATTCGGTCAGCCGATCGGTGCGGCGCTGTTCCTGCGCCTGCTGATCGAGGGTTACGACGCGGGCGCCGTAACTAAGTCCGACTAGTTGATGCCCGCCGCAGATGGCCAGCACCGGCAAACGAGTAGATGTGATGAAGCTTTTAAAAGTGTCAAGAATTTCCGGCTTGTAGTAATCGAAATCGCGCAGTGTGCCGCTTAGAACAATTGCGTCAGGCTTGAATTCCTTCACTCCTTCGGCGACGTCACTGACATGTGTGATTTGCGTGGCCGGTTGTTTCACCAGCCGTTTGACGTTCGTGACAATGTTTTGCATCGCCAGCGATGCAATCTCGCGCTCGCGCTTCAATTCAGAGCCGATTTCCTTGCCCCATTCGCTGCGCGCGACGTCAGACACATCACCCTGATCGCGCAGCAGATTGTCCACGATCAGCACGCGCGCCGCATCGATCGTTTTCTCAATCGATTCGTAACGACAGAACGTTTGCTGGTTGAAGGGAAAAGGCAGCGCCTGATCGTTGTCTACGGGTGTTGTGTGTTCCGTTTGAACTGTCAAGTAAAGTCGGCTCCTTAACAATCGAAGTGAAATTATATCATCGCGGACGCTGTTTTGTACTTCGAGCAAATTCAGGAGCGCGCGCCCCAGCGCCTGCCTTCGAGATTTCGTCGCGCACTCGTTCGATCAGTAGTCGCCGCACGCGCGCGCGAAATGGCTCTGCTCTTTGACGCGTCGATTCGTCCGCCAGCAGCAGTATTCGATACCAGGAACTCTCGAGTTCGTCGGCAACGTGAGAAATCTTTGTAATGTCGTAGGGTATCGCCACGGCTTTACAGCCGATGCGAGCGAATGCGCAAAGATAACGCGCGGTCGCCAAATCGGGACAAAGCATTCGCCGCCGGCCGACTTTCAATTCAATTCCCAACAACGTGTGATGAATCTGCGGGGCGGCACTTTTCGGCAGGGCAGGGAATTCGTACGCGCGCGTGCGCATTCTCAGAATCCGATCGCGGTAAATCCGCGGTAACCACGAATCGCCTATCGTGGCCTGGATCGCCGAGGCGAGGTCGCTGGCTGACTTGTCCATATTAGCGAACTACAACGGGACTGGCCGGCTTAGGACTGAAGGCGTTAATCGCGCGCCCGGGAAACAGGCCGAGATAGAACACGCCTAAGATTGTGAGAATCAGCGCGACCGCGATACTTGCAGGAACAGGCGGTGGCTCCCAGGCTGCGGTCCGTTCCCGGAAGAACATCACGATAATCAAACGCAGGTAGTAGTAAGCCGAGATTGCCGTGTTGAGCACGCCGAGCACGACCAGCCAGATGTAGCCCTGGTTCACCGCCGCGCTGAACACCATGATCTTGCCCATGAAGCCGGCGGTCAGAGGCATTCCCAGCAGACTCAGGAGAAAGATCGAAAGCGAGAACGCGAGCATCGGTGAGCTGAAACCGATACCGTTGTAATCTTCGACTTCGTTTTTCTGGTCGCCTTTGCGCGCGATGAGCGTCACGATCGCAAACGCGCCCATGTTCATTACGGCATACGTGAGCAGGTAGAAGATGACGGCAGTAACGGCCGCGCTTCTTTGCGCGGGATCAGTGGCCGCGCCGGCGGCGACAAATCCCACCAGCGCGTAACCGGCATGCGCGATCGACGAATAAGCCAGCATGCGCTTGACGTTGTTTTGGACGATGGCGACGACGTTTCCGATTGTCATGGTCAGCGCGGCCATGATGGCGAGCGCGCCGACCCAGGCCGCGTGCGCGAAACCTGCGGTGCTGGCGGCCGCAGTCACAATGGGAAAACCGAACAAGAACACACGCATGAAAGATGCGAAGCCGGCGGCCTTAGGCCCAGCAGCCATGAACGCGGTGACGGGCGTCGGCGCGCCTTCATAAACGTCAGGGGTCCACACGTGAAACGGCGCGGTCGCGATTTTGAACCCGAAACCGACGAGCAGCATGGCAATTCCGGCGAACAGCAGCGGCGGATACAAGGATTGATCGAGGCGCGTGGCGATCGTGGCAATGTTCGTTGTGCCGGGCAGAGTGTTGGTGGCAGTCGCGCCGTAAATCAGCGCGATCCCGTACAACAAAAATGCCGATGCGAACGAGCCGAGGATGAAATACTTCAGAGACGATTCATTCGATCGCGTGTCAGTACGTCGAAATCCGGCGAGCACGTAAGTCGCGATCGATAGAATCTCGAGACCGAGGAAGACAATTACCAGGTCGCCGGCCGAAGCCATCAGCATCATTCCGGCGGTCGCGAACAGAAGCAGCGATTGAAACTCACCGGCCGGAAGGTTCTCCGTCTCGATCCAAATCGTCGCAATCAAGAGGGTGAGGATGGCTACGATGATAAATATCATCGTGAAGCTCAGTCGGAACTCGTCGAGCACGATCATGCCGTTAAATGCGCTGGCCGTGAGGGGACGCGCAACCCACAACCAAATCGTCGCGGCCGCGGCCGCCAGCATAGCCAGCAGAGATAACGTGCCGGTGACGAGTCGCTGACGCGGACTACTGAACGCATCGACGAGCATCACGATCACACCGGCGATCGCGACGATCAGCTCGGGCAGGATGAGCGTCAGGTTAACGTCCGGATTAGCGACTTGAAATAAAAGCATCGTGTTACTTTGCTGCAACTGTTTCGGCTGACAACAACTTGTTCAGCCGTGCGCGAATGTCTGACTTGTACGCATCTGGCGGCGACCGCATTCCGAAGTGCGCCGGCCCATCGACCTCGCCATCCTTGTTGAGGAGCACAGTCATCGGCAGGCGAACGCGCGTCGAAAACTGAAGAAACACTGCCTGGCTCGAATCGCGCAGAACTGGAAAGCTCACGTTTCTTTGTTTGGCGTAGCGCTTCAACGCTGAATTGGTCACTTGCTCAGGGGCTTCGACGCTGACCCAGAAAAACTTCACCGGTTTGTCTTTGTATTCGCTGGCGACTTCACTCAACGCGCGCAGTTCCGTGCTGCACGGTTCACACCACGTCGCTCCAAACGAAACCAGCACCACATTTCCCTTCTGTTCCGCCAGGTCGGTTACACGACCATCGAGCGACTGCATCTTGAAAGTTGGTTTGCGAACCGTTAAGTCCTGCGCCTGAATGAGTAGGTCGCAGAGCGCAACCATAACCGTGCAAGCGATCGTCAAGAGAAATCGAGATGACACTTTAGCCTTCATGTCCAGTTAGGGCTCTTTCTGAGCTAGTTCAGCGGGCGTTGTTGCTTGCGGCGAAACGATTCGCTGCCGCGCCGCTTCGACGCTGTCCCGCGAGCGATTCAAAAACGGTTGCGGGTAAACCCCCATGAAAAACATCAAAAAGATCAGCGGCAGAATCAATAAGGCTTCGCGAAGATTCAGGTCATGCAGCTTCGCATTTTCCTCGCTTGTCCTGATACCGAAAACCACGCGCTGCAACATCCAGAGCATGTAAACCGCCGCCCAAATCACCCCAGTGCCGGCGAGCATCGTCACAATCCATGCGTTCTGCACGGCGGTTGTCATCCAGGCGCCAAGCATGATCAGGAATTCACCAACGAAGCCGTTCATGAACGGCAAGCCAATCGAGGAAAGCGATGCGATGATAAACAGAGTCGAGAACCAGGGCATGGGCCGCGCCAGTCCGCCGAAGTCGCTGATCATGCGCGTGTGCCGCCGCTCGTAAATCATGCCGACAAACAAAAACAGCGCGCCGGTTGAAACGCCGTGATTCAACATCTGATACAACGCG
Organism: Acidobacteriota bacterium; assembly: GCA_052389795.1. Classification (GTDB taxonomy): domain Bacteria; phylum Acidobacteriota; class Blastocatellia; order Pyrinomonadales; family Pyrinomonadaceae; genus UBA11740. Next base: position 261,755 of record JBQTHO010000003.1, on the reverse strand, counting down.
CCCTGCATCCCTTGCTCGGTGAATGAGAACAAGCCGAGCACGACAAAACCCATATGACTGACGGATGAATACGCCACCAGCCGCTTCACATCCGGCTGGACCATCGCCACGAGCGCGCCGTAGATAATGCCAATCACGGCCAGTGTGATCATGAGCCATGCGAATTCACGCGATGCATTCGGGAACAATCCGAAGTTGAAACGGAGCAGTCCATACGTGCCCATCTTCAGCAACACGCCGGCCAGAATCACTGATCCGGCTGTGGGCGCTTCAGTGTGCGCATCCGGTAGCCAGGTGTGCAACGGCCACAGTGGCACCTTGATGCAAAACGCAAACGCGAACGCCAAAAACAGCCAGAACTCCGCCCTCGGTGAGATCACGCCTGCCGTCGTGCGCAGCGTTTCCAGCAGCACCACGTAATCAAAGGTACCGATGCCGGTCACGCGCTGATGAATGAAATACAACGCGATGATGCCGACCAACATCAGCAGTGAACCGACTGCGGTGTAGATGAAGAATTTGACCGCCGCGTAGATTCGCCGCTCGCCGCCCCAAACGCCAATCAGGAAAAACATCGGCACGAGCGAGGCTTCAAAGAACAGATAAAACAACAGCAGATCGAGCGACACGAATACGCCGATCATCGCAGATTCCAGCAGCAGCAGGAGCGCGTAATACGTGGGCTGACGTTTTGTAACTGCCGTCCAACTGGAAAGAATCGAGATCGGCATCAAAAGCGTCGTCAGGAGGACGAGCCAGAGGCTTATGCCGTCGACTCCGACGTGATAACGCGCGCCGATCGAACCGATCCATGAATAGTTTTCTTCAAACTGAAAACCGCCGAGGGTGCCGCCGCCGCCTTTCAGCAAAAGCAGCGAGACGATGAACGCCGCCGTCGTGAAGCCGAGTGCAATCCAACGGTGATGCGATTCGCGCGCGCCTGGGGTAAAGCCGTAGACAAGCGCCGTCGCCGCGCCGATGACCGGCAAGAGAATCAAAATTGTCAGCAGGTAACTCTGCATTCTTTGTTGTGGAGTGCGGCGGCTCGATGCCGCTTTCTCCTCGCTAAAACCAAAGCGCCGACAAGTCGGCGCACTCCAAATTCATCGCAACAACATTTGCGCGCCTTGATACGAGAAGTAGCCGATGATGATCAGCGCGCCGGCCAGAATGATCGCAGCGTAGCCGCGCAGGAACCCGAACTGCATGTAACGAAACGTTCGTCCGAGATCGATAACCGAACTACCCAGCGTGTGCAGGAATCCGTCAATTACGCCGACATCGAAAATCTTCCAGAGCCCTTCACGCGAAACGACGTGAATGGGCTTGATGACCGCAGTGTCGTACACTTCGTCCACGTAATACTTGTGCTCGAGCAGTCGCGGCATCTGTTGCAGCGGCTGGCGATTAAACATCACCCATCCAATCCCGATGCCGGTCAGCGCGATGAGCACCGAAACCAATGTGAGCAGGCGTTCCGTGCGAATTTCCTCCGGGCTGTGAGCCGCGTGTGCGGCTCCCTGCGTCGATGCTTCGCCGGCTGGCGTGAAGGCAGGTTTGCCATCAGTCTGCTCAGGCTCAGGTGAAAGCCAGTGCACATTCTTCGGCGGCTCGGCGCCGTGCGCGTCGGGAGCCGGAGCCTTGCTGATCACCGGCGCGAGCGTCTCTTCAAAGTAGTTCCTCGGATGACCGCCCACCATCGAACTGAGCGCGTAGGGAACGCCAACCAGACCCCCAACCGTCGAAAGGATCGCCAGCACGATCAGCGGAATCGTCATCGAAAGCGGCGATTCGTGCGGCTTGTGCGCGCTGTGGCGCAAGTTGTTAACTTGCGGTTCATGTTGCGTATGCTCTTCGTCATGACGCAAGTTATCAACTTGCGGTACATCAAAGCGCTCTTTACTCCAGAACGTCATCACCATCAGACGCGTCATGTAGACGGCGGTCAGCAGCGCGGTTAAGGCGGCAATGACCCACAGCGCCTTGGCGGCGCCATCCGGCATGCCCGTTAGGTGCCCGCTCCAGGTCTTCCAAAGAATCTCGTCTTTTGAGAAGAAGCCGGCAAAGATCGGCACGCCGCAAATCGCCAGCCAGCCCGCGCACATGGTGATCCACGTAACCGGCATGTACTTGCGCAGCCCGCCCATGCGTCGCATGTCCTGCTCGTGATGCATGCCGTGAATGACTGAGCCGGAACCGAGGAACAGTTGCGCTTTAAAGAAAGCGTGCGTCATCACGTGAAAGATCGCCGCGACAAACGCGCCCATGCCGCACGCGAGAAACATGTAGCCGAGCTGTGAAATGGTTGAGTACGCCAGGACTTTCTTGATGTCGTTCTGCGCCAACCCGATCGTGGCCGCAAACAAAGCCGTGGCCGCGCCGATAATCGCTACGATGAACATCGCCGTGGGCGCCTGCGTGTAAATCGCCGAACAGCGAACCACCATGTACACGCCGGCGGTGACCATCGTCGCGGCGTGAATCAGCGCCGACACGGGTGTGGGGCCGGCCATCGCGTCCGGCAACCAGACGAACAGAGGAATCTGCGCGCTCTTTCCAGTTGCGCCGATGAAAAGAAGCACGGCCACCGAAGTGATGCCGCCGGCGAAGATAATCCGCCAACCAAACGGATCCATCGGCATCGCAGCGATTGTCGTCAGCGCGCTCGTTAATCCAGTCTTATCGAAGAAGCTGATCGAAGGCGCCCCCGCACCAGACGTCAGCCAAAAGATCAGCATGACGCCCAGAATGAAGCCCCAGTCGCCGACGCGGTTGGCGATGAACGCTTTCTTCGCCGCGGGCGCGGCTTCACTCTTGTCGATGTAGTAACCGATTAACAAATACGAACACAGCCCGACGCCCTCCCAGCCGACGAACATCAGCAGGAAGTTGTCCGCGAGCACCAGCGTCAGCATCGCGAACATGAACAGGTTGAGATAGGCAAAGAAACGGTAGTAACCGCGATCACCATGCATGTAGCCGGTCGCGAAAACGTGAATCAGGAAGCCGACGAAGGTGATGAAGAGCGCGTAGATACCACTGAGTCGATCCATCGCCAGACCGAAGTCTGCCCGGAAGTTGCCGACGTGAATCCACGTGAACAGGTGATCCATGATCGGCTGAGTGGATCTCAGAGCGCCGTCTGATTTGAAGGCCAGGAAGAAAGCGATGAGGGTCGAAATTCCAACCGCCGCGCAGGCTACGATTCCGATGAACCGTTCATTGCGCAGACGCCGCCCGACGAGCCAATTGATGACTGCGCCCGCCAGCGGAGCGAAGATGATTAGACTGAGGAGGTTGTTTTCCATCTGGAGCGCGGGCATCTTGCCCGCCACGCGAGCAACGCTCGCGTCCGGTCCCAAACATTGTTCGCGCTTTGCGCTCAGTGCGGGCAAGATGCCCGCGCTCCGTCAGAGTCTTAGAATGCTCGCCTCATCAACATCCAACGACTCACGAGTGCGAAAGATGGCGATGATGATTCCTAAGCCCACGGCAGCTTCCGCGGCCGCCACGGTCATGACAATAAAAACGAACAACTGACCCGAAACATCGCGGAAGAAACTCGAAAACGCGACGAAGGTCAGGTTCACGGCATTCAGCATCAGCTCGATGCACATGAACATCGAGATGACGTTGCGCTTCAGCATTACGCCGACTACGCCGATGGTGAAGAGCACGGCCGAAAGCGCGAGATACCATGAAAGCTGTGGTTCCATTGACTTCTAATCTAAACGTCCTTCTCTTCTGCGTGGGGCGCTCCTTCGATACCCATAACCCTTTCGACTTCATCTGTCGTGCGCGATTGAATTGGGGTCAGATCGTCACCCACTCCAGGATTCAAAACGTCTTTGGCCAGGACCTGATGACCCGGCACAACGACTGCGCGCGGGGACAACAGACCCCCACTGCGCGCAAGTGTGATGGCTCCAACAATCGCCATCAGAAGCAAAATCGAGGTGATCTCAAACGGCAGCAAGTAGGTCGTGAACAGCCCGCCGCCGATGGAAGCGGTTTGGCCGATATCGGAAACTGTAGCCGCAGGCGTGGCCGGCGATGCTTGCACGAAGTAGATGATGAAAGCTGTCTCGGCGAAGAAGATTGCCGCCAGCATCAGGCCAATCGGGACCAGCGCGCCCAGTCGAAGCTTGGGCTCTGCGTCTTCTACGTTGAGCAGCATGATTACAAACACCACCAGCACCATGATCGCGCCGGCGTAAACGATGACCTGGACCGCCGCGATGAAGGGCGCTGACAGCATTACATAAAGACAGGCCAGCGAGATGAAGACGCCGATGAGGGAAATGGCGCTGTAAAGCGGATTGCGCTGCACCACCATTGAAATAGCACAACCGATCGCCATTCCGGCAAACAGAATGAAGAAAATCGCAGTCATTATTTCTCTGTGAACCCCTGTGATCCTTTGTGTCTCTGTGGTTAATAAAGCAGCTTTACCACAAAGACACAGAGAGACACAGAGTCAGCACGGAGGCTTATCCTCCCCAACCGTTACTGGTTTTCAAATACTGACCGACGTAATCGAACACGCCGAGCCACTGCACCGTCGCCGTCAGGACGATGTTGAAGATTGCTGCCGGCACCAGGTACTTCCAACCGAAGGTCATCAATTGATCGAAACGAAAGCGCGGCAAAGTTCCGCGCAGCCAAATATAGAGAAACAGGAACAGCATCACTTTGCCGAAGAAGTAGAAAACGCCGAGCCACGGCAATTGCTGAACGAATGGACCGTTCCAGCCGCCGAGAAAAAGCGTCGTCGCCAGCATCGACACGGTGAACATGTTGACGTATTCGGCGAGGAAGAAGAGCGCGAACTTCATGGCGCTGTATTCAGTATGAAAGCCGGCGACCAATTCAGTTTCCGCTTCCGGCAGATCGAAGGGCACACGATTGGTCTCAGCAATCGCGGCGATCAAGTAGATGATGAAACCGAGCGGCTGCACCCAGAACATGTTCCAGCCAGAGATGCCCAGGTGGCCCGCCTGCTGTTCGACAATGCTGTAAAGATCGAGCGTGCCGGATTGTAGAATTACGCCAATCAGTCCCAGGCCTAGCGCCAGCTCGTACGAAATCATCTGCGCAGCCGAACGCAGTCCGCCCATCAGGCTGTACTTGTTATTCGAAGACCAGCCGGCGAGCGCGATGCCGTAGACACCGACTGATGTCACGCCAAGCACGTAGAGCAGGGCCACGTCGAACCGCGCTATGACCAAACGAATCGAACCCAAAACCGGAAGATTGACTTCGGGTCCGAAGGGATAAACGACCATCGTCATCAGCGCCGCGACGGTGGCGATGATCGGCGCGAGAAAATAAATGAAGCGGGTCGATTTGTCCGGGACGATGTCTTCTTTGAAGATGAACTTTATGAGGTCGGCGAGCGGCTGCAGAAACCCGCCCGGGCCGACGCGGTTCGGCCCCAGACGCCCTTGAATGAATCCGAGTATGCGCCGTTCAGCGAGCACCGTGTACGCCACCATCGTCATCACGACAGTGAAGGCGACCAGGATGCCGACCATTAGCAGTGCGACGTGTTCTAAATCTGCCATTAGAAAACTGTACTTTGTGCTTTGACCTTTGTGCTTTGTCGTTTAAGCCCAGGAGCTTCGTCCGCGCAACGCGAGCCTCTTTGAACAGACATCAAAGTACCAAGCACAAAGTACAAAGTACGGGTTACGCAGCGACCTCGGGCTTCAACCGCTCATCGACCGTTATCTGATACAACGGTGAAACCAAAACACTTTCAGGTTTCGGGTTACCGGCGGCCAGCAAATGAAACTGCGGCACCTTTTCGGTCAGCGTTCCCAGCTTGAACAGCTCGTGGCCGACTTCGGGCGTCAGCTGCTCTTTGTTGGCCGTTTCATCCATCACTTCGACTGCTGCGCGGATTGTCGCGAAGTCGTTTGCCAGATCGCGCTGCGCCGCAATCGCGTGCTTTACCTGGACCGGATTGCTTTCGTCCTTCAAGAGCGGATACCGCAGACCGGAATACGAAGGCACGCGCTCTCCTATTTCCCGGAACACGGCACTGGCAGACATTTCAAAACCGAAGTCCATGCCGAGTTCTCTGGCCAACTGCGCCGCGATCAGCCAATCGGCTTTCGATTGATGGAGGGGCTCGATCGCTTTGCGCACGCGCTGGACGAATCCGTCGTTATTCGTAAAAGTGCCGTCAACTTCAGCAAATGAAGCGGCCGGGAAGACGACGTCGGCGTATTCACCGGCGGCGGTCAGGAACAATTCCGAGAGGACAATGAATTCGCAGTTCGGAATAAGCCGCGCGTCCCCGGTAACGTTCGTCAAAGGCGTGCCCGCCAGAATCATTGCGCGCAGCGACTCGTTACGAAGCAATTCAGCGCCCTCCTTGCCATCACTCATCAGGTCGAGCGCGCCCACGCTATTGTTGTAGAGCGGCAGAGGGTGGAGTAGCACTCGGCGGCCAATACCGCCGAACATGTATGGCATCTGGGCGACGACAGCCTGCGCCGTCGCGCTGAGTTCGCCGCCGAACATAATGACGACGTCGCCCTGTGTGTCGGTGATTGCTTTGCGCGCGGTTTCAATCTCGGCCGCATCGACATCCATCTTGCGCGTTGCCAGCGGCTCATCGCTCGCGTTCGCCAAGGCGAGCACGGCGGCGTCTTCGGTGCGGGGGCGCAGGTGAATGAACTGCGATGCCTGTTCGCGCAAACGGATGCGGACGCTGTTAATGAGAATGAAGTGCGCGCTCCCATTGCGAACGGCCTGGCGAATTTGTTTGCCAGTCAGCGGCTGCAATTCTTCAGGTTCGCCACCAATCAACACGATCGTTTTCGCGTAACGAATGTCGCGATGTGTGGCTAAGGGCCCGCTGAGATTGTCGAAAAACGGCCTTAACGAAAACGCGTCGGAAATTCCGTAGTTCTCAGTTCCGATTGTTTCCGCGGCCAGCTTGCGCAGCGCATAGAGCGCTTCATTCGTCAGCCTCGGACTGCCAAGCACGCCGATCGAATTAGCTCCGTACGTTTGTTTGATTTCGCTGATGCGTCGCACCGTAAAGCTCAGAGCTTCGTCCCACGTGGCGGGAATCAGCTTTCCGCCTTTCTGGTGGCGAATCAGCGGCGTGCGAATGCGTTCGCGATGATCGATGAAAGGATGGCCGAAGCGGCCCTTGATGCAGAGGAACTCGCCGTTTAATCCATTCACGTATCGGTCGCGCGCGACGACGCGCAGCACCTCAGTCCCACGCGAGCCAATCGACAACTGACAACCATCAGAGCAGAAGTTGCACGTCGAAACGTTCTGGTTTAACTCCCACGGCCGTGCCTGATGACGGTAGGTTCCGTCCAGCAGCGTGCCGGTCGGACAAACTTCAATGCAGTTGCCGCACTGCGAACAATTCAGCCAGCCGCCGTACGTCCCGATGACTGTGTGCGCGCCGCGATTGCCGGCTTCGATCGCCTGCTCGCCCATCCACTCGTCACAGACTCGCGTGCAGCGCTTGCACAGGATGCATCGCTGCGGGTCGTTCGCAACCATCGGCGAAAGATATTTTTCGGGATGATAGTTCTTCTGTTCCGTGAATCGCTCTTCCAGGTTTCCCCAGTCAAAAGTCTGTTCCTGCAGCTCGCACTCGCCGCCCCGATCGCACACCGGGCAATCGAGCGGATGATTCGCGAGCAGGAACTCGAGCATCGAGCGTTGCGCTTTCTGAATCTCTTCACTCTGCGTGGTAACAACCATGCCATCGGTGCAAATGATCGTGCAGGAGGTTTGCAGCTTCGGCATCTTCTCGATGCGCACCAGGCACATGCGACACGACGCTTGCAGAGCGAGGTCGGCGTAATAACAGAACGACGGAATATCGAACTGATTTTCACGACAGATGTCGATCAGGCGTGCGCCTTTCGGGACCTGAAAGTCCGCGCCGTTGATGGTGACTTTAATTAGTTCAGTGGACATTACGATTTTTCACCACAGAGGGCACAGAGAAGAACATTAGTTCGTTTAGAGGCGGGCTACTGCCCGCCCGGTCTTTGTTGGCCTTCAATTCTTTTCTTGACGCGCTCCAACAAGTCTTTAGCTTGCTTATCGACCGGAACAATTCGATCTAAAGTCTTCCGGCTGCGAGTAGCTCTCAGCTCCGAGCTTTTCAGTTTGTCCCTCATGCGGTTGTATTCGGCTTCGGTGAACAGCTCTTTGCGTTCAGAAATCTTGTTGTCCTTCTTCCATGAGTTCGGCAACTGGCCACAGCCAAATTCCTGAAGAGCTCTGTAGAATTTCGGCCGAACGACATCATCGAACACCGTCGAACAATTTGGACACAACGAAATCGTATTCCACTCTTCGTCGGGCCCTTCATCGATGATGTGTGCAGCATGCCGACGTCCGGCAGTCCAACCACACCAAGCGCATGGCTCCTTCGCAATTCTTTTGGCCAGCTTTCGATTCTTAAACGGCATGCGTAAAAAACTCTTAAGCAGGCGGGCAGTAGCCCGCCTCTAAACCCTTATTGTTCTTCTCTGTGTCCTCTGTGGTCAATTGTTCTTGGCGATCCAATTCTCAAAATCCTCAGGAAACCTCTTGATCGCCGACTGAATCGGCCACGCGGCGGCATCGCCGAGCGGACAGAACGATTTGCCTTCGATGTTGTCGCAGAGATCGAGGAACAACTGGATGTCGCCTTCGCGACCGCCCCCGTTCTCGATGCGCTTGAAAATCTTAACGAGCCAATCTGTACCTTCGCGACAGGGCGTGCACCACCCGCAAGACTCGTGCTTGTAAAACTCCGTCAGATTCTTCGTCGATTCAAACACATCGACCGTTTCGTCCATCACGATGAAACCGCCTGAGCCGACCATGGACCCGCCCGCGACCAACCCTTCGTAATCCATCCGCACGTCTTTCCCGATAATCTGATCGGCGCGCATGATGTAAACGGACGAGCCGCCGGGAATCACGGCCTTCAAATGCTTGCGATTCGAAATTCCGCCGCAGTCTTCCATGATGAACTTTTCCATGTCGTCATAGCCCATCGGCAGTTCGTAAACGCCGGGCCGATTAACGTGGCCTGATACTGACCAAAGCTTGGTGCCGCCACTTTTTTCCGTACCGAGCTTCTGATAAGCCTCGCCGCCCATCTTGATAATGTCCGGGACGGCCGTGAGCGTCTCGACGTTGTTCACCACGGTCGGCGATGCGTACAAGCCAGAGACAGCAGGGAAGGGAGGTTTCATCCGCGGATGCCCTCGATATCCTTCGAGTGAACTCAGCAGCGCCGTCTCTTCACCGCAGATGTAAGCGCCCGCGCCCGTGTGCGTGTAGATTTCAGCCGAGAAGTTCGTGCCGAGAATGTTTTGGCCGAGCAATCCCGCCGCACGCGCTTCATCCAGCGCTACATTCATGATGTCGATCAGATATTTGTATTCGCCGCGCGTGTAGATGTAGTTAGTCTTCGCGCCTAAGGCGTACGCCGCGATCAGCATGCCTTCGATCAGCATGTGCGGATCCCGTTCCATCAGATAGCGATCTTTGAACGTGCCCGGCTCAGATTCGTCAGCGTTGCAGACGACGTACTTCGGCTTCGGCGAATCTTTCGGCACGAAACTCCACTTCATGCCCGTCGGAAATCCGGCGCCCCCACGGCCGCGTAACTGCGATTTCTTTACTTCGTTGATGATATCGTCCGCCGACATTGAATCGAGGGCTTTCTTGAGCGCTTCATAGCCGCCGTTCGCGCGATACACATCGAGCGAGTGCGAGTTCTCGAGATGAACTCGCCGCAGCTGAAAAGGCTCACATCCGATGGCGCCGATAAACATAAGTAATTAGTACTTTGATCTTTGTACTTTGGTCTTTGTAAAAGCATGGACTCTCCCGTGAGAAGAGTTCGAAGCACAAAGCACAAAGCACAAAGCACAGTTCATGGCAATGAATCCAAAATCTGATCAACTTTTTCAGTCGTCAGGTTCTCGTGATAGTCAAAATTAACCTGGAACATGGGGGCCGTGCCGCACGAGCCGAGGCACTCAACCAGAGACAATGAAAACTTTCCATCCGGCGTCGTCTCACCGGGCTTGATTCCCAGTTTTTGCGAACACTGTTCGGTAATCTTGTCCGCGCCGAGCAGCTTGCACGAGAGGGTCTTGCAAACCTGAATGTGGTATTGGCCGATTGGCTTAGTGTGCAGCATCGAATAGAACGTCGCGACTTCCCAGATGTCCGTGATGCGCAGGCTTAAACGATTCGCCAGGTACAAAACACCGGGCGCATCCAGATAGCCACGCTCGCGCTGCACGATGAACATGAGAGGCAGAATCGCGGAACGCTTCGATGGATACTTCGCGAGGTGCCAATCAATTTCCGCTTCGACTTCCGGCGAAAACACCGCCATCTCGCCCGACAGTTTCACCGGTTGATAGAGCGGTTGAATGTTAACTAGCTCGGTTGTCATCGCTTAACCAGTTTCGAGTTCAGAGTTTCGAGTTCGGGTCATAAATTAACTCGAAACCCGAAACTCGAAACTATCTATCAATCTCTCCCAGAACGATGTCCAACGATCCGATGATTGCCACGATGTCCGCTATCATCGCGCCGCGCGCCATGTGCGGCAGCGCTGACAGATTGACGAAGCTCGGTCCGCGAAAATGCACGCGCGCCGGCTTCGGCCCACCGGTCGATTTAATGTAAACGCCGAGTTCGCCTTTCGACGCTTCAATCGGGTGATAGACTTCACCCGGCGGCACATCCACCCCTTCGGCGACCAACAGAAAGTGATGAATCAAGGCATCCATGTGCCGCTTCATTGCCTCTCGATCGGGAAGCACCACCTTCGGAGCGTCAGCCTTCACAGGGCCCGGCTTGAGACGCGACAAAGCCTGCTGAACAATCTTGTGTGACTCGCGCATTTCGCGCATGCGCACCAGGTAACGGGCCCAAACATCGCCATCGTGCTCGACCGGAATCTCGAAATCGTAAGTTTCGTACCCTGTGTACGGATTCGCGCGACGAACATCCAATGCCACGCCACTGCCGCGGAGAATTGGCCCTGCCAGGCCCCAGTCAATCGCATCTTCCGCCGAGATATATCCGATACCCTGCGTTCGTTTCTGAAAAATTCGGTTGCCGGTGACCAACGTGTTGAATTCGTCCAGCGCGTTCGGCAAATCGTTCTGGAATTGCTGCACGCGGCGCTCAAAGCCGGCGGGCAAGTCCATCATCAAACCACCAACGCGAAAGTACGACGGGGTGAGACGCCCTCCGGAAGCGGCCTCGATCAAATTCATGATCTTTTCGCGTTCGCGGAAGCAATAGAAGAAAACCGTCATCGCGCCGAGGTCGAGAGCGTGCGTGGCAAGCCAGACGAGGTGTGAAGCGATGCGCTGAAGTTCGCACATCATCACGCGAATAACTTGTGCGCGCTCAGGGATTTCGATTTGCAAAAGTTTCTCGATCGCCATCACGTACGCGAGGTTGTTACCGAGCGGATTCAGATAATCCATCCGGTCGGTGATGACGATGCCTTGCTGGTACTTGCGATACTCGAACAGCTTCTCCATGCCGGTGTGGAGATAGCCGATGTCCGGCGTGGCTTTCACTACACTTTCGCCGTCGAGCACCAGTTCGAGGCGCAGCACACCGTGCGTCGAAGGGTGCTGTGGCCCCATCGAGATCGTCATCTGCGAGTCGAGCGGGCGATCGACGACTTCGAACTGCGGCGGAATGTTGGCGGTCGCTGTGCTCATCAAAATTGCTGTCGTTTAGAAGCCGTACTTGTGCGGCTGGCGCGGACAAGTCCGCGCTCTAAACAAGGTCAGGTGAGGGAATACGGTTCATATCCTCGCAACGGAAAATCCTTGCGCAACGCGTGCCCCTGCCAATCTTCAGGAAGAAGGATGCGCCGCAAATCTGGATGTCCATCGAAAATCACTCCGAATAGATCGTAAGTTTCGCGCTCGTGCCAGTTCGCGGTGCGCCAGACGCCGGTGACCGTCGGTACGCGGGGGTCTTCTTCAGTCAATACCACCTTCAAACGCAGCCGGTGATACCGAGTTGTCGAGAACAGGTGATAGTTCACCTCGAAGCGCGGCTCTTCTTCGGGACCGCGATCGAAACCGCACAAATCAGCCAACATATCGAAATCGAGGCCAGGCGTAGTTTTCAGGAGATTGCAAGCTTCGACTATGTGCTCGCGCGGCACGATGACCGTAGTCTCGCCCAGCGCGTTAACGATCTGGCTCACCCATTCCGAATGATCCCGTTGCAACGCCTCTGCAATCTGCGACGGCGTGTATTGGTTGTTGGGTTCTGAAAATTGCTCGTGGGGATGTTCTGGCTGCTGCAGTTCAGACATTTACGGTTTAGCCTTTGCGCGAGCTCTAAAACGACCGGCGCTTCTCGTGTGTCGAAGCGATTGTGTACGGCTGGGGCTGAATTCTTTCGGGCTGATCCAAAGTTGATCCATCGGTGACGGGCAACGTTCCAGGGGTGATCGCTTCGCGCGCTTCGTCTTCCTGAGCGTCGCGCCGATCGCGCACTGACTCTTTCATCACTTTTTCCTGGAGCATGATCACTGCGTGAATCAACATCTCAGGACGGGGGGGGCAACCGGGGATGTAGACGTCAACCGGAACGACCTTGTCTACGCCCTGGACGATCGCGTAGTTGTCAAAGACGCCGCCTGACGTCGCGCACGCCCCCATCGAAATGACCCACTTGGGTTCAGGCATTTGGTCGTAGATGCGCCGAAGCACGGGGGCCATCTTTCTCGAAACGCGCCCGGAGACGATCATCACGTCCGCTTGCCTTGGCGAGGCGCGAAAGACTTCCGCGCCGAACCGCGCCAAATCGTTTCGCGAACTCGTGACGTTCATCATCTCGATCGCGCAGCATGCCAGGCCGAACGTCGCCGGCCAAAGCGAAGACTTGCGCGCCCAGTTGATCAGCGAATCAAGGCGCGTGGTCAACACCTCAGGCAACGCTTCAGCTATGACATTCTCGAGTCCCATAACTAAATCAAGGTTTCGAGTTTCGGGTTTCGAGTTAAGCCGCTTTCGACGAACTTGAAACCCGAAACTTGGAACGTGAAACTGCGGCATCTAACAATCGGGCTTCCGCTTCCGCCTCGCGCCTTGCACGCTCGCCCCAATCAAGCGCGCCTTTCTTAATCACGTAAACCAAACCCGCTGCGAGCAGCGTGATGAAAATGATCATCTCGAAGAAAATCAGATTAGCCAGTCCGTACTGTGGCGATGAAAGCGTGCGGAACACCACCGCCCACGGAATCAAAAAGACGACTTCAATATCGAACAGGATGAAGATCATCGCGATGAGGTAGAACTTAACTGAAAAGCGTTCACGCGCTGAGCCGACCGGATCTTTGCCGCATTCGTAGGGCATCAGTTTTGTGCGCGTACGCTTGCGCTGGCCGACGAGCTGCGACAGCCCAACCATCGTCACCGCGAATCCCGCCGCAACGACGAACATGAGAAGAACAGGAAGATAGTCAGCTAGATTGAAACTCATCTCGTAAAGCAAGAGCCAAAGTGCGAAGAGTAAAGAGCCAAGTCGTTAGGGCTTTCTTCACTGCGCCCTTTGCGCTTTGCACTTCGCCGCAGACTGCTTGAGAATCATTGTACAAGCCTCATCCTAATGCTGCGTCAGAGGGGTGTCAAGCGATGAATCTGCCGTATTCTCAAGTTTGAAATCGCGATCATTGACCTTTGATTGACCGTCCAAAAATCACTGTGCTACCGTCCGATTGATGTTAGATGCGAATGCATAGTAATTGACGAACCTGAGCAACTGACCAGCGAGTGATTACCGGCTACAACACAGACGTCGAGCACAATGGGGTCGTCTATCATGTGCAAACGGAAGACAAAGGTTTGCGGATGCCGGTGATACTGTCGCTCGTGTATACGGGCGGTGCGATTCTCGCCAGCAAGCGTTCTCCCTACGATGATTTAATCGCAAACGGATTCGAAGAGAACGCTTTGATCGAACGCCTGGAGCGCCAGCACAAACTGATTTGCGCAGCCGTGCACGCCGGCCGGATTGAAGAGTTAAAGCGGATGGGGGAGCGCGCGCCCCATTCATCCGAATCAGAGGTTGGCCCAACAAACTCACCGATTAAAAAGGGAGAAGAGAAGGCGAACGCTGGCGCGCCTGGCAGAACCCCTGCGCCTGAGGTACCCGCAGTCGTTTCAGCCGAGCGTTTCTCAATTAGCGAAGAACCCGACGATGCGCTGACTATCAAGCTATTGGATGAGAAGCAACTGCGTCCGGGCGAATCCGTCACTCTACGTATTGAAGTAACGAAGCGAACACAATCAGGGCGCGCACCGGCGGCAAAAGCAAACATAACGATGAAGGTCCTGGGTAGCACTTTTCAGCCGTCATCGACCTATTCAATTACAGACACTGCAGGTCGCTCAGCGATTTCCGTCACGTTGCCCACTTTCAAAACGGGCCGGGCCGCGGTTCTGATCCGCGCCGAAGCTGACGGCGAAGTCGCCGAGCTGCGCCGCATCATTCATCCTGCCTGAAATCAAACTCATCGTGCGCATTCAAATCAACGGCGAGCAGCGCGAAATTCCGCAGAGTTCTCTGTCGCTCAAGGAACTACTCGATACGTTGTCGCTGCCGCCACAGCGTATCGCAGTAGAACTTAACAAGACGATTGTGCCGCGCAGCCAATGGGAGAAGACAACCCTAAAAAACGGAGATCAAATCGAGATTGTTCACTTCGTCGGGGGCGGCTAAATACTTCGGACAGATGGCAGGCGTTTGCCACGGGTTCGAAACTTTTGTTCGATCGGCGAACGGTGTAGAGTCAACTTAGATTCATAACGCAAGGGAAGTAAGCATTCATGTCATCACCCGCAAGCGCAATGACCGATCAGTTCAAGGTTGCAGGAAAAGCGTTTAACTCGCGTCTGATTATCGGCACTGGAAAGTACCGCAGCTTCGCCGAAATGAAAGCAGCGCATCGCGCTTCGGGCGCTAAGATGGTTACGGTCGCCGTGCGCCGCGTGCCACTCGACAAGAGCTGCGAATCGTTTTTGGATCATCTTGATCCGGCTTTGCAGATTTTGCCGAACACGGCCGGCTGTTACTCAGCAGAGGAAGCGGTTCGGACAGCGCGGCTGGCGCGTGAAGCGTTGGAAACGGAATGGATCAAACTGGAAGTAATCGGCGATCAAACGACACTGTTTCCCGATAACGAGCAGACGCTCGAAGCCGCACGAACATTGGTTAAGGAGGGGTTTATCGTCCTGCCCTACTTCACTGACGATTTGATTGTGGCGAAGAAACTTCTCGACGCGGGATGTGCGGCGGTGATGCCGCTCGCCGCGCCGATTGGATCAGGGCTCGGCATTCAAAACCCTACTAACCTGCGGATCATGCGGGAACAACTTCCCGACGCGACGATCATCGTCGATGCCGGCGTCGGCACTGCCAGTGACGCGACCATCGCCATGGAGCTCGGCGCCGACGCAGTGCTGATGAACACGGCGATCGCGGAAGCTCAGGACGCCGCAAACATGGCTAAAGCAATGAAGCTGGCGATTGAGGCTGGAAGGCTCGCGTATCTGTCAGGCCGCATGACCCGGCGGCTTTACGCCAGCGCTTCGAGTCCAACGACTCAGTTGATTGAGTAGCTATCCGGTAAATTGCGCAAATAGATAACGTCGCGTTTGGATGAGAAGCGCACAAGCACGCACAAGCCAATAGCCTGTCGCTGCCGTACCTGTATCGTCAGGCCATGGTCGTTGGTTCATCAGGTAACGGTCGCTTGAGACAGAACTGCGCGAACGTACGCGTGGGAGTGGATATCACCGTCGGGGAAATTACAGCGACCAGCTCCCAGCCGTCCTTGCCGACAATGTTCAGAGCCTCGGTGTATGTCTGAGCTTCCAATCGCCCGCCGTTTGCGACATACACTCGTTTACCAACGGAATCATCTACATAGATCCACATGTATTCCCATTTTTGCATGTAGTGTCCCCTTAGGCCTGTCGGCCTTTTTTTTAAACGCAGCTTGAACGACGCTTACCGTGATGAAAGCCCTCGCGCGGGAACCGCCGACTTGGTTTTCATTCCGCCCTCTTTGACGACAGTCTGTATCGCTTGAAGCCGTGCTAGTAATTGAACCGCTTTCGGTTGAATATTTTTCGCATGCACTAAACCAGCGTCCAGGTTGAATTTGCTAACTCCCGTGAACGCCTGTTCGAAGTAAGGCTCATCCAACAAGCTGTTGGGGTCATCCAGTTCTTCTGCAAAGGACTTACCGTTTCCTTCGTGCAGACGCGGAGTAAGGGCGTTTATTGTAGCAACACCGCTCGCCAAAAATTCCACGGCCTCGACAGGAGCGCCTGTCTTCGATAGTTGAGATGCAAACGCAAGCAATGCACGCGCGTGAAGTCCGTTTCGATCTGTTTGGGGAATTAACAATCTGGCTTCATTGATGATGATCCTGGCTACATCAACATCGCGCTTGTTTCTCATAGTTTTCAGTGCGTCAAGATAAGTCGCTAAACGTTCCGTCGGGTTTTCCAACTTGCGAATTGCAGTTACCGCTTCCATCAACTCGCCTTTCGCCAGCAACGCTCTAATTTCGCTCTTCATTAACACCTGAGTGTAAAGGCTACGCTTTTCCGTGTCCTTAACTCGGGCCAGCTCGCTACGTGCTGAATCAAAGTCCCCATTTGACATCGCGAAAACAAATCGCTGTTCCGGATCTTCTGATCCAAGAGTGCCACTCAGTCGCGCGAGTACCGTTTGTGACAGTCGCGGCATGCGTGCGGGCACCTGAGGCGCGAGTCGAACGGCTATGCCGGCGAGTTCTGGCGCCAAAGACGGTTGAATACGGGACGCAAGAGCGGAAAGAATTGCGGCAAGTTCGGCTTGATAGGCATCTCGGAATTGTAGATGGCGCTGTGTGAGACCTTGATCTTTCAGCAAGGCTTCGCGTGATTCGTTGAGCGATGCCCGTAATACCTCGACCCCGATTGCATAGTACCTATGTTGTAACGATTGACGCGAGTAATCTGAATCTAAGGAAGGCGACGGCGCCTCGGCTCCGGCAAAAGTATAAGCACCGAGGAGATGAAGACCCGGTAGGGAAGCTAAGCTGGGGCGCGTAGCCATCGAATCTATCGTCTTCGCCGCAATGTAGTCAGCGAGGAGAAAGTTCCTTTCCCGCAGTTGGGATAAAGCGCCTACACCTTCCATAGTAATAACAGTAGCCAAATGCTGCTCCAATATTGCGGCAGATGCTCCGGGATCGGTGTCCAGAAGTGACGCTGCGAGCTTTGCGGCTACCGGCGATTCATCGTCAAAGCCGACGGTGCGCGCCGGTCCGGACGACTTGTCCTGAGCCAGACGTTCAGAGATTAGTCGCCGAGCCAACTTGGAGTCTCGCAAATAGAGATACTTGAGAATGTGCAGTCTGGCCTGGTGCGTGTCGAAGTCCTTCTCCGGCTTTGTTTGCGACATTTTCCACAAATCGAGGAACATCGTTTCCCCGCGCTTCGGATCTGAAAGAGAAATAAGCGCGGCGGCGCGAGCCGCTATATTCACGAACGCATTCCTGTCGGTTAGCTTCTTAGCCTCCGCGATCACGTCCTCCAATTCCAGCGCAGCCGTAACACCGTTGTCTTTCCGAGCTTTCGCTGCTTCTTGAGCGATTACGAAGGTGGGAGTGAATAGCAAGCAAACCACAAATAAACATTTGAGCATGACATTCCTCAAAACGTCTGTAAGACTGGGCGACGCGAGCAGGGCGTTAACCATTGCCCGCGCACCCTTCTAAGGGACCTCAGACCGGCGTCTGCGAGAACCCACCTGACCCTGTCCTTAAACCGCAGCGCGAAGCTGGCGAGTACGCGTTCGCCGCTTAGCGATCGGGCCGTCTACCAGTTCGAACATAACAGAGCTGCTCCATACGCACTTCATCGCACACCCTCCAACTATCCATTCCGCAGTACCGACACAAGCGGCACATACACCGATCGCTACCGGATTACCCGTTGCAGCCAAGCCGCATACGGCTCCGCACGTTGTCCCGGTGCCATAGTTTAAGTTCCAAGAGCGAAGACAATCCCCGAAGCATCCGCCAAATCCGCTAAACTCTTGGATCGTTGCGCACGCGTTTGACGAAAGGTGTCGCAGTGTTTTTGATCTCTGTTTTGAGAGGGTGCGACTATCACGCCGAACTCTTTTCCTCGCTCGCGCGAGCACGTCGTGGTTTAGCGACCCAACCTTAAAGTCTCGGTTGTTTCGATTTGAGAGAACCTTCGCCTCGGTTTCAATTGAGAGGACAAACAACGAGACGGAAAGAACGGCGAATCCGAACAGTAGACGATATCGGGCCATGAGAACCTCCAAGAGTCTTGGTTGTTAGAACGTCCGCTTGAGCGGGCTCGACGTTCTACCAAACCCGGTGCTTCGCGTCATTCAACTAAGTGAACCTCGATCTCAACCTATTCCAATCGCGAGCTGAACCATTGATGCCTACGAAAGCGCAATTGGCCGGAGCGCCTCAGGTTCTCTAACGATGATCCAGCCTTTACTTCTGGTGATGACATTCTCCTGCTCCAGTGTATTCAGCAGCCGGCAAAGGTATGTGGGCGTGATTGAAAGCAGGTGTGCGATCTCGTAACGCTTCAGCGGCAGTTGGAGCTTAGATGTAGTCTCCGATGGCTGGCCATCTCTGTGCGGCCCGAGCCGCTCGCAGAATTGCCAAAGGAGTTGCTCCAAACGTTGTCGTGCCGGTAAACATGTGAGCTGCGAGATCCGCGCCACATGATCGAGAATGTCGTCGCTAAGAATTTCTCTTACACGCGCAGCGAGACTGGTATCGGTATCCATTAGCGAAACAAACTCTCGGGAGCTCCACCTGCTGAGTGTGCAATGTGTGACCGTAAAGGCCGCAAACGGGTGCGGCTTTTCGCTTATTGCCGCCGCCGAGCCCACCAGAGATCCGGGAAACCTAAGGTCCAGCAGAATCTCCTGACCATTCGCTTCACTGCGTGTAAACTTCACGATACCGGTTTGGACCAGGTAGACATCGGCCGGATAAGCACCCTGGGTGAAGAGTTGAACGGCAGGCGGGTAAGTGTGTGAGTCGCTCCGTAGCGCAGCGTTACCAAGCTCGCCGCTTGCCGATCGAGAGTCGTGGGAAAAGTTCGACAACATAATGCACCAACGGAACGCTTCCAGTGTCTTAAGAAGCGATAAGCGAGGATTCCGGGCGCGTAATCTAGCAGGGTTTCCGACTAGCGGCAACAAGATTTTCACGAGGCTTTTCTTATGACTAAGCGTGCTTGGGATAAGGCAGCCTGTACAGAAGAATTACATGATGTGCACCAACCCTAGGGACACGGGGCAACGGTCGTCGCTGAATTGCGAGCAACGGGCGCCGTGGTCGGGTTGCTGAAGTCAGCGGAGTTGTTGTTGGTGTCGGTGCAGCTCACCGTCCTGATCGCTGAGCGAGCGTTTGCGTTCGTACCAGACATAGCGATTGGAGCGGTCTCAGAACAATTGGCTGTACTTCCGTATCCGAGAAAATCAACGATCGTCGCACCGAATGGACAGCCACTGCCGGTGAGCGCGGTAGTGCCAAGCACCAGAGCAACCTTGCCCGCCGTCGCCGACATATTAATCGAGCCGGTAGCGTCGGCCGGAGGCAAAGCGACACCGTTGGCTCCGCCTGAACCCTGGTGGATAAGGAAGTACTGGCCAGGCGCAATCGATCCTAAAATGATGTCCGTCTTATTGGTTGTGAAATTACTCGTAGCCGCGGCGTATTGCACCGAGTATGGAGTTATCGCGAAGTTCACGGTAGTAGTGCCCCGATTAAATATTTCAATGAAGTCGTTGGTGTATGTAGCGCTGGCATTCCCGCCACCACCGTAGACTTGGGTGATAACTAGTGTCGCGTTGTCGTCATTTGCGATCGTTCCCAGGCCCTGCCCATCGCCGATCGTGGCGTTACTTGCATTAGTTACAGTTACAAAGAACGTTTCATTATTCTCAACCAGTTTGTCGCCATTTACAGTTACCTGAAACGTGTAAGTTGTCATGCCGACCGGAATAGTCTGGCCAGTCAGGCTCTGCGCCACATAGTCGTTGTCTTCGCTGACGGGATTGTCGTCCTGCGCTGTGCCATCCGCGGTCGCGATATCGAACGTAAGTCCACCGGCGGGGGCCGGTAGCGATGACGTCACCGTGAAGGTGAAAGTGGTCGTGCCGCTGTCACCCTCGGTTTGAGTCACGTCGTCAATGCTGAGGGTGGGGCTGTCATCGTTTTGGATTGTGCCCTGGCCCTGGTCATCGACCACGTTTGCGCCCGACACGTTCGTCACGTTCACAAAGAACGTTTCATTCGGTTCGTTATTCGTGTCACCGTTTACCGTGACGCTGAATAGATAATCCTGAGTGCCGGCAGGTATCGTTTGGGCCGTCAGGCTTTGCGGCACGTAATCGTTGTCATCCGTCGCCGGATTGTCGTCCTGGGCTGTTCCATCGGAGGTTGCGATATCGAAGGTCACGCCGCCGGACAGCGCGGGCGCCGACAGGTGAACGGTGAATGTAAAAGTAGTCGTGCCGGCGTTAGTTTCGTTTTGCGAAACATCATTGATGGTCAGATCGGGCGCGACATCATTATCGGTAATCGTGCCCTGACCCTGGTGATCCAAAATGGCTGCGTTCGTAGCGTTCGAAAGGTTGACGAAGAAAGTTTCGTTTGGCTCGTCGAGAGTATCGCCCTTCACCAGCACACTGACCGGCTTCGACGTTTCACCAGGATTGAAGGTCAGTTGAGTCGTGTTAATCGCGGTGTAGTCGTCCGGCTCAATCGCCGAGTTGTTGGCAGTGGCGTAATCCACTGTGACAGTTGAGGTACTCGCGGAGATTAACTGCACGGTAAAGTTTGCGGAGAGCGTTCCGCTATCTCCCTCGGTCACGGTGACATCGTCGATGACGATGTCGGCACTCTGGCCAGTGCACACGTTCGCCGCAGTGCTGCTGTTGCGCGGAACTGGCGCATGAGTAAAGAAGTCGGCGGTATTGGCATTCGAGTCCACACAACCACCACCCTTACGGAAGTCCGCCGTAGTATTGCTGGGTGCCGGCGCCGGGCCGCTGCCTTCGTAGCAGAAGTTAGCGGTCGCGCTGGTATTACCATAGCCAACCAAATCAATAATCGAAGCACTGTTGGGATTGAAGGGTTGCGACCCATCGTCCCCGGGGCATGCGCCGGTCAGTGGGGTGATATTGCTAACTACCGCTACCTTGCCGCCACCCGCAGTCATCGGAATCGTGCCGGTTGCATCCGGAACCAAATCGAGGGTTCCTCCTGTGCCCTGATCTTCCTGCACCAGGAAGTATCGACCGGGCAGCAAGAAACAGGGACCGATCGGACAAATTGGAGTCATCGACCACGATCCGGTTCCACCTGCTGATGAGTACTGGACTGACCAGCCCGCCAGATTAACCGTCGTGGCACCGCGGTTGTAAATTTCAATAAAGTCATTCTTGATCGTGGCGCCGCTGTTTCCACCACCACCGTAGAGCTGGCTCACCACCACTAGCGGAGCATCGTCATTTTGGATCGTGCCCTGACCAGTTCCGTCGCCGATCGAAGCTGCGGTCGCGTTTGAGACATTCACAAAGAACATTTCGTTCGGCTCAACCAGCAGGTCGCCATTAACCCTCACATTGAACGTATAAGTTGTCTGCGTCGCCGGAATGGTTTGACTGGTCAGACTCTGCGCCACGTAATCATTGTCTTCGCTCACCGGGTTATCGTCCTCGGCGGTCCCATCAGACGTGGCGATGTCAAACGTGATGCCACCCGCCGGCGCCGGCAAGGTGGAAGTCACGGTGAAAGTGAACGTGGTCGTGCCGCTGTTGCCTTCGCTGAGAGACACATCGTTGATATTCAGGACCGGACTGTCGTCATTGAGAATTGTTCCCTGGCCGGTTCCATCGCCAACAGTCGCACCGGAAACACTCGCGACGTTAACGGCGAACGTTTCGTTCGGCTCGATATTCAAGTCACCGCTAACCGCTACGTTGAAGGTGTAATCCTGACTACCGGCCGGAATCGTTTGTGCCGTCAAGGACTGGCCCACGAAGTCACTGTCTTCCGAAACAGGATTACCGTCCTGCGCGGTGCCGTCGGCAGTAGCGATGTCGAACGTTACGCCTCCGGACAATGCTGGTGCGGAAAGATGCACAGTGAATGCGAATGTAGTTGACCCAGAGTTGCCTTCGTTCAATGAGACGTCATTGATCGTCAGTGTGGGCGGCGAGTCGTCTTCATTAATAGTGCCCTGGCCCTGACCATCAAGTATGGCCGCGTTGGCTGGATTGCTGAGATTCACGAAGAACGTTTCCGTCGATTCCAGATTAATATCGCCGTTGATGGTTACTGCCACCTGCTCGCTGGTATCGCCCGGAATGAAAGTGACCGTGCCGCTAGTTGATTGATAATCCGAGCCGGCCAATGCCGTTCCATCGACGGTTGTAAAGTCCACCGTCACAGTTTGTGTGGGATTCGCTGCCGACAAACTGACCGTAAAGTTCAATGTCGTCGTACCGCTGTTGCCTTCTGAAATCGATGCATCGTTAATGCTGATGTCGGGCCGGAATCCCGTTGTGCAATCGTTTGCAGGCGAGCTGCTGTTCCGTGGATTAGGAGGGGCAACTGCAAAGTCCGCCGCATTGTCATTTGTGTCGATGCAGCCTCCTCCCTTTCTGAAATCGGCGGTCGTGTTGCTGCCGGAGGTAAATGGCGCGGGTCCTGAACCTTCGTAGCAATGATTGGCGGTGGACAAACTTCCGCTGTAGCCGACGAAGTCCGCGATCGTCGTTCCAACAGGATTAAACGGAGTCGAGCCGTCGTCGCCCGGGCAACTACCGGTGAGCAAAGTCGTTCCTGCGATCAAAGCGACCTTGCCGGGCGTTGTGCTGGTGAGATTAATCGACCCCGTCGCGTCGGCCGTCGGCAGCAGCGAACCGTTACCGCCGCCAGGAGTTTCCTGTACGAGGAAGTAACCGCCCGGCGCGATTGAACCAGTACTCAAATCAGTCTTCGTCCAGGTTGAACCGCTCGTACTCAGGAATTGAATCGAATGTGGCGTGACCGCAAAATTGATAGTCGTTGTGCCTCGATTGAATAACTCGACGAAATCATTTCTGTAAGTGGCGCCTGTCAAACCGCCACCCGGGTAAATCTGGCTAATCACCAGACCGGACGCGTCATCATTCTGAATCGTCCCGGCACCCTGACCGTCAGTGATCGCCGCGTTGGCAGAAACGTTTGAGATGTTGACGAAGAATACCTCATTCGGCTCGACCGTCGTGTCCCCATTCACGGTGACATCGAAGATGTAGCTGAACTGGCCGGATGGAATGCTCTGCGAAGTCAGGCTGCGCACAACGTAGTCGCTGTTGGCGACGGTCGCGGAACTATCTTGCGTAGCAATATCGAAAGTTAAGCCCTCCGGCGGCGCGGGCAGATTTGAGCTTACCGTGAAAGTGAATGTCGTCGTGCCGGAGTTGCCTTCTTCTTTCGTAACATCATTCACACTCAACGCCGGAATATCATCAGTGACAATCGTGCCGACTCCCTGGGCATCAGTGACGCTGGCGCCCGAGACGTTGCTGACGTTCACGAAGAATGCTTCCGTCGGCTCCATGACGGCGTCGCCGTTGACGGTGACGTTGAACTGGTAGGTCTGTTGCCCGGTCGGAATGGTTTGCGCAGTCAGCGACTGGGCGACGTAATCGCTGTTCGCCACGGTGGCAGTGCTGTCTTGGGTCGCAATGTCGAACGTGACGGGCGCGGGCGCGGCCGTCGAAAGCGTGACCGTGAAGGTGAACGTCGACGTGCCTGCATTTCCTTCGCTCTGGCTCACGTCGTTGATACTCAAGGAAGGACCGGTAACCGTTAGATTCGCCTGAGTGCTATGGACCGTATTCGCGCCGTCCGTGGCTGATGCGGTAATGTGAGTTGTTCCCGGATTGCGGCCCTGGACGTTTGCCGTGGCCACGCCGGTAGTTGAGTTCGTTGTCACGGACTCAACCGTCGCGACGGTGGTGTTATCCGAACTGAAATTGAACGTGACGCCGGTCATCGCGCGGTCGTACTGATCGAATGCCTGCGCCATGAACTGCCCAGTCTGGCCGACATTGATCGTCGGGGACGGCGGCGAGATCGTGACGCTCGTCAGAATCGACGGGCAATTTCCGAACGGTGTGCCGTCGGTCTTCAATCCAGCCGAGAATCTTCGGCCGTTCGCGCCTGCCGCCGCGGTGTGCTGAAGGAACGTGCCGGTGATGTCGGGCGAGCGCGTCAACGACTGATTGTTGTCGCCCTCGAGGCCGGTGCTGCCGCCGTAACTGAATTCGGTAATCAGGTTTCCGGAAGCGTCGCGAATCAGAACCGTCACGCCTGAGTTGGTGAGCGACAGACCGGCGGTCGTCGTGGCTTTCACAACCTGCGCACAACCAAAGACAGTGTCCGAAGCATTGAAGCTGCCGCCGCCAAACACTACGATCGCTTCGCCCGCGGGCAGGGAAGTTCCTAAAGCGAAAGTAAAACGCGTGGTTTCTGTCGAGCTGCCGGTTGCGCGCGTGCGAATCGTCCAGCCGCCCAATGCGATCACATCGCTCGCGGTGCCGTTAACGAGTTCAATGAATTCATCATTGGTGCCGTCGCGCACGCCATCGTGATTCGCATCGCCGGCTATTCCATCAGGCGGATCGGCGAGAACTTCATTGATGAGGACATTGCGGCTTGGGTCGCCCAGGAATCGCACCGTCACCGGGTTGCTGTCGCGCCCATCAGCCTGAATGAACAGATTGACGTTGCCTGCTCCACGCAAATCCGCGGGCACGCGCACCAGAACCTCGTCGAGGCCCGGCATCTCGGTCGATGCGTTCACGGCTTCAGGCGTGACTACTCGGCCGCCAATGCTGACTGTCCTCGTAATTCCATTGCGGACGCCGGTCGAAAAGATCAGCAGCCGCAGGTTGCCGCCACTGGGATCGAACGGCCCTTCCGCGAGCGTGTCGGCATTGAGGATCATTCCTTCGCCAATGCCGTCTCCGGTTTTGGTAAAGATGCCCGGCGCGGCACGCAGAATCGGCACCGTTCCTTTCGAAGCAAAGCCGTCCGCGTTCGTGATAACAACTTCGGCGTTGCCGAGTTCGGTTTGCGGAGGAACGAGGAAGTGAACGCGTTCGGGCGAGACGAAGAATATCTGCGCCGCTCGGCCATTGACTGTCACTGTGGTGCCGCCCACGTTCGTCGGAAATTCTCCGTTGGGCTGCTTCTGCGATTGCTGCGTGGTGTTGGTGAGCACACTGCCGAACGCGGCGGCGATGCTGTTCGGCGCCACCGCTTTGATTGGTGACGGCTCATGTCCGAGTGATGCGTGATTCAGAATCGAGGGCAGCGCGCCGAACGGGGGCCGTGCTACTAAACCAGTCGCATAAATCTCAGACTTGTTTTCCAGGCCGGCCGTCACTGGGCCGGACAAAGTGCGCGGAAAATTGAAGACGACCGTCGAGCCATCATCATTCAGAGACGAGACAACCTCACATGCCGCGTTGCTGCCGTCGAAGCAGTCCGCAGCGTTGTCCGCCACGTTCGTGATCCGAGCGAATGTGCCCGTCGGTATGTCGTGTGTGTAAAGCTCGACGCTTGCATCTGAGTTGCTGAATCCCGTTAGGGCGCGACGCGTTGCAAAAGCGATGCGCCGGCCGTCGCCGCTGATCGTCGGGTGGAGCGGCACTTCAGTCACGCGCGTGCCGAGCGTCGTCACTTGCCGGTTAACGTTTCCGCTGCGGCCATCGTAGAAAAACACTTGCGTTGAGTTGGCGGCGGTCTCGGCTGAGTAAACCACGCGCATGCCATCGTCGCTGATGGCTCGGCCGTAGGTCATTCCCAGCCGCGCAACATTCAACGACAGCATTGTCTGGGCTGCGTTTGTCCGATTGATTCTGAGGAGGTCGCGATTCGTGCTCGCCGTCGCGCCGGTATCGCGGATGCACGCGATGGCTGAACCATCACCGCTAATCTTTGCGTCACTGAAACCGACAATCCCGGTCGAGTTCGTCAGTTGCGTGAACGCGGCTGCTACTGAATCGAAGACAAAAACCTCGAGATTTCCGTCGCCGTTTTGTGAGGTCAGATTTCGGTTTGACGAGAACGCGACGAACCGGCCGTCGTCCGACATCGAAGGCTGAAAGTTGCCCTCGGTGACTCGATTCGCAGGATTGCCCGGCGTGGTGTTGGTTACCTGAACCAGGTTCGAGCCGTTGAAAACAAAAATCTCTGAATTTCCATCAGCGTTTGTTCCGAGCGGATCGTCTTTCGAAGCGAACGCGATTCGCGACCCGTCCTGCGAAATGCCCGGAGCACCGGCGCGCGTCCCTCCCATCTGAAAGAATGTGGGCGGATCGACTGAGATGTTTGCCCGAATCGCGCGAAAGTAATTCGTGCCACCGGCTCCAGCGACGTCTTCTGTCGATTCAAAACCGATAATTCGTCCATCGCCGCTAATCGACGGATTGATGTTGATGCCTTCGTCGGTCGTATTCGTAATCCGCCGAGATGTCGAATGGCTCTGCATGGGCGCGAGCAAAAGGGAGCACAGCAATGCCGCACCGGCGAACGCGAGGAAGATGGTTCGTGGTCGAAGCACGGGGGGAGTCGTCCTGTCGGTAAAGGCGCGGCAGATTCTATACGGTTTTCGCCGGATTACAATTTGAAAAGAACTTTGCATGCCGAAGCGTTGCGGACACGGTGGCAGGCTTCGTCTCACTGAGTTAGGATTACGTTGGTTTTGACATCCTCGAGCGAGGCTCCATATATGAAAATCGCCATCTCAGGCGCAAGCGGCCTTGTTGGTTCGGCGCTGATTCCGGAACTTGAAAGCGACGGTCACGAGATCGTTCGTCTGGTTCGCAGTACGCCGAAAGCCGGCGAGATCGAATGGCATCCGAACCAGGATCAGATCGATCCGGCGACCATCGATGGTTTCGACGCGATCATCAATCTCGCCGGCGAGAGCATCGCCGAAGGTCGTTGGACCGAAGAGAAGAAAAAAAGGATTCGCGACAGCCGCGTTAATGGGACCCACTTGATAAGCGAAGCCATCGCGAAGCTGGCGACGAAGCCGCGAGTTTTTCTTTGCGCATCAGCGACGGGAGTTTACGGTGACCGTGGTGATGAGACTCTCGACGAGCAGAGCGAATCCGGCGGCGGCTTTCTCGCCGGCGTGTGTCGCGAATGGGAAAAGGCGACGGAACCTGCTGTCAGTGCCGGAGTGCGGGTCGTTAATCTTCGCTTCGGCCCAATCCTGGCGCGCGCCGGCGGCATGCTGGAAAAGATGCTGACGCCATTCAAGATGGGCCTCGGCGGCAAAATCGGTTCCGGCAAGCAGTACATAAGTTGGGTCGGAATTGAAGATGCGGTCGCAGCGACGAAACTTGCGTTGAACGATGACTCGATCCGCGGCCCGCTGAACATCGTCTCGCCTAAACCGGTCACGAATGAGCGATTCACGCGCGCGCTCGGCGAAGCGTTGTCACGCCCAACCGTGATGTCGATGCCCGCCTTCGCGGCGCGACTGGCGTTTGGCGAAATGGCGGACGAGATGTTGCTCGTCAGCCAGCGTGTTGTGCCGAAGAGACTGAATACCGCTGGATTTGAGTTTCAGAATCCCGACTTGACGCAAGCCTTGCAGCGCTACATAAGCTGACAAAGTCGCCCTCGAAACTAGTTTCTGAACAGTCGCGTTTGCGCATCACGCCGAGGAGCCTCTATGGAAACCACAAACTCGTGTCAGTTCGCCTTCGTTTGGATCTTTTTGCCGTTGTTGTTAGCCGTAACGCTCGCCTCGTCTGCTATCGCCCAGGTCCGCACGGGTATCCAACCCGCCGATCTCATTTTGCACAACGGCATTGTCTGGACGGTCGATAGTAAGGACTCGACGGCCCAAGCGGTGGCAATTCGCGACGGCAAGTTCGCGGTCGTCGGATCAAACAGAGACGCTTTGAGATTGCGCGGGCCGCGTACGCAGGTAATCGACTTGCGCGGACGTTTCGTCACGCCGGGCTTCAACGACAATCACGTTCACTTTGCCTCAGCGGCGCAATTCCTTGAATTCAACATCATGGCGGTGGCGTCGCAGGAACAGTTCGTAGCGCGCGTCAGGGAAGTAATTTCCCGTCTGCCAAAAGGCGAATGGATCTTAGGCGGGTTCTGGGGCGCTTATGACCAATGGACGGCGGGCAGCGCTGGCAGTACGAAACGCGAGCCGTTTGCTCCGGACTTGAGATTGATCGAGAGCGTAACCGCGGATTACCCGATGCTCATTCGTAGGTTCGATGACAGCCAGTTTGCGGCTAATGCGGCGGCCTTACGCGCGGCTGGAATCGATCCGCAAAGGCCAAGCGCGCCCGATGTCGAGTTTCTCAAAGATGCGCGAGGCCGCTTCAACGGCCACATGCGCGGAAAAGGCGTGACGCGACTGTTTGCTTTAGTTGTGCCCCGAACCTTTTCACGAGAGCGACGGATTCAGCAGACCAAAAATGCGCTGGCTGAGATTCGCAAATTTGGCGTGACGAATGTCAGCGATATGTCTGATGACACACAGCTCGATATCTATCGAGAGCTGCATCGCAAAGGCGAATTGACCGCGCGCGTGCATTTCCGACCCGGCCTCGATCGTTGGAAAGAGATGTCAGAGAAGGGAATCAAGGTAGGATCGGGCGATGAATGGATTCGGCTCGGCGCGTTGAAGGGCCACATCGACGGCATCATGGGCACCAGCTCGGCGCGCTTCTTTCAACCTTACTCGAACAATCCCAACAATCGTGGTCGTTGGCGGCCTTTGATGGTTAACGACAAGGGAGAGTTCGTTGAAGGAAAGTTCTTAGGCTACATGCTCGATGCAGACGGAGCCGGATTGCAGCTCACCGTGCACGCGATCGGCGATGAAGCCAACAGTGTTCTGCTCGACTATCTTGAAGAGCTTAATCGTCGCAACGGTAAACGCGATCGCAGGTTTCGGTTAGTGCACGCGCAGGTACTCGCGACTAAAGATTTCAAACGTCTCGGACCACTAAGAATCGTGGCCGAGGTTCAGCCATTTCATCTGAGTGATGACATGCGTTGGATGGAAGAGCGCATTGGCGCTGAGCGAAGCAAGGGCGCGTACGCCTTCAAGAGCATCCAGGCCAGCGGCGCGGTTTTGAGTTTCGGCACAGACTGGCCGGGAACATCAGCCTCTGAGTATCCGATTAATCCGATGCTCGGTCTATATGCCGCAGTTACGAGGCAAACGATCAGCGGCAAACCGGAAGCAGGTTGGTTTCCGGATGAACGAATCAGCATTCAGGACGCAATCCGCGCCTATACGTACAACACGGCTTACGCAAACTTTGAAGAGAAGATCAAAGGGTCAATCGAAGTGGGAAAGCTTGCCGATCTGACTGTGCTCTCCAAAAATCTGCTGAGGATTCCGCCGAAGGAAATACTTACGACTGAAGTTGTTTACACGATTGTGAATGGGAAGATTGTGTATCAACGATCCGGATTGTGAAGTCAGTACCGCGAGCAGTAGCGACCGCGGCGTAGTCCCAGCCGTCACAGATCTCGATTGTGACGGAGCCGGAGCGGGTATTGCGACTGCTTCAATAATCATTGAATTACGCGCCGCTCCTCAGTATCATTCGCGCAAATGTTCGCTCACCTTTGGAGGTAAATACTATGGCGCAACCCCGACAACAGCAGCGTTCATCCGGCAAACCAGTGAAACTCACCGGCAAGGCCGGCAAAGGCCCCGTCATCGAAGGAGTCAAGAAAGGCAAACCCGTTGACGTGCCACCTAGAGACTTCCCTCGTCCACGCGGTGGATCTCGGCTCAATTGCAGTAAGTGCAAGATCACCAGCGTCAACAATCAGCAAGTGCCGGCAGGGAAAACAAACGCCGTGGCGTACATTGCTGAGGACACCAAGACGTTTACCATAACCGCCACCCGCCAACCGGCTGATTGTTCGTGCACCTGGTCAAACGTGAATATTGAGTTCGTGGCCATCGCGACCGGAGCCGCGGCGCGAATAAAACGCAAGAATTTTAAGTTTGATCAGATTGTGGAGATTGTTACGGTAAACCCAAACCGGCGGAATCCGTACTTCACGGTTAATGAATGCAGCCTGACACTAAAGATCAGTCAGTTGAATGACGATCTCAGAAGAGGAATCAACACCGAAAACGTTTTCTTCCAGGGCGTGGTGACGCTGATCAAAGTCGGCGTCAAATGCAACTCGATGATATTTACGCTCTACCTAAATATTACGGACAAGTAATTGTTTGAGCGCAGCGTGAATCCTAAGAGACTGCGGGTGCGGCGGATTTTTGTGTTGCAAACTCCGGCAACACTTCAAAAACTTCCAGCGCGTACTTCACATTCCCAAATGGCGCTGAGACCTGCGCGCCCTGAATAAACTCGCGGACTTCAAGCAGAGACTCGCGCGCGATCTTCAAGCCTTCGTCGCGACCGGCTTCTTTGCTGATTGCGGACGCGGCGCGCATGCGTTCCATAATTTCGGGAGTAACGTGCACGCCCGGCACTTCGTTGTGCAGGAATTCGGCGTTGCGATAAGAAACCAGCGGCCAGATGCCGGCCACAATTGGAATGCGGCAGTGCTCAATGTTTTTGAGAAACTCACGTAGTTGGGCCGTGTCAAAGACTGGTTGAGTGATGGCATATTCAGCGCCGGCTTCGATCTTCCACTCGAAACGACGCATCTCTTCATCCATATTCACGGCGCCCGGATTCACTCCGACACCAATTGAAAACGCGGTCGGCTCGCCGATTGGATTGTTACCGATGTCCAGGCCGTGATTCAGCTTGTTCACCATGTTCGTCAACCCGATCGCGTCGATGTCGAACACAGCGGTCGCGTCAGGATAAGGTCCCATCTTCGGCGGGTCGCCGGTAATCAGAAGCAGATTCCGCAAGCCCATCGCCGCGGCGCCCAGCAAGTCAGACATCATGCCGAGCAAATTTCGATCGCGACAGCAGTAGTGCAGCACCGCTTCCATGCCGATTTCCTTCTGCACCATCAGCGCGGTGGCCATCGCGCCCATGCGTGTCTGCGCGCGTGGCCCGTCGGGAATGTTTACTCCATCGACCCCCGCTTCCTTTAAAAGCCGGATTGAATCCAACGTCTTCCACGGGTTGCAGCCCTTCGGCGGTAGGACTTCGACAGTGGTGACGAATTCGCCGGTCGCGATCTTGCGGGCCCAGTTGGAACGTTCTTCGGCCGGAACGACCGTCACGTCGGCGGGCTTCAACTCGTTGACGCTGACCTTGGCGATATCCGGAACGACGGACTTCTGCGTGCGCGGGTTCAGCATGCGCAGCGCGTCTGCGATGAGCTTAATGTGCGCGGGTGTGCTGCCGCAGCAGCCGCCGATGAACTTCGCACCCGCTTGCGCGATGCGCCGAGAGTACTCAGCCATATACTCAGGCGAGCACATGTAAATCTGCCGGCCGCCAACTTCGCGCGGCAGACCTGCGTTGGGTTGCGCGGACAGTTTGCGGGTCGTGAATGTCCGCATCTTTTCTATGGCGTTCAAAACGATCGCCGGACCAACGCCGCAGTTGAGACCGATTACGTCTGCGCCCCATTGATCGATTCGCGAAGTGAACACGTCGGCGGTGGTTCCGAAGATCGTATTGCCGTCGAGTTGTATCGTGACCTGTGCGACAATCGGCAAATCGCACAACTCGCGGACAGCGCGAATCGCTTGCTGCAACTCTGAAATGTCCGAAAACGTTTCCAGCACAAACAGATCCACGCCCCCTTCGAGCAGCGCCGAAATCTGTTCCTTGAACATCGTCTTCGCTTCGTCGAATGAAGTTGGACCGTAGGGCTCGATACGCAAGCCCAGCGGGCCGATTGCGCCGGCGACGTATACGCGATTGCCGGCGGCTTCGCGGGCCAGCCGTGCGGCCGTGATGTTGATTTCGCGGGCGTTGCCTTCTAATCCATAAGGCTGAAGTTTGTTGACGTTCGCGCCGAACGTGTTCGTCTCAATGATATCGGCCCCCGCACGAATGTATTCGGCGTGCACCTCGCGCACGAGGTCGGGTGCGGCAAGATTCAGTTCGTCGTAGGAACGGTTGATGTAGATGCCCTTGGAATAGAGCATCGTCCCCATCGCGCCGTCGAAGACGTGGATGCTATCGTCGCGATCAAGAAGCGTTCTGAAGGGTTCCATGTTGATTCTTAAGTGCTTTGTACTTTGTACTTTGAACTTTGTCGTTTGGCTAAGCTCGTGTGGCGAATTCCACGCTGGCCCGCGAGGAACATCAAAGTACAAAGCACCAAGTACAAAGCACTTCTCAAAATGAAAAAATCCCGCGCTAAACAACGCGGGACTTCAAAGTCGTCTGAAGTTTTTCGGGGTTAGCTTTTTCGAACTTGCCCGAGCTGTTTAGCCGTTTGTTTTACGTGGCCGCAAGTCGCCTTAACTCACCACGTTTTTCCTCAGCCGTTATACGCTTCAACCTTCAAGCGTGTCAACCGAGCGTCCAGGAGTCAGTACCGGGAGCCGTAGCGACCGGGTCTCATACTGCCAATCGACCGGCCGGGATTATTACCAGGTCGCTACCGCTCCCTGTACTGACCTCACGACGTACTCTCACGGCCCGGTCCCGGTTACGCGAAAGCTGTTCACCATCGCGTAGGCTTCCTTCTGTTTCGCATCGTATTGATCCTGAGGCATGATGAGGGTGATCAAACCAATTAAGCCGTTGTGTTGCTCGATGAACGCGTCGCCGTACATTTTGTAGCTGACGCCCGCCACCAGTGAGTTGTATCTAAAATAAAGTCCCATGCTGCCGTCCCTTTGCGACCTTGAATCCCCCATCGTGAAGCCGTCAAAGCTACCCAGGCGTTCGCGGAGAAAACCCTTGAGCATTTCACCGAGCTCAGCTTGAGTGAAGCGGCGGCTGGGTCGGTAGACGCGCACCACGACGACGCCGTTCTCAGTCGGATCGATGATTGAGACAACCACCTCGTCCGCACCGCTTTTGTCGGTCACATTCCAATTTCCGGGCCGGCCCAGCGAGAACCAACCGCTCTTGTGATTGTAAGTACTGACCGGGCCGAAGACGACATCCTGTGTTTGTTGCTGAGCGGCCACACGCTGCGGCACAACGGCGCCGGAGACAGTCAGGCAAAGAACAGCTAAAGCGGCAAACAAGTGTTTGTTCATCATCGCTCCTCTGTGGACCAAGTTCGCGACCGCCTGAGGACGCCGATTTTTAATCTTCAAGCGGCGACTTCGGGGGCGTGGCGCGAGCGCGATTGCATCGTATCGTTACAATCAGAGATCGTCCACAACTTATTTGTGAGAATTCATCGTGCTCTGAGCCAATGCTTAGAGCGTTTTCAGGTTGACAGCCCTAGGTAGCTTCTGGCTGAATGCCCTTAAATAATTGAAACCATGTCTCTCCGTTAGTTCGTCGAACGACTGCAGAGGAGCGAATACAACAATATGGCCACCAACAATCAGGTAGGCGTTACGACTCACCCGAAGGGTCTGTATGTCCTGTTCGCCACCGAGATGTGGGAGCGGTTCAGCTTCTACTCGATGCTGGCGCTGTTCACGCTTTACATGCAGAACCCCGACGAAGGGTTCGGGTGGACGGCAGCCCAGGCTACGGGCTTGTATGCGAACTATTTGATGTTCGTTTACGCGAGTCCGCTAATCGGCGGCTGGTTGGCCGACAAGAAACTCGGCTATCGCAAAGCGGTCATGCTCGGCGGCTTCTTCTTTATGGCCGGTCACGGATTGCTTTCCTTCCGCTCGTTAACAGCCGTTTATGCCGCATTGACGTGTCTGGTCATCGGCAACGGCCTCTTCAAGCCGAACGTCTCGACGATGGTCGGCAACCTCTATCCGGAAGGCAGCCATCTCAAAGATCGCGCCTACAACATTTTTTACATGGGCATCAACATCGGCGCCGCGGCCGCGCCGATCGTGATGGAAATCGTAAAGCGAAGTGTCGGCAACCATCCAGCGTTCGCTGTCGCTGCCTTCGGAATGGTCATTTCCGTGTTCATCCTCTGGAAGTTTCAGAGGTACGTTGACGAACCGAAGCGCAATGCGATTCTCGAACAACCAACGGGTGATGTCGCGCCGGTCAGTTCCGACGCACCGCCTGAAGGCGTCAGCCACCAGGGCAAGAGCGAAGACGAACGTAAGTCTGCGGGTGCGTCTGCCAAGCGCGCGAGCGTGATGGATGCCGTGCCTGAATCCAAGCGCGTCTTTGCGCTGCTCGTGATCTTCGCCATCGTCATCGTTTTCTGGATGGTCTTCCACCAAAATGGTTCGACTTTGACGTACTGGGCCAACGACAACACGGAATGGAACTTTTCCGGGACGATCTCGAATGCAATAAACCCCCTCTGGGTTATAACCCTCACATTTCCGCTGGTGTGGTTTTGGAAGTTTCTCGACGGGAGGGGCAAGGAGCCGGCGACGCCAACCAAGATGGCAATCGGTATGACGTTAACCGGTCTCTCGTTTTTCATCCTGTTCGCCGCCGCGCGTATGGGCGAGAACACGACCCCAAACGAAGCCATGTACGCTTCCGGCGCGTTTCGGATCACCGAACGCTCGCTGAATAACTTGCGAACGGCCGGTGTCCCGAACGATGTGGTCGAAAAACTGGGGGCGAAAGCTGTTCCCGATGACGTCATTTCGAGACTTCAGACGGAAGGCGTTCCCGAAGGTGTGCTCGCCAAGATGCGGACTGAGGTGGTCGACGATAAGTATGACGTTGAAAGCTATTCTCAGGCGCTTGAAAGGTCGATAAAGAACTTGAAAGCGGCGGGAGTACCCGAGACTGCGGTGAAAAAGTTGGAGAACTTGAAGGATTACAAAGGTGAGAACCCTTCCGTGATAAACACCATCTTGCACTGGCTTTCGATTAGACAGCCGAAGTTCGACGAGGCGTTGAGGAAAGCTACCGAAGAATTAAGAGCGGAGGGAGTTAGCAATGAGGTCTTGCTTAAGCTCGAGCAGGAGGGAAAGAAGCGTTCGGGCCAGGAACGGTTAATGTTGGCGCTGAATCAACATCTGGGTGAGCAACAGGCGTCGCAGTACGCGCCTTCGATCATGCGACAGTCGTACCTGTTCCGGGTCTCGTGGCTGTGGCTAATCCTTGCCTACGGCGTTGTGACGCTGGGAGAGTTGATGCTTTCGCCGATGGGGTTGTCGCTGGTGTCGAAGGTCGCGCCCATCAGAATGCGCGGAATGTTGATGGGCGGCTGGTTCGTGGCAACGGCTATCGGCAACAAGCTGACCATGATCGGCATCTACTGGGATCAGTGGTGGCAGTCAACGTTCTTCGCGGTCCTTGGTGCTTGTGCCCTGGTCATGGCTGTGGTTCTGGTTCTCCTGTTGAAGCCGCTGAAAAAAGCGATGCCAGGCGTGTGAGGTTTTGCGGCTCTGCCGCCTGATGTGCGGTAAGGCTGCGCCTTACCGGCAAGCGGCGTCCTTAGTATCTTTTCTGTCAATTTTGCGAGGCTGTGCCTCACAAGACTGACAGAATCGTTTTCGGCAGGGCTGTGCGGAAAGTCAGAGCCTTTCCGCACAGCGGGCGGCAAAGCCGCATTAACCGCTTAAGACTCGAATGGGAGAGTATTCAATCTTGAAGCTTAGGCACGCGTTTCTTCTTACCGTTGTCATCTTCCTGGTCGCGCCTACCGCGATCGCGCAAAACAAGCAACTCACCATTGACGACATTTTCGACCCGCAGAAGCGCGTCAGCTTTGGCGGCGCGCCCGTCAGTCCGCGCTGGCTGAAGGACGGCGTGCATTACACCGTGGTCAGCCGCGATCGAAATGCGTTCCCGCGGCTTTTGAAAGTAAACGCGGTTACGGGCAAGGCTGAGCCGTTCTACAACGCGGCGAAAATGGAAGCTGCGTTTGCGGCGCTCGCCGGAATGAAAGACGCGGCTCGGCGCTTGGCGAATCAGACTTCCTATCAGATGAACCCGGCAGAGACAGGTGTGCTGATTAACCACGCGAACGACTTGTTCTATTACGAGTTCGGAGGCGATCGCGCGATTCGTGTCACGCATAGTCCGCAGGAAGAAGTCGGTGAAGGCTTCAGCCCCGACGGCAAGTTCATCAGTTTTGTTCGCAGCGGAAATCTCTATGTCGCGGACCTCGCTTCCCAACGCGAACGGGCCCTGACAAGCGACGGCGGCGAAAAGATTCTGAACGGGCGGCTCGACTGGCTCTATCAGGAGGAGCTTTACGGTCGCGGCAACTTCGGCGCGTACTGGTGGAGTCCGGATTCGACGAGACTTGCTTTCCTGCGTCTCGACGAAAATCCCGTACGGAATTTTCCCGTCGTCGATCACATTCCGATTTATCAGACGCTTGAGAACACGCCGTATCCGAAAGCCGGCGAAGCAAATCCGCTTGTGAAGCTGGGCGTTGTGAACGCTGCGGGAGGCGACATCACCTGGGTCGATACAAGCAAATACATGCCGGAAGATTTGCTGATTGCGCGCGTCGGTTGGTTTCCCGACAGCAAGAAGGTCTGGTACCAGGCCCAGAATCGGATCCAGACGTATCTCGACCTGAACACGGCGAATCCCGATAACGGCAGCTCGTCCAACCTCTTCCGCGAGACGAGCAAAGCCTGGGTCGAAGTTGTCGATGAAGGTCTGCGCTGGCTGAACAACGGATCGTTTCTCTGGCTCAGCAGTCGCGACGGCTGGCAGCACATCTATCACTACGGCGCTGATGGAAAGTTGATCCGGCAGGTGACACAGGGTGAATGGGACGTGCGCAGCCTCGACGAAATTGATGAACGGAAGGGGACGCTTTACTTCACCGGGGCCGAGCACAGCCCTATTGCCAATCACGCGTACGCAATCAAACTCGATGGAACTGGATTAAGCCGGCTGACGATAACGCAAGGCGCTCATCGGCCGTCGTTCAATTCCAACGCAACCCACTTCATCGATACCTGGTCCGACGTCAACACGCCGACGCAAGTTCGGCTTTACGATGCCGGCGGCAAACTCGTGCGCGTCATCGACGAAAATAAGGTCGATGCTCTGGCGCAGTACAAACTCGGCAAGGTTGAGTTTCTGAACGTGAAGACGCGCGACGGCTTCACGATGGAAGCGATGATGATCAAGCCGCCGGATTTCGATCCTTCGAAGAAATATCCGGTCTGGTCGTACACGTACGGCGGCCCGCAGGCGCCGCAGGTTCGTAACGCCTGGGGCGGAGCGACGTTCATGTGGCATCAGATGCTGGCGCAGAAGGGCTACATCATTTGGATTTGCGACAACCGCACCGCCAGCAACAAGGGCGTCGGTTCGGCTTGGCCGGCTTACAGGAATTTGGGCGAACTGGAGCTACGCGATCTTGAAGACGGTTTTTCATGGTTGAAGTCACAACCATACGTTGACGGCTCGCGGATTGGCATCTGGGGTTGGAGCTACGGCGGTTACATGACGACCTATGCCTTGACGCACAGCCAGACATTCAAGATAGGAGTTGCCGGTGGCTCAGTCACTGACTGGCGGAATTACGACACGATCTACACTGAGCGTTTGATGGACACACCGCAGAACAATCCGGAAGGTTATCGCAAGAGTTCGCCGATACACTTTGCGAAGAACCTGAACGGCAAGCTGCTCCTGATCCACGGCGCGATCGACGACAACGTCCACATGTCCAACACCATTCAGTTTCTGTATGAGCTACAGAAGAGCGGCAAGCAAGTGCAGTTGATGGTCTATCCCAAGTCGCGCCACGGCGTGACCGATCCTCTGCTGCTCAAGCACATGCGACAGATGATGACCGATTTTATTCTCGCGAATTTGTAGGACTTCATTCCTTGAGGAGGGCTTAAGAAATGCCTGTTTATATGGTTGAGCGCGATTTGCCCGGCATCCAGATGGATCAATTGGCCGCGGCGCAGAAAGCTGCGATTGAAACAAGCAACCAGTTTACCGCTGAGGGTAAACCCGTCCGCTACATCCGAACGACGTTTGTTCCGGGTGAAGCACATTGCATGTGTTTGTTTGAGGCAGGCAATGCGGACGACGTTAAGGCCGTCAACGAAAAGGCGAACATTCCGTTTACCCGCGTGGTTGAAGCGCTGGATTTGACACCGCAGTAAAGGCTATCCGCAGATCAGTGGGTTTTTGTGCGATTTTTCCATGCACACCCGGCTTCAGCCGGGTGTCAGCCACAGCATGACTTTTCATCAACCGTTTAACGGTTTCCCTCGTCGCGCCATTCCAAACCATATTTCTTTACAAAGAGTTGGTATTCGTCCTCAAAAAGCAGAATCAGTGGCCTGTGATGATGACGGATTTTGTTTTGGCGAATTTGTAGGAGCGCCTACTTGAGATCGCGCTCGGTCAGTTCGGCCGTTTTCAAGAAGTGCCGTAACAAACCTGTCTTGAGGGTTTGATTCCCATGGATCGGAATCGAGATTCGGGCTTCGCTGCCGGTTTACCGTAAATGTGATGACTTCCGTTGATGCGTAGAAGAGACCAGCCATGGCGCTCAAGCAGGCGCGCAAAGTCTTTTCCCGAAATTGCTTTCATGTTGGGAGTACTTAACAGTAATACTGGGCTGTGGGAAAGTGTGTAACTCGTCTTGTCTCGGCGAGTACTACTCTGGTTAACGTGTTAACGTCGTCGAAACTCCCGTCAAACGGCTATTTCGACTATCCGCTCGTTCCCCGAAATCGCAGGCAGTGACACATCGACGGACAGACATCCTTCGATTGCTTCCTTCAGGTTGCTGACTAACTCGTCGAACGTCTCACCCTGTGTTGCACAACCTGGAATCGCCGGCACTTCAGCCCAATACCCGCCTTCCTCAGCTTCGTGGACGATTGCCTTAATTTTCATGACGCGATTATAGCACTGGCGCATGCCGCGGCGGTCTACCGCCTCTGACACCTCGGACACCAGTAGGTTGATCTCCCGCCGTGCGTCTCGCGATGAATCCTGGCGCCGCATCTGACGCAGAGCTCGGCTTCGCGATCGTAAACGTGCCAGAAATCTTCGAACGCTTCGCCGTAGGTGAAGCCGTCGGGATGCTCGAGGTTCACACGCAACCGGGTTCCGTCACTCAGCGCGTCGGTAAGGACCTCGCGGATGGCCTGATGCAGACGAGCGACGCGTTTCGGTGCCAGCGTTGCCGCAATCTTGAACGGGTTGATCTGCGCACGAAAGAGCGCTTCGGACGCATAGATATTTCCAAGTCCAAGCACTTTTGTTTGATCAAGCAGGAGCGACTTCAGACTTCGTTGTGAACGCCCCAGGATTTTCTTCAAATAATCCAAACTGAAATCGTCTGAGAACGGTTCGGGAGCAAGTTCGCGAATCCCTTTTGTGCGGGCCAGCCGCGAATACGCCACTAGTTTCATTACTCCAAACTGGCGCTGATCGCAGAACACCAGGCGCCGCTCGTTATCCAGGTAAAAGATTGCGTGCGCGTAATGCGGCAGCTCCTCATCGACCGTGAGATATCGAAACTTGCCAGTCATGCGCAGGTGGAAGATCAAAACACTGCCCGATCCGGGACGAGTGCCGCCGGCCCGACCATGCGAAAGCATTTTCGGTTTGTCGAGGTCGATCAGGATGAATTTGCCTCGGCGCCGTACCCCGCAAATGCGAGAACCCTTTAGCTTGCGATTAAAGGCCGCCTGCGCGTTACGCGGAACGAGCTTTGGCAGGCGTATCTCAGTGGCTAGTATTCGGCGGCGAACGATGGCCCGGCGCAGTGCGCGCACGACGTGCTCGACCTCCGGCAGCTCGGGCATGACCGAGAGTGTGGGATGCCCTGCCGCCGAAGTCAAAGCGGAAAATGTGCATCAAATTGTTCTGAAGCGAAGACTAGACCGTCTCAGGTTAGAACACCCGCAACAGCAAGAGAATGATCACGATGAGCACGATCAGCCCGAGTCCGCCGCTTGGGCCATAGCCCAGTTGCGGCTATATGGCCAGGCCGGCACCGCGCCTAACAGCAAAATGATTAGGATTATCAGCAGGATGAGACCCATGAACCGAACCTCCCGTGTCGAATCAGACGCCGATTACTTGCACGCCGGGATCAGCTTGCGAGGCGGGTCGGCAGGCTTGTGCCGGAGTGACGACTGGAGCGCAACCGTCTCGGCTGCTTACGCCGCAAAAGAGGACCCTTGTGTTCCTCGCGTAGTCTGTCGGAAAAAGGAAACACTGTGGTTCTCTGTGGTTTCTGTGTGATCTCAGTGCCTTTGTGGTGAGGGTTTTCCTGAGCAATTTCACCACAGAGACACAGAAGGCCACAGAGTTTGCACAGAGAACCACTTTCTCCGGCAGACTGCTCTAATGAGGTGTTGTTCCAATGATCTCTTCAATCTCGACGCGCAGGTTTTCGACTAAGCCGGGCTTGCGCGCTTCGATGTTCAGGCGGAGAAGAGGCTCGGTATTTGAAGAACGAATGTTGAAGCGCCAATCGACGGAATTCAATGAGTAGCCATCGGTTAAGTCTTCGGTGCCACGGCCGTTGAAACGCTCCTTCACCGCCGCGATGGTTTTCTGCACATCGGCGACGCGGTAATTCAATTCGCCGGACATGTAGTGGCCTTCCATGTACGGCCGCATCGTTTCGGAAAAGGGTTTTCCGGTCCGCGACAACTGCTCAAGCACCAAAAGGAAGGGGATCACACCGTTGTCAGCGTAGAAGTTTTCGCGAAAGTAATAGTGCGCGCTCATCTCGCCGGCAAAGATCGCGTTCTCGTTACGCATGCGATCCTTGATGAAGGCATGACCGCTCTTTGAGATGATCGGTTGCGCGCCATGTTGCTCGCAAACTTTAGTCGTTGGCCAAATCACACGCGGATCGAAAATGATTTTGTTTGGGCTACTGCTCTTTGTCAGCAGCACGTCGGCAAGCGACGCCGTCACGTAAGCGCCGGAAATGAACTCACCTTTCTCGTCCAGGAACATGCATCGATCGGCGTCGGCGTCCCAGATGGCGGCGATGTTGTGCTTCGAATCGCGCATCAACTGTTCAGTCTCAGCGCGATTGGCAGGCTGCATCGGATCGGGTGTGCCTTTCGGAAAAGTGCCGTCAGGGTGCCAGTTCAGCCGCGTAAGCCGGAGCGGCAACCTCTCTGCCAACAGGTCGACGACTTTGCCGACGAAACCAAAGTTCGCGTTCGCGACGACATCCAGCGGTTTGATCGCATCGAGATCTATGAAAGTGAGCACATGCTCAACGTAGCCGTCGGTGACGTCCTTCTCTTCGACTCGCCCTTTGGTGGGCGATGAGACTTCCTTGTCCTTGCCTTCCTTTAGCGCGTCGCGGATGGCGAACAAACCAGTTTCGGAAGAGATGGCCGCGGCTTTCTCGCGCACCATCTTCGCGCCGTTGTATTCCTTCGGATTGTGCGAGGCCGAGACGACGATGCCGCCAGAGTAGTCGTCTGACGAGCCGACCGCGTAGTACAGCATGTCAGTCGTGATGCCGCCGATGTCCACGACGTTCACGCCGGAATCCACAAAACCATTTGTCAGCGCCGCTTTCAGGGACGGCCCTGATTCGCGCGCATCCATGCCGACGACCATCGTCTTTGGGTGAAAGAGGTAGGTGTAAGCTTTGGCGATCCGGTAGAAGGCCTCTTCATCAAGATCGGACGGATAGACGCCGCGAATGTCGTAAGCACGAAAGCTGTCGAAGTTCATGGTTTCACCTTAATGGATTAGCCACAGATCCACACAGGTAGACACAGATCTAGTGTGATTTGTTCTGTGCACATCTGTGTTTATCTGTGGCCGTTTCCGTGGCCGCCTCCTACACGCACGTTCTGGTGTAGTCG
The DNA here is from genome assembly GCA_052389795.1 of Acidobacteriota bacterium. Lineage (GTDB taxonomy): Bacteria > Acidobacteriota > Blastocatellia > Pyrinomonadales > Pyrinomonadaceae > UBA11740. The sequence goes on along the minus strand of JBQTHO010000003.1, from coordinate 219,810 downwards.
CTCAAAGAAGTCTTATCACCCAGCACACAACCCGGACCGACGTACGCCGACCGTCCGATGTGGCAGCCCCGGCCGATGAGGGCGGCGTTCACTTCCGCCGCGGTGCCGACGCGCGTGTGACTCCAGAGCACAGAATTCTCGATCCTGGCTCGCTCTTCGATGTAGCACCCGGGACCAAGCACCGAGTTAACGATCTGGACTCCCGGTTTGAGGGTGCAATCGTCGGCGATGATTGATAGGTCATCAATCTGAGAGTGCGTCGCTGAATCAAAGTTACCGCGGCGATCCTTCAGGTGAAAACGCGTGACACGATTCGCCAGCATGTCGTGATGCGCTTGCAGGTAGCGTGCGGGCGTACCAATGTCCAACCAGTAAGTGCGGGGCGGAATGTGCGCAAAGAAAGGTTCACCCTGCTCGAGCAACTTTGGGAACAGCGCGTACTCAAATGAATAATTCTCGCCTTTGGGAATCAAATCCAGCACCTTCGGTTCCAGGACATACGCTCCGGCGTTGATATTTCGACAGTCCGTCTCGCCCGGCTTCGGCTTCTCGACAAAGCGCTGCACGCGACCGTCTTCGCCGGTTTCAACCACGCCGTACATGCTAGCGTCTTCGACAGGGATCAAAAAGATCGAGGCAGTTGCCCCGCGCTTTTGGTGCTGTCTGATCATCACTTTTAGATCGAGGTCCGTGAGCACGTCGCCGTTGAAGACGACGGTCGGTTCGCGAATCAAATCTTCAGCGAACTTGTAAGCGCCGGCAGTACCCATCGGCTGCGGCTCGACCGTGTACTTCAATTTCACACCGAAGTTCGAGCCGTCGCCGAGTTGCTGCTCAATCTTCTCAGGTTGATACGAGAGCGAAAGAGTAATGTCCGTGACGCCGGCGCGCCTCAAGGTGTCGATTTGGTAAAGCAGAAACGGCCGGTTGCAAATCGGAACGATTGGTTTCGGCGTGTAAACAGTCAGAGGCCGCAGCCGGGTGCCTTTTCCGCCAGCCAGAATAAGTGCCTGCATAGATTAATTGATCGATGCGTGAATGATTCGGAGGTTGAATTGCAAGCGCTGAGAATAACACTCGCTTGCGAAGCTTTTCAATTGCGCCATATGTAGCAGGAGGTAGCGTCATGGAGTCAGTACCGGGAGCGGTTAGCGACCGGGTATGACTTTGGCCCGATCACAATGATGCAAGCGTCTACCCGGTCGCTACCGCTCCCGGTACTGACCTCACAGTCAAATTACCCCAATCTCTCGCTTGACACGTTTTGGAATTAGCAGTCATCCTAAATCAAATAAACCAATACCGGTCAAAGACAATGTCATCAATCAACGAAGCAGTGATTATCAGCGCTGTGCGCACCCCCGTGGGAAAGTTTCTCGGCGCGCTGAAAAATTTCAAAGCAACGGAACTGGGCGCGATCGTCGTGCGCGAAGCAGTCAAACGCGCGGGAGTTAACCCTGAAGACGTTGACGAAGTGATCATGGGCTGTGTCATTCAGGCCGGCCTGGGTCAGAACCCCGCGCGGCAAGCGGCGTTGAAAGGCGGTTTGCCAAACACCGTCTCGGCAGTGACGGTCAACAAGGTCTGCGGCTCGGGATTGAAAGCCGTGATGATGGCGGCGCAAGGCGTGCAGCTCGGCGACACCGAGATTGTCGTCGCGGGCGGCATGGAGTCGATGTCAAACGCGCCGTACCTGCTGTCTAAAGCGCGCGAAGGATATCGTCTCGGCCATGGGACGATCACGGATTCGGTGATCCAGGACGGGCTTTGGTGCGCGTTCGACGATCAGCACATGGGCTGCACCGGTGAAGTCGTTTCCGAACGGTACGAGGTTCCGCGCGCAGAGCAGGACGAGTACGCACTGAATTCGCATCGCAAAGCGGCCGCGGCAATCAAGTCGGGGAGCTTCAAAGACGAGATTATTCCCGTCGAAATCCCCCAAAAGAAGGGCGCCTCAATTGTTTTCGACACCGACGAACCGGTGCGCGAAGAAACCTCGATCGAAGCTTTAGCGAAACTAAAGCCGGCCTTTAAGACTGATGGAACGGTAACGGCGGGCAACGCCCCGGGAATGAACGATGGAGCGTCAGCGGTGGTGGTGACTTCGGCTGAACGCGCAAAGGCGTTGGGCATCGAGCCTTTGGGGCGCATTGTGGCGCAGGCTACTTCCGGCACTGAACCTAAGTTGGTAATGATGGCGCCGGTTGAGGCAATCAAGAAACTGCTTAGAAAAACCGGCTGGTCTCTGAACGATGTCGATCTGATCGAATTGAACGAGGCGTTCGCAGTCCAGGCGGTCGCCATTACACGAGAACTACGTCTCGATCCTGAAAAGGTTAACGTCAATGGTGGCGCTGTCGCTTTGGGTCACGCAATCGGACAGTCTGGCTCGCGCATCGTCACGACGATGCTTTATGAATTGAAGCGGCGCGGCGCACATCGCGGAATCGCCGCGCTGTGTCTGGGCGGCGGCAACGCGGTGGCGATGGCGATCGAACGTTAATGACCGCTGAAGAACACAACAAGACACTCGCAACGCTGTACTTTGTTTACAGCGGCGTTCACGGGCTCACGTTGATCGGACTGTTACTGCTTGTGCTGGTGGTGACGCTCACGACACCGGCGGCTGAACTCATCTCATCGTTCTGGCTGTTCGTCGGCGGGCTCGCGTTTGTGATTGTTTTCTTGATGGTTGGCTTGCTGCCGCTGATTGTCGGTTATGGATTTCGTAAACGAGCGAGCTGGCTTAAACCGGTCGGATTTGTCACCGCAATACTTTCGTTCGTGAATATTCCGATCGGCACGGCGCTCGGGATTTACACCATTAAGTTCTTTCGAAGTGAAGCCGGCGTGAAATTGTACGGTGGCCAAGCGGCTTCGACGGCGGAAGGTGAGTTAAAGAATGCGATGCACGGAGCGCAGCCGTTGATGAACTGGGCGGATCGTTTGAAGTAGTGGCACAGACTTTAGGGGCAATGACGTGCTCGACTCAACGATTTGGCCGGTCCGGTCCCGACAACAATGGCTCTGCCACTCTGATGCGCGGCAAGTCTGCGACTTGCCGGTTACAACCGCTCTTGCTTCATCGGGTCTTCGACCCGGCACGGTCAAAGACCGGTAGGATAACTGGGTGACGTGCGGCAAGTCTGAGACTTGCCGCGCATCAGAGTGGCGGAGCCATTGGCGCGTTGAGTCAAGTATTTTAATGCCACTATGTCTGTGTTTTCTACTAGGATCACGCTCACGTAAGTTGAAATCACAGACTGAAGTCTGTGCCACAGATTAATTATGGCTAAAATCTTCGGCGTAGTTGGCGCAGGCACGATGGGCAACGGCATTGCTCAAGTTGCCGCACGCGCAGGATTTGACGTTGTCATGCGCGATGTCTCGGAAGAGTTCCTCGCACGCGGCATGAAGGCCGTCGATAAGAGCCTGCAGCGCGATGTTGATAAAGAGCGGCTCAGCGCAGAAGAGAAGGGCGCTGTCTTGGGCCGAATCAAGACCTCGACCGAATTAGATGCGCTATCGGATGGATTCATTGTCGTCGAAGCTGTCACGGAAGACCTGGTAGTCAAAACGGAAGTTTTTCGCGCGCTGGATCACATCACGAAGCCGGACTGCATTCTGGCTTCAAACACGTCGTCGATCTCGATCACGAAGCTCGGTGCGGCAACGAAGCGTCCCGACAAAGTGATCGGCATGCACTTCATGAATCCCGTGCCGGTGATGAAGCTGGTCGAAGTCATTCGCGGCGCAGCAACCTCCGATGAAACTTACGAACGCGTGCGAGAATTAAGCGAAACACTTGGCAAGACGCCGCTTGAGTGTCAGGATTATCCCGGCTTCATTTCAAATCGCGTGTTAATGCCGATGATCAATGAAGCCGTCTTTGCGCTGCATGAGGGAGTCGCGACGCGCGAGAGCATCGATGGGATTATGAAGCTGGGCATGAACCATCCGATGGGGCCGCTGACACTGGCGGACTTCATCGGACTCGATGTTTGCCTTGCGATCATGAACGTGCTACATGAAGGTTTCGGCGATCCGAAGTATCGCCCGTGCCCGCTGCTGAAGCGATATGTTGATGCCGGCTGGTTGGGACGGAAGACGGGACGCGGATTTTATCAGTACTAGGTCTTGTGCTTAGTACTTCGCTTTTTTTTTCCAAAGCACAAAGTATTAAGAGCGAATCTCAAATTCCAGATTCAAGATTTCAGAATGCAACAACGCGCCATCTCACATTTCTGTCAGAATTGCCGGGCGGCCAATCCGCTGGGCCAGGAATTCTGTCAGCGCTGCGGCACTCGGCTAATGCTGATTGTGCGGCCGCCTTCGATGCGCGTCGATTTTCCCGAGACTACGCCTCACGAAGAACACTTGCTTGAGCGCCTCACAATTCTGGAGAACACGATGGCGCGGCTTGCGGAGCGTTTGGAGCAAGGACTGAAGCTGCTTCTGCGACAGTCCGAAACGGCTTACGCGCACCACGCTCTGGTAAAAAGCCTGGTCGAGATTCTCAATGAATGCGGCGTCGTTGATCACGGCCATCTGGAATCAAAATGGCGCGCCGAATGTGACAAACTCCACGAGGACGAGGAAAAGCCGGCGAAGCCGACGGCGAAAAAGGCGCGGAAAGTTAACCGAAAAGCTGCCGGCGGGCGTTGAGCGGCCTTTGACAGCGGGAAGTGCGCCGCTATAATTAATGACTTTGCGCCTGGCACCTGGACTTGGTCTGTCGAGTCGGGAGCGCTTTCGCGATGAGGCTCGAGCTCGAAAACCTTGGGAAAGACCCCTCATTCGCGCAGAGCTACGCACCGGACGAGCTGCCACTTGATGAGCGGGATCTGAGGTTGATTGAGCCGGCGGGCGTTGAAGGGCGCATTCGCCGACAAGGCGGGGAAGTTCAGGTTAGCGGCACGCTCACGACGACGGTCGAGACGCCGTGCGCACGATGTTTGAAGCCCGTTCTCATCCCGATCAAGGCTGAGTTCTTCGAGCGTTTTGTCAGGGCCGTGAGCTGGCGAGATGAAGAGCAGCACGAGCTGGCGAGCGAAGATTTGAACCTCTCGGTTTTTGACGGCGAGACGATCGATTTAGACGAACTCGTGCGGGAGGAGATCGAGCTGGCTACGCCGGTGCAGGTTTTTTGCCGAGAGGATTGCAAGGGGCTTTGTCCGGCTTGCGGCGTCGATTGGAACTTGAAGACATGTGAATGCGGGACGCAGGAAACCGATTCGCGCTGGGAGAAGTTGAAGGATTTGCGATTATAGAAAACGTGCTTTGTTTTTTGTGCTTCGTACTTAGGCGTGGCTCGGACGTTGAGCTAGACATCAAAGTACAAAGTTCAAAGTTCAAAGTACAAAGTTCAAAGTACAAAGCTCGTAATAGATTTCAAATTACAGATTTAAGATCTAAGAGACAGTTCAAGATTTAAGAGTTGGAGTAATTATGCCAAATCCAAAACGTCGCCATTCGAAGTCACGCCGCGGCAAACGCCGGGCGCACGACGCGCTGCGCATTCCGCAAACGGTTGTCTGTCCTAACTGCCAGGAACCGCGGATGCAGCATCGCGTGTGTCCAAAGTGCGGCTTCTACAAAGGCCGCGAAGTGATTCACATAGATCAGGCTGCTTGATTAAACTCTTCGCCCGTTTAGGGCTGCACTTGTGCGGCGTTCGGCAGAAAGACTCCTGCCTCTAAACGGTCTTCAAATGTAGGCAGTCTTAACAAACTAACTAATGTCGAACGTTCGCGCAGGAATTCTCGGCACCGGTCACTCGTATCCGTCGGGGATTCTGACCAACGCCGACCTCGAGAAGATTGTTGACACCACGGACGAGTGGATTACCACTCGCACGGGTATCAAGCAGCGGCGGAAGGCTGCACCAGGTGAATACACTTCGCAATTCGCCACGCGGGCATCCCATGAAGCGATTGAGCGCGCTGGGATCGATCCAGCCGACATTGATTTGATTTTGTGCGCGACGGTGACGCCGGATCAGATCCTGCCTTCGACGGCGTGCTTGATTCAGGCACAACTGGGGGCGAGCAAAGCCGCGGCGATGGATATTGTGGCCGCGTGCTCAGGCTTTGTTTACGGTGTGACCATCGCTGAGCCGATGATTCGCAGCGGCCAGATTAAGTACGCGCTGGTTATCGGCGCCGAACTTCTGACCCGTTACGTGGATTACACCGATCGTGGGACGTGCATTCTATTCGGCGATGGCGCAGGAGCCGCGATTCTCGGCCCGGTCGAAGGTGACCGTGGGATCCTGGCGTCAAAGATTCGGTCCGACGGTCGCTACGAGGAGCAGCTTTTCGCTCCGGGTGGGGGAACGAAAGGTGGCTTCAGCGCTGAGACCATCGCGCGCGGCGACCACTTCTTCAAGATGAAAGGCAACGAAGTTTTCAAGATTGCCGTCCGGTCGATGTCCGACATCTCGAAACAAGTGCTTTGCGAAGCCGGGTTGACGACTGAAGATGTAAACCTGTTCATTCCGCATCAGGCGAATCAAAGAATCACTGAGGCAGTCGCTAATATGCTGAAGGTCGATCCCGCGCTCGTGTATTCGAACATTTCGCAACACGGCAACACTTCGTCCGCTTCGATTCCGATTTGTTTGGATGAGTGCGTGCAAGCCGGTCGCATCAAGAAAGACGACATTGTGCTGATGGCTTCATTCGGCGGCGGCTTCACGTGGGGCGGCGTGGTAATGCGATGGTGACGACATTGCCAACTTCCGATTGGCGATTGCCAATTGGTCGTGTCGTAAAAAGAAATCGGCAATCGGCAATTGGAAATCGGCAATGGGTTCAATCGAAAATCGGCAATCGGCAATCGCGTTTATGTTTCCCGGCCAGGGATCGCAGAATCCGGGCATGGGAAAAGATTTGGCCGACAAGTTTCCTGCGGCCAGACAGGTCTTTGAAGAAGCGGACGAGGCACTCGGTTTCGCGCTGTCGGATTTGTGTTTCAACGGGCCGGCCGAACAGATGCAGCTAACCGAGAATACTCAGCCGGCGATACTGACAACTTCCGTGGCAGCGCTCAGGGCAATTGAGAGCGAGGGCTTTCAGAAACCCGATTTCGTGGCTGGTCATAGCCTCGGCGAGTACTCAGCCCTCGTAGCCGCCGGCGCGTTGTCGTTAACCGACGCTGTGCGCACCGTTCGCAAACGCGGCCAGTACATGCAAGAGGCTGTGCCCGTGGGGACCGGCGCCATGGCCGCGATTCTCGGCGCCGATGTGGAGACGGTCGCCGCGGCTTGCGTTGAAGCTGCGCAAGGCGAGGTTTGCAGCGCCGCAAACATTAATTCGCCGAACCAAATCGTGATTGCGGGCGCCGCCGCGGCAATCGATCGGGCCATCGAAATCGTGAAAGCGCGCGGCGCCAAGCGAGCGGTGAAACTCAACGTGAGCGCTCCTTTTCATTGCGCCATGATGATGCCGGCGCAGGGACGTTTGGCACTCGATCTGAGCGAACTCGAGTTTAAAGATTTAGCGACACCGGTCGTGACGAACGTTGACGGGCGGCCGATAAACAAAGGCGCAGATGCCCGTGACGCGCTGATTCGCCAGGTTTCGCAACCGGTCCGCTGGCTGGAGTCAGTTGAATTTTTGGCGACGCACGGTGTACAAACTTTCATTGAAGTCGGACCCGGAAAAGTTTTGAGCGGACTCTTGCGGCAAATTAACCGCGAACTTCGCTGTCTGAACGTTGAGGACGAGAGTAGCCTGCGCGCCGCACGTGAGGCGCTTGAAGTAGCATAGACTTTAGTCTGTGTTGTTAAACCAGCAATTGCGCGCTTACAGGCTGAAGTCTGTGCCACATTTATTTTTCAGAGGAGCAAAAGAATGCCCGATCCAGAGATTGAAGCTAAAGTAAAACAGATCATCGTTGACGAACTTGGTGTAGACGAAAACGAAGTCACGCCGAACGCGCGATTCATTGACGACCTCGGTGCTGACTCGCTCGACACAGTCGAGCTGGTGATGCGTTTTGAGGAAGAGTTCGGCATCGAGATTCCCGACGAAGACGCCGAAAAGATTCAAAGCGTGCGCGACGCGTACAACTACATCGATCAGCACAAGGCAAAGTGACGGCAATCGGGTGCGCACGGCTCCGGCCTGCTGACCCAATAGAAGCACGCCAGAGGCGTGCGTACCGTCTGTCACAAAAGGAGCTTTGAATTTGAATCGTCGCGTTGTTGTCACCGGTCTCGGATTGGTTACTCCGGTCGGTAATTCGGTCGAGACCACCTGGGCCGCGCTAGTTGAAGGCCGCAGTGGCGCGGACTACATCAAAAAGTTCGACACCGAAAAGTTTCCCGTTCGGTTCGCCTGCGAAGTCAAAGACTTCGATCCGCTGAACTACATCGAAAAGAAGGAGGCGCGCAAGATGGGCGCCTTCATTCATTACGCCGTCGCGGCTTCCCAGGAAGCGGTGAACGACAGCGGCTTGCAGATTACTGACGAGATCGCCGAGAACGTCGGCACCTACATCAGCAGCGGCATCGGCGACTTCTGGGCAATCGAACGTGAGCACGAGAAGCTTTTGAAGGGCGGTCCGAGCCGCGTGTCGCCGTTCTTTATTCCGTCGGCGATCGTTAACCTCGCATCCGGACAGGTTTCGATTCGGCACAACGCGAAGGGGCCCAATTCGGCAACGGCGACGGCGTGTTCGGCCGGCGCGCACGCGATCGGCGACAGCTTTAAGATCATTCAACGCGGCGATGCCGATGCGATGATTTGCGGCGGGGCTGAATCCGCGATCACGCCGATGAGCGTCGCTGGATTCGCGGCCTTGCGCGCGCTTTCCACGCGCAACGATGATCCGACGCACGCTTCACGGCCGTTTGATTTGGAGCGCGACGGATTCGTGATCGGTGAAGGCGCCGGCATCATGATTCTTGAAGAGTTTGAGTTCGCGCGTCGTCGCGGTGCGAAGATCTATGCAGAGGTTGTTGGCTATGGGATGACGGGCGACGCGTTCCACATCACCATGCCGGATCAGAGTGGCTCAGGCGCGGTCCGCGTAATGCAGAAGACCCTCTCCGATGCCGGTGCGCAGCCGGAAGAGGTGGGTTACATCAACGCGCACGGAACTTCGACGCCTTACAACGACAAGTTCGAAACAATGGCAATCAAGAAGACGTTTGGCGACCACATATCGAAACTCGCCATCAGCTCGACCAAATCGATGACCGGCCATTTGCTCGGCGCTGCCGGCGGTGTAGAAGGTGTCTTTTCGGTGCTTTCGATTTACCGGAACATGCTTCTGCCGACGATCAACTACCAAACGCCTGATCCCGATTGTGATCTGGATTACATACCGAACCAGGCACGCGAAGTTAAAATTAACTACGCCTTGTCGAACAGTTTTGGATTCGGCGGGACAAACGCGGCGTTATTGTTCAAGCGGTACGAGGAATAGAAAAGCTGTGCTTCGTACTTTGTTCTTTGTACTTTGAGATTCAGCGCGACTTGAGCAACAGTTCAAAGTACAAAGTTCAAAGTACAAAGTTCAAAACCCGCAACTGCGGAAATGAAAATACTTGTCCTAATGAAGCAGGTCGCGAACAAAGACGCGATCCTGCGCATCAATAAAGACTCGACCTGGATCGAGGAGGCCGATCTGTCGTTCGAAGTGAACGAATCGGACGGCTACGCCCTCGAAGAATCTCTCCGCATTAAGGAGAAAGTCGGCGGCGAAGTCGTCGTTGTTTCGATGGGTCCGCAGCGCGCGAAGAGCATAATTAAAGATGCCCTGGCACGTGGCGCCGATCGCGCGATTCATGTCGTCGGCGACAACGCAGGGCATCTGTCACCGTTCGCGGCCGCCACCGTTTTGGCGGAAGCGATTCGCGACGAGAATGCCGATCTCGTCATGACCGGGCTGCAGTCTGACGATTACGGCTACGCCCAAACCGGCGTGATTCTGGCGGAGGTTCTCGGACTGCCGCACGCGACGATCGTTATTGAAGTTGACGCGACCGGAGAGCAGTTGCGCGTGAAGCGCGAACTGGAAAGTGGCTGGTACCAGTGGTACACAATGCCGAAGCCGGCGCTCCTGACGATTCAATCCGGCATTAGTCAGATTCGCTACGCGACGCTGAAGGGCATCATGGCCGCCAAGAAGAAAGAGATTAAGGAAGTCACGCCGTCAGCCGATATTGTCGGCAAGCCTTCGCATCAGCGAATTGAAAAAATCTATCTGCCGCAGAAGTCGAAGCAGACGCAGTTCCTCGGCAATGGTGACGCGAAGAAGGGCGCCGTTGAATTGGCTGAGAAGCTGCGGACTGAAGCGCGCGTGATTTGACACCTTCGTTTAGGCGGCGCACTTGTGCGCCGGACATTCGCGGCACAAGTGCCGCGTCTAAACAGCAGAACTAAATTTTCATGAGCATTCTCGTATTCATCGAACACAAAAGCGGCGCGCTCAACAAGACGTCGCTCGAGGCTATTGCTGCCGGGCAGAAACTAGCCGACGACACGGGCCAGACGGTTTCGGCCGTCGTGCTGGGCTCATCTACGCTGGCGAGCGATATTGCCGGTTACGATCTAGAGAAAGTGATCTCGGTTGAGAACGACCAGCTCGCCGACTACACGCCCGATGCATACGCGGCCGCGCTTGAGCAGGTTGTGCGGGCGACGAATCCCGAGTACGTGATCATGTCGCACACGTATCAGGCGCGCGACTTTGCCCCGAAGGTCGCGGCGCGATTTCAGAAGGGTTTGATCGGCGACTGCATCCGCATGAACGTCGAAGGCGACAAGCGCGTCTTTACGCGGCGAATCTTTCTCGGCAAGTTGGATGCTGACGTCGTTTCGGAAGGCGAACCGCCGAACTTTGTAACATTCCAGTCCGGCGCGTTTCGCGGCGACCAGGCTCGGAAGGGAAGCGGCGCCCCAAAAGAGGAAATGCCCGCTGACGTTACTGAGCCGCGCATGAAGCCCGAAGCCCCTTTCCAGGAAGCGAAGCAGGCGGTCGATCTCAGCAAAGCTGACGTGATCGTCGCGGTCGGTCGCGGCATCAAAAGCAAAGACAATCTGGCGCTCGCGGAAAAATTGGCTGAAGTGCTGGGGGGCGATCTCGCGGCATCGCGGCCGATTTGCGACGCGGAATGGCTGCCAATTGATCGGCAGATTGGATCGTCCGGCCAGACGGTCGCGCCGAAGCTTTACATCGCGATTGGCATCTCAGGCGCGATTCAGCACCTGGTCGGCATGAAGAACTCTCAGACCATCGTCGCCATCAACAAAGATCCGGAAGCTCCCATCTTCGACATCGCCGATTACGGCATCGTCGGCGATCTCTTTGAAGCTGTGCCGGTGCTCACCGAAGAAATCAAGAAACTCAAAGGCTGAGTTGAGAGTACCGACTTCAGTCGGGTTTTTTGAAAGACCTCAGCTTATGCGTCGCCGCGATCACTGCTGATTACCTGACATCGCGGATGAGGAGAACATCCGCTCTAGTCTCGGCGCGGGCGTAGGCCAGTTGCTTGCCATCAGGAGACCAGGCATAAGCATACATATATTCAGGTGCGGCTTTCTGATCTGGTTTAAAGTTAGTCAACTGTTGTGGCGGCTTGCCATCTATTGGTTGGATCCAAATGTTAGTGACATGAGTGGCACTAACTCGAGTGTCCATGTATGTTAGTGCCTTTCCATCTGCTGTCCACGTGGCCTGCCCGCTTGCCGGAGCAACATCGAGCGCTTTGGCCGGTTTTCCACCTCCGAATGGAATGATCATCCTCTGAGACCCCTTGTAATTACAAGCGATTAGGTTTCCGTCAGGCGAGATCTTTGGAAAGAAACATTCAACATCCGAGATCTGTACCGGAGTCCCGCCGTCTATAGGTATCTTCCACACTGTGACTTTCCCGGATTCCCGGGCATTGTAAACCACCCAGTTTGAGTCAGGAGTACAATTCGGAATCTGTTCCGCTTCGCCGAAAGTCAATTGCTTCTGATTACCTCCATCAATATCCATCCTCCAAATATGATCAGGGCCTGTGCGATTTGATTGAAAAACAATGTAACGGCCATCAGGTGTAACCGAGGGCCAAACATTGTTAGCGTCCTTGGTCAGTTGTTTTTGGCCGCTGCCATCGGCGTTCATAACCCAGATCTCAGGGTGACCGCTGGCCTCAGATTCAAAAACTATTCTGCCATCTGGCGACCAGGTGAGACCCAAGCGTCCGTCATAGCTGCTGGGCCTAATTCGACTCGCACGGCTGGCATCTCCTTCCGGCGCAATCCAAATCTCTGAAAGCCCTTCGTACTGCGTAGTAACTAAGGAGCTAGAGTCCGCAGTCAGGCTTAGGCCGATGAGGTTATGCGTGTCATTAGCAATCGTGTCATTACTAATCTTTTGTAGCTCGCCGCCTGGATATGAGAGACGCCATATCTCATTAAACTTTAGATTATCAGCAATCAACAACAAACTACTTCCATCGGAGAGCCATGCGAGAAAAAAAATGCCCCTCCATTTTTGAGACGTGAGAGGCTTTTGCGCCCCGGTTTCGGTATTGACTTCGAAGACACGCGGGTAGCCCTCGCCGGCGTTAACGCCGACACAAGCAATCACTTTCCCGTCAGGCGACCATGACGGAGCGGAGCCACTAAAACTGTTAGGAGCCCTGCGGGTTGCGATTGTTCTTTGTCCTGTCCCGTCGGCATTTGCAATCACCAATGTACCGATCCCTTGGCTTGCATCCTGACGAATAAATGCCAACTGCCCGCCATCGGGAGAAAACGTTATTTGGCTCCCGATATCTCCGAAGAGCGGTTCAGCGGTTCCTCCCAGCGCGGGCATTCGAAATATCTTCGCAAGTGAATAATAGTAGAGGTACCTCCCATCGGGCGAGAAGACCAAACCAAATATTCCGGCATCACTCGGTGGAATTAATTGCAGGTCATCATTTGTCGCGAGCTGCCTGATCCACAAGCTCACTTGTCCGGAAGTTTTTGCCACATAAGCGATGTACTTTCCATCGGGAGAGATCGCAGCAGTCGCTCCAATTATCCCGTTAGAAGTCAGTCTTATTACTTCTGTCCTCTCGAAAGGCCCAGATCGCCTATTGATCGATTTCCTCAACGCGTACGTGCTAATTACAGCCACAGCGACCAGAATCAAAAGTCCGAACGACGCTCCGGTTTTATGCTGTTTGATTTGGCTGAGGATGAAGTCAATGCTCGAAGTTGTCCCAACTTCCAGATCCTCGGTGGAAACGGCTGGGCCGGCTGCTGTCTGGAGTTGGGTCTGAGATTTCGTGCGTCGTACAACCTGTCTCCTTCCAACGCCGCGAGCCGTGTGGCCTTGAGAGCCCGGCGCAGGCTCTAGCTGTTGACCTAGCGCTTCTAGATCTAGAAGCAAATCTCCCGCTGTCTGATATCGCTTTGCTTTGTCCTTGCAGAGCGCTATGCTGACAATGCTTTGTAATTCTTCGAGCGCGTCTGGCAAATATTCTGTTAGTCGTGGTGGCTCGTCCTTCAATATCGACTTGATCAAATCGTTAGCAGCCTTCCCTTCAAATGGAGCACAGCCTGTGATCGTTTCATAGAGCACCGCGCCCAGACTGAAAATGTCGCTGCGGGCATCGACCGGAAGTCCGCGAGCCTGCTCAGGAGACATGTACTTCACCGTTCCCATCAGCAGGCTCGAAGACGCGTCGGCTTTGCCTGAAGCCGGCAGCAGTGCAAGACCTTCCGGAATTTGCGCCAGCTTAGCCAGACCAAAATCGAGCACCTTCACGTAACCGTCAGGCCGTAGCATGATGTTTTCGGGCTTGATATCGCGATGGACTATTCCGGCGCGATGGGCGGCCGCAAGCGCATTGCTCGTCTGAATGGCGATTTCTACGGCGGCTAGTAAGTTCAACCTCCCACGAACCATGCGTTGGCGCAGAGTTTCGCCTTCGATGTACTCGGTGGCGATGAATTGCCGGCCGTCAACCTCTCCGAGCTCATGGATCGTAACGATGTTCGGGTGATTTAGGGCCGAGGTCGCCTGCGCCTCGCGCCGAAAACGTGCGAACCGATCTTTGTCTTCGGTGTAGTCGGGCGGCAGAAACTTTAGCGCAATGGGACGGTTGAGTATTTGATCGCGGGCCAAATAAACTTCGCCCATCCCGCCTCTGCCGATCAGCTCGACAATTTCGTAGTGCCCTATACGATGACCGGACTCGAGCTGAGGATCCTCGTCTGCGAGTAGAGGCGCACCCTTCTCCAGGGCCGGCTTTTCGATAAAGCTCCAATTGCCTGAATCCGAGGCGAGCAGAGCCTCAACCGCCTCTCGTAACGCCTGGTCAGATCGAGACGCATTATCGAGGAGCGCAGCACGACGTTCCCCCTCAACCTCAAGGCAGGCTTGAAACAGTTCGTCTATTTGCCGCCAGCGATCAGAGTTCATCCGCTAATCCGCAGTGTTTCATCCGAGTTGTATCTATCCAAAGATCCTAGCGAGAAATTCATGCGGCAAGGGATCAACGTGCGGCACTATTTCATTACGCCCTGGCTCATTTCGAGTTGCAGCCAGGCCTTGGCTGCACGCCATTCGCGCTTGATCGTGATGGGCGAGAGCTTCATTGCCTCAGCCATCTCATCCACTGTTAATCCCCCGAAAAACTTGAGTTCAACGATTTGACTCTTTCGAGCGTCGAGACTTTCAAGGCGAGTGAGAGCTTCATCAAGCTCCACAAACTCCGCCGCGCGCTCTTGCCGCAGTACGGCCGTTTTATCCAAAGGAACATGTTGTGCTCCGGCGCCCCGCTTGGCGAAGCGATGCCGGCGCGCGTGATCGATCAGGATGCGGCGCATGACCTGGGCGGCGACGGCAAAAAAGTGAACCCGATCATTCCATTCCGTATTCTGCTGATCCACTAGGCGCAGATATGCTTCGTTGATAAGAGCAGAGGTTTGTAGAGTATGCGCCGGGCTCTCGCGGCGCATGTACTGACGAGCGATCCGGCGCAGTTCGGGATAAACGAGCTGTGTCAGGCGATCGAGAGCATCCCGGTCGCCCTCGCTCCACTTCAACAAAAGTTGCGTTATTTCCTGAGGACTCGCGGCCATCCTAAGACTTTCTTGTTGTGACTCCGTAAAAGTCTGAACTAATCGAACTCCGTACTGTGAACTGGTTTCGGTTGCGCGACGCGCCGAGTGAAAGAAGGAATTTGCGCCGCGGATGATACCACTCGCTGAATTTTCTCGCTAGGTGAAGGTAGAACAAAAGAACGAACGGCGGGAGTCGCCGTGTCTATGAATGCTGTCCCATCGTTGTTGACCAACAGTGGCGGCGCGGCCGGCGTCGTGCACAAGCAAGTCTCAGTTTAAAAAAGGGAGGCCCCCAATGCTTCATCCGTTCCGCCGACACCGATCTGTCGTCATTGCTCTGGCATTAGTTTCCTTCGGGAGTTGGGTTACTTTCCGAACGTACTCTCATAGCCAAAGCGCAGCGTTAAACCTGGATCGCCAAGTAAGCACATCTCGCGCAGCCTATTCAAATCCAGCGAAAGCAAACGAGCCGGCGCGGGCCCATATCAGCCAGGCCTATGGCAAATTACCGCTGAGCTTCGAAGTGAACCGCGGCCAAACCAATCGGCGCGTAGACTTCCTGTCGCGCGGCGGACATTACGATCTGTTTCTAACTTCAACCGAAGCGGTGTTGGTCTTTTCGGCTGCGAAGCCAGGTTCTAAAGATCGACGGCCAAACATTCCGGATTTCCCTAAGTCGGGATCCTCCTCGCCAAAAATCAACTCGGCGGCGTTACGAATGCAGATTGTAGGGGCGAATCGCCATGCGCAGCCCATCGCCGTTGAGCAACTACCGGGCAAGAGCAATTACTTCATCGGCAAGGATTCGCAAAAGTGGATTACGGGCATCCCCACTCTTCGAAAGGTGCGTTACGAAGAAGTCTATCCGGGCGTTCATCTTGACTATCACGGCAATCAGCAGCAACTCGAATATGATTTTGTTCTGGAGCCCGGAGCCGATCCGCAAATCATCAACGTGAGATTCGAAGGGGCGAAGCGGCTACGAATCGACGCGTTCACCGGCGACCTGACGATGACGGTAGGCAATGAGAAACTTCGTTTTGAAAAGCCAAAGATATATCAGGAAATTCCCGGTGCGGAGAAGCAATGGATTGACGGCCGTTACGTGATTCGCGGCAAAAATAAGATTGGCTTCGAGGTGGGCGCTTACGACGAAGGGAAACCGCTGGTAATCGACCCCGTGCTGTTGGGTTACTCAACCTACCTGGGCGGTACCGCCGAATACTACGGTCCGGCAATAGCGGTTGACGGCGCGGGCAACGCGTACGTGACGGGCTCTACTCGGTCGACGAACTTTCCAGTCACTGCCGGAGCATTTCAATCCACCAACCACGCTCCGTACAACGCTTTCGTGAGCAAATTAGACCCGACTGGTTCTACGTTGCTGTACTCGACGTATCTCGGGGGAAGTGGTGGTGGATTTTACAACGACATGGGCTTGGCCATCCGGGTGGATCCCGCTGGAAACGCCTACGTGTCAGGTGTGACCAACTCTACAAACTTCCCCGTTACACCCGGAGCTTACCAAACAACTTTCGGTGGAGGCGGATTCACCGGTTGCTGCTTTCCCGGCGATGCTTTCATCACAAAACTCAACCCCAGCGGATCGTCGCTCGTTTATTCAACCTACCTTGGCAGAAGTGGCTGGGAGGTAGGGAGAGGCATCGCGATCGATGCCTCGGGCAACGCGTACGTGGCCGGGACAACACATTCAACAAACTTTCCGGTCACCCCAGGTGCCTTTCAGCCAACTTTTCGTGGTACATCGGGCTGCGGGGGTAATACCAACAGTGCATTCATAACCAAGCTAAATCCCTCAGGAACAGGGCTAGTTTATTCGACCTACCTCGGCGGCAGCGGTTTTGATGGCGCGAGCTCGATCGCGGTAGACACCGCCGGAAGTGCGTATGTGACGGGCCATGCATACTCGCCGAATTTCCCAACCACGGCTGGCGCGTTCCAGGCGAGTCCTCCAGGCCCAACGTGTCCGGGTCCGGCGTTTGTAAGTAAGCTGAATGCCTCCGGTACCGGCCTCGCATATTCCACATACTTGTCAGGTACAAACGGTTATGCCGAGGGAAACTCGATCGCGGTGAATGCAGCAGGTAACGCTTATGTAACCGGGTATACAAATTCGACTACGTTTCCGACCACGGCGGGTGCTGTCCAGACAACTTACGGCGGTGGCGGCCGTGACGCTTTTATCACAAAGCTCAATACAACAGGCTCCGGACTCGTCTACTCAAGCTATTTGGGTGGCAATGGGTTCGACCACGGTATCGGCGTTTCAATTGACAGTTCTGGCAACGCGTACGTAACAGGTGGAGCAGACTCCCCCAATTTTCCTACTACAGGCGGCTCACTGAGTTCTGTAAATGCGGGTAGCCAAGATGTCTTCGTGTCACAAGTCGATGCCGGCGGCACCAGTCTTCTGTACTCAACCTACATCGGCGGTAGTGGAGATGACTACGGCACCGGCATTGGGCTGGATCTTGTTGGAAACGTTTATGTGTCCGGAGTAACAGGATCGGTAAACTTTCCGGTAACCGTGGGAGCGTTTCAAACGACCAAGGGCACCGGTAATGACGCTCTTGTGCTGAAGTTGACTCTCGCGTCGCCTCCGCTCGATGGCGACGCGGACGGCGTGCCTGACACCACTGACAACTGCCCGAACGCGGCGAATGCTGATCAGGCTGATGCCGATAGCGACCTAATAGGGGACGCCTGCGACAACTGTGCGCAGACATCGAATCCCGATCAGGCTGACGGAGACAGCGACGGGGCGGGTGACGCTTGCGACACGTGTGTGAATGCATGGATCTCCCGCGCTTCAATGCCACAGGGATTGAGCCACGCCAAAGCCAGCGGAGTAATTGGCGGAAGACTTTATGTGGCGGGCGGATCTCCACCTGCCGGTTTTACGACGAATGCCGTCTATGAATACAACCCTCAGACGGATTCATGGGCCACCAAAGCTCCTATTCCGACTTCTCGTTCCATGGCTGGGTCTGGGGTAATTGCGGGCAAATTGTATGTTGTTGGCGGCTGGATCAATGGCGACTCCAACACCAGCACAAATGCGTTACAGGCTTATGATCCTGTGAGTAACGCCTGGACGACGTTGGCTTCTGCTCCAACGGTTAGAGGTCAGGTGGCCACAGCCGTGGTCGGTGGCAAACTGTACGTCACCGGCGGGCGCGCCTCTTGTTGCGTAGTGCAATACGCAAACCTGGAGATTTACGATCCGGTATCCAACACGTGGTCAACTGGAGCGCCAATTCCACAATCTAGCGAAGGGCCGGCCGGCGCAGAGATTGGAGGCAGGTTCTATGTTGTCGGAGGATATGATCGTCCGGCCAACGTGATGGTTCAGTCCCTGCAGATTTATAACCCGGCGACAAATACGTGGAGCACGGGAGCGCCTATACCCACTCCGCGCTCTGACCCCGTCGCTATCTTTAGCAACGGACTGTTGCATGTCATCGGCGGTTACAACAGCGCGGGCGCGATCAACACGCATGAGGTTTACAATCCGTCCAGTAATCAGTGGAGCAGTGCTGCGCCGCTGCTAACGGCGCGCGCGTTCTTCACCGGCGGCGCGATAGGGTCGCAAATTTTGGTCACGGGGGGACAGAATAATTCCACGGTGGCGATCTTCTCTACAGAGGCCTACACAGATTCCTGCGACTCCGATGGCGACGGCGTGCCTGACGCTAATGACAATTGTGCGAATGTCTCCAATGCGGATCAGGCGGATTTTGATGGCGACGGACGAGGCGACGCTTGCGACAACTGTGTACAAACAGCGAATGCTGATCAAGCGGATTCGGATGGTGATGGCGTGGGTGACGCTTGCGACATCTGTCCGTCTGATCCCAATAAGGCTTACCCGGGCACATGCGGCTGCGGTGTCCCTGACACCGATACTGATGGTGACGGCACACCTGATTGTCAGGATGCATGTTCGACCGATCCAAACAAGACGGCGCCGGGACAATGCGGCTGCGGTGTTGCTGACACTGACAGCGATGGCGATGGGACGCCGAACTGTTTCGATGCTTGTCCGACTGATCCTGGCAAGACGGCTCCAGGTGTCTGCGGTTGCGGAGTGCCGGATACCGACACCGACAGCGATGGCAAGCCAGACTGCGTAGACAACTGTCCGACCACCGCTAACCCCGATCAGCTTGATGCCCACAGCGACGGTGTAGGCGATGCCTGCGACAACTGTCCGACCACTGCCAACGCTGATCAGAAAGATGGTGATGGCGACGGTGTGGGTGATGTCTGCGACAACTGTGCGGTCACAGCGAACACTGACCAGAAGGATACGGACGGCGATTTGGTAGGTGATGTCTGCGACAACTGCGTCACCACGCCTAACACCGACCAGGCCGACGCTGACGGTGATGGAGTCGGAGATGTCTGCGACAACTGTCGTACTACGGCTAACGCTGACCAGCTTGACACCGACGGGGATGGAGTGGGCGATGCGTGCGACAACTGCCGTACTACCGCAAATGCCGACCAGGCTGACACTGACGGCGATGGGGTAGGCGATGCCTGCGACAACTGCCGCGTCAACAGCAACGCCGATCAAGCGGACAGTGACGGTGACGGCGTTGGTAATGCCTGCGACAATTGCAGCCTTGCCAACGCAAATCAGGCCGACACGGACGGTGATGGAGTAGGTGACACCTGCGACAATTGCGTCACCACTACGAACCCCGAGCAGTTCGATGCGGACGGCGACGGCGTAGGTGATGCCTGCGACAACTGTCGCACGACCGCCAATGCCGATCAGGCCGATGCCGACGGTGACGGAGTGGGCAACGCTTGCGACAACTGCAATCTGGCCAACTCCGATCAGACCGACACTGATCACGACGGTGTGGGTGACGCCTGCGATAACTGCGACCGGACGCCGAATCCGAATCAAGCAGATGCCGACGGTGACGGCGTAGGCGATGCCTGCGACAACTGCCGTGCAACTGCAAACCCGGATCAGGCGGACGCCGACGGTGATGGAGTCGGTGATGCCTGCGATAACTGTCGCGTCACGGCCAACTCCGATCAGAGAGACACTGATCAGGACGGGGTAGGAGACGTTTGCGATAACTGCGTGCTCACACCGAATACCAATCAGGCGGACGCCGACGGCGATGGAGTTGGGGACGTTTGCGACAACTGTCGTTCAACGCCCAACCCTGAGCAGATCGACGCAGACAATGACGGTGTCGGCGACAGGTGCGACAACTGCTCGACGACCCCCAACCCGGATCAGCGTGACACCAATGGTGATGGCGTCGGCGATGCCTGCACACCATTCCAGTTCCCGCAGACTGGCCACTTCGTCATCGGCGATTTGGTCAACATGGCCGGCGGTGTCACGGTGAACTTCTGGGGTTCGCAGTGGGCGAAGAATAATTCAATGAGCGGCGGGCCCGGTCCGAACGCATTCAAGGGATTCGAGAACGGCAACGCCTTGCCCACCTGCGGAAGCACGTGGACGAGCCAACCCGGCAATAGCTCGAATCCGCCCGCAACGATCCCGCAGTACATGGCGGTGATTGTTTCGAGCTCGATAACGCAGAACGGTTCTGTTATCAGCGGAGACATTCAGAGAATCATCGTCGTGAAGACCAATCCCGGCTACGGGCCAAACCCCGGTCACGCGGGCACGGGTCAGGTCGTCGCGATTATCTGCGGTGCTCCGACGCTATCGGCGAGTGTCAGTTATTCGCCCATACCTTTGGCATCGCTGTCAGGATTCGAATGGCTCGGTGCCCTTGGCAATCCTCCCTCGTTAGCGGGGAGATTTAACTGGCGACCATAACCCTTGGTCGCGCTAAAGACGGAAGGCCCACTCATAGCCATCATGGGTGGGCCATTTGTTTACCGCATCGTCGGCGATCTCTTTGAAGCCGTGCCGGTGCTCACCGAAGAGATCACGAAGCTCAAAGGCTAAGCCTTACTTCGAGTTGGCTGCAAGAGACTTCAAATCAGCGGCGATGTCTGCGGGTTTCCACTCGTTGCCGCGATAGAGCTTCACGAGCTTTCCCTGAGGATCAATCACCGCCGTCCGCAGCGAGTGGATTAGCTCCTCTTTACCCGTAGCAGAGTCTTCGAACGAGCGCACTCCAAAATACTCGGCGATGCCTTTGACTTGTTCGGCCGTGCCGGTGGCGAACTCCCAGTGCTTGAAGGCTTCGTCTGAGAAACGGCCGGTGTGCGATGCGCCGTAGCTGCGCATTACTTTCGGCGTGTCGTACTCAGGATCGAAGGTAATCGACAGCAGGTGGGTCTTCGCGTAAACGTCCGTGTGTTGTTGCAGCTCTTTCTCGATCGCCGCGAAGTTGGTGCTCATTAAAGTGCACTGGTCCGGTTGCGGGCAGCGTGTGTAGACAAATGTCAGCGCTATGCCACGGCCTTTGTACTGTGAAAGGCGAATCAGCTTTCCGTCCTGATTAACGAGGGTGAAATCAGGAATTTCGTCGCCCGGTTTGGGTTCGCCGGGCACAATAGTGGTTGGCGTCAACTCGGCGCCACCTTGAGTTATCGCCATTATCTCAATCCACGATGACGTGTCAGTCACGACCAGGTCCCCGGTGATGCGATCGCCGGGCTTCATCTTATCGAGGTCCGCATCGTTCTTTACCCTGAACTCCATCGTCATGCTTTCCATGTAACCCGGAATCTCATCGTGATTGATGGTCGCGGTCTTTTCCGTTTTATTGAGGGCGATGACTTTGCCGGTGATGGGATAACGCTTCTCGTTTTCAGATTTCGTGCCGCCACACTGACTGGCGACAAACACAAACAGGATTAAGGCGATTTTCAGAACTCGTTTTTCGATTGTCATAATGAAGGTACGCGTAGCTTAACGGTTGCTCCAGTGCCTCTTCAACCGAAGCCAGCTCGACGCGCGTTTTCCTTTGCGGTTCTTAGCGTCTTTGCGCCTTGGCGTGAACGAAACGGACTCCAACAATTTCACGCAAAGGCGCAAAGACGCAAAGGCTCGCAAAGAGGGGGCGAGACAACCAAGTGGAAGCTCGGTCTTATGTTACGATGGCCGCGATGAGCCGCAGGGAGAAGCAGCGCGCGCAAATTCTCGACGGGCGCCCAGCCGCCGACGCGATAAAACGCGAAGTCGCCGAAGAAGTTCGTGAGCTGAAGCGAACTCTTGGCGTCGAGCCATGCCTGGCCGCTGTGTTGGTTGGCGACGACACGGCGTCGGCTGTTTACGTGCGCAATAAAGTGCGTGCCTGCGAAGAGGTTGGGATCGCGTCAAAGCATATTGCGCTGGCTGCGGCATCATCGAGCGAGGCCCTGTTGTCTGTTGTGCGGGAATTGAATGCGGACCAGGAAGTCGATGGAATACTTGTTCAGTTGCCGCTGCCTAACCAGATAGATGACCCGGTCATCATTGAAGCAATCGATCCGCGCAAAGACGTTGACGCCTTTCATCCCACGAACGTCGGTCTGCTTGCGATGGGCCGCCCGCGCTTTGTGCCGTGTACGCCCGCGGGCATCATCGAACTGCTGGATCGAAACAACATCGAAATCGCCGGCGCAAACGCTGTCGTGGTGGGACGGAGCCAAATTGTCGGCCGACCAGTCGCCAGTTTGCTCCTGCAACGCCACGCAACCGTGACGGTTTGCCATTCAAAAACGCGCGATTTGCCTTCCGTCGCGCGCCAGGCAGACATTCTTATCGCCGCGATCGGCCGGCCGGCATTCATTCGTGGCGAGTTCATTAAACCGGGCGCGACTGTGATTGACGTCGGCGTCAACAAGATCACCGATTCATCAACGGTTCGGGAACTCTTCGGCGACGAAGCAGAGAAGAGAATCGAAGCGATCAAGACGCGCGGTTACACACTCGTTGGTGATGTTCATCCATCGGAAGCTGACGCAGTGGCAGGCCGGCGAACGCCGGTGCCGGGCGGGGTTGGCCTGCTTACCGTGGCGATGCTGATGCGGAATACTTTGCAGGCGGCAAAGTGGCGACGCACGATGTAACGCAAATTGCCAATTTGCGCCACCCGTTCATGCTTAAAGTCGGACTCACCGGATCGATTGCCGTCGGCAAATCGTTCGTGCTGGACATCCTGCGCGAACTCGGCGCTCGGACGATTGATGCCGATGCGGTTGCGCGGGAAGTCGTCGAGCCGGGGAAGGCGGGACTGAATTCCGTGGTCAATGAATTCGGCGCTGAGATCCTAAGACCCGATGGGTCGCTGAATCGCCCGGCACTCGGCTCGATCGTTTTCGCTGATGAGGCAAAGCGTCAAAAGCTAAACTCGATTCTTCATCCATTCATCATCGCGCGTCAGGACGAAATCATGCGGCAGTGCGAGAAGGAAACTCCGGATGCGATCGCGGTTGTCGATGCGGCGCTCATGATCGAATCCGGCGGCTACAAACGGTTCGATAAGCTGATCGTTGTCCATTGCCGGACGCAGGTCCAACTTGAGCGGTTGATGAAGCGCGATAATATATCGCGCGCAGAAGCCGAAAGACGCATCAACGCACAGATGCCGCAGGAAGAGAAGAAGAAGCATTCGGATTACCTGATTGACACGTCCGAAGGGTTCGAAAGCGCCCGTCAGCAAACCATAGTAGTGTGGCAAGAACTTCGATCGCTCTCTGGGTCACCTTCATAACCTGACACCGCTGGTTCAGAAAAAGCATTGCTCGCCGCGCAGCGGCGTGTTACTTTGAGCCCGACGATGACTCGCCTTTCATCGCGTGACAGATTTCTTGGTTTCCTCCTCACCCTGAACGTCGTTTTCGCCGGCTGCTCAGCGTCGGCGAGCAACTCACTTTTCTTCGGAAAGACCGATCCACCGCGCGAAAACGTGCTGCGTTACGTCTCAGGTTCAGAACCCGAAACTCTCGATCCGCAGATTCCTTCGCTGCAAAACGAAGCGCGCATCTCCATGGCGCTTTTCGAAGGGCTGGCGGAATACGATCCGCAAACGACGGCGCCGGTCCCGGCACTGGCGGAACGCTGGGAGGTAAACAAAGACTGGTCGGAAGTCACATTTCACCTGCGTCGCAATGGCCGGTTCTCGAATGGCGATCCGATCACGGCACATGATTTCGTTTACACGATTCGCCGCGGACTGACACCGGGTACCGGCTCACGTACCGCGTCGCTCGCTTATCCAATCAAGTATGCGCAAGCGTTCAACGAAGGCGGAGTCTTCGTTTTCGATCCGCCTACGAAAAAGTATTTGCTTGAAAGAGACTTTGTAGAAAACTCGCCCCAGCCACCGCTAAGCGAACAAGACGTCGCGTCAGTTACTGACGAATATCCGCCGCACGCCGAAGACAAGCCTCCAGCTTCCGAGACAGCTTTTCATCGCGCGATGCACACACCGGTCAGGCTGGTTCTTCCCGGCGCCGAAAAAGCTCGTAAGGCTGCCATTGAAGCCGATCCAAAACTGAAAGCCGCAGTCGAAGGAAAACAGTTTATCCCAGTGACTGCTGACGACGTTGGCGTCGAAGCTGTCGATGACTACACGTTGCGCATGATCCTGATGAAGCCGTCGCCGTATTTCATTAGCATGATGCCTCATCAGTTCTTCCGCGCGATTCATCGGAAAACGGTCGAACAGTTTGGCGACACGTGGACTGACCCGGCGCACATGGTGACGAGCGGGCCCTTCAAGCTTCACAGTTGGAAGCACTACGACCGCATCGTTGTCGTTCGCGATCCGATGTACTGGGACGCGCAGACCGTGAAGCTCGACAGGATTGTTTTCTACCTGCTCGCCGACAATACGACGATGATGAGCCTCTACAAGGCGGGCGATCTCGATGCGCTCTACAATCATGCGGTCCCGTCCGCCTGGTTAAGCGTCATCGGCCCGAAGAAGGATTTCATGGACGCGCCTGAAGCGGCGATCGAGTTTTACAATTTCAACACGAAGAGCGGCCCGACAAAGGACCTGCGTGTGCGCAAAGCGCTCAACATGGCAATCGACAAGAAAGCATTTGCTAATTGGCGCCAGTTGCAGCCGCTGACGGCGATTATTCCGACGGGAATCTTTCCCGGCTATCCGCACCCAAAGGGAGATCCATACGATCCCGAGAAAGCCAAGAAGCTTCTGGCCGAAGCCGGCTACAAAGATGCTTCCGGAAGCTTCGATCCGCAGAAGTTCCAGGACAGTGAGATCGAATTGATCGTCAACACTGACGGTAACAACATTCCTTTTGCGGAGTTCATTCAGGCGCTTTGGAAACAAAGTTTAGGGGCGACGATCCCGATTCGCGTCATGGAGAACAAAACGTATTTCAGGACGCAGGCGGCGCTCGATTACAAAGGCGTGTCACGCACGGGTTGGGGCGCAGACTACATGGACCCGTTTACGTTTCTCGGCATCTGGTACACGCCGAGCGGGTCGAATGGAACTGGCTGGTGGGACCCGAAATACGTCGAGTTGCTGGACGAAGCAAATCGCACAATCGATCCGCAGCGACGCTATCAGATTTTGGCGCAGGCTGAACAACTGTTGCTCGACGCGCAGCCGGTGATGCCGCTGATCGTCCCCACGACGCGTTCGATGAAAAAGCCTTACGTGAAGGGCCTGTATCCCAACGCGGCCACACTGCATTCGTGGAAATACGTGTATGTTGAGCGCGATTCGGCCAAGTGGGACTATGGCTTGCCGCATATGACCAAGTAGGGCTTTGTGTTTGGTACTTAGTACTTTGTACTTTGATGTGTTGGTCAACTTGCGCTAGACGTCGAAGCACAAAGTACAAAGACCCATTCAAAATGCTCCGTTTCATCATTCGCCGCATCATCATCATCGTCCCGATGCTTTTCATCGTCGTGTCGTTGACCTGGATGCTGGTGCGTCTGGCGCCCGGGAACTTCTACAGCGGCGAGAAGAAGCTGGCGCCGGCAATCGAAAACAACCTCCGCGAAAAATACGGGCTGAACAAGCCCTGGCACGTTCAATATCGGCGCGTGCTCTGGAACATTGCGCGCTTCGATTTCGGCACGTCGCTGAAGTATGAAGGCCAAACTGTTAACCAGATTCTCTGGCGCGCCCTGCCGGTTTCAGCAGCGTTGGGACTGAGCGCCTACGTCATAGCTCTCCTGGTGGGCATCACTCTGGGAACATTTGCGGCGCTGCGCCAAAATTCGTGGATGGACTACGCGAGCATGGCTATTGCGATGCTGGGCATTTCGATTCCGAACTTTGTGCTCGGGCCGCTTTTGGTTCTGCTGTTTTCGCTCACGCTGTTTTGGTTTCCGCCGGCGTTGTGGGACGGGTTTCCCAGTCGCAGTATCGTGCTGCCGGCGCTGACGCTGTCGGCGATTTACATTGCTTACATTGCGCGGCTGACGCGTTCGGGAATGCTGGAGGTTTTGCGCTCTGATTACATCCGCACTGCCCGCGCGAAAGGTTTGAGCGAGCGCCAGGTCGTCACGCGACACGCCTTGCGCGGGGGATTGTTGCCGGTCGTTACTTTTTCCGGGCCGGCGCTGGCGTTTCTGGTGACCGGCACGGTGGTCGTCGAAAAAATCTTTGCGCTGCCCGGCCTCGGAAATTACTTCATCAATGCGTGCCTGAATCGAGATGAGCCCTTAATCATCGGTATCGTTGCTTTCATCGCGGTTACGGTTTTGGTTTTCAATCTGCTCGTGGACATTTCATATGCGTTGATCGATCCGCGCATCAGGTATTGATCGGGAATAGCGCACGGCAAGCATGAACGACATTCCCACAGACAAGCCCCATCAACCGAAGGATGACGAGGCTCTTGAAGTTCCGGTGCGCATGCCGGATACGCCCGTGCTGCCGGTCGGGCCGGAAATGGCTGTCGCTGAGGACGTGCATGAGGTGGTCACCGGCGAACTGATCGCAGGTTCGTCCCTTTGGCGGGACGCGTGGCGCCGGCTGCTCCGGAATAAGCTCGCCGTCTTCGGCATTGTCGTAGTGCTGCTGGTTACCGTGGCGTCGTTACTCGGTCCGTCAATCATTAAGGCCACGACTGGACACGCGTACGACTATATTCCTAAAGACAATCTCCTGACCAAATCGTTGCCGCCATTCCGTGCGGCTGATGGAAGTTTTTCGTGGACACATCCCATGGGTACCGACAACTCGGGACGCGACATTCTCGCGCGCGTTTTGTCGGGCGGGCAGATTTCCTTGATGGTCGCGCTAATCGCCACGCTGGTTTCGCTGGTGATTGGGGTCAGCTATGGCGCGTTGGCGGGCTACCTGGGCGGGCGTGTCGATGATTTGATGATGCGCATCGTCGATGTTCTCTACTCGTTGCCCTACGTGATCATCGTGATCGTTTTGCTGGCGCTACTGCCGGCAAAGACTCCGACCGGTCAGTTGGCACAACTCTTTTTTGCGCTCGGGGCCGTGTCGTGGTTGACGATGGCACGGATTGTCCGCGGCCAGGTGCTGTCGCTAAAGAATCAGGATTTCGTTTTGGCCGCGCGCGCGACCGGTGTCTCTACGCCCCAGATAGTCTTTCGACATCTCATTCCGAACGTGCTGGGGCCGGTGATCGTGTACGCGACGCTCACGGTGCCCACGGTGATGCTCAGCGAAGCGTTCCTGTCATTTCTGGGACTCGGCGTGCGGCCGCCAAGAGTCTCGTGGGGCAGCCTGGCCGCCGAAGGCGCCCAACACCTATCGGTCTATCCGTGGCAGTTGATCTTCCCGGGCGCCACGATGGCGTTGATGTTGTTCAGTTTGAATTTTCTGGGAGATGGTTTGCGCGACGCGCTCGATCCGCAGACAAGGAAAGAATGAGGACCAAAGACCAAAAAGATTAACCATGCCATCGAGCGATAACTTACTAAAGGTCAAAGACCTGCGCACGTACTTTCACACCGAAGACGGCACGGTGAAAGCCGTCGACGGCGTTAGCTTTGAAGTAAAGCGCGGCGACACGCTGGGCATCGTCGGCGAATCCGGTTCCGGCAAGACCGTGGCGAACCTTTCAATCATGCGTTTGATATCCGAGCCGCCCGGGCGGATTGCGGGCGGGGCAGTCGAATTCAATGGCCGCGATGTTTTGAAGTTATCGCCGCGTGAGTTGCGCGATCTTCGGGGTTGTCACATCGCGATGATTTTCCAGGATCCGATGACGTCTTTGAATCCTTTCATGCGCGTGTCGAAACAGTTGATGGAGGTAACCCAGTTACACCTCCGGCACACCAAAGCCCAGGCGCGGCGTCACGCGATCGAGATGCTTGAGCACGTCGGCATTCCCGATGCCGCCGAACGAATCGACAGTTATCCGCACGAATTCTCGGGCGGCATGCGTCAGCGCGTGATGATCGCGATGGCGCTAGCTTGCAAGCCGCAGTTGCTAATCGCTGACGAGCCGACCACCGCACTGGATGTAACGATTCAGGCGCAGATTCTCGAACTCATCAAGAAACTAAAAAGCGAGACCGGCGCGAGCGTAATTTTGATCACTCACGACCTGGGCGTCATCGCCGGCATGACGGATCACGTTGTCGTGATGTACGCGGGAAAGGTTTTCGAGCAGGCGCCAACCGGCGAACTGTTTGAACGTCCGGGCAATCCCTACACGCGCGGTCTGTTGCGTTCCGTTCCTGATCCGACTTCAGAACAGGGAAAGCTCTATCAAATCCCTGGTCAGCCGCCGGACCTGGCGCATTTGCCGTCCGGGTGTCCTTTCGCGCCGCGCTGTGAACGCGCGGAAGAAATCTGTACGCGTGAGTTTCCGCCGTTCGTTCAGCTCACGAGCAATCACCATTCGCTCTGCCATTTCGCGAACGAGGTCTACGCCGAATCGAATCGCTGATGCAGCCTCTGATCTCAATTCAGGATCTCAAGGTGCACTTTCCCTTGCGTAAGTCGCTCTTCAGTCGGACCCGTCAAGTCGTCAAGGCGGTCGATGGCGTGTCGTTGGACATTTTCGAAGGCGAGACACTCGGACTAGTCGGCGAATCCGGCTGCGGAAAGACGACCCTCGGCCGCGCAATTCTGCGGCTCGTCGAACCGACATCCGGTCAGGTTCTGTTCCACGGCAACGACCTGGCGCAGTTGTCGAATCGGGTTATGCGCGACGAGCGACGTCATCTGCAAATTGTTTTTCAGGACCCGTACGCTTCCTTGAATCCGCGCATGACGGTCGATCAAATTATCAGCGAACCGATTCGTACGTTTCGACTTGCGGAGGGCGAGGCAAGAAAGCGCCGCGTCCAGGAATTAATGGCGCAGGTCGGCCTTAGCCCGCGTTTTCTCCGCCGTTACCCACACGAGTTTTCCGGAGGCCAACGGCAACGAATCGGCATTGCGCGGGCGCTGGCTGTCGATCCGAGCTTCATCGTCGCGGACGAGCCAATCTCGGCGCTCGACGTGTCAATCCAATCCCAGATCATGAACCTGCTTGAGCGGCTCAGACGCGAAAAGAATCTTACGTACCTCTTCATCTCGCATGACCTGCGGGCGGTGCAGCACGTCTCGGATCGCGTGGCGGTGATGTACCTCGGAAAGATCGTCGAACTCGCGCCGGCCAAAGAGATCTACGCGCGGCCGTTGATGCCTTACACGAAAGCGCTCATTTCGGCTGTTCCGGTTCCCGACCCGAAGATCGAATCGTCTCGCAAACGAATCGTGCTCGAGGGCGACGTGCCTTCGCCGATCAATCCTCCGAGCGGCTGTCGCTTTCGCACCCGCTGTCCGTACGCCATCGAGGCATGTGCGGATGTGGAACCGCAGCTGGTGCAGATCAAGCCGAAGCACTTCGCCGCCTGCATTCGCATCAGTCCTGAACACCCCGAGGTCGAGCGGGTCGCGCCAGGCTCCGCGCCGGGGTTGGGTCAACACCTGGCCGTCTCCGCCGCGTGAAAAACCGGGCCAATTCGTCGTTTTACCTTACTGTGAGTTGAAATCAGTTGAAGTTAGTGGCACTGACTTCAGTCTGTGATTGTAATGGCAGAATGCACAGACTGAAGTCTGTGCCACTTATACTGGCGACGGAGAGCGAAGATTAAGCCCCCGATGACCCGAAAGAGACTCGCGCGACTTGCGCCCATTGAACAGGAAGTATCGGAACGAGCGCCACGCGGTTGGGCCGAAGTGCAACACCCGGTCGCCGAAGATTCCGGGCTCGCTCTGTTGCTAGTGGAAGGCTACCAGCCTCCTGCGCTCGTCGTTTCGAACAACAACTCGATTTGTGAAGCGCTGCAGTCGTCGCCAGAACACGTGCGACTCTGCGATCCGTTTTGCGGATTGGCGCACAAACGAGCGACCAATGAAGGCACCGTAGTTCACTATAGATGCCACGCGGGATTGCAGTGCTTTTCTCTGCCGGTTCAGATTAACAAGCGGCAGCTTGCAGTGATCGGCGGCCGTGCATTCAGCAGCAGCAGGGACTATCGCGAATTTGTCGAGCGAGTACGGGCCGGCGACCTGCAAGAGCTAGCTAACGACGAACTGTTTCGCAATGTGATTTTCGCGGACGAAGCTGACCTCGATCATGCGGCCTTAAGACTAGGCCGCGCGGCGGAGGAGTTTCGCGCGAAACCGGTTGAGGAGCCTCCGGTAGAATTACCGTCCACAGAAGAAATCGCGGCGGGCGATGAGCCGGTACCGGCAGTTGAAGAACGACGCCTGGAACGTAGTCCGTACGTGGGTCTGGATCGCCGCGCCCCTTTTGCTGATTCGATTCGACGCTTCGCCGAGCAGATTGATGCCGCTGAGCCGTCACAGATTTACGAATCGATCCTGGCGCAATCCGCGGACTTGCTGGACGCCGAACGCAGTTCGCTTTGGTTGTTCGACGCGGAATCGAACCAGTTAAACATCAAAGCCGCGCGCGGCATTCCCGTCGGCCAGCGCGACATCGAAGCCATCCGCGTGGGTGAGGGAATCGCCGGTTCGGTGATCAGTGCCGGACGACCGCTGGTTACCACGATCGATGCGTTGGGTAAACAGTCATTACCGGAACGGAATTATAAAACCAGATCTTTCATTAGCTACCCGATCATGATTGGCGCGCGAAAAATCGGGGTCCTGAACGTGACCCACAGGCGAGGCGACGTGGCTTATGACGAATCAGACCTGGAGGTAATCGATCTCGTTGCGCCGCAAATCGCGCTGGCGCTTGAACGCGCCACGTGGCAACACCGCGCGAACGAGTTTCAGTTGATGTCGATTACGGATCCGCTGACGGGTTTGCACAACCGCCGTTACATGGAAGCGCGTTTGTCTGAGGAACTAAATCGTTCGAAGCGTTACGAGTTTCCGATGAGCCTGATGATGATCGACATTGACGATTTCAAGCTCTACAACGATCGCAATGGTCATCAAGCGGGCGATCGCGCGCTGGAAATAACGGCGCAGTGCTTGCGCTCGACTTTGCGGAAGGCCGACGTCGCGTCGCGTTACGGCGGCGAAGAGTTCACGATTCTGCTGCCGCAAACGACTTTGAAAGAAGCGGGCGCGATCGCCGATCGCTTGCGGCGACAAGTCATGACGACGAAGTTTCCGCACGGGGATTCGCAGCCGCAGGGCGCAGTGACGATTAGCATCGGCTTATCGTCGCTGTCTTCGTCAGTCGATTCCGCCGAAGCAATTATCCGGGCGGCCGACCGCGCGTTGTATCACGCGAAGAGTCACGGCAAGAACCGCGCTTACGCGTATCAGGGCGCGATGAGTTAATCAGTAGTAGCACAGACTTAGTCTGTGTTTTGTCTTCGAGATGTTTGTGCCTCTTGAATCGAGGCTTAGTTGAAATCACAGGCTGAAGCCTGTGCCACTCGGCGACCCAATTTAACGATGAGTCATCAACGCATTCTTGCGAAGTTGGCGCGGGACGAATTTGTCGGCCGCGATGCCGAACTGCATCGAGTCATCAGCTACGCCTCGCAACCAAATGAACGGAAGTTGCTGTTGTTGGCGGCGCCCAATGCGGGCGGCTCGGAATTTTTAAGACAGGCTTACGACGAACTATTCTTCAGACGCACTCAGGCGGCGCCAATTCATTTTTCGTTTCGGGCTAATGAGGGAAAACTCGTCGATGTTGGGGTCGATTTCTTCCGGACATTTCTGCAGCAATATGTCGCGTATCGGCGGGTTGACCCGTCGCTATTAAGGACTGCACTGACCGCCGAGGATGTGGCGGAAGCCGCTCTCCCTACTGACTACGAAGCAATTATTTCGCTCTTGGAATCATTCGCACGCGAAAAGACGTCCGCCGACGAGCTGACGTTTCTTCGCTTCTGTTTGCAGGCGCCGCAGAAGCTTGCGGCGGCAACCAGGCGACCGCTGCTTCCGCTGATCGATTGTCTGCCGCTGGCGGATGAATCAGACGCCGGGGCTTTCGCGAGGGAATTAACGCAAACGTTCCTGCGACGTACTCCTTTTGTTGCGATGGCTGGACTGCGGCGGCAAATGCCGAACGCGATTCACGCCGCCGGCGCTGACCTGGATGCGGATGAAATAATTCGATTGGATTATCTGGCCGAGGATGAGGCGCACATGTTGCTTGACGCGCTCACGCGCAATGTTGGCGTAGAGAGCAACGAACAGACGCGCGACCTGATTGTGCAGCAGGTGCATGGCAGCCCCTTCTTCCTTGCTGCTCTGGCGCAGGCCGCCCGTGAAAAGCGGGTGTCGCTGACGAGCTTCCTCGAATGCCAGAGGCTTTATGTGGACGAGCTGCTCGGCGGCCGCATCCATCGGCACTTCGCTGGCTTGCTCAACCAAGTAGCTCCGCAAGCGCAAACGCGCCGGACGCTGGTCCGCGTGCTGTACGAATCCGCTTTGAGCGAAACGCGCAAGGCATCGGTGTGGTCATGGAAGAAAAGACTTGGCGTGGAAGGTTCAGAATTCGAACGAATCATCGACGCGCTGCACGTTCATGAACTGGCAAACTCGAGCGGCGCAACCATCGAGCTGAATTCCGAACCGCCGGTTTGGATGGACTATTTGCACGCACAGTATCAGCTTGAGGTCGCCGGCGAGCCGCGCGCGCTGGTAGTGGCGAATACGTTGCTGAGTACGCTGAAACGCGCGCCGCAAACGATGCGTCGCAAGTACCGGCGCGAAGCTGCGCTCGGTTTGCGAGACATTTTGGCGCGCTTCAATTGTCAGGAGGTCCCGGCCGGCCTGTTTCAATACGATCGTTTCGCCGCGTCGCACACGGGCGTGGACACCGAAACCGTCAATGCCGCACTCGATGCCGAGCCGGACATCGTTCGCCTGCCGCAGATTGTCTCGGCTGAGGACTGCTCAGTACTTGCCACTGCGGTGCGAACGGAAGAGGGACGATGCGCCATTGGACACGGCTTCGAAGGGGCCGACTACACGGATGAACACGAGATCGTCTGGCTGACCGCTGAAGTTGAATCGAAACTCGAGGCCGACGACGAAGTTACAAAAGAATGGGTTGATCGTCTGGAGCAACTGGCTCGCGAAGCGAATCTCGGGCGCACACGCTTGTGGCTGGTTAGTCCCGAAGGTTTTTCTGCAGACGCGTCCGAAGTCCTGAAGCAGCACGACGCGTACAGCTCCAGCCGCCGGCAACTCGAACTGCTGACCTCGCGTCTGCAACCTGAGCCGACCAAATCCGAAACGACATCTGATGAATATGAGATGGTGATCCCCATGGGCACCGATACCGAGTTGATTGCCGCGCGAGCCGTGGAAGAGATCGCGCGACGCCTCAACTTTCAACCGGACGCGATCAATCAGATCAAGCTCGCGCTGGTCGAAGCATGCATCAACGCGACCGAGCACAGCCTCAGTCCGGATCGAAAGATTTATCAGCGGTTTCGCGTGGAAGATGATAAATTGGTGGTTACAGTTGCGAGTCGCGGCGTCGTTCCGGCAAGTGTTCCAGACAACGGCGGCGCGAACGGAGACGGGAAAAGTCGACGCGGGTGGGGATTGAAACTCATCCGCAGTTTAATGGACGAAGTCGAATTTGAGCGGGTTGACGACGGCACTCAATTGAAGATGACGAAGTATCTGAAGTAGCGCAAATTGCTAATTTGCGGCTCACGCAAGTTAACAACTTGCGTTACGTCAGTAAGAGGGGGGCTTACTGAAGATGGAAACAACGGGGGCGACTCCGGTACAGGCGCGCTGTGTCGGGGACACAGCGATCATTTACGCCAGCGATTACCTGAACAAACTGAGCGGCGAGCGCATCGAGCGCGAGTGCAAGAACCAGCTCGAAGCGGGCCGCCAGGCAGTGGTCATTAATTTTCGGGACACCGAACTGGTGAACAGCATCGGAGTTTCGATTCTCATGGGCGTAATCGACGCGGCCGAGCAAAGCCATGCTCGGCTAATTTTTTGCGACGTGAACACCCAATCAGCCAGTTTGTTTGAGATGCTTGGGCTCACAAAGCACGTTCGGATTGCGGTGGACGAGAGTGAGGCGCTGGCATGGTTGGCGCCGCAGGCGACATCCGCGGCCGCGCCACGGATTTAGCGGCGGATGAACGCGGATTTGCACAGATTAGAACAGAACATTATTCGCGTTTATCCGCGTGTATCTGCGGCTTATATGCTTTCGGTTTGAAGATGGAAACTAACAACCAAAGACTCCTCCACACCTTCGCAGCGCTGGCCGATCTCGGTCAGGAGATTGCCAACACCGCGGACTTTGAAGAGATGCTGCGCTCGTCTTTTCATCTGCTGCTCGGGTCGGTCGCGATTCGTCGCGGCGCTGTCGCGCAGTACGACCGCCAGGGTGACACCCTCCGCGTAATCTCCGCGCGGGGTTTGGAGCAAACGCCCGACACCGAAATTCCCATCGCCCGCGAACACGCCCGTGAGCTGGCCAGTCCTGGCGCCTCTTTGAAATTGGCGGATGCGACGGCTGAAGCGGCGCGCTTCATGGAAGAGCACCAGAATCTGTTCGCTTCCGCGGAAATTCAATTGCTGCTGCCGCTGGTTGTTCATGAGAGATTGATTGGCTTGGTGCTGCTGGGAGAAAAAGCCAGCGGCGAAAAGTTCACCGATGAAGATCTGGAAACGTTGGGCGCGCTCGCGCGTCACATCGCGGTTGGCATCAACAGCCATCACCTGCTCGGGGAAGTGAAGCGCAAGGCGGAAGAAAACCGGCAGCTGTACGACGGCCTGCGCACTATCTACAAAGAAACGGTGCGCGCGTTCGCGGCCGCCATCGACATGAAGGACCGCTACACGCAAGGTCATTCGGTGCGTGTTGGCAAGTACAGCGAAGTGATCGCGCGCGAGATGGGCTGGGGCGAAGACGAGGTCGAAGGCATCACCATCGCCGGCTATCTGCACGACATCGGCAAGTTGATCGTTGACCTCAGCGTCATTAATTCACCTGAACGATTCAGCGCCAAAGACTCAGCCGAGATGAATAAGCATCCGGCCGCCGGTTATGAAATCCTCGCGCCGATTTCCCATCCTTACGCCGACATCCCTCTGATGGCTCGTTATCATCACGAACGCATCGACGGCGCGGGGTATCCCGACGGCTTGAAAGGCGATCAGATTCCAGCGGGCGCAAAGATCGTGACGCTCGCCGATTCGTTCGACGCGATGACAACCGATCGTCCCTATCGAAAGAAACTTCCGCTCGAAGACGTCCTCTTGGATTTCCGCGCCAACACCGGTACCCAATTCGATCCGGCTGTCGTCTGCGCCTTCTGCCGAGCCTTCCTCAATGAGATTGAAGGCAGGAAAGAACGCCGCCTGCTGAACCTGCTGAATCGAAACTACGAAAA
This sequence comes from Acidobacteriota bacterium, assembly GCA_052389795.1. Classification (GTDB taxonomy): domain Bacteria; phylum Acidobacteriota; class Blastocatellia; order Pyrinomonadales; family Pyrinomonadaceae; genus UBA11740. The sequence goes on along the minus strand of JBQTHO010000003.1, from coordinate 184,026 downwards.
CGTCGAAGCGGTGACGCCCCTGCTCAACCAACTCCTGGCCGAATTCGACGGCGGCGCGATAGCCGCGACAACCGGCCATTAACTCTCAAGACATCTACGTCATGAAGCCAACCGGACGAGTTAGATTTCAAGTCCCTTAGCAGATCTGAGACGGCTCGGTCGGGCCGCAGTTTTGCCAGCAGGTGAAGGTGATCTTCCGTGCCGTTCAGTGCCAACGAGATCCCGCCCGCATTACGCAGAATGCCGCCCATATATTCATGAAGCCTGATTTCGTAGTCGGGGGTTATGAGAGCCTGGCGATCCTTTGTGGAGAAGACGAGGTGATACAGGAGATGATACAGGAGATTGGTGTAGGAGTCGGGCACAAACCGACAGTATCACGCGCGTCCAGTAACAGAATTTAGCAACGAACTGTCGCCCGCGACGCGGGCTGGAAATGCCCCTCCACACTGTCCTGGGGCTTACGCCCCAGGCTTTATGCTTGCGCGGGCTCCGCACGCGACGATAATTCCTGAAACGTGATTCCTCACTTCGGCTGGATCCGCAGCGTGTAGGCGCAGATCGCGATCTTCTCGTCGGGTTGGACGACGGTGCGCTGCTCGCGGGGCAATTCGCGTCCGGAGACTAACGTGGGGTTGCGGCCTTTTGGCGTCAGCCAGAACTGGCCTTGATCGTCGAGGGTCAGCGTGGCGTGGACGCGACTGATTTCGGGATCGCCTTTTAAAGGCAAATCCACCGACACCGATTTTGATCCGCGGCCGATCGTGATCTCAGGTTTGGTGATCGGGACCACCGATTGGCGCACGCCTTCGCGCCATAACTCAATCGAATAAAGTTCGACAACGCGCGGACGAACGACGGTAACTTCGCCGCCTTCCGATTCACCCTCAGCCGCAACCTCCGCTGTGACTTCAGGCGCCGGCGCCGTACCCGCTGATGTTGGGGTCAGTGACGCGGGCCGGACGGTGACCATCGTATGGCCGGCTTCGGCTTCATCCCAAACCGGCTGCACACGAAACTCGTTCTTGTTCAAAGTGCCATCGACGCGCAGCTCGATCGCGAACGACTTGGTTTGCAGGTTATGCGAACCGGCCAGTTCGCGCGCCCGCTCAGACAGGACGTGGAACAGGCCCTGTTCGAGACCGCGGCGCTTGTCGCCTTGCCAGTCGCGGTCGTCATCGTTGCTGAGGTAGACGATGTATTCGCGCGGAATGTAAGTCGGCCCGCCGGGCGGTGTGAACATTTCGCGTTGCATCACGGCTTCAACTTCGCGCGCGATCTTCACGAGAAACTCTTCCGACGCGCGACGCGGAAGCGCCTGCTCGTCAACTTCTTCGAGGATATCGTCAGTGGTCTCGCCGTCGATCCAGCGGCGGATTGATTCAATTAGGCTCATTGGTTAGTAGTCAGTTGTCCATTGTCCGTTGTCAGTAGTCAGATTGTGCGACGAACCACTACCGACTGACAACTGACCGTCATTCAAACTTCAGGAACTCCCTGTTTACCCAACCGCGATCCAAGAAGTTTGGATTGGTCTTGGGACGGCCGTGCTCTAGGACCTGAACTTCGCACCAGTTGGCGTTGCTGCTGCTGACGCTCAAAACTTTCACACGCGAGCCCGCCGGGGCCAAACCGACCTGATAGTTACTTTTACTGGGGCCGGCGCGCAAGTTTAGATCAGTTGTGGTCACGGCTTCACGGCCAATGAGGCTGGTTTGTTGCGTCTGCTCCAGGGCCCAGCGATTGCGAATGTAGTTTCGCGTCGCGAGCAGCATTCCGGCGAACGCGATAATCAGGATGAGGGAAACGAGAATCGCTCGCAGCCGCGTTGCGCGCCTGGGCGCAGGTTGGACTTGAGCGGGCTTTTGAGGGCCGCCTTGAACGGCAACGGTGACCCGGCCCGGTTGCTTTTGGACACCGCCGAACGTGGGCGGCACCGTAACTGCCGGCACGCTCATGTTGGCGATCGGAACGACGATGCGCGGGCGCGCGCCGTTTGCCGCTGGTTCTTCGCGAAGCTCCTGCGAACTTTCAAATCGGGGTCTTGGCGGTGCGGCCGTAGCCACGGCGGCAAGATTCAGATCTGATGTGACGGCGCGGGGTGGTTCGACCGCATGCAGTTCGCGCGTCGGAGGCAGCATCGCGTCGCTCAGTTCGTCCCAGAACTCCTGCACAGTTTGGTAGCGCTCGTCAGGCCGCGTCTGCGTGGCGTGCTCAAACACCGCAAGCAAACTGTCCGCCCAGGGTGTGCTCGCTAAATGTTCCGGCAGTTCGGTGACAGGTTCGTGCGCGAATCTGCGCGGAGGCAAGCCGCAGATCAACGTGTAAGCAGTCTTTGCCAGCGAATAGATATCAGCCGCCGGCGTCAGCCGTTCGCTGGACAATGATGCCGTGCCGAGTTGCGCAGTTTGCAGAAGCGGACTGTGTTCCGGGGCGGCATAGATATTTGTGCCGACGCGCGTGATGGCGCCTTCGGACGCTTCCATGCGCGCGACACCGAAATCGGCAATCTTGACGGTTTGATGGTCGGCCGTGAGCAGGAGGTTCTGCGGCTTGATGTCGCGATGGATGACGCCCGATTCGTGTGCGTGGGCTAAGCCCGAGCAAACCTGCTGAAGATAGAAGAGGGCGCTTTCAAGCGTGAGCGGCTCGCGCCGCGCTAACGCCGACAGGTCACCCCCGCTAAGAAACTCGAGCACGATGTAATGAAAAGCAGTTCCATTGAGATCGAGCGCCGTGCCGTGCCCGAGACGGCTGATGATGTTCGGATGGCGCACGCGATCGAGAGCAATCGCTTCGTTCTGAAAATTCTGAATTAGCGTGTGTTCGAGTTCGGGATCCTGATAACCTTGCAGGAGAACGTTGAGGGCTTTGATTACGACTTCGCGGAAACGTTCGTCAGTCGCGGCGCGATCACGGGCGACATAAATCTCAGCGTAGCTGCCGCGGCCCAGACAGGCTTCGACGTCGTAACGGCCATCCAGTCGGCACTGTAGAAGTTTCAGCTCTGACATTAAGTCCGACCAACAATCGTTTCCAACTTGTCATCGCGTTTAGGCATATTCCACACTTCGAGAAATCTTCTCGGCGACGTCACTGAGCCGAATGCCTTCGAGACCCGAAGGAGTTAGAAGATCTACTTTACGTCCCAGTAGTGTTTCAAGTTCATCAGCCAGCTCCATGAACCTGAAGCCGACCGGGCGACTAAACTCAACCACCAGATCGACATCGCCGTCGTCGGCGGGTACCCCATTGGCATATGACCCGAAGAGCCCGATCCGCTTAACGCCGTACTTGGAAGCGAAGTGACTGTGATTGCTCCGCAACCGTTGTTGAATTGTTTGTTTGGTCAACATCGAATTGCTTCTGCTTTATTTGAGCGCAGGCTGGCCTTTCACTCCGAGGAGTTCGTCCAGAATGGTTGCTGCTTTTTGCTGACCCGACAAAGCGTCTAGAGTAAAGGTTCCAGTTGCAGGTGGAGTTTGCTTCAAGGCTGCCGCTGCCTGAGCCAGCTTCACTTCTGTGTTCAAGGGAAGGGGCGCGGCCGAAGCCGTCTGATAGTTGGCGATCGCGAGATCGAATGCCTGACTCGCATCGCGTTGATTGCCGGTGAGCATGAGTGCGCGGCCGTACAGGTAGAGGAACTCAGGGTCTTTTGATTCGAACGGTTTCGACCCGGCCGTCACGTTTTCAGCCAGCCACTTGGGCGGGTCTGCATCGACGGCGGCGCGCTTCGCGTCGAACAACGCGCGGGTGTCCGGCGTCGGTGAAGGCGTGGGCTGAGCCGGTGCGACATTCAAACCCAACACGCGACGAATATCCGGATACCGCGTGCCGGCGTAAAACGCTGCGGCGATCAAAATCATTACAAAAATAAATCCAAAGAAGCGACGCACAGCACGACCTCCTGTCGCAGGTGCTTGTTCCGCTGCGATCACAGCCGCAGCAGCCGATGGTTGAGTAGCAGGGCCAGGGAAAGCGATGCGCGAAGCCGGTGTCAGCACCACGCGCGCCTCAGCGACGTCCGGCGTCGTGCTGCCGAGTTCGGGCGGCAGCTTAACGTCCACTGTGCGGTCGGCATCTGCCGCGGCGGTGTAGTTGGGCGTGCCGATCTGGACGATAACGGCAGTGAGATTGTCTTCGGCGCCGCGTTCATAACAGCGCCGTTTCATCTCTTCGCACACCGCATCGATAGACTGGCCGCTCACGATTAAGTCGCGCAGCTCGTTATCGGAAAGGTGACGTGTAATGCCATCGGTGCAGAGCAGGAACGAAGTACCGTCCTCGACCTCGATCGTTTGCATGTCTACTTCGACCGAAGGTTCAGCGCCGAGGGCGCGGCTGATCACGTTCTTGCTGGGGTGGTTCGCAGCCTGTTCAGGCGTCATGCGTCCGGCGCGAACTTCTTCTTCGACGATCGAATGATCCTCAGTTTCGCGACGGAGTTCGCCGTTTGGTGTTAGACGGTAAAGACGCGAATCACCAACGTGGCCGAAGGTAGCGCGCAAGCCCTCGACGTGCAGCGCGACGATCGTGGTCGCCATCATTGAAAACCGCGGATGCTCGCTCGCCATCTGATGGATCGACGCGTTGGCGCGCTGAATCGCTAATTCCATCAGGTCCTCGACGTCGTCGCCGTCGTGGATCCGGTGACGAAACGCTTCGCTGAGAACATCGACGGCGGTTTGGGACGCGACCTCGCCGGCCTCTGCGCCGCCGACGCCGTCGGCTACTGAAAAGATGCCTCGTTCATGATCGCAGAGGAATGAATCTTCATTGAGTGGACGCTTCTCATTCAGTCCGCGATCGCTGACTGATGCGACTTTCACATTGTTGTCAGGGGTAGGGGTGCTCACTCAACAGCCTCCAGCTTGATGCTGCTCTCCGGTTCGTGCTTCACCTGAGCCATCGCGCGAGCATCAACCGCGTTCCGATGTGAGAAGGCCATCAGCATTCCGAGCATTGCGAAACTCGTAATCAGACTAAAGCCGCCGTGGCTGACGAATGGAAGAGTGATTCCCGTCATCGGCAGAGCGCGCACGATTCCGCCGATATTCACCAGTGCCTGAACGCCAATGAAGGCCGTGAGCCCGGCAGCGCATAACTTCGTAAACATATCACGCGCATCAATCGATGTGCGAATACCTGCGATCACTAAAATAATCACCGCCAGAATCACTAACCCGCCGCCGATCAGACCCAATTCCTCGGCAATTGCGGCGTATACATAATCCGAATCCGCAATCGGAATCACCTCGGGAAAACCAAGCCCTAAGCCACGGCCAGTGGTCTTGCCGGACGCGATACCAAAGATTGCCTGGGCCGGCTGAAAAGCCAGCTTATCGAACCAGACGTCGTTGTTGACGCTATGTCGCATCGTTTCGCTTTCGGCGGCGAGCTCTCGCATGCGCGGATTTTCAGCGAGAGCTTCTTCGAATTCCGGCTTCCACCAGGACGTCTCAGGCGAAGGCGGATTGAAACCGTCGAGCCAGAGATGGAAACGTTGCTGAATTCGTGAGGGCAAGACTGTTTGAATCGGGCGGGCCAATGTCGGCAACATCGGAAATTTTTCCTGCATGTCGCGCGGCAACGCCCCGATGACCAGAATCGATATCACCAGCACAATCGATCCGACGAAGACCAGTAACTGCGGCCAGCGACGGACTGCGACGAGATAAAGCGTCGCGTACGCACCGCTGAAGATCAGCATCTGCCCGAAATCTTTGAGCGCGAAAAACGGAATGAACGGAATCGCCGCCATCACCAGCAGAGGAATGATGTCGCGCGCGCGGGGAATGCCCCAGTACGTGCGCGCCAGATCTTTGTAGCGCGCCGTCAGAAGCCCCGCGAAGCCCAGCAGGAAGGGAACTTTAGCGGGCTCCCAGGGCGTGGTGTTGCCGAGCGACTTACCCGCGCTCGAGTTGATGATTGCGATGGCCAGCGGTAACAGAGTGACCAGAACAATGATGAAACTGTTGCGCTGAACCCACGACAGCAGCCGGTCGCTCATGCAGAACGCAAACGCGAGCGCAAATCCGATTAACGCGAACACAGGGACCCAGGTGTAACTTGACGTCAGTGCATTGAAGAAAGTGTAGTTTGCTTCCTTAACCGGAAGTTCCTCGTTTGCCGGCGGCGTCGGCGGCATACCCATCAACGCGCGCTTGTTCGCGTCGTAATTCTCGTTGATGTAACGGATGCGAAGCGCCTGGGTTTTTTCCTGACGCGCCGCCGCCTTGTTGCGCGCGCCGTACTCAGGGTCACTGTACAAACGGTACTGGACCAGCATGCCCATCGAGAAAAGAACGATGGCCGTTGTGTAGAGCACCCAGCTTCCTTTGAATCGCCACGTGCGTGAGAGCCAGAACGCAGCCACGATAAGTGGAAAGAACAAAAGGAGATCGCGAGCTGCGCCGATCCAGGAGGTTTCGTAACCGCGGATCAAGCCCGAGCGGTAGATCGCAAAGTAGCCAACCACCTCGACCGCGATCAGCGCGAGCAGCACGAAAATATGTGATGAAAGACGATTCCTCATTGCTGTCTGTAGCGCAAGTTGTTAACTTGCGAGCGCAAATTAGCAATTTGCGCTACTCACGGAGTCGCGCGCGGCCTGGCTCGCGGCCTCGGCGGTGTCGGCGTCGGCACGCTCGTGTTGCTGCCAAAGTAACCCAACGACTTCGCTTTCAGAATTAACTGCGCCGCAATCGGTCCGGCGTTCTTGCCGCCGTAGAAACTAATTCCGGGGCCGGGGCCTTCCAACAGCACGGCCATCGCGATTACAGGCTTTTCGAGCGGCGCAAAGCTCAAATACCACGCGTCGCTTCTGAGCTTGTCGTGCATCACGATTTCGTAATACTGACGAATGATGTTGCCGCGGTTGTCGCGCTCGCTAACCAAACGACGCTGCGGTTCACCCGTCTTTGGATCGATCACCGGAACGGCCTTCTGGGCAGTTCCGGTCTTGCCACCACTGCGAATGCCGGCTGCTTTCACGGGCGCCATCACGCTGTTCGCCGTGCCGCCTTCGGTAACCAGGTGCATGATGCCGCGGACCGTTTGCGCCTGCGCGGGAGTCAGCACCTGACTAAACATTTCGTTGGGGCGCTCCAATTCGATCTTAGGCTTCATCAGCTTGCCCTCCAAATTAGCGCCGGCTGAAACAACCAGCGCCATTTGGAATGGCGTCATCTGGGAAGCGTAACCCTGGCCGTAACCTTCGTACATCAATTCGCAGCGCGTTGATTTCTTTCCGGCCTTTAGCCATGACTCAGTCGGTGCGATCGCGTTCTGAACCGCTCGCGAACTCGCATTCCAAATTTCCGGCTGACGGCGTCCCTGTCCGTCACCGCTGAGGCTGTCGTATGCGCCCATGCCGAGTAGTTTTGCCGTTTCGCCAATCTTCTCGCCGCCTAATTGGGTGCCCAGCCATGAAAAATAGATATTGCTTGACTGCTGAAAGGCCACATCCATCCCGATGTTCCCGCAGGCATGGCAACCACCGCCGTCGTCGGTAATCGTCTTGTCACAGCCCGCCGGGTGAAACATGCCGCTGGTGTTGAAGCGCGCGTTCTGCATTCCATGGCGGAACGCTGCGTACATCATCACCGTTTTGAAGGTTGAACCCGGCACGTAGTATTCGTTGGCGGCGCGGTTTAGCAGCGGCTTCTGCTTGCGATCTTTGTCCAGGCGAATCCATGTGGCTTCGTCCTGCACCTGCTTCAAGCTGTACGCGGGGTTGCTGTACATCGCCAGCACTTCGCCCGTCTGCGGATTGAAGATTACGACTGCGCCGGGATTGCCCTTGAGCTGATCTACGACGGCTTGCTGAAGGTCTTTGTCGATCGTAAGCGTGTAATCTTTGTTCAGCTTCTGTTCGACGGTTTCGCCCTTGATGATTTGCAGGATTTCGGGGACCGCTCCGCTTTCGGTTCCGAAAAGCGCGCGCTCCAGTCCCGGATCGCCGCGATCCGCGCCAAACAGGTGCGCAAACGGATCATCCATCGGGTATTCGCGAACGATCTGTCCGGACGAATCTTTTTTGTAGTACGCCAGCGGCCGGCCTTTGCGATCGTAAATCCATCCGCGCAAAGTCGATTCAGAAAGACGACGGTTCCGCAGATCCTTGTAGCTCATCTCTTGAAACTTCGGATTTCGATCGCGCGCGTAGTTTGCCCAGTAGACGTGAAAGCCGAACATGGTGAGCGCAATTAGCACGAACAGCCAGCGCCAGACTCGCAGGCCGCGATTAGTTGCCGCCGCGCCGAGGCGCCGCCGAATGTCTGCAGAGAGATTCGCGAAAAGCTGTGCGGCTCCGCCCTTGCGGCTGAACCAACCCCGCACCAGCCCAATCAGCAGCAGCAAAGCGACGAAGGCAATGCCGATGAGAAAGACGAGTGTCAGCCAGGCCGAAAATTTTTCCGGAGAGTCTGCAGGCGTCGGAGTGGCTGATTGTAGAAGAAACAGTACGCGCGCCATGTGTCAGGGGTTGATTCTGCGAAAACGGACCTCGACATCGCCAAAGGCGACGAGGTCGCCTTCATTTAAGGGGTGTGCTTCACCGTAGGGGATTCGTTGGCCGTTGATGTGCGTGCCGTTGGTCGAGCCCGTATCCGCAACCACAATCGCGCCCAGGTTGTCCATCCGCAGCGACGCATGAATCTTGGAAACGCTCGAGTGATTCAGATGCAGATCACTGTCAGTAGCACGACCGACATTTACCCGGCGCCCGCCGGGAGCGAATTCCAACTGGACGTCTTTCGAATGTTCGGGGGTAGAAATGTGCACGCTGTAGGTGACGTTCAGTTTCTCGCCGTGGCGGGGCCTATTCTTCAGCGCGTCTTTGCCAAGTTTGCGCTCGAGGTCTTCGCGCCGAAGCTCTTCTTCAAATTCGCCGTAGTTCGGATCGACCGCGATTCCTTTCGTGAAGATATCTACTTCGGTCTCGATGCTGACCGGCGCCAGGGTCCGGTAACGACTGTCGTTGATGTGATCGATGGCCGCGGCAAGGACTTCCTGTTCGAGGCGCTTCGTCACTTCCGGAGCCGTCTCAGAATGTTTGCCCCACTCGACTTTCAATTTCAGATGATGAGGGGCGATGCGGCCGCGGCGTTTGTCGTTGCGCGCCCGTTCATCGATGAGCGCGTTCATCCGCCTGATCAGGTGGTCCGTCGTCAGACCGCCTTGAGAGTCGGGTGTCCGGCCAAGCTTCCGATCGACGGCGTCGCCGACGCCCTCAAGGACGCGGCGCATCAGCCGCTCAGGCACGATCGTGTCGCGGCGCCGTTTTGGAGTCTGGTTCTGCTCTTCTGCCATGAACGTTAATACGTTGAGACCACCAAACCTGTTCGCAGGGTGCCGACCTAAAAATACACTAGTTTGGCGCGCGCTGTCTTGCCGCTTCGAACAGGATGATGCCCGTGGCGACCGCCACATTCAGGCTTTCGGCGGCTCCCTGCATGGGAATTCGAACAGATGCATCCGTGGCCGCGACCTCATCGGGCGAAAGCCCCGTTGATTCCCGGCCAACGATTATTGCGCAAGACTTGCGCCAATCAACATCCCGGTGCCCTGCTGAGCCGGATGAGTCCGCTGCGATTGTTAGGATTTTTCGCGAGCGACACCAGGCAATGGCCGCGGCGAAAGTAGGGCCGCTCCAAATGGGCAAGCGAAACGCCGAGCCCATGGCGCCGCGCAGAGCCTTAGGGGAAAACGGATCGGCGGCATTCGCGGTCGCAATGACTCCGGTCGCACCCGCCGCCTCCGCCGTGCGCACGATTGCGCCGACGTTCACCGGATTGTTGATCTCGTGAAGGACGACGAGGATCGGCGACTTCGTTTGCTTCGCGGCAAAAGTCTCTTCGTCGTTCGGGGGGCGCACAGCCAGCACGACAACGCCTTGTGGCGTTTTCGTATAAGCCACTGATTCAAGCAGTTTCTCACTGACGGTGGCCGAAGTATCAGCGGCCGCGGCCAACCTTTCTATCGACTTCGCCGCGCGATCTTTGCGCAAGATATGGTCTGTGTAGATAACGGCTTCGATTCGCAATTCGGACTTGAGCGCTTCTTCACATAGCCGCAGTCCTTCGACAAAAATCAAACTTTTGAGCTTGCCATCGCGCACAGCACGCGCGCGGCGGAGCAGGGAATTGTCGCGGCCCGTAATTAGTTTCGAGTTTCGAGTTTCGTGTTTCGAGTTCTTGTCTTTTAACATCATCGAAAAATGTTGTGCTGGCTTTTATACCGGACCCATCTGAAACCGAACTCGAAACTAAAGTTCTATTTCCGCCCAAATCGGCCAATGATCGGAAACGTTAAGCGGCTTCGCAACCCCCCAACGTTTGAACGTGACCCCTTTGCCGAAAATCCAATCGGCATGAAAGCGCACGAGCCCGGCGCCGCGCCAGGTCGGAACATCCGTGGGAAACGGTGTCGTGTAGCCGTGCGCCTCCATCAGCTTGCGAATCTGGATCGCTTTTTCCTTTGACAGCGTGTTGAAGTCGCCGAGCACCACGGTCGGCCCGTCGTGCTGCTTCGCACGTTCTAAAACGGCTTCCGTCTGCTGATGTTGATTGTCGAGCGGCCCGTGCGGATCGATGTGCGCATTAAACAAACGAACTTTCTCATCGCGCCAGTGAATGGTCGCCGCGACAGCGACCCGCGGGTGCCAGGGACATTCGTGCCACGGCAAATCGATAAGCTCGACATCGGTGAGCGGCGTGCGGCTCAACCACGCAACGCCCATGTCCCCTTCGTCATCCATTGCCACTTGCTCTTCGAAGTTCAGCCACCATTCGCGTTGTTTCGGCAGTATTCCACAAGGCAATCCGACACGGGCATGCACGTAAGACATCTTCATTTGTTCCGCGAGACGTCGCGCGATGTGTTGACGCGCCGTGCGGCCGGTCATCTTGTCGGCCTCCTGCAATGCTAGAATGTCCGGCGCGGGCAGCAAACGGTTGTTAGTGAAAGCGGCGGCGGCCGTAGCGAGGTTGCGCTCGATGGCGTCTGCGCGACGAGCCGGAAAGTTGTAGCCGAGTTTCCGCAGCAGGCCAGACAGAATCAGGAAACGCCCGACCGCATATCTTATGTTGTACGAAGCGAGCACCAGAGTGCGTTTTTCACGCAAGTCGGCTTGCGCAACATGTTCGTTTCCAATTTCGATTCGCGCGTTGGCGTCCGGAGGCGTGAAAGACATTGCGGCGCATCATCGCCGAAAGCACGCGCGGGCGCAAAGGCGTCAGAAGTCCGACCGTGAGAGAGGGCAACTTCGCGAACGGGATTCTAACCACAAAGGCACAAAGACACGAAGTAAACCAAAAGGCTTTGTGACTTTGTGTCTTCGTGGTGAAGAAGTCTAAGGCTTGCCCTCCCCTACGGTCGGGCTTCTGACACAAATCATCCAATGAATAATGTTATCGCCATCGTTGATGATCTCTTTTTCGCTTCGAAGATTCGCGGCACGGCCGAGCAGGTCGGCACGCGCGTACAGTTTTCGAGATCAATCCCCGATGCGGTCGCGAAAGCCCGAGACGAAGCGCCGGCGTTAATCATTGCCGACCTGAATGCGGGTTGTTGTGACGTTCTAGAGTTGGCGCGCGCGTTGAAAAGTGACGATGCGCTTACGGGTGTGCCGCTGCTCGGATTCTTTTCCCACGTCCAAACCGAGCTGCAGCAAGCGGCAGTCGCGGCGGGTTACGATCGAGTGATGCCGCGTTCGGCTTTCACGAAAAATCTTGCGGCTATTTTGGCAGGAACGGGGCAGTAGCCCGACCGTGAGGGAGGGCGTATCGAAATCGTTGACGCCCTCCCTCACGGTCGGGCTACTGCCCCAGACTCAATACACCGGCTGCGGTGTCACTACCTCGTGAATCGGTCGCACTTCCTGAATTAGCTGCTCGTATTGATCGGTTGTCAGCGCCTGCGCGCCGTCCGAAAGGGCCTTTTCAGGCTGGTCGTGAACTTCGACGATCAAGCCGTCCGCCCCAACGGCAACACCCGCACACGCCAGTGGAATCACCATGTAGTTCTTGCCGGTCCCGTGCGACGGATCGACGATCACCGGCAGGTGGGACAAGCGACGCACGGCGGGAATCGAGGCGAGGTCGAGGGTGTTGCGCGTGTGTTGCGCGAAAGTTCGGACGCCGCGTTCGCACAGCACGACGTTGTAGTTGCCCTCAGACATGATGTACTCAGCCGCCAGCAGCCACTCATCGAGTGTCGCCGACAGGCCGCGTTTTAAAAGCACCGGGAGATGCGAACGGCCGGCGCGCCTGAGCAGACTGAAGTTCTGCATGTTCCGCGCACCGATCTGAATGACGTCGCCATACTTCTCGACAAGATCCAGGCTGTTATCATCCAGCGCTTCGGTAACGATTTTCAATCCGTAAGCTTCGCGCACTTCCGCAAGAATCTTGAGGCCTTCTTCGCCCAGTCCCTGGAAAGCATACGGAGAAGTCCTTGGCTTAAACGCGCCGCCGCGAAAGAAACGCGCGCCGCTGCGCCGCACGGCTTCCGCAACCGCAAAGGCCTGCGCATGGCTCTCGATCGCGCAGGGGCCGGCGATGATCGCTAGTTCGTCGCCGCCTATCGTCGCGTCACCGACGCGCACTATGGTCTTTTCGGGGCGCAGGTCCAGACTGATTAGTTTGTAAGGCTTGGTGACGCGAATGGCTTCGGCCACGCCCGGCAGGTTTTCGAAACGCGTCGGGTCAATCGCGCCCGGATTGCCGGTGACGCCAATCGCTGTGCGATTCGCGCCCGGCATTGTGTGCGGTTTGAAACCGAGTTCGGTGATGACGTCACACACATGCGCAATTTGCGCATCCGTGGCGTCGGCTTTCATGACAATGAGCATCGCGACCTATCGTAAATGGTAAACAGTAAATCGTAAAATGGACGGTTAGAGTACCGACTTCAGTCGGGCTTCTTCCGAGACAGCCCAACTAAAGTTGGTACTCTAACACCTCACATCCGCTCCGGAACGCTTATACCCAGCGTCGCCAGTGACGCGGTCAACTGGCGCCGTGTGTAATCGGCAACCGTGATCAGCACCGCGCGCTTCGACGAGTCTTCTTCCGCGATAATCCGGTGCCGGTGATAGAAAAGGTTAAATGCTTTCGCCAGATTGAACGTGTACTTGGCGAGGAAAGCCGGTTCGGCGCTGGCGGCCGCCTGGGCATTCGCATCTTCGAGGCGCGCGGCGAGCATCAGAAGGGTCCAAATCTCATCGCCAGTTTCACCTTGAAGCACTGAAGAAACCTTTTCAGGATCGGTTAATAAGCTTAGTGTTTCAGTCCCAGCGGCCTGGTTGATCCGGTCGCTACCGCTCCCGGTACTGACACCTTGCTCATCGAGCTTCCTAAAAATCGAGTTCGCACGCACGGCCGCGTACTGGCAGTACGGTCCCGTCTCGCCTTCGAATGACAACGCTTCCTTGAAGTCGAACGCGATGACTGTGTTCCGCGTAAATTTCAAAAGGAAGTAGCGAAGCGCGCCAATCGCAATCGCATGAGCTGTCTCGCGCTGTTCCTTCTCATCCAAATCCGGGTGGCGTCTCTTAACTTCCTCGAAAGCGTCCGCTTCCAATCGATCGATTAAATCGTCGGCCTTAACGCCGAGGCCTTTGCGGCCGCTCATCTCGATATAAGGCCGCTTTCGATCTTCTTCAGACAAGGCGATTCCAAGTTCCTCGCAGGCAGCGGGCGAGAGCGCCACCATTTCGTACGACAGGTGCACACTGGCTTCTTCGCCCAATTCAGGAACGATTGAGGCGACACCGCGCTTGACGATCTCTTGCGGATACGACTGGCGCGAGTCGACCACGTTGTAAACAACTGAGCCGCCACCGAAATTCGGACGCGGCACTTCGGGCAAAGTTTCGGCGTTCGAATCAGTGGTCGTCACCCAAACAACGTGGTCGTCGGGATAACTGCGAAACGGTTTGTAATTGAAATCCAGGCCGAGCTGGCCCAGCTTCCACAGTTGGTAGGCGATGTCTTTGCCGGTGTAAGTAACCGTGCCGTTTGAGCGCACGATAATTTTGTCCGATTCGTGCTCGTCGGTGCCCGTATGCGATTCGAAGGGCATCACCCAGCAGCCGTGATGTTTCCCTTCGCTCTCGAAACGAATCACGCCGCGCTCTTTCATCAACTGAAACGCGCGTTCCCAAAAATTCAAATGAAGAATCTCGGATTCGCGCGCCAGCAGATCATAACGAATCCCAAGGCGCTCCATAGTGTCGAGAATGCATTCGACATTGCGGGTCGCCACGTATTCAGCCAGTTCCGCCGTCGGATTATTCCCCTCTTCGATGGCGTGAAGGATCGCTGCGCGCAGTTTCAGCTTTTCCGGGTTCTGCTCGCCTTCCGCTTTGCCGTCGCGATAGAACAGCCCGACGCGCGTGTACAAATCCCAGCAGTAATAATCAAACGACTGGCCGGAGGTCAGAGAGCGGTCAAGCGTCTTGATGTCATCGAGCGACATCTTCTCGATATGCATGAACCCAACCACAACGTCGGCGACCTGGACGCCTGTGTTGTCGATGTAGTTCTGGATTTCGACGCGGTCACCTGCGGCGCGGAGGATGTTCACAAACGTGTCGCCCAGCACGGAATTGCGAACGTGACCGATGTGGGCGGCCTTGTTCGGGTTGATGCTGGTGTGCTCAACCATCAGCTTTCGATCCTGCGGCGCCTCGCCGACCAGTGCGGCGCCGTCGATTTGTTTCGTCGCAGGTGCGCTCGCCAATTCGCCCAGCAGCCGAGTGCGGTCGAAAAAGACATTGAGATATCCCGCGCCGGCAACTTCGACTCGAGCAACTTCGTCGATTCGCTCTAAAGCCGACTTCAACGCTTCAGCAAAGGCGCGTGGCGCGCGCTTCTCGCCGGTTTTTTGCTTGATCAGCTTTGCGAGTTCGAACGCTACCGGAAACGCGAGGTCGCCGAGTGCCGTGCGCGGCGGAACCTCGCCCGCGACTTGGACGATCTCGACATCGAATTGCGCGCGAGCTTCTTCGCGGATTGCGTCCTTGATCGTGTTTTGAAGATCGAGCAGGTTCATAGAAATACGGAAAAACTCCCTCTGCCTTTACCGAAAAGGAACTCAGTGACTCTTTGTGCGATCTCGGTGGCTCGGTCGTGTGTTTTATTAAGCTATTTCACCACGGAGACACAGAGGACCACAGAGATGCACAGAGAAATTGTTTTCCGCCAGGCTCCTCCCAGGGAGAGGGGACTAAACAAAGCCGTTATTGTAGTGAATCGCCGATGATTCGCGAAATTGCGGGCGTGCGCCGCGCTCTGTTACCATCCGATTTCCTGATGCATGCAGTCTCAAGTGCAAAGGTGATCTCAGATGAGCTGCTTAAGCGGTTCGCACGAGCGAAGAATGTACTCGTGCTGACCGGCGCGGGCGTTTCGGCTGAATCGGGCGTGCCGACGTTTCGCGGCGGGGGACAAACAGCGGTTTGGAAAGGCATGCCTTTCGATGTCATTTCTTCCGGCGCAATGCTCGAGAAGGATCTGCCGGCGGTTTGGGAGTGGTTCAACTATCGTCGCGGTGTTCTGCGCACTATAAAACCGAATGCGGCCCACCAAACAATCGCGGGTTGGCAGGATCGATTCGAGCAATTCACGCTGGTGACGCAGAATGTGGACGGACTTCATTGGCTGGCCGGCTCGCGAGATGTCATTGAACTTCACGGCAGTGTGTGGCGCGCGCGATGTCTGGGCTGCCATGCGCGGATAAGCCTTCGCGAGTTAGATCATCAGGACGGCGTGCCTGCGTGCCTTGACTGCGGCAGCTTGATGCGCCCGGATGTTGTTCTCTTTGGCGAGACGCTGCCGGCCGGCGCGTTCGAAAATGCGGCGACGCAAGCGGCGGCCTGCGACCTGTGTTTCGTGATTGGCACTTCGGCCGTGGTTTATCCGGCGGCCGCGATTCCGGAAGTCGCGCGCGAGGCGGGAACCTACGTTGTCGAAGTCAATCCGGAACTGACGCCGCTGTCGGACATCTGTAACGAAGTGCTGACCGGCAGAGCCGGTGAGATTCTTCCGTTGATTCAATAGTTATGGCTGCAAAGCTCACAGCTGTGAAATCGAAAGCGCGCGCACCAAAAGCGCGCCGTGCCGATCTCGCGCGCATCGCGGAAGGCGTGCGTCTGATTCTGGAAGGCATCGGCGAAGATCCGGATCGCGAGGGTTTACGCGACACGCCGCAACGCGTCGCCGAAATGTACGAGGAACTCACCGCCGGCATGCGGGAAGATCCGAGCCAGCACATCGTGCCGCTGTCCGGCAACAAGCATGATGAGATGGTGATCGTGAAAGATATTTCGATCGCCTCGCTTTGTGAACATCATCTCGCGCCGTTCGTCGGTAAGTGTCACATCGCTTACATTCCGAAGAACGGAAATATTCTCGGCGTCTCAAAACTCGCGCGGTTGGCGGAAACGTTCGCGCGGCGTCTGCAATTGCAGGAGCGACTGACTTCAGAAATCGCGAACACGCTCTACGAGAAGTTGGGGGCGCTTGGAGTGATGGTGGTTATTGAGGCGGAACACACGTGCATGACCTTGCGCGGCGTAAAGAAGCCAGGCGCGCGGACGGTCACGTCGGCCGTACTCGGCGGTTTCCGCAAAGACCCGCGCACGCGCGCCGAGGCGATGTCGCTGATAACAGGCAGGCGATAAACATCCACAGATTACACAGACAAGACTTCCGGCAGCGAAGTGGGGCTCTTCGCCAGTGACGTTGTTCCCGACGACGGTGAAGGTTCAGAGGAAATGGATCATCGCTATCGAGGTAGCTCATTAAGGTCATATCTGTGTAATCTGTGTAATCTGTGGATGAATTTCCTCCGATGACCTTTTACGTAACTACCCCAATCTACTACGCCAACAGCCTGCCGCACCTTGGTCACCTCTACGTGATGATCGTGGTGGACACGATCGCGCGGTCGAAGCGGCAGCAGGGGATTGAGACGTTCTTCCTCACCGGCACAGACGAACACGGCATCAACATCGAGCGCGCGGCCCAGCGCAACAATCGTGCTCCGAAAGAACAAGCCGACTATGTCGTCAGCTACTTTACTAAAATGACGGCCGCGTTCGGGATCGATACCGCGCATGGGGGTTACGACATCTTCATGCGGACGACGAACCCGTTTCACTACGAAGGTGTGAGCGAGCTTTGGCGGCGCGTGGCGAAAGCGAAGACGCCGAAAGGCAACGACGCGTTGTACAAAGGTCACTACGAAGGCTGGTTCTGCGCCCCTTGTGCGGGTTACAAAACTGAAGATGAATACGCGGCGCCAGCTAATCCCGGGGAGCCGCCCACTTGCCTGGTTCACGAAACGAAACTCGATCGCGTTTCGGAAGAGAGTTATTTCTTCCGGCTGTCCGATTACGACGAGGCTCTGCTCAACCTGTACAACTCCCGGTCAGATTTCGTGAGGCCCGAAGCGCGACGCAATGAAGTAAAGAGTTTCGTCGCGGGTGGGCTTCAGGATCTTTCCGTCAGTCGGTTGAGATCATCCGTCAGTTGGGGCGTTCCCGTGCCCGACGATCCGAATCACACGATGTACGTTTGGTTCGACGCGCTGTCGAACTACATCACCGCGATCGGATTCGGAAACGAACAGCAGAATCGCGCCATCGGTTTCGAGAAGTTCTGGCCGGCGCTGCACCTGGTCGGTAAAGACATTTTGCGCTTTCATGCAGTCTATTGGCCTGCCTTTCTAATGGCCGGTGGAGTCGAGCAGCCGCGCGGAATCTATGCTCATGGCATGTGGGTCGATGCGACGGGACGCAAGATGTCGAAGACGCTGGGCAATACCATTGAATTGGACGTGCTGAACAAGCATTTCCCGATCGATGCGATCCGTTACTTCTGCCTGCGCGAGATGGTGTTCGGACAGGACGGCCGGTTCGGCTACGAAGGTCTGATCGATCGAACGAACAGCGATCTCGCGAGCGGTCTCGGCAATCTTTCCAGCCGCACCCTGACGATGATTCAACGTTATCGCGAAGGCCGCGTCCCGTCGGGAAATATTTCTGACGAAGCGCGCCTGTCCGCAAAACGTGCCGGCGTTGAAGACGAGGATGCGATTTCAGTTTTCGTCGAGCATGCGCGCGATGAGTTCATCCGGCATTTTGAAGACTTCGCCTTCAGCCGTGCGCTTGAAGAAGCGTGGAGCATCGTCGCGCGCGCGGACAAAATGATCTCTGACGCGAAGCCCTGGGACCTCGCGAAGGATGAGAAGCAGCGCGAGTCATTGAACGCCGTGCTGTACCGCGCCGCCGAGACGCTGCGTTGGCTGTCGGTTCTTTTGCACCCGGTGATGCCGGATGCCGCGCGCGAGATCTACAAACAGCTTGGCCTGGCCGATGACGTCCGGGAGATCGATCCGCGCAACTTAAAGTGGGGAGAGTTGGCCCAAGGCACAGCCATTGGCGAAGTGAAGCCTATTTTTCCGAGAATCGATAAGGCGAAAACGATGGAAGAAATCAAAGAAGAGCAGACATCAAACGTCAGAGATCAGAAGTCAGAAGAGGCGGAAACCCGACCGTCAGGGAGGGTGCACGGAGCCGCAGATTCATCAGAAACTATTCAATCCCACCGCACCACTGGTTCCGGCCAACACGCAACCGAAGCTGAAGCCGTGCCCGGTGTTGCTCACATCGACATCACGGATTTCGCGAAGGTCGATCTGCGCGTGGGTGAAGTGAAAACTGCCGAGCGCATTCCCAAAGCCGACAAACTTTTGCTGATGACTGTAGACATAGGGGAAGACAAGCCCAGACAGATCCTTGCCGGTATTGCTCAGTATTACGAGCCTGAAACACTGATAGGACGCAAGATCGTTGTTGTTGCTAATTTGAAGCCGCGTAAGATGCGTGGCTATGAATCACAGGGAATGTTGCTGGCCGCTTCAGTCGGCGACGAAGGTAAGCCGGTGCTGGCTACTTTCACTGAAGACGTCCCGAACGGCGCGAGATTAAAATGAAGCAGCCACGCGAACTTTCTTGTAGGCCGGTTATTAAAAACGTAGTGTCGGTTGCTGTTATCCTCGTTTCCCAAATCTTTTTACCTAATACGCTCGGGTATCAATCGCAGAAGCCATTACAACTGAGCGCTGAAGTCATCGAGCAGCGGTATTGTTCCATCAAACCTGACCAGATAACTCTCCAGTTGAAGCTAAGGGTGCGCTACAGCAACCTCGGCGCTGAACGTCTGATCATCTACCAGGGTCACGATCTGTTTTACCAAATCAAAGTGCGCAGCGACGCCGCCAGTGGAGCCCCGCCTTACGAAGTTCTTCTCCTGAACATGCATTATTTCGATGAGGAGTTTGAGCGCATCGATGCGAGCTCGCCCGGCAAAGTATTCGAAAAGCTGGCGCCAAAAGAAGTTTTTGAGCGCGAGTTGATCACAGGCCTTGGAGTTACAGATCATGACAAAGATCGGAGCAGTACGGCGGTGAAGCCGGGGCCGCACACTGTTCACGTGATCGTGTCGACGTGGTATCAGACACCGCAGCTCGCTGTAAAACTTAAAGAGCAGTGGCAGCGCAAAGGCGTCTTGTGGACCCATCCGTTAACCTCTGTCCCCGTCAGCCTCGTCATCGAGAAGCCTGCCGCCGCCCCGCCGTGCGCCTAACATGTTCGTTGATTCCCATTGTCACATTGACGGGCCTGAATACGATGTCGACCGCGCCGAGGTGATCGCGCGTGCACGCGACGTCGGTGTGACGACTATGTTAAATGTCGGCACCGGCGATCCGCACAGCGGCGTATTCGAGCGCGCGGTGGCACTGGCAGAGCAGCATCCGGAGGTGTATTGCGCGATTGGCGTTCACCCACACGACGCGAAACTCTTCGATGAAGCGGCGCAGCAACGATTGATCGATTTGGCCAAGCAAAGCACACGTGTCGTTGCCTGGGGTGAGATTGGTCTCGACTATCATTACGATCATTCGCCGCGTGAAGTGCAGCGCGAAGTCTTTCGCCGCCAACTCGGCATCGCGCGCGAACTGAATTTGCCGGTCGTGATTCATTCCAGAGTAGCCGACGAAGACACAATCGGGATCTTGCGGGAAGGACTCTCCAAGAGCGGTGGCACTGGCGTCCCGCCCGTGAGCGACGCGCAAAGTGCGCGTGCGACGACAGCCCGTTCCGGCGTGTTGCATTGCTTCGGCGGCAGTTTACAAATGGCTGAACAGGCGATCGAACTTGGATTCTTTGTTTCATTCGCCGGCAATCTCACTTTTAAGAAGGCCGACGATCTGCGCGCCATCGCGCGCACACTTCCGCTTGAGCGGTTGCTCGTCGAGACGGACTGTCCATATCTGACGCCTGTCCCGTTCCGCGGCAAACGCAACGAACCGGCGCGAGTGGTGGAGACAGCGAAGTTTCTGGCCGCGTTGAAAGATGTCGAGCCTGATGAGCTCGGTAAGGTCACGACTGCAAACTTCTTGAGGTTGTTTTTGAATTAACACGGCGATTGTTCGCGCCTCCGGCTCTCAGGCGGGCAAGGATGCCCGCGGTCCAAGCCGCCCTCGACAGCCTTAGAGAAGACTTTCACATGCTCCGCGTTTGGTGTTATTCTTCGAAGCAATCACGGATTACTCATGGCCCAGCAGAATTCATTCGACATCGTGTCGCAAGTTGACCGCGCGGAAATCACAAACGCCATCAATCAGACGACTAAGGAAATCCAGCAGCGCTTCGATTTCAAGGGCAGCCACGCGGAAGTGAAGCTCGAAGAGAAAGAGTTGGTGCTGTCGGCCGAAGACGAAACCAAGCTGCGAAACATGAACGACATTCTCCAGCAGAAGCTGGTGCGACGCGGCGTGCCTTTGAAGGCCCTGAGCTATGGCAAAGTTGAGCCGGCGGCCGGCGCCACAGTTCGCCAGCATGTGCAGATCCAGCAGGGCATCCCGCAAGAGAAGGCCAAGGACATTGTGAAGGCCATCAAGGATTCAAAAGCCAAGGTTCAGGCGTCGATCCAGGGTGACATGGTTCGCGTTTCCGGTAAGGATCGCGACACTTTACAGACAGTGATCGCGAACCTGAAGGCGAAGGATTTCGGAATCAATATGCAGTTTACGAATTACCGATCAAACTAAAGTCAGGTGTTTAGACGACGCACTTGTGCGGCGCGGACAAGTCCGCGCTCTAAACGCACCAGCAGACAAGAATGACGACGGCAACTACCCAACCAGCGCTACTCGACGACGTGCAGCTTACTGCCAGGCGCATCTTTGAGTCGATCGCGCCGGAGTTGCATCTGGTCGAAGAAGAGTTCGAGCGGCAGGCGCGTTCGAACATCCAGGTCATCGCTTACATCGGCGAGTACCTGCGGCGTTCAGGCGGCAAACGCGTGCGACCGGCGCTGACGATTCTTTCGAACTACGCGGTCGGCGGTGATGGTTCAAACGTCAGTTCGATTCGCATGGCGACCGTGATGGAATTTCTGCACACGGCCACACTCGTGCACGACGACGTGATCGACAAAGCCGAGACCCGTCGCAACCGTCCGTCGATCAACTCGGAATTTGGAAATCAGACGGCCGTTTTGATGGGCGATTGGCTTTACATGTCCGCGTTCGAGACCAGTCTCGCCGAACGCTCGCTGGCAATTCTCGACATTCTCACCGCGGTCACTCGGCAGATGACCGAGGGCGAGCTGCTGCAACTGACCCTGCTGGGCCGGACGGATATTTCTGAAGAGCAATACTTCGACGTGATCGCGCGCAAGACGGCCTATCTGTTCAGCGCGTGTTGTGAAATCGGCGCGCTGCTCGGCGGGGCGGATGCGAACACACAGGCGAGACTGCGCGCTTACGGCATGAACCTGGGCACCGCGTTCCAGCTTGTCGATGACCTGCTGGACTTCATCGGCACCGAAGAGTCTTTGGGCAAGCCCGCGGGAGCGGACCTGATCGAAGGCAAGGTTTCACTTCCTCTGATCTTTCTGCTTGAGCGAAATCCTGAGTGGCGGGCCGACATTCAATCGGTGATCGCGGACCAGGGCTACGAAAGCATCTCACGCGCGCATTTGATTGAAGCTTTGCAGGAAACCGGCGCACTTCAAATGGCTAAAGAGCGCGCGATTGAATACGCCGAAGCCGCGCGGAATTCGCTCAATGGACTGAATGACCGCCCGCACGCCCAGGCCCTCGCGGCGATTCCCACCTATATCGTCGAACGCGATCGGTGAATCATCCACAGATTACGCAGATTTCACAGATAAGAACGCCACAAACAAACGCAGGGCACGGACCTAAGCGAGGCAAATCCTTTAGTGTCTCCTCTGATTTTTCGTGGCCTTATTTTCTAATCTGTGTGATCTGCGTAATCTGTGGCTGAAATCCTATTGCCAATCCTCGACTCGCGACTTAAAATCGGTCGGTGGCTAACGAAACCCTCATCGCCCGACTTGAGCAAAGCCTGCGACAATCGCGCGGGGCGCGAACTCGTTTGGCGGCGCGGCTCGCCGAGTTGGAATCAGAATCTGAAATCATTCGGGCTGAGCTGGCCGAGATGGACACGCTGGCCGGCCAAACTGAAGCCGCGATCTTTCGCCTGCTGTCCAATGTGATGACCGGGCCGGCGACCCAGGTCGGAACGCGTTCGGTTGGTGAATTGGAAGTTGAGATACAACGCCGGCTGGCTCAGGCTGAACTGGCAGAGCATCCTTCAGCTCCGGTTCGTCACAATGTGCCGCCGATTAAATCGAACGTCACGGCCATTGACGATCGGTTCTACGACCGCACCATTCCTCAAGCCGCGACGATGCTTCTGCGTGAAGCCAACGGCCCGCTTCATGTTAACGAGATTTACAATCGGCTAATGGAAGGCGGGTTCAGTTTCACCGGCAACAACCCCACGATCAGCATTGCCGTGTCGCTGAACCGCAACACCCGCTTCCGCAAAGTCGCGCCGGGAACATTTGATTTGGTGATCAAGGACGCCGCCAAGGCGAGCTGAGAGAAAAAGGCAGAAACCCGACCGTGAGGGAGGGTGCATCCACCATCGTGGCAGAAACCCGACCGTGAGGGAGGGTGCATCCGCCATCGTGGCAGAACCCCGACCGCGAGGGAGGGTGCAATCAATCGTCGAAATCTGGAACATCGCCTTGGCCATAAAGCACATAATCAATCGCCCGTGACACATGCCTCGGCTTCCAGAGATAGCGGCGGCTCTTCCCGCGAGCCCATGGACGAACATTCTCCCCAATCAAGCCGTTGGCGCGTAGTTGACGCGTGGCATAACTCTTAAATGCATCAGCCATTGGCTCGGGCTTGCATTGAGCGGAAACGACTACGTGAAAGTGATTGGTTCGTACATTCACAGCTCGCAGGTGGTACTTTCGATGCTGGCAGACACCTTGGACCGCACTCTTTACCGTCGCCCGTTGTTCTTCATTGAGAAGAAATGCGTCTTGTTTCAAGTTGTGAAGCATGATTGCGTGGAGAGTTTCGTTTGCGGCTCGGCGGCGTCTTCCGTAAACGTTCAGGCCATGACGATCAACTGATACCCGCTCGTCACCATGGAGCCACGTTCCGAATGTGCGAACGGTTATCAAATAGGCGAGCGGATATTCGTTGTAATCGAAATCAGACTCGAACATCTGCACCCTCCCTGACGGTCGGGTTTCTGCCATTTCCCGCACCCTCCCTGACAGTCGGGTTTCTGCCATTTCCCGCACCCTCGCTGACGGTCGGGTTTCTGCCATTTCCCGCACCCTCCCGGACGGTCGGGTTTCTGCCATTTCCCGCACCCTCCCGGACGGTCGGGTTTCTGCCATTTCCTGCACCCTCGCTGACGGTCGGGTTTCTGCCTGATGCAGGCGACAATGACTCTTCACACCAACTTCTTCTTCATCTCTTCCAGCATCGTCTTCGCGTCCGAATCGCTCATCTTCTCAACATCGGTCGCGCGTAATTCATCGACCACTTTCTGATTCGCCAAATCGAACAAAGAGCTCTGCGCAGCGAGGCGGCGCCGGCCGGCGCGGGTCGCCGCTTTCGTCAGCGCTTGCTCTTCGACGGCAGCTGAGCCCGCGGAAGCAGCAACCACGCGCTGCGACTCGAGCACTGATTCCTCTTCCGCGAACACATCCAATTCATATCGCTCCAGCCGCTGCAAGACTTCGCGGGCACGGGCCAGAGCAGCCGGCGGCATACCTGCCAGTCGCGCCACTTCGATTCCATAAGACTTCGAAGCAATGCCACGCTCGAGTCGATGCAGGAACACAACTTCACCTTCGCGCTCAATCGCGGTGATTTGATAGTTCTGCGCGCCGGGCAGACGCTCAGCCAGTTCCGTCAGCTCGTGATAATGCGTCGCGAACAAAGTCTTGGCAGCGTGCGCAGGTGAATCGTGCAGGTACTCAGCCACGGCCCAGGCGATCGACAAACCGTCGAAGGTCGCCGTCCCACGGCCGATCTCATCGAGCAGCACAAGCGATCGCGGCGTCGCGTTGTGCAAGATCGCCGCCGTCTCGGTCATCTCGACCATGAAGGTCGAACGGCCGCGCGCCAGATCATCCGAAGCTCCAACCCGCGTCCAGACGCGATCGAGCAAGGGCAGCTTAGCTTTCTCAGCCGGTACGAACGATCCCATCTGCGCAAGAATTGAAATGATCGCCGTCTGTCGCAGCACAGTGCTCTTGCCGCCCATGTTCGGCCCTGTAATGATCAGCAGACGATCGGTCGAGTTGTTCAGGTAGACGCTGTTCGGCACGAACGGCTCTTCATTGAAGACTTCGATCACCGGATGGCGGCCATGGATGATTTCGATTTCGTCGCCGTCATGCATCAGAGGCTTCACAAACCGACGCCGCACCGCCGTCTCAGCTAACGAAGACACCGCATCCAAACACGCAAGCGCGCGCGCCGTGGCCTGAATCCGCAAAGTCTCAGCCGCAACCTGACGGCACACGAGCGAAAAGATTTCCGACTCCATTTGCAGGATGCGTTCTTCCGCGCCGAGCACCTTCGCCTCGTACTCTTTCAACGCGGGCGTGGTGAACCGTTCGGCGTTCGCCAAGGTTTGCCGGCGTTCGTAATCATCAGGCACGCGCGCCGCGTTCGCCTTCGACACTTCGAGGAAGTAACCGAACACGTTGTTAAAACGAATGCGCAAGGTGCCGATGCCCGTACGCGCGCGTTCTTCCTGTTCCATCGCGGCTATTATTTGTTTTGCGTCTCGACTAAGAGACCGCAGCTCGTCCAGCTCGGTCGAGTAGCCGGTGCGAATCACGCCACCGTCGATGACTTTCGGTGGAGGATCGTCTTCGATCGCGTTACCGATTAGCGCGCGCACGTCCCTCAACTCGTCCGTCCCGTCGTTCAAAACCTGGAGCAGGGAAGAGTCAGCATTTGCTAACGCCTCTCGAATGTTGGGAACTTGATCAAGCGACCGTCGCAGCGCCACCAGGTCGCGCGGCGTCGCCGAGCCAAGATTCAAGCGACCCGTCAAGCGCTCAAGGTCAGAAACTTCTTTCAGCAGCACCCGCAAACGATCGCGCTTCATGTGCGATGCGTGCAGCTCCGCGACGGCGCCGTGACGCGCTTCGATCTCGCCTCGCCTGATCGAAGGACGCAGTAACCAGGATCGCAGCAGCCGTGCGCCCATGCCAGTCACTGTCTCGTCGATCACACCGAGCAGCGAGCGCGATGCGCCGCCCGTCGCTTCAACCAACTCGAGATTGCGGACCGTGATGTGATCGAGTATGAGGTGATCCTGCGGCTCGAAGTAAACGATGTCGGCGATGTGCGCCGCTGCGGCGCGCTGTGTCTCTTGCGCATAGCGCAGGCATGAACCGGCTGCGCGAATCGCTTCGTGCTTGCGGGTCAGGTCGTAACCATCGAGCGAGCGCACGCCGAACTGTTTAATAAGGAGCGCCGCGCAGTCGTCGGTTTGCCAGAGCCAATCGTCGAGCGGCGTCAGTGTGTAGTTGGCAGAGGACAGGGCATCGGGTGTCGGGTGTTGGGTGTTGGTTTCAGCCTGAAGGGCTGAAAGAGAATAGCCGGGGGTTGAGCGTAGCGACACCCCCGGATCCGCGACGTCCATGTTTTCGGAGCCTCGGCCTCCTATCCCCTCTCCCTCTGGGAGAGGGTTAAGGTGAGGGCTTACGGCGGAAGGATCTTTTATTTTTTCCATTTCATCGGCTGAGCTCGGCTCAGCCGATGAAGATTCTTTTTTAATTTCTTCTGTCGTAGAGCTTTGCTCCCTCACCCCGGCCCTCTCCCAAGGGGATAGGGAGCTGACTCCTGCCTTCTGACCTCTGACCTCTGTAGTGAGTGGCAGCGGCGCCGTCTTCCGTTCATTCCTAAATCCCGCCCGCACCAAAGCACTCAGAGCCTCGGGAAAGATCAATTCGCGCGGCGCGTATGACTCGATATCCGCGACGATTTTCTCCCACGCGTCTTTCCCGGAAGCCTGGGTCGCGCGAAACTCTCCGGTTGAGATATCGAGGAACGCGGCGCCGACAGTCTCGCCTTGCGCACAGACGGCGGCGAGGTAAACCGATTCGCGCGGCTCGAGCAGTTGCGGATCTATCGGCGTGCCGGGCGTCACGATGCGGACGACTTCGCGCTTCACCAGCTTCTTCGTCTTGGAAGCCTCTTCCGTCTGTTCGCAAATCGCGACGCGATAACCCTTGCGCACCAGCTTCGCGATGTAGTTCGCCGCCGAGTGGTGCGGCACGCCGCACATTGGAATCGGATCTTTACTGTCTTTCTGGCGCGCCGTGAGGGTGATTTGCAGCTCGCGCGCGCCCGTCACCGCGTCGTCAAAGAACAACTCATAGAAGTCGCCGAGACGGAAAAAAAGCAGGGTGCCGGGATGCTGCGCTTTCAGCTCCTGATACTGGCGAACCATGGGCGTGGAGTTGGACATGCTAGTAAGCAGTGAGCGGTGACCAGTGAGCGTCGGCGTAGCCGCGGAGACCGCGGCTCTGCCGCAGCACATAGCGGTAAGCCTTTGGCTTACCGGCACCTGATTCCGAAAAGTTTATGAGGCTGCGCCTCAGCTTCTTCTCCATCTGATCCGATCTATATCCATCAGCAGCTGTTCATCGTCGCGCATCTTACCACTCCAACATCGCACACTCGACCATCGATAATCCAACGGCTGATTGACGAGTAGCGCGCGCACTGGATTTTGATGAGTATAAGTCACTCGTTGCATCAACATGTCTTCAGTTAACAACAGTCTCGCGTCGGGGTGATGGTCCCAGAGCGAATATTTGTGTTTTCTCGGACCGAAGGCACGCTGAAGTTTATCCAATGAACTCTGGTACTTGTGCGCCTTCAAATACTCAATGATGCGATGTCCGGTGATGCCATTGATGGAACTGGAGAGTCTTTGCTGGCGACAGATGCGAATCTTTGGCGACAGAAGTGATGTAATAACAAGGCGAGTCGCGGGAGATGATGTGCATGAAGGAGCGCGCATTATAGATAAAAAACGGAGGCGCAGCCTCGCAAAGGAATTTAGCATGGTCCCGGTAAGCCGAAGGCTTACCGCTATGTGCGGCGCCAAAGGCGCCTTTGGCTTGCTCCAGCACAGCACATCGTTGCGCCAAAGCGCTTTGTGGCTTTGCCACAGCACCCCGCGGTAAGGCGCGGCCTTACCGAACCCCCACCTTAAATCATTTCCTCCTGAGGCTGAGCCTCAGGAGGAGGTCGATAAAATAAACCTGCTCCCGGTAAGCCGGAGGCTTTACCGCTATGTGCTGCGCCAGAGGCGCCTTTGCCCTCCGCCCCTGTCCTGCGCCAAAGGCCCGGCAACTCCTCAATGATCTATTGACTTTCCCTCCCACCCGACATAATCTCCCCGACCATTAATAAATAGTTTTTCCGTCAACTGACCCCGACCCCTACTGACCCAGTTGACATGGCTTTTTAAGTAGTCTCAATTGTCCAGCGCTATCAGTACCACCTGCGTTAGCGGGTGGCTTATCAATGTTCCTGCGGTAGCCCAGAATCAGTAGCAGCTTAAATGTTCCTGCCTACTGCCTCCTTGCCTACTGCGCCTGTTTTTCAAGAGGAGTCTCGCCCGCACGAATGCCCCGCCCGCCCCACTCGCAGAGCGTCACCCGTCGCGGCGCGCCGCGTTCATCGTCCGCACCCATCACCCATCACGCATCACCCTTCACCCGCATTGTGGATTCATGGTTTCGATGGCCGGCGATTTGGTCAGTTATCGTTCTCTCGATAGTTGGCACGGCGTTTTTTCTTTCGCAAGCGGCAAATGCAACGTGGAGTGCTACCCCCACCACTGCTGATTGGGTTCCGGGCGGTGGAGATACTAACTGGAGCACCGGCGCTGGTACATTCCCGGGAGCGACGGCGGGTCTCACCAATGCTGATACAGCCACCTTTACAGGCCCAAGCACACAACTAAACATCACAGTTAACAGCTCAAGTCTAAATATCAAGAGCATTACTTTCAGTGGATCGAACGAACCCGCTTACACGATCGGAACTGTCGGGGGCAACCCGCTGCTTTTAACCA
The DNA here is from genome assembly GCA_052389795.1 of Acidobacteriota bacterium. Classification (GTDB taxonomy): domain Bacteria; phylum Acidobacteriota; class Blastocatellia; order Pyrinomonadales; family Pyrinomonadaceae; genus UBA11740. The sequence goes on along the minus strand of JBQTHO010000003.1, from coordinate 155,501 downwards.
GCGGCGGTTCGATTTCAATCGCTTCCAACGTAACTGGTGCGAACATAACCAATGCCGTCAATTCGCCGCTTATCCTGGAACCACCGTCGACTATCACGGCGGGCAGTTACAGTTTTTCAAGTGCTTCCGGCACGGCGAGTCATCCGCTTGTCATTGGAGATTCGGTCACGCCGGGAACGACGAGCGCCGGTATCGCGCTGACATTACAAGGGGCTAACACAGGAGCCAATGCAATCAGCGGCACGATAAGCAATGGGAGTGCTGGAGCGGGTCTAGCATTAATAAAAGATGGCAACGGTACTTGGACACTTTCCGGAGCCAATACGTTCTCAGGCGGAATAACGATCCACGCCGGCACATTGAAAGCGGGAAGCAACACCGCACTTGGATCTCCAACTAACAACACTGTCGCTTTCGGCTCAGCGAGCACTGGAGAGCTTCAGCTCAACGGGTTTAATGCAACAGTAATTGGCCTCAACACCAACGCCAATGTTGGCTCACCCATTGTCGAGAACGGCGCTGCCGGAACTGCGACCTTTACTGACAATACAAACGCAGCCGACAACTTCGGTGGTGTGTTGCAGAACGGAACGACTGGAACGCTCGCCCTTACCAAAGGTGGCGGCGGTAACCTAATCCTACAGTTTTGAACGCCGGTGAGTTCATTACGGCCACCGCAACGGATTCGTCGGGTAATACTTCAGAGTTCTCGGCTTGCTTCCAAGCCACCGGGTTTAACGCCGGCACAGTCCAGTTCGTTAACGCTCCGTACACCGACGGCGAGACCAACGCGGATCATACGGTCACAATCACGGTCAGCCGGACGGGTGGCAGCAACTTAGCAATGGACGTGACCTATCAGACCTCAGACGGCACGGCGACGCTTGCCGATAACGACTATGTCGCGGCTTCCGGCACGCTGCACTGGAACAACGGCGAGACCGGCGACAAGACATTCACCATCACGGTCAAGGGCGACACGATCTTCGAAGGTAACGAGACCATAAACATCACGTTAAGTGGCGCTACGATTTCCGGCGCCAATCCCACCACGCTCACCATCACAAACGACGATCCGCAGCCGGCGTTGTCGATTAACGATGTCACGCTCGCGGAAGGTAACGCCGGCACTACCAACTTCACATTTACTGTCACAAAGACCAACCACGGCCCGGTGAATGTCAATTACCAGACGCAGGATGGCACGGCGCAGGATGACAATCCTGTAAGTGAGGACAACGACTATCAACCAACGAGTAACTCGCTGAGTTGGACCGCACTAGATACCGCGCCGAAGACGATCACCGTGCTGGTTAACGGCGATATGACGCCTGAGCTTATTGAGAACTTCACCGTGGTCTTGTCCAGCCCCACGGGCGCGACAATCAGTGATGAGACGGGCCTCGGAACGATTCTTAACGACGACGAGTCAGTCGCAGCGGGTCAATTAATCATCAGCGAGTTCCGGTTGAGTGGACCGGGCGCGAACGCGACTGCACAGGCGCACAACGAGTTTATCGAGATCTACAACAGCACCGATCAGGATCTGTTGGTGACGACGACGGACGGCTCTGACGGATGGGCGGTGGCGACCTCCAGCGGCGTGGAAGTATTCCATATTCCCAACGGGACCACGATTCCGGCCCGCGGACATTTCCTGGGTACGAATACAAACGGCTATTCGCTGAACGATTACGGCGGGACGAATGCGGCTGCGGGCGACGCCAACTGGACGACGGATGTGCCGGACAACACCGCACTTGCGATGTTCCGAACTAACAATGCGGCGAACTTCAATACGACGAATCGCCTCGATTCGGTAGGCCCGAACACTGAAACGAACACGCTGTACCGCGAAGGCCCAGGCTACTTGCCGCTGGCTCCGCCGGATCTCGCGCAGAATCTCGAACACACGTTCTTCCGACAGATATGCGTGTTCCAGGCCGGTTGCCTGACGCCGGGGCGGCCGCGCGATACGCAAGACAACGGGGCGGACTTTATTTTCGCTGACACGATCGGAGCGGCGACGTCAGCCGGGCAACGTTTAGGCAGTCCAGGCCCGGAGAACCTCACGTCGCCAATCAAGCGCGACCCAGCGGTGAATCTTTTGTTCCTCGACGCTACTGTTTCGGACGGCAGCACGCCAAACCGCGAGCGGAATTTAACTTCCGACAGTGCCAACGCCTCGCTGTTCGGCACCCTGACGATTCGCCGGCGGGTTGTGAATCAAACCGGGGGCACCGTTACCCGGCTTAGGTTCCGCGTGATCGACATGACCACGCACCCGTCAGGCCCGCTCGCCGACCTGCGTTTGCGATCATCGTCGGATCAAGTAATCGGCAGCATCAACGACCCGAACACCTGCGCGTCAACGGGGACACCTGGTACGCCGTCGTGCACGGTAACCGTCAAAGGATTGACGCTTGAGCAGCCCCCGAATATCCCAGCGGCCAACGGCGGCGGTCTGAATACCACCGTAACTTTGCCGTTGCCGGGCGGGCTGCCTGATGGCCAGAGCATCAACGTGAACCTACTGCTCGGAGTCCAAAAGACTGGACTATTCAAGTTCTACCTAGTGATTGAGGCGCTGCCGTAAGAAAGCAGAGAGCAGTGAGCAGAAGAAAGCCGCGTGAAGATCACTTTTTACGCGGTTTTTGTTATCGCGGTTCGGCTATCAGAAAGTAAGTTGCGCAAATGATCCACAGTCTAGCCAAAGAATATCTCGGCGATGCGATAAATCTCTTCGTCCAGCCGCTTGAGTTCGCCGATGGCTTCATCCAGTGAAACTGACTCAATCCTGTTTCCGCGCAACGCAGCCATCCGGCCGAATTCGCCGGCCTGAATCATTTCATAGGCCTTAATTCCGAACCGCGTGGCCAGAATTCGATCGAATGGTGTCGGGGAACCGCCGCGCTGCACGTACCCGAGTTTCGTGACGCGTGCCTGAATTCCGGTGCATCGTTCAATCTCGGTCGCCAGCGCCTCACCGATGCCGCCGAGACGATCGTGACGGTAGATCGCCGCGTATTGCGCTTCGTTCAGGAACACTTCGTCCGTGTGCGGATGCGCGTCTTCCGCGACTACGACAATTGAAAAGGCTCGCCCTTCCGATTTGCGGTGGGCCAGCAATTCACAAACGCGTGAAATACGAAACGGATGTTCGGGAACCAACACCACGTCGGCGCCGCCCGCGATGCCGCCGTACGCGGCAATCCACCCGGTATGGCGGCCCATGACCTCAACCACCATCACCCGGTGATGAGATTCTGCGGTCGAATGCAGACGATCGATAGCGTCAGTGACGATGGTCACGGCCGTGTCGAAACCGAAAGTGAAATCGGTCCCGCTGATATCGTTGTCAATCGTCTTCGGGATTCCGACGAGTCTAATCTGGTGATGTCGCCACAAATCGCGGGCGGCCGAAAGCGAACCTTCGCCGCCGACCACGACCAGGGCGTCCAGCTGGTGTGAGGCAAAGTTTTCCTTTAACGCTGAGAGAGAGACTTCGTCTTTAAGTGGATTGAAACGCGAGGTGCCCAGAATCGTGCCACCGCGAGGCAGAATCCCCATGACCTTGTCCCGCGTCAGTTCTTCAATGTCGTTTTCCACCAGTCCGCGGTAGCCATTTCGAATGCCGAGCACGGTGACTCCGCCTCGCGTCGCGCATCGCACGATGGCGCGAATGGCCGCGTTCAGCCCCGGACAGTCTCCCCCGCCAGTGAGTACCCCAATTCGCATAATAAGAAGTTTTGCGCGCCAAACGATTTCGCGCGTTGCAATTTTCTGGTTTAAGATCATTGCGCCCGCGTTTACGTATGTCAACCGAGGGGTTAATTTTTTGTCCACTGAACCCGTCATTCTTGCGATCGAAACGGCCACGCGCGCCGGCAGTGTCGCCATCGCACGCGGCGATGAAATTCTCGCCTCGCGGTCGGGCGACGCATCGTCTTCGCATTCGCAAGACCTGATTGAAAACATCGACGCGGTTCTTAAAGAAGCCGGCGTCGAGTTGTCCACGATTGACCTTCTGGCGGCCGCAATCGGTCCCGGAAGTTTCACCGGGTTGCGAATCGGGTTGGCTACCGCGAAATCGCTTGCCGTGTCGCTCGATCTCAGGTGCGTCGGCGTTTCGACGCTGGCCGCGGTATCACACGCGGCCGGCTTAGGCGAACGCATTGTCGCGCTGCTGCCCGCGGGACGTGGCGAGGTCTTTGCGCAAATGTTTGCCGTGCGCGTCGACGACGTAGCAGCACTCGACGAACCCGCGCACATCAGTCCTCAGGCACTGGTTGCGAAATACGGCAGCTATAGGCGGCTGACGTGGGCGGGGGAAGGAGCGCACGCGCAGGTGGAATTACTTCGCAGCGAAGCGCGCGGGAAGGGAATTGAGCTGAAGGTCGGCGCTCGCGAGCCAGGGACGAACGGATGGATGCTGGCGCCGGCGGCGCCAGGACTTGCCGAAGATGTCGCGCAATTGGCTGCTCGCGAATGGCGCAAAGGGAATGTGATCGATCCTGAAGACCTGCGCGCGAATTACGTCCGCGCTTCGGACGCGGAAATTAAGACTCATGCTTAAGACGGCCAGCGCCAGTAAGGAGAGGGAGGTTTCTCTCGACCGCATGACTGAGCATGACTTGCTCGAAGTCGTCGCCCTCGAAGAAATGTGCAATCTCAGCCCGTGGGGCTGGGACGCTTATCACACCGAATTGCAATCCGCCGCTAACTCGCTCATGCTGGTGGCGCGAGCCGCCGGTTCTATGAGTGAGGCCGAGCGTCCGATTGTTGGGTTTATCGTCGCGCGCGAGCTGGCCGAAGAAATTCACATCAACAACGTGGCCGTTAAGCCCGAGTTTCGCAGCCGTGGCCTCGGGAGCATGCTTCTGAAAACAGCCCTGGCATGGGGGCGCGAGAGGCGCGCCCGGCAGGCGGTTCTGGAAGTTCGGGCGGGAAATAACATGGCTCACCAACTTTACCGTGGCTGCGGATTTGAAGTAATTGGCCGCCGGCGGCGCTACTATAAATCTCCTGTGGAAGATGCCCTGCTAATGGCAGTTTCTTTGGAGCAGACGCCTTGATTTGGCCCGCTAAATTGGCTAACATTTCGCCCATGCTACAGCCCCGTGAGAATTTCTCACCGCGGTCATTCTTTCCAACTAACAATTCGAGAGGAGAATTCCTGAAATGGACACGACTACGGCGGATTCTGTGAAACAGCAGTTAATGATGACCAACTCCGAGTTCCGCGAACTGGTGCGCGAACACGGTCGATACGAACAGCGTTTGAGCGAGCTATCCGCCCTCGCTTATCCCAGCGATGAAGAACAGTTGGAAGAGACAACGTTGAAAAAGAAGAAGTTGGCTATCAAAGATCAGATGTATTCGTTGATGCTTGAACACGAAAAGCGTTCCAGCACTGAGCACTAATTCGTTTCGGTAACAATAGTCTGAGCGCGTTTCTCGGCTCAGCAAGTCGCAGACTCGATAGACGGGGACGACCCATTCCCGACGCCGGTCGGGATTCGGCCCCGTTTTGTCTTACTAAGTGGCCTGGACTTCAGTCTCCGGTTTGCCTGGTCCAGAGAAACCCGAGACTTAAGTCTATGCTACTGACCTATGGTTCGTGATGGCATTCCCTGGGTGGCGGTTCCGCTGGCGCTTGCAATTGTTCCGATGCTGTTCGGACTGTGGTGGATTGCGATCGCTTTGATTTTCGTGGCCGCCTTCATGGCATTCTTCTTTCGCGATCCGCGGCGCCAGGTTCCAACCGAACCCGGCATCATCATTGCCCCCGCCGATGGACGCGTAACCCTGGTGAGGTGTGGTGAACCTGAATTAGGATCTGAGTCACTGGTCAGCATTTTTTTGTCGCCACTTGATGTCCACGTAAACCGCGCGCCCATTGCGGGGAAAATCACAGCGGTCCAATACAAGAAGGGCAAGTTTCTGATGGCCACGGATGAGCGGGCCCGTGATGTGAACGAGCAGAATACGCTCACCCTCGAGGGCGACAACATCCGCGTAAAATGCGCGCAAATCGCGGGGGTTCTCGCCCGCCGAATTGTTTGTTGGAAGCGGGAAGGCGACAGAGTAGAATTGGGCGAAAGATTCGGCATGATTAAATTTGGGTCGCGCACGGACGTGCTTCTGCCGTCCAGTGTCGAGGTCGTCGTCAAGAAAGGCATGCGCGTGCGGGGCGGCGTCACAATAATCGGGAGAATTAGACAATGAACGTTTCTCGATTCCGCAGACAGGATCATTTGGGGGTCGCCCCGGCGCCGGCGGCGCGCAAAGGATTGCGAAAAGGCGTGTACGTTGTCCCTTCGCTGTTCACGTCGCTTAATATTCTTGCGGGCTTTTATTCGCTGATGGCCTCGATGAGTGGTTTCAGCCTGCTGGAACGGGGGGCCGTTGCCGAAGCTACCGTGCGGTTCGATCATGCCGCGATTGCGATCGGTTTGGCCTTTCTTTGCGACACCCTGGACGGGCGTATCGCGCGCATGACTAAGAGCACGACCGAGATCGGCGTTCAGCTTGACTCTCTGGCAGACGTCGTCTCTTTCGGTTTGGCGCCGGCCATGCTTGCCTACGCCTGGGGTTATGGTTACGCCTTGCGCGATTGGCCTAATCTCCGGCAACTCGCCTGGTTTCTGTCGTTCATGTACGTCATCTGCGGGGGCTTTAGACTGGCCCGCTTCAACGTGCAGGCGATGCGGCCGCGCCCAATGGCCGAAGGAACCAGCAAAGTCGATAAGAAGAGTTTTGTCGGTCTGCCGATCCCGGTTGCGGGATGTTTGATTGCGGCCATCGTGCACTTCGCGCCGACTCCGCTGCGCTACACTCAACGTTTCGAAGTCCGCGCGATCGGCATGCTGGTGTTGGTTGCCTGTCTCAGTGTTCTGATGATCAGCACGATTCGCTTCACCAGCTTCAAATCCGTGGGCGCCGGCCGCAGGCTGAGCCCCCGGCACGTCATCTTCCTGATTGCCTTGTTTGGATTGATCTATCTGTATTCGCAGTGGGTGCTGCTGGCGCTCGTCGTTGGTTACCTGGCGCACGGGCTACTCTCGAGCGGCTTAGCGCCGCTGTTCCGCCTTTTCTCAGGTAAGTCGGCCGCGGCGTCATCGGGATAGCGCGGGAAGCGCGCGACAGAGGCATGACCAATCCTCTCATTTAATCTCACTCGACATAACGATCAAGTTATCGACTGTCCACGACCCGGGGGGGTCTCTTCAAACTTCGGTCGCTGCAATGGCTCTGTCACTCTGATGCGCGGCAAGTCTGCGACTTGCCGGCAGCAAACCCTGCTTTATCATCGGGTCTTCGACCCTCACTGGTCAGAGACCGCTGAGACTAAATCGGCCACGTATCGGCAAGTCCGAGACTTGCCGCGCATCAGAGTGGCCGAGCCATTTGCGCTGGTGAGTCTTAACACCATTTAACGGCCTGCCCCAAAAGCCATCAGGCCCTGGGCCGTCGTCAGGAAGACGATTTCCTGCACCACCACGGGCGCGGCGCTGCTGCTGTTCTCCTGGCCAATCTGCAGCCTGTTCACCGGCTTCCCGTCTTTCAAACTGAGAACGATCGCGCTGTCGGTAGACAGGGGCGTAAAGAGTGCGCCATCCGAAGCGGTGACCGGCCGCGCCGGTACTCGCCCGGGTAATAACTGGCGCCAACGGATTGAGCCGTGCCTTAGCGAAAGCAGGTAAGCGAAATTGTCGAACGAAGAGGCAAGAACGCCGTCTTCCACGGCGGCTACCGCCTGTACCGACGCGCCGGTGCGCCGCTTCCAGACCATTTTGCCGCGGTCGGCGCGCACCGCGTACACATGACCGTCGTCGGATCCGAAGAAAAGTACGCCGTCACGAAGCGCAATTGGACCGCGAATCGCGCCGCGCGTTCGCACGAACCAAAACGCCTCGCCGTTTGATTGATTCAGCGCGCGTAGCCAGCCGCCCACGCTGCCGATATACAAGCGGTCGCCATCGAGCATTGGCTGCGAGTCGAATTCGTCGCCGTAACTATTTGCCCAAATCGTCATGCCGGTGCGCTTGTCGAATGCGTTAACCAAGCCGTTCGCCGCGCCTGCGAACACCGCGCTCGGTCCCGCTGCCAAACGGCCACGCAGTGGCGCCTGAAGTGTGCGCATCCACAAAGTGATGCCGGTATCTTTGCTCAACGCGCGCAAAGTGCCGCGCACTGCGCTCTTATCACCGGTTGGGTACTCCGTGGCGACGTAAAGCGTGTTTTCGTCGGCCGCCGGCGCGGCAGAGAAGTTACCGCCGGCCTCACTCTTCCACAGCAGTTTTCCGTCCGCGACGTTAAGCGCCACCAGCGTTCCATCACTCAACGGCAGGTAAATGCTTTTCTCGTCAGTCGCCGGCGTGAAGTTCGTCGTCCTGTTTGCACCATAAACCCAACGTAAAGTTAGAGGCTGCGATAAGACCAGTTCCGGCGTGCGTGGGAAGGCCGGCACTGCCCAGGAAAGGGCCAGCAGGAAGCAGGCAATTGTGGATTTAAGGTGAGGAAGTTTGGGCTGCATTGTCATGGGGAGATTTTGTTTTTCTTTGTGTGGCTTTGTGGTTCTCTGTGTCTCTGTGGTGATGGTTGTTGCGACATATCACCACGAAGACACTAAGACACTGAGACTCACAAAGCGAACTGGTCTTTGTCGATCAACAACGCGCGCACTATAATTCGCGTTTCGTACATCTTCGGCTACATTGGACGTGCAAGTCATCGCGGGGGTTTTCTTTTTTTGCGGAAGTCTACTCACGAAACCGTAATCATACTTGACTTCGGCGCTCAGTACACTCAGTTGATCGCGCGTCGCGTGCGTGAAGCTGGAGTTTACTGCGAGATCCTTCCATTTAATGCGCCCGCCGCAGAGATTCACGCGCGCAATCCGAAAGGCCTGATTCTTTCCGGCGGCCCGTCGTCCGTTTACGATGATGCCGCGCCCCGGCTAACTCACGATCTGCTGAGCAATGGCCACGCGCCCATCCTGGGAATCTGTTACGGTCTGCAACTGATCGCACACAAACTTGGGGGGGCCGTACAGCCTTCGAGCAGTCGGGAGTATGGCTACGCCCGTCTGCAGGTCGTCGATCCTTCCAGCCGCCTGTTCATTGGTTTGCCGAACGAGATGGACGTTTGGATGAGTCACGGCGATCACGTGACGTCTGTGCCGGAAGGTTTTGCCGTGACCGCCAAAACGGACGACGCAATTAACGCGTTTGAAAATCCCGCGCGCGGCGTATACGGCGTGCAGTTCCATCCGGAAGTTGCGCATACGCCCTTTGGCGCGCAGATTCTGCGAAATTTTCTATTTGAGATTTGTGGATGCCTTGGCGACTGGGCGCCGGCGGCCGCAATTGAAGAGCAGATTGAGCGCATTCGAGAAACTCTTGGTGCAGAGGGGCGCGCAATCTGCGGATTATCAGGAGGCGTCGATTCTTCGGTCGCCGCTGCTTTGGTACATCGCGCCGTGGGCGACCGGCAAACTTGCTTCTTCATCGACAACGGCCTGCTCAGGGAAGGGGAGTTCGAAACGACTCTCGCGCTGCTCCGGCAGGAAACGAAGCTGAACATCGTTGGGGTCGATGCCAGTCGAGAATTTCTTTCGGCGCTGAGCGGCGTTACCGATCCCGAGACAAAACGAAAGCGCATCGGCGCGGCTTTCATCGAAGTCTTCGAGCGCGAAGCGACGAAACTTGGCGGCGTCGGCTTTCTGGTGCAGGGAACTCTCTACCCGGATGTGATCGAGTCAGTCTCCGTCCGCGGCCCTTCGGCTACGATCAAAAGTCACCACAACGTCGGCGGCCTGCCGGAGAAAATGAACCTGCGGCTGATCGAGCCACTGCGCGAACTCTTCAAAGACGAAGTCAGATTGATCGGAGCCCAGCTCGGCGTTCCCGAAGATCTTCTGCAACGGCATCCTTTTCCTGGTCCCGGGTTAGCGGTGAGGATCGTTGGCGAAATCACCGAAGATCGTCTAAGGCTTGTGCGCGCCGCCGATCGAATTTTCATTGAAGAGTTGCGTCGCGCCGAAATGTACGCCGCTGTCTGGCAAGCCTTCGCGGTCTTACTTCCCGTCTCGAGCGTCGGTGTGATGGGTGACGAACGGACGTATGAACAGGTCATCGCAATTCGCGCCGTGACCAGCGTCGACGGCATGACCGCCGACTGGGCCCGCCTACCTCACGACCTCCTTGCGCGAGTTTCCGCTCGAATTGTCTCGGAAGTTAAGGGCGTCAACCGGGTCGTCTACGACATCAGCTCAAAACCGCCGAGTACGATTGAATGGGAGTGAGCGGTGAATCACGCTGAAAGCGTGAAATTCAATAGCCGGTGGCAACGCCACCGGATCACGAACCGACGATATTCGTTTTCACGCTGAAGGTGTGAAATTCAACTCGACCCTTACAGGGTCGCACCAATTCTTTGGTTGCCGTTTCCGGTGGCAAGGCCACCGGATCACCGACCACATCAATCGTTTTCACGCTGAAAGCGTGAAATTCAATAGCCGTGGACAACGTCCACGGTTTAGAATCGGCCACCATTCCTGACCCTGAAAGGGTCGAATAGAGAAAGGAACTCCCATGTCCCAAACTCTCGTCTCGCTTCTGGCGCACGTAGTGTTCTCAACCAAGAATCGCGAACCGTTCATCACGTCCGAAATCGAATCCGAATTGTTTGCTTATATAGGAGGCATTCTGAAAAATCATGAATCGCGTCTACTGGATGCTGGCGGCACAGCCGATCATGTCCACTTGCTCATCTCGCAATCCAAGAATGTTTCGCTGAGCGCGCTGATGAAGGACCTTAAGAAAGACAGCTCATCTTGGATAAAGACCAAGGGAAGGGAGTTCCGCAATTTCCATTGGCAGGATGGATACGGAGCGTGCTCAATTGGAAAGTCAGAGATTCCCGAATTGAACAAATACATCGCCAGGCAGAAAGAACATCATCACAAGCGCACGTTTAAGGAGGAGTTAATCGAGTTCCTTGAGGAGTACGGTGTTGCCTATGACGAACGCTATTTGTGGAAATAATCCGCCCGATCTGCACGCCGCAGGCGTGACATTTAATAGCCGTGGGCACCGCCCACGGATCACCGAGCAAGATTATTTGTTTTCACGCTGAAAGCGTGAGTTTCAATCCGACCCTTACAGGGTCGGTCGGATTTTGGGGTTGCGGTTTCCGGTGGCGTTGCCACCGGCTATTGAATTCGTCCCCTACGGGGACACCGTGCCGTGCGCCGTGACCAGCGTCGACGGCATGACCGCCGACTGGGCCCGCCTGCCTCACGACCTCCTAGCGCGCGTCTCCGCTCGAATTGTCTCGGAAGTTAAAGGCGTCAACCGCGTCGTCTACGACATCAGCTCAAAGCCTCCCAGCACGATTGAATGGGAATAGTCAGTGGTCAGTTGTCAGTGGCCGATTGTGAGTGGCGAGCATGGTTCGGACACGTTCGGGGCAGTAGCCCGACAGTGAGGGAGGGCGCGGTTGTTCACGCCGCAGGCGTAAATTCAATAGCCGTGGCTGGCCTCTTTGCTATAATGACCGCCATACAAAGCTCATAAGTGCCAATCATCCAATTTCAGTCCCAGCGCACTTTGACGGCGAGCGTATCTTGCTTGATGAACCCGTTGAGTTAGAGCGAAATGCGCGCCTGGTCGTTACTGTGCTACCGGGCGACTCCGATCGAGACGCGTGGCTGCGAATGTCGGTAAATCAACTGATGCCGCCTACCACGGTGACGGCGATGACTATCCGCTTGATTCAATAAAGGAAATGAATCCCCACTATGAAGGAAGGTGACGTTGTTCTAACTCCCGTTTCGGAGTCGATGATCTATGTAGGGAACAAAGAGGTCGGCGACTGGTGAGCCCAGCCGGTTAAGGACGTCCGGTTTGTTGCCGTTCCTAAGCATGTCAAATTCCGCGATTGTGAACTCCCCTTTCGATTTGAGCACGACTGCTTTACCCTTGGAAATGATCCCCTCAACCGTGGCGGCAATCACTGAAATGCGACAAAGAGTTTCGAAGCTATCGACATACAACGCCTTAAGATCCTCAAATCTCTTTTGCGCTAAGGTAAACTCTTCGAGTCTTTCCTCGGGCAATTTCGTGTCGTTGACCCAGCGCTCGATATCATCTCTAGTCGGAACTATCACCTCGACCCCCACCCGAATTTCGACACCACAGCCTGGACATGGAAATGCGAATTCGCGATAGGGGCCGTAGATGAGTGAGACTCGTGTAATCGTTCTTGTCCCGCAGACGTCGCAGCGGAGATGATTTCTGTTAGTTGGCATAAATATTCGGAATTATTTTAACCTCATACGAGCGGAACGGGTGGTACACCTAGGCCGTTCCGTATCCCGCGAATAAATCACACCTCCCATATCTTGTTCAGTTGCCTGCAGGACAGCACGTGATATAGTGTGAAGCCGCCAGAGAAGCAGTTCCCGCACGGCCGGCTTTTCAGTACTAATGAAGGCTTTCCAGGACTAATGATGACGCAGGGAAAACCGTTCGTTCACCTTCATCTACACACCGACTACAGCCTGCTCGACGGCGCAATCCAAATCAAACCGCTTTCCGAACGCCTGGGAACGCTGGGCATGAACGCGTGCGCCATGACCGACCACGGCAACATGTATGGCGCGATCACTTTCTACAACACGATGAAGGCGAAAGGGATCAAGCCGATTATCGGATGCGAGACTTATCTCGCCATCGGTAACCGCAAAGATCGAGCGGGCGCCACGGCCGCGGGCGAAAAAAGAAATCATCACTTGATTCTCCTGGCGAAAAATCTCGAAGGTTATAAGAACCTCTCCCGGCTGACGTCGAAAGCCTTCACCGAAGGCTTCTACTACAAGCCGCGCATCGATAAAGAGTTGCTCGCGAAGCACAGCAAAGGTCTGATCGCGCTCTCATCATGCATGTCGGGTGTGCCTTCGGCGTTGTTGGCGCAGGATCGTTTTGCAGACGCAGCGACTCAGGCGCTTGAGTTCCAGGACATCATGGGGAAAGGGAACTACTTCCTCGAAATTCAAGAGCACGGTCTTGAAGCGCAGGATCGCATCCGCAAGCCTCTGGTCGAGCTTTCAAAGAAGACAGGAATACCTCTCGTCGCGACGAATGACGCGCACTACCTGATGCCGGATGATCACCGCGCACACGATCTCTTACTGTGCATAGGCTCAGGTAAGACTGTTAACGACGAGAACCGTCTGAAGTACAAGACACCGAACTTCTACGTTCGCTCGGCCGATGAGATGTGGCAGATCTTCGGAGCGGAGCTCCCTGAGGCTTTGAATCGCACGGTCGAGATTGCCGACATGTGCGATCTCGAACTTCCGAAGGGCATCAACTACCTGCCGAACTATCCGATCCCGGCAGGCGAAGCGCTTTCGCCGGACGACTACTTCGAGAAGGTCGTGCGCGACGGTTATCAGACCCGGAAGGCGCGCGTGTGGGATGGAGAACTCGCGGATGGAACGCTTAGCTGCCCGATGGAAGATTACGAGAAGCGCCTGTGGCATGAGATGCAGGTCATTAAGCGCATGGGGTACGCCGGTTACTTCCTGATCGTTTGGGACTTTGTGAAGTACGCGAAGGAGAATGGAATTCCGGTAGGGCCGGGTCGTGGATCCTCAGCCGGATCTCTGGTCGCGTACTGTCTCGGGATCACTGATGTAGATCCTTTAAAGTACAACCTCTTCTTCGAGCGTTTCCTTAACCCCGAGCGCGTGTCCATGCCCGACATAGATATTGATTTCTGCGTGCGCGGCCGTGCGAAGGTCATTAATCACGTGGCCGAACTCTATGGGCGCGATTCAGTCTGCCAGATTGTCACCTTCGGAACGCTCGCTTCTCGCGCTGCTATCAAAGACGTCGGACGCGCCCTCGATATGCCATACGCCGAGGTCGATCGCATCTCCAAAATGATTCCGCCGCCGGTGCGCGGCCGCAACGTCAGCATCACCCAGGCTATTGAACAGGTGCCCGAACTGCGGAAGTCGATGGAAACAAATCCGCAGGTGAGTGACCTGATCGACCTGGCGCGCCGGCTGGAAGGGTGCGCTCGGCACGTCTCAGTGCACGCGGCGGGCGTTGTGATTACGCCTGAACCACTTGAAGAACTCATTCCCATCGCCGTCTCAGCCAAGGATGAAGTCACCACCCAGTACGAAATGACCGACCTTGAGAAGGTAGGCGTTCTTAAGATGGACTTCCTCGCGCTTAATACGCTTACAATCATAAGCGATTGCTTAAAGAGTATAAAGCAATCGCTTACAGAGGAGATTCAGTGGGAAAAGGTTTCGCTTAACGATCCGGCGACTATGCAACTGTTTGGCGAAGGGCGCACGGATGCGATATTCCAGTTTGAATCGGGCGGAATGGCGGAGCTTTGCCGCAAGCTTAAGCCCAAGAACATCGAGGACCTTTCCGCCCTTAATGCGCTCTACCGGCCGGGTCCGATTGACGGCGGGATGGTGGATGACTTTATCCAGCGGTATCACGGCAAGAAGAGCGTCCGATACATCGTGCCGGAGATGAAGGAGATTCTCGAAAGCACGCAGGGCGTAATCATTTATCAGGAGCAGGCGATGCTACTCGCGCAGAAGCTGGCCGGTTATACGATGGCTGAGGCCGACAGCCTGCGAAAGGCAATGGGCAAAAAGAACCGCGAGGAGATGGCTGAGCAGGAGCAGAAGTTTATTCTCGGCGCGGTCGCCCGCGGATTCAAGAAGGACAAGGCGGAGCAGATCTTTTCTCTGATGCGGCAATTTGCCGACTACGGCTTCGTAAAGGCGCACAGCCTCGCCTATGCGTATCTCGCGTTCCAAACGGCATACCTGAAGGCCCATTATCCGGAACACTTTTACGCCGCCGTGCTTTCAAACGAGATTGAAGATACGGCCAAGGTATTCAAGTACACGAAAGAAATGCGAGGGCAGGGAATTGAGCTGCTCCCGCCGGACGTCAACGAAAGTGATGTTGGCTTCACGCCACTGAAGGGCGCCATTCGGTACGGGCTCGCCGCGATAAAGGGAATTGGCTTCGCGAGTGTCAGCGCGATCATTAGAGCGCGGGAGAGCGGGCCTTTCCAGTCGATGACTGATTTTGCCGAACGCCTTCAGGAAGGATGCGTCAACAAGCGTGTGCTGGAGGGCTTGGTTTGCAGCGGCGCTTTTGATTCCGTGAGGGGTGAGACGCCAACAAATCTTTGGCGCGCCGCACTGTGCGGGCAAATCGACAGCGCGCTCGCCGGCGCCGCGCGGGTGAAAAAAGCCAAAGCGCTCGGGCAAGACGATCTGTTCGGGGGGACACCCGCCCCGGAAACGCCGGCGACAGTCGTGCGGCCGGATGTGAAACCATGGACGCTCGCCGAAATGTTAGCGGCGGAAAAGAAGGCTTTGGGCTTTTACATTACGGCCCATCCGCTGGATGATTACAGCGAAACGATTTCGAAGTTGGGCGCGTCGGCTTCAAATGAATTGGCGGCGAACGAGAGTGGCATGCGGGCCCGGGTCGCGGGACTGATTAAAGACCTGCAGTTGCGCACGACCAAGAAGGGCGATCGATTCGCTCTGTTTCAGCTCGAAGATCATGCCGGCACGCTAAAATGCGTCGCCTGGCCGGAACCATTTCGTAAGTATGGGAACGTTCTCAGGGCCGAAGCTGTCGTCCTGATATCCGGTCGCGTTGAGAACAATGACGACACAACGACGCTGATAGTCGATAAGGCGGATGAACTCGATCAGGCGATTCAGCAGAAAGCGACCGAGGTAATAATTCGTTTGCCGGTCCAGGACGAACTGACGAAGATGTGTGAATCAGTTAAAGCCCTTTTAGAAAACGCGCGCGGTGAGTGCGATGTTTTCCTGGAGGTGCTATCCAACGGCTCGCGGGTGCGCATGCGCGCGCATCCATCACTGAGAGTCCAGGGGAGCACGCAGCTCGAAGATGCTTTGCGCGCGCTCGGGTGCGAAGTTCATTGGGAAGGCCACACTTCGCCGGTGCGCGCCGCCGCGGCCGCGTCGAACTAAACCATGGTGGACAAAGACACTCAACCGAATCAAGTCACAGCTTTCGAGAAGGTGCTGCTTGCGCGCCATCCTGATCGGCCTTACACGCTCGATTTCATCGAACGGCTGTTCGAAGATTTCGTGGAAATTCATGGCGACCGTCGTTATGCCGACGACCCGGCGATCGTCTGTGGGTTTGCGCGCTTTCACGGAATGCCGATCGCGGCGATCGGGCATCAGAAGGGGCGCGACACCAAGCAGCGGCAAATACGAAACTTTGGGATGCCCAAGCCCGAAGGGTATCGAA
Source organism: Acidobacteriota bacterium (assembly GCA_052389795.1). GTDB lineage: Bacteria > Acidobacteriota > Blastocatellia > Pyrinomonadales > Pyrinomonadaceae > UBA11740. The sequence continues at coordinate 139,152 of JBQTHO010000003.1, read as the reverse complement.
AGGCTTTGCGCGCGATGAAGCTCGCGGAAAAATTCGATCGACCAATCTTCTGTTTCATCGACACCCCGGGCGCATACCCCGGCATCGACGCGGAAGAGCGTGGACAGGCTGAGGCCATCGCTTACAACCTCCGCGAGATGGCCAAGATGAACGTGCCGATCATTGTGACCGTTATCGGTGAAGGGGGATCCGGAGGTGCTTTGGCGATCGGCGTCGGCGATCAGGTCCTGATGCTCGAAAACGCGATCTACTCTGTGATTTCTCCGGAAGGGTGCGCCGCAATTCTCTGGAAGGATTCATCACAGGCCGCCCGGGCCGCAGAGGAATTGAAGCTGACGGCCCAGGACCTTAGGGCGGCGGGGCTGGTTGATGAAGTGATTGCCGAGCCAAAGGAAGGCGCGCACAAATCTCACGATGAAACGGCGAAGCTGCTCGATGCCGTCCTCTGTTCGCGACTGGCTGAATCCGCAGGCTCAAACCCGAATGACCGGCTGACACGCCGTTACGCGAAGCTCAGAGAGATGGGTAAATGGGGAATTGCTGAGGCCGTGACTGGCTAATTTCCATCGCCTGCACAGCGCGCCTCTAAACCTTCAATAGGGCTAGAAAGGCACGTCGTCATCGTTCATGTCGGGTGCCTGAATCGGCGCGTCTTGCGGCGCCGCCGCCGCTCTCGCAGCTTGCGGAGCACCTTCGTCCCGCGCCCCACCACCGAGGAACTGCATGTCAGTCGCGTGAACTTCCAGCGTGTGACGCGGCTTGCCATCACGATCCGTCCACTCCTCGACGCGCAATCTACCCTCGATATAAACCGGGCGTCCGCGTTGTAAGTACTGAGAAGCGGTTTCGGCCTGGCGGCCCCAAAGGGTCACGCGAAACCAGGTAGTGATGTCGTTATTTTCGCCGGTAGTTTTATCCTTGCGTCGCTCGTTCGTGGCGAGACTGAAACTGCAAACGGGAGTTCCTTGCGGCGTGTAGCGCAACTCGGGATCACGACCGAGATTGCCGACCAGAGTGATCTTGTTGAAAGACATTTTCGTTCTCCGTTAGTCTGCCGCCCTAGAAGGGAGTCAGGAGTGTCAAAGCGAGCGGCGATCCTACTAGGACGTTTTCAACGCGTCAAGGAAGCATTCTTTGCAAATAGAGTTCTCCTTTGCCTGACCTTGCATCTTGGCGCGTTTGCGTGAACCTGCCGTTTCAATGAGTCTAATTTCACGCAAAGGCGAAAAGTCGCAAAGGATCGCAAAGGCAAGAAAGACATCACACAACCGCGCGTCATCGATAGAAAAGACTTAACTAAATCTGTTAGACTCAGGCCGTAATCTCCTGAACTCGAATGAGCGCGAGCGTTTACGTCGAAACGTTTGGATGTCAGATGAATGTCGCTGATAGCGAGCGTGCAGTCGTGCGTCTGCGCGATGCCGGCTTCAAACTGACGAATGGGCCTGAGCAAGCGGACGTCGTGATCTTCAACACATGTTCCGTTCGTGAGCGTGCTGCGCACAAAGTGTTTACGCGCATTGGTGAAGTCCGGCGCATGCGACTCGGCAACGAACCGGTTGTGGGCGTCATGGGTTGTGTGGCCCAACTCGAAGGGCAGACGCTTTTCGACAACTCGCCTTCGGTGAACCTGGTTGTGGGCACCCGCGCGACGGATCGTCTGCCTGCTTTGATTGACCGGGCCCTCGAGGGTGAGCGCCGAATCATCGATCTGGAAGAGCGCCGGGAGACAGACGTGTGGGACTTGCCGGCGAGCGCGCGGACCTCGCCATATGTTGCGTTTGTTCCGATCATTGAGGGCTGCAACAAGTTCTGCACTTACTGCATCGTTCCTTTTTCGCGCGGCCGGGAAAAAAGTCGCTCGGCGACGGACATCGTCACCGAGATAAAACAACTTAGCGATTACGGCTATCGCGAGATTCATCTGATCGGCCAGAACGTCAACAGCTACCGGCCGAAAACAGAAGCGGGGCTGGAGAACTTCAAAGGAGCGACGTTGTTTTCGCGTCTGCTGCGAGCCGTTTCCGCGACGGGGATTGAGCGGATTAAGTTTGCGACTTCGTTTCCGCGCGATTTCCATCCCGACATCGTCGCCGCCATCGAAGCGCACGAGAATCTCTGCAATTGGGTGCACCTGCCGGTTCAATCAGGAAGCGATCGCATCCTGCGCGCGATGCGACGGGGGCACACGGCGGCTGATTACCTGCGACGCATCGAAGTCATCAAGCATGCGCGGCGGAAGATCGCGATCACCAGTGATATCATCGTCGGGTTCCCCGGCGAGACTGATCAGGACTTTCGCGATACGATGGCGCTGGTTGAAAACGTTGGCTACGACGCGCTCTACATCTTCAAATACTCAGAGCGACCGGACACGCCCGCCGCAAAGCTTGATGATGACGTCAGTAGGGAGGAAAAGTCGACGCGCTTCATGGAACTTGAAGCTCTGCAAAGACGACTGCAGAAAACGATTTACGAAAGCTACCTCGGTCGTGAAGTTAACGTGCTGGCTGAAGCCGTGAGTTCTAAATCCGAAGCGGATTTGTCCGGTCACACGACCTGTCACAAGGTCGTAAACTTCCCAAGGCAATCGACGCAACTTGGGGAAGTGGCAAAGGTTCGAATTACCAACATCAAAAAGAATAGCCTGTATGGGGAAGCATTAGCCGCGGCGTGATTCGCGGAGTCGAGTGAGCAAGCGGGAGATTCGTTATGGAAATCGAGGTCAAAATTCGGGCGTTGATGATGGATCCGAATAGCGGCACTCCGATTATTATTCTGAAAGATGTGAACAGCGAGACCATGCTTCCCATCTGGGTCGGCGCCTACGAGGCCAATGCGATCGCGCTCGAGATTGAGAAGATCGCCCCGCCCCGGCCCATGACTCACGATCTGCTTCGGAATTTAATCATTGAGTTGGGAATGAAAGTCGAACGCGTCGTGGTCACGTCATTGCGTGATAACACTTTCTTTGCCGTCATCGAACTGAGTTCCGGCAATGGCGACTCGATGCGCCTGGATTCGCGCCCTTCAGACGCAATCGCGTTAGCGTTGCGCGCCGACTGTCCAATCTTCGTGGACCTGGAAGTCATCCAGGCGTCGCGAAACTCGATCGCCACGGACGACGAGACGATTGAAGAATCAGGCCCCGGTGAAGAAGAGTGGCCCGAAGTAATTGGTGACGGCGGCGACCTCCCGATGTAAGATAGGCCGAATTGCGGATGAGGTATAACGACAGAGAGTGATAATCGCAATCGCGAACCAGAAAGGTGGCGTCGGCAAGACGACCACCGCAATCAATCTCGCCGCTGCGTTCGCCAGACGCGGCTCAAAGACGCTTCTTCTCGATCTCGATCCCCAGGGCAATAGTTCGATTTCATTTCTCGATCCTTTAACGGTCGAGAAGTCGGCCTACGATCTGATGATGGACGGGCAGGGAACTGAAGAGCTTCCCATCTACAAATCGCCGGTCAAAGACCTCGACATCATTCCGGCGCGAATTAGCCTGGCAAAATTGGAATCTAAGCTCGTCGGCGATTTCGATGCGCCTTTCCGTCTGAAAGATCGGATTGAGCCGCTCAAGAAAGTCTACAAGGTAATCGTCATTGACACGCCGCCGACGCTCGGCTTGATCACGGTGAACGCGTTGGTCGCTTCGAGTCACGTCCTAATTCCAATCCAGTCATCCTATTTCGCTTTGGAAGGCACGGATGACCTGCTGGAAACGATCGAGAAGGTGAAAGCCCGGCCAAATCCAAACCTCGAGATGCTGGGCGTGGTCGTGACGCTTCACGATAAGCGAACCACGCTCGGGAAAGAGGTCTTCGAGCAGATTCGTCGCGTCTTTGGGCCGAAGCTTTTCAATACCGTGATCACGAAGAGCGTACGGCTCGAGGAGTCGCCCGCTTATAAAGAATCAATCTTCACATTCGCGCCGCAATCTTCGGGCGCGCAAGAGTACGAAAAACTTTGCAAAGAGGTACTGAGCCGTGTCTAGAAGAGGCTTACCCGCCGGTTTAAGCATGCGCCACGACGCGCACTACGTGGAAGAGTTGACGCAGGAACGCATCAGCCATGTGGGCCGCATAATTCCCATCGATAAACTCGATCCGAATCCGGACCAACCACGCACGGAGATTGGCGACCTGACGGAGCTCACCGCGTCGATTAAAGAAAAGGGCGTGCTGGAGCCGTTGCTGGTCAAACCGATGTTCGGTCGATGGATGATTATCGCCGGCGAAAGACGTTGGCGGGCTGCGACAGCCGCGGGACTGACTGAAGTTCCGTGTATCGAGATGGATGTCGACGAAAGCGCGGTGGCTGAGATCGCGCTGATCGAAAACATGCAGCGCAAGGATCTCACGCCGTGGGAAGAAGCCGACGGGCTGCGCGCGCTGTGCGAACGATTCGGCTACACGCACGAGGACGTGGCCCGCAAAGTAGGGAAGAGCCGCAGCACTGTGACAGAAGCTTTGTCGATCGCCACCATGCCCGCTGACGTCAGGGGTATGTGCCGGGAGGCCGAGATCACTTCAAAGTCCCTGTTGCTTCAGATCGTGCGACAGCCCGACGACGATTCAATGCGGATGATTGCGCAACAAATCGCTGAGCAGGGCCTGACGCGCGACGGCGCGCGGAAAGCGCGACGCGCCTACGTCGATCCCACCGGCAGTTCGGAACCTTTTGTTTACCGGTTTGAAGCGCCGGGAAAGGAATTTCGCGTCGAGGTAAAGTTCAAAAAGGCAGATGTCTCTGCGGAAGAACTGTTCGAAGCGCTTAACGACGCCGCGCAGGGTATCGACGAAGCACTCTAGAGACTAGAGGCTAGAGATTGGAGGCTAGTGAGTCAGGACACTTTTTTGAACTCGGAGCCTCTGGTCGCTGCTCGAAACTCTAGCCTCTGACCCCGCTCGTACGTCAACCCTTCTTCTTCTTTTCGGCCGCCGCTTTCTTTGCCAGAGACTTGCTCCAGCGCTCGAGTGTCGGTTGCAGGGGCTTGAACAACCTTGCGCGAAATTTGTGTTGCGATTCATTCCACGCTTTCAACTGCTTTTCTGTATAGGCCCGCACTGCCGGTTCCACCTGCCCACGCTTAACTGAGTGGCGCAGCGTCAGGTGATAGTGCTGAGCGACCAACGAAAAAATCACTGCGACTAAGTTTCCTTTGAACGAAAGACGGGGAATGATCCGCTTGTGAAATGGTTTGTTCGCTGAGATGAGGGGACTAATCGCGATCTCAAACCAGGCGCCTTTAACGCCTTGCTTAGGATGATAGAGGCCGGGCAGTTCCTGGCCCTTTGCCGCCATTAACGCGCGCGGTTCGGTCACCGTGCTCACTAAACGGAGCCGCTCCACGCCCCTTAAATGCTCGCGGGGCACGCTTGCAAGCGCACTCTCGACATTTGCCAGCGTATTCCGGGGCAAATTGCCCTCGTATTGATTCTCGATCTTTATCGGCATCTTCGAACTATAAATCCTGGAGTCAGAGCACTGTAGGCAATGCCATCAGCCCCAGTCAACCGTGGACACATATCGGCACAACTTAAGGCGAGTCGTGACCTCAAGTGAAGCCCCCGCGCTACCACCGCGATCCAGTCCACCCCGAAAGTCCACGAAACCGAAATCCGCCCAAAGGTCGAACAGCCTCCCGAGAACCCTAATTAGGGGAAGGCGCGCCCCAAAGACCGACACGGGCGTGTTGCCGCCATCACAACTCGATCTGGACTCGCTGCGTCCGATAATACATATTATGTTGGGGTGGGCTTTGCCTCAAAAGTAGGGTTATGAGCCGACTTATGAGGCATGGCGTTGATATGTCTTTCGCGATGGCCTGCAGAATCGGTTTCGCGTCATCACGCAAGGCCAGCGGTGTCATGCCCTCTGCGGCTGGGAGTAATGTCGCAGCGAACTCTTCCCATTCCTCCAGAATGGATTCCATGTCACGTAAAATAAAGTCTGCGAGACGCATGCCTGCTCCGAGCAAGTTTGATTAATGTCTTGACAGGTCGACTACATGGCCAAAAACAGTCGGGAGTCCAAGGGAGTTCACCCAACAGTTCCGATTTTTTACTCGATGACTAAGCAAGATGCAAGGAACGGCGAATTAGTTAGAAAAAGACAAAGTCGGAATGAGGTTTCCGTCCGCAGTGCGCTTAGCCTTTTACCAGCGCTTCTTTGGGGTCGAACCACCGCGCCTTTTTGAAGCAAACTTGTTGTCGGAGTGTGGGCGGTTCGCTTGACACCCCTTTAAAATGGCTGTTATCGTTCCCGTTCTTTTTGATTCCTTTTATTCACGCCTGAGTGCAATAGGAAGAAATGTTTGGGAGGCATTTGATTGGAAAATCATAACGGAACTTTGTTTACTTCTGAGTCGGTCACTGAGGGTCATCCCGACAAGATTGCGGACCAGATATCCGACGCCATTCTTGACGCCGCTTTAACGGAAGATCCGACCTCCCGGGTTGCGTGCGAGACGCTCTTGACGACCGGTTTAGTCATTATCGCGGGCGAAATCACCACCAAGGCCCAAATCGATTATCAAGGGATCGCTCGCCGCGTCATCGGAGACATCGGCTACAACCGAGCCAAGTACGGGTTTGACAACGAGACGTGCAGCGTCCTCTGCGCGATTCACCAGCAGTCGCCCGACATTGCCATGGGCGTGGATACCGGCGGCGCCGGCGACCAGGGTTTGATGTTCGGGTACGCCTGCACTGAGACGCCCGAGCTGATGCCTTTGCCGATTCAGTTGGCCCATCGGCTGGCGGAACGCCTTACTGAAGTACGCAAGTCCGGTCAGCTACCTTATCTTCGTCCCGACGGAAAGTCCCAAGTCACAGTTGAGTATCGCGACGGACGCCCGTTCCGCGTTGACGCGGTCGTTATTTCGTCTCAACACGCTGATACGGTGGACAACGAACAGCTCCGGGCTGAGATTCTCGAACACGTTATCAGACACACGGTGCCGGGCGATTTGATGGACGACGACACGAAGTATCACATTAATCCAACCGGTAAGTTCGTGGTCGGCGGTCCTCACGGCGATTCAGGTCTCACCGGCCGCAAGATCATCGTCGATACCTACGGCGGCTATGCACCGCATGGCGGCGGCGCGTTCTCAGGCAAGGATCCGACGAAGGTCGACCGCTCGGCCGCGTACATGGCCCGCTACATCGCCAAGAACATTGTTTCCGCCGGCTTGGCTGATAAATGTGAAGTGCAACTCGCTTATGCGATCGGCGTGGCTGAACCTGTCTCGGTTTACGTAGACACGCAAGGCACCGGTCGAATTAGTGAAGTCGCGCTTTCAAAACTCGTGCGCGAGCACTTCCCTCTTACGCCGAAAGAAATAATTAGCGAGCTTAAACTGCGCCGGCCCATCTATCGCCAGACAGCTGCGTACGGCCACTTCGGCCGTTCGGGCGATGGCTTCACCTGGGAAGAGACCGACAAGGCCGAAAGTCTGCGCACGGCTGGTGATGCTCTAAGCTCGGCAGCTCGTGTCTAGGTTTACGCATTTTGATTTTCCGTAGCCCAGGCGTTTACGCCTGGGTAAGAAAAAACGGGAGATTCCTCGAAAGCCTCCTTCAGGAGGCTTTTGAAACATTAGATCCCAGCCGTGAACGGCTGGGCTACACAAATCGGAATTATCAAAGGAACAAATAATGAGTACTGCTATGCCCGCAATGGAACATGACGTTAAAGATCTTTCGCTCGCGGCCGACGGCAAGCGCCGCATCGATTGGGCCGAACGCGAGATGCCCGTGCTGCGTTTGATTCGCGAACGCTTTGCCGTCGAGCAGCCTTTGAAAGGCGTCCGCGTGGTTGCTTGTGCGCACATTACGACCGAAACCGCGAACCTTGCGCGCGCATTGCAAGCCGGCGGCGCTGACTCTTTGCTGATCGCGTCGAATCCCCTTTCGACCCAGGATGACGTCGCCGCGTCGCTCGTGGCCGACTTCGGCATTCCGGTTTACGCGATGAAGGGCGAGTCCACCGACACCTATCGCCGTCACGTGCAAACAGCGCTCGAGTTTGCACCGGACATCATCATCGACGACGGCTCAGACGTCGTCGCCACAATGATCAAGGAAAAGCCTGAACTGAAGAACAAGATCATCGGCACCACGGAAGAGACCACTACCGGGATTGTTCGGCTCGAGGCGATGGCGAAAGCGGGCGTGCTCACCTTTCCTTCGATTGCCGTCAACAACGCGCAGACTAAGCATTTCTTCGACAACCGCTACGGCACCGGCCAATCGACGCTCGACGGCATCATTCGCGCGACGAACATTCTGCTCGCCGGCCGCACCCTGGTGGTCGTTGGCTACGGTTGGTGCGGCAAAGGCGTCGCCTTGCGCGCGCGCGGGATGGGCGCGAATGTCGTGGTTACCGAAATCGATCCCATCAAGGCAGTTGAAGCTGTGATGGATGGTTTCCGCGTGATGCCGATCTCAGCTGCCGCCAGCATCGGCGACATTTTTGTTACGGTCACCGGCAATCGTCACGTAATCGACGGCGAACATTTCAGTTCGATGAAAGACGGCGCGATCGTTTGCAACAGCGGCCACTTCGATCTCGAACTCAATCTGGTTGCTCTGCGCGAGCAGTCCGAAGGCGAACCAACCCACGTTCGCCCCTTCGTTCAGGAATACCGGAGGAAGGATGGCAGACGCGTCATGGTCCTCGGCGAAGGTCGCTTAATTAATCTCGCCGCCGCCGAAGGCCACCCGGCCAGCGTGATGGACATGAGCTTTGCGAATCAGGCGCTTTCGGTTGAGTACCTGGTGAAGAACAAAGGCAAGCTCGATCCGGGCGTACATCTCCTGCCCCCGGAAGTCGATCAGGAAATCGCGAGTCTTAAGCTGCGTGCGCTCGGAATTTCGATCGACACGCTTACCGCCGAACAACTCGAGTACATGTCGAGCTGGGAAACGGGAACGTAGCGCGTAGCGCAAATTGTTAATTTGCGTCCGCAAGACCAGCTTGCGTTACAGGAAAGCCGCGGGGAACTCCGCGGCTTTTTATTTTGGACTTCTCTTCTCCGAGGCGTTTCTCTTTAGTTTCTTCGTAACAAGTGGAAAGATAAGCTGCACTTCACGGTTTGCGACCAATTCTGGTTGGTGTTATAACGAACGCGCTCCCTCCAAAGCCCATGGCGATTCCCGACTATCAATCAATAATGTTGCCGCTACTTCAGATAGCCGGTGACGGTAATACTCATCAGTTTAGAGCAAGCGTTGAAGCTTTGTCTCAACAGTTCGGACTCAGCGAAGTGGATAGGAGAGAACTGCTGCCCAGCGGGAAACAGCCAACGTTCGACAATCGTGTGGGCTGGGCGCGAACGTACATGACAAAAGCTGGTCTACTTGAATCCCCCAAGCGAGGCCTGTTTAGAATTACTGATCAGGGAAGTCGCGTGTTGCGAGAGAATCCGCCATCGATTAACGTCCGATTCCTCGAGCAGTTCGAAGCGTTTCGTGAATTTCGCGCCTTAAGGCATGATCGTCAACTAGACGCCAAGAATGATGACGGGGGCGCTCTCCTCGAAACTACAGCCAGCGAAACGCCGGAGGAAAGTCTAGAAGGCGCATATCAAACTCTTCGGCAGAGTTTAGCCGGAGAAATCTTAGATACCGTCAAGAAATGCTCCCCCGAATTCTTCGAGCAATTGGTCGTCGACCTCCTCGTCCGGATGGGATATGGGGGCTCCCGAAAGGAAGCTGGACAAGCGATTGGGCGTTCCGGTGATGAGGGTATCGATGGAATTATCAAAGAGGATCGTTTGGGGCTAGATATCATTTACGTCCAAGCGAAAAGATGGGATGGCATCGTTGGTAGACCGGAAGTCCAGAAGTTTGCCGGTGCCTTGCAAGGCCAACGAGCCCGAAAGGGGATTTTTATTACGACCTCGTTGTTCACTCGCGAAGCAATGGACTACGCGAGAAACATTGAAACTAAAATAATTCTAATCGGAGGTTCGACGCTCGCGGAGTATATGATCGATCACGGCGTCGGAGTTGTAACTGAAGCCACTTACGAACTAAAGAGAATTGACTCCGATTATTTCGCGGAAGATTAGCCCTGCCAGATCAGCGTGAGCGCCCGACAATAAAACTCAAGTCCGCACGCGCGAAATAAAATAAAACGCCCCGCCGGCAAAGATCGCAATCGGGGCCCAGACGGCGACGGCAGGCGGTAAGAGCGCGTGTTCGCCCAGTTGCTGAAAACCGCTCGAGATAAGCCAGAACAGAAGGCTCACGACGACGGCCGAGCAAAGTGCGAGCACGGTGCTCTTGCGGCCGAGCGAAACCGCCAGAGGCATTCCAATCAAAGCCATAATGATTACGCTAAAGGGTGCGGCGTACTTTCGCTGCAAACCAACGGCGAGCACGGCTGTGTCGGCGCCGCGCGCTTTCAAAGTCTTGATGTACTCGCGCAAACGGCTCGCGTCCAACTGCGATGGCCGATCGACGGTCGGGCGGAATACGCGCGGCGAATCGACTCCATCAAGGAGCAATCCTTGAGCTGATTGAGTAGCTACCAGCGGTTTATCCAAATCAAACCATTTCGCGTTGGTGATCTCGATGCGGTTCGGGCCGACCCAACGCGCGGACCCTCCATTCATCACGCGCTTCAATTCGCTTATCCGCGCCGGATCGAATTCATAGATTGACGGCTTGATTAACGCTTGCGCCTGATCGTCGAACTCGTAAGAGTAGATGCGCCGCTGGTCGGTACTCACCAGCCAACGCCTTTCGCCGAGGGTGGACTGCGTGACGTTGCCGCGGATCCGAGCGCGCAGATCGTCTTGCTTAACGTTGGCTGCCGGCATGATCCGTTCCTGAATGAGCCAAAGGCCGCCGGCGATGACCATTGCGAAAATCAAACCGGGCAGCATTAAGCGATAGACGCTCTGGCCACTGGCCCACCAGGCGATGGCTTCCCTTCTCCGCGCGATCAGCGCGTACGTGAGCAGTGCCGCGACCAAAACGCTTCCGGGAAATAGCTCCACACTCACGAGGGGCAGAAGGAAGAACAGATACTCGCCGAGAAGTTTCACGCCTCCGCCACGAGTAACGAGGAACCGCCAAAGCTCGAAGCCGGTAAAAATGTTGAAGACAATGACAAGCGCGACGAAGGCAAACAGAAAACTCAAAGCCATCGTGCGCACGACACTGGTGTCTAGCAGTGTGGGAAAGCGAACGGTCCACCGGCGCCGAGCTGTCTGTTTCTGAGTTTTCACTTCAGCTCGAGGCGCTCGATCTGTTGTGGCACGCCGCAGAGAAAAGCTGAATGTCTGGTTTACCAGCAGAAGTACAAGAGCGAAGATCAGCACCAGAGACGTTGCCAGCCATCCGCCTACAACCGGCGGCAGGGTCCCGCCGCGCGTCAACTGCTCGCCCGCGACGACCAGAAGGTAATACGTCACCATGACGACGAGCGACGTGAGCGCGCCGAAGCCGCGACTGCCGCGCCGGAAGCGCATCGCCAGAACTGCGCCCAAAAATGCGAACACCAACGGTGACAAGCCGAGCGCGATCCGCTTGTGAAGCAGAAAGACCCCTTCACGACGCTGGGGCCCAGTGCTTTCATTGATAAAGCGGCGCAGCGCGCGAAACCCCATTTCGTCAGGCTTGTTCTCTGACTTCTGGAGCCGCGCAATCAGTTCGTTGCGCCCGGTGTTGAAGAGAATGCGCAATTGGTCCAGCCGCTCGACGACGTATTGCTGATCGGCCGCTTCGCCGGCCGGCAGCTTCGTTTGCACGGCGTCCTGAAGCACCAACTCAGACTTCTCGGCGGACGAATCGATGCGGCCTGAGCGCGCGGTTATCAGCCGCGTTGAGCCGTCGGCCTCTTTCGTTTGAATGAAAACACCGCCCCACTGGCCTCGCGATTTGTCGCCTTCGCGGACGTAGATGACGTATCCCGGAATGTCCGTCGTGAAGGTTTGCGGCTCGACCGGCGAGTCGAGTTTATAGAGCGCCGCTCGCGCGCCTAGAGCGCGCAAGTCCTGCTGCGCATGTGGGGCCTCACTGAGATTGAGCTGCAACGCGACCACCGTGGCCAGCTGCCCGATTACCAATGCCGGCAAAACGATCTGCCGGCGGCTGACGCCCGCCGCGCGCATTGCGATCAGTTCGCTATCGCTGCCCATGCGACCGAGACCGATGATTGTTCCGGACAGCACGGCCATCGGAATGGTGAAAACCAGCACCGTCGGCAAAATGGCAAGCGAAAGGCCGTAGAGAAATTGCGCCGGGACGGTGGTGCGGAAGATCGTTTCAAAGTACCGCCCGCTTTGTTGAACGAAGAGAATGCCGGTAAGCAGGACTAACGCCGCCGCCGCGTACGGAAGTATCGTGCGGAGAATGTAACGTTCGATTATGCGGCGGGTTGCCATGAGTCAACGAGCCTGCGTTCAGCGGGCGGCAAAGAGTAGCCCCGGGGCGCAAGCCCGGGGTTACGCGTACCTTACATGATTTTAAGCCCTCTAGGGGCGGCAGATGGGTCGCTCTGTCGCCGCTTCGCGGGCTCTGGAGATTTTTTCTAATCGTGATCCCCGGGCTTACGCCCGGGGCTACTCTCTGGCGCCGTCTGCGACGGCTTGTTGAGTATCAACCCCGCGCTGGAGCTACCATTGTCCGGGGACGCCGCTCGAGCGCCCGGACAATCAGGCGGTGAGTGAACTCACCAAGTTCGGCATCTGTTTGGGTGAAGCTCGCCTGATATGTGTTTGCGAATTCGGACGGGCCAAGTCTCTGGCTGCTAATCAGCAGTTGTTGGATTGCCGGCATCAACGTAGTCCCAATTCCGCGGCTGCACGAAGCGCAACGGACCGCGCTTTCAAAGTCAACGTATAGCGGCTGGGCCGTAGTGAGCGCCGTGCCGCAAACAACACACTCGTTCACGTCAGGAAACGATCCGGCCAAACGCAGCAGCCAGATTTCGAAATAGCGCAGCACCAGTGTGGCGGCGTCAGGCGCAGCGGCTAATGCTTCGACGCACGCGTTGAGCATGCGGTAAAGCTTGTCGTTTGCTTCATGCGGTGGCGCGAATTCCCCGATGAGTTCCGCCATGTAACCGAGCACCTCCGCGACTTCAAGTTGTGCGGCAAGTTCGAAGTTTGACTTGACGATCTCAGCGCGTGAAATGGTGACTAAATCCCGATTTTCCTTTTCGTAGAAATCCAGGCGGATGACGGTGAAAGGCTCAAGCGCAGCACCGAAGCGGCTCCGCATCCGGCGCGCGCCTTTGGCGACCGCGCGCACCAGCCCGGCGTCGCGCGTCAGGCAGACTACTATGCGATCAGCCTCGGCGAGGTTGTAGCTGCGCAGGACGATGGCATCGGTGGTGACCAGCTTCACAACGAACCACGCTCCGAAGGTTTATCGAGAAGGAATGAAATACAGAATCCAGCTGAGCAGAAATGCGATGGCGACGAATTCACCAAAGACCTTAACGCCGTACATTAGCCGCTGCCGATCCGTACCCTTTGCGGCAATGCCGAACACGACCGCGGTGAGGGCCGCGAAAACAACCATCCACAGAACGTGTCTCATCGCTTTCTCCCCGCGGCGATATCGAATGCGTCAAGCATGACCAAATAATTCAACAATCCGGCCACCAGCAAAAAGGTGTTTCCGTATTCATACGTGACGAGCTGCGCGTGTTCTGTAAACCCAACACCCGCCATCCAGCAGAAGATATAAAGCAACCCCGCGCCGACATTTGCGATCATTGGCAGCAACTGAAAGAAAACGCTGAAGCCCTGTTCCTGACCGGTGACGCCGTAGAGATGACCGCCGAGCCACAGGCCGGTTAAGAACATCACCCACACCGCGCCACCCGCCAAAGCGGCTCTGCGCCAACGCCTCTGAATCAGATGGCCGGCACCTGGAATGGCCCAGGCGGCGATGCCAACGAGCCACGCGAATCCCGGCGTCTCGACGTCGCGATCTCTTTCAATTCGGTTAGCTACCAAATTTCCTCCCTCAATCTTCACCTAAAGTAATCTGTTAACTCCAAAACGCCGAGTGCCCTTGATTTTAGGTCATGCTTTAGCTGTCGGCCCTTCCACGGCTGAGAAAATCAATAAAGTAAGTGCGCACTGCGAATGCGCTTGAATTCCTCTAAAGCCGGTTGCCAGGAGTCGATGATCGAGTCGAGCGAATCGCCGCGCTCGATCTGCGCGCGCATCTCTGTCGTTCCGGAGATCACGTCGAACGGATTGCGCTCGAACTCGTACTCGTACGGCGGATCTTTCCAAAGAAAGTCGTCCCGGTAGAGATCGTGGGCTGTCTTCACTACTGCGACGCCCGCCGAAACCGGCTCGAACGTCGCGCGGTCGGTAACTTGAATCTGAACGCCGCCACAAGCTTTGCCGCCGTGCTTCTGAAAAGTGGGCATGAAAACGCATGAACGGAAAGCGACGCCCGGCAGATTTAGCGCCGCCAGCGCTTCTGCGTATTCGTCAGCGTCGATGTACGGGGCACCAACCAGTTCGAACGGTCGCGTAGTTCCCCGCCCTTCAGACATCTGCGTGCCTTCCAGGTGCACCGTTCCCGGGAAGACTTTACAACTGTCTGGCGTGGGAATGTTCGGCGACGGAAGAACCCAGGGGCCGTCCGTGTCTTCGTACCAAAGCTCACGCGACCAACCGCCCAACTCAATGACTTCCAATTCACAGCCGATGCCGAAATGCTCGTTGAACAGACGCGCCAGTTCGCCCATGGTCATGCCGTGACGTGTGGGCAGCGAGAACTGTCCGACGAAGGATTCATGTCCCCGTTCAGTCACATTGCCCGCGACCATTTCTCCGCCAATCGGGTTGGGGCGATCGCAAACCACGACTTTCTTGCCGAGATGTTTCGCTGCTCGCATGCAATTCGCCATCGTGTACGCGAAGGTGTAGATGCGACAGCCGACCCCTTGAAGATCGACAACGATCACGTCGACGTCACGCAGCATCTCGTCAGTCGGCTCACGCGTTTCGCTGTACAGCGAATAGATCGGAACCTGTGTGCGACGATCGACGGTATGCTCTGTCTCGATCATGTTGTCCTGGAGGTCTCCGCGAATGCCATGCTGCGGACCGAACAACGCGGTTAGGTTGATCTGCGAATGCTCGTGAAGGAGATCGGCGGCATGACGAAAGGCGTGATCGACTGACGCCTGGTTGCAAACTAATCCGACGCGCACGCCCGCCAGCGACCCGACACGTTCAGCCAGCAGTCGCTCGAGACCAAGTTTAATTTGATGTCGGCAGTTCGACACTTAAGTAGTTAGAAAGCCAATTCCAAGGTTGCAGCTAAGCGACCTGAGCCCTCCCTAACGGTCGGGCTACTGCCCCGCTCTCATCCGCAGAGAACGGAGCCGCCGTTGACGTTCAGAATTTCGCCGTTGATGTGGCGCGCCCAGTCCGTGCAAAGGAAAGCTATGGGCCACGCGATGTCTTCCGGCGTCGCCACGTGACCGACGGGAATTGTTTCCTCAAGCGCTTTGCGGAAACCCGGTCGCTCAAAGGCTTCGGCACACATATCAGTATCAACCCAACCCGGCGCGACGCAGTTTACATTGATGCCGAATGGGCCTAACTCGGCTGCCAGCGATTTCGTGAACGAGATCTGGCCGCCTTTCGAAGCCGCATAGTTCGAGACGCTCGCTTCGCCGCGCTGCCCAGCTGTCGAACTCACAATCACGATGCGACCGAATTCGTTCTCCTTCATTCGCGGTACCGCCGCTCGGCAAGCAGCCCAAGTTCCCTTCAGATTTAGATCGATTGTGCGATCCCAAACTTCTTCGGACATCTGATCGATGGCGCTGCCTTCCCAGATGCCGGCGTTGCAAATCAGAAAGTCCAAACGCCCAAACTTTTGGATAGTCGCATCGACCAGCCGCTGCGCATCGCCTTTGTAAGACATATCCGCCTGGACTGCGAGCGCCTGCACTCCTCGTTGTTCCGCAAATCCGACAGCCGCATCGGCGGCTTTTTTGTCCTTCAAATAATTCACTACGACGTTTGAGCCGAGCTTGGCAAAGCAGTCAACAGCCGCGCGCCCAATGCCGCGCGAACCGCCGGTAACGGCTGCAACCCGATTTTCAAGGTTCAGGGAAATCACGCAGTGACTCCTGCCGACTCGCGAGAGCCTGTTCGACGCGCGGCAAAAGCGACGGCCTCTTCAACAAATCGGGCGAACAGCGCCCGCGCAAATTCATCGCGTTCCCAGCCCAGCTCCGGATGCCACTGCACGCCCAACACGAAACGATCGCTGCGTGGGTCTTCAATCGCCTCCACCAATCCGTCCGGGGCCCACGCCGTTGCAACCAGTCCCCTTCCTAGTGTCTCGAGCGCCTGATGATGGTGACTGTTCACCGGAGCGCGCTCGCGGGTAGCCAACCGGTGAACCAAACTCTCCTCAGCTAAACGCACACTGTGCGAATGACGATCGCGGGGCGCGCCCTGTTCGTGCTTGATAGCATTCGGCCATTGACTGCCGATGTCCTGAATCAATGTGCCGCCCCGCGAGACGTTCAGCACCTGCATGCCAAAACAGATCGCGAACAACGGAAGAGCTCGCTCTTCAATTTCATTCAATACGAGCACGTCCGTCTCATCTTTAATCGGGTGAACAGCGCCGAGCTTCGGATGCGGGTCTTGCCCGTACCGCAAGGGATCCACATCCGGGTCACTGCCGGGCAGCAGGACTCCATCAAGACCCGCAACCATTTCGCCCAGAAAACCGGCGTCAGGAATCAGAGGAATGTGCACCGGCAAACCGCCGGCGGCTTCAACTGCTTCGCTGTAATGACGGGAAAGATAGAACCTGTCAGTTGTCAGCTCGATGCGCATCGTGATGCCGATGCGCGGCCGTGTTCGTCTAGTCATTCTCGCGGTGCTGCTGTCAATCGAACGATTACTTGGCAAACGCCATAATAGCGCAGATGCCTCGCTTGACTAAACTTCGCCGTCATTCCTATAGTGCTGTTTCACTTCATGACGAAAAAACAATCCCCGAAAATCCGCAGCACGACTGTTTTGCTGGTGCGTCGTGACGGCCAGGTGGCACTGGCAGGCGACGGCCAGGTCACCATGGGCGAAACGGTGATGAAGTCCAGCGCAAAAAAAGTTCGTCGCCTTTACAACGACAAGATTCTCGCGGGCTTTGCGGGAGCGACGGGGGATGCGTTCTCTTTGCTGACGCGGTTCGAAGGCAAGCTTGAGCAATACCATGGCAATCTCGAGCGCGCCGCGATCGAGTTGAGCAAGGAGTGGCGCACGGACAAGATCCTCCGGCACCTGGAAGCGTTGCTGGTCGTGGCCGATGACAAGACGTCGTTTCTTCTTTCCGGCAACGGTGATGTGATTTCGCCCGATGATGGCGTGTTGGCAATTGGCTCGGGCGGCTCCTATGCGTTGGCTGCAGCGCGCGCGCTGATGGCGAACACGCAACTCTCGGCGCGAGAGATCGCGGTGGAGGCGATGCGCGTCGCCGGCGATATTTGCATCTACAGCAACTCAAACATCATCGTGGAAGAGTTAAGCGTGGCTCAAGCGTAGGCGCGCCGACAGTTACGGGAAAGTTTAGTTGGCATCGAATTAAGAAATGGTTATTTATCTCGCCGGTGAGCAGGAAGAACAGGACGTCCGTCTGGACGACCTTACCCCGCGGCAGATCGTCGCGGAACTCGACAAGCACGTCGTCGGACAAAACGCCGCCAAGCGCGCGGTGGCGATCGCGTTGCGCAATCGGGTCCGCCGCAAGAAGCTCGCGCCCGACCTGGCCGCGGACGTCATTCCCAAGAACATCATCATGATCGGCTCGACCGGTGTTGGCAAGACTGAGATCGCCCGTCGATTGGCCCGCATGTCGAACTCGCCATTCCTGAAGGTCGAGGCTTCAAAGTTTACTGAAGTCGGCTATGTCGGTCGCGACGTGGAAAGTATGATTCGTGACCTGACCGAGATCGCGGTCGAGATGACCCGCCAGGAAAAAGTCGAAGAGATTGCTGACAAGGCCGAGCTAAACGTAGAGGAACGGATTCTGGACATCCTGCTGCCACCACCCAAATCCGGGTCCGGCAGTCCCCTCTTCGATTTTGACTCGGGAGAAATTACGGCGCCGGTGCTCGTTCCGGACAATGAATCTAAAGACGAGAACTTTGCGCGCACCCGCGAGAAGCTCCGGACGCAACTGCGTTCCGGAAAGCTGGATAACCGTCTGGTCGAAATCGAAGTACGCGAAAAGAGCTTCCCGACCATTGAATTCGCGGGGCCGATGGGCGTCGAAGAGATGGGCATCAACATGAAAGACATGTTGGGCAACATGTTTCAGGGTCGCACCAAGCACCGCAAGATGCGCGTGGACGAGGCGATGGAATACCTGATGCAGGAAGAGGAAGAGCGGCTCATCGACATGGACACGGTCGCGCGCGCCGCGCTCGAGCGTGTGGAATCGTCAGGCATCATCTTCCTCGACGAGATCGACAAGATCGCCGGCCGCGAATCCGGTCATGGGCCGGACGTCTCGCGCGAAGGCGTGCAGCGCGACATTCTGCCGATCGTCGAAGGCACGACTGTGAACACGCGCTATGGAATGGTCCGCACGGATCACATTCTGTTCGTAGCGGCCGGCGCGTTCCACGTCTCCAAGCCGTCAGACCTGATACCGGAACTTCAGGGCCGCTTCCCTATTCGAGTGGAACTGGAGTCCCTGACGATCGAGGATTTCAAACGGATCCTGGTCGAACCGAAGAACTCTCTAGTCAAACAGTATTTGGCGCTGATGGAAACTGAAGGCGTGAAGCTTGAGTTCACTCAGGATGCGATCGATGCGGTCGCGAACTTCTCGGCGCGCGTGAACAGCAACACGGAAGACATCGGCGCGCGACGTCTGCATACAATTATGGAGCGGCTGCTCGATGAGATCAGCTTCGAAGGTCCTGACCTCGAGCCGAAGAATAAAACGATCGACGCTGCTTATGTGGAACTGATGCTCGCCGACACTGTGAAGGATCAGGATCTCAGTCGTTACATCCTGTAAGCGAGTCTTCAACCGAACGTGCCTCAACCCGCCAAACCTTCAGTAGTTTCGCGCAAGTCGGCCACCCGTCACTTAATGTTGCTGCTGGCATTGGTCGCCGTGTCGATGGCGCCGACGTGTGGCAAGCGCCGACCACCGCAACCACCGGTTGAACGCATTCCGCAGCGCACCGAAGCGCTGTCGGGTGTGCAACGTGGCAATCAGGTGATCTTGAGTTGGCCTGCTCCACGCCGTAACGCCGGCGGCGGCAGTGTTCAAAGTATTCGGCGCGTCGACGTGTATCGCGTCGCGGAAAAGCTTGATGCGCCGCGACCGATGACCGAGGAAGAGTTCGGGGCGCGAGCAACGTTGATTGGGTCGGTTCCGTACCGCGAGATCCAAACGGCGACGGACAATCTGGCCTACATCGACAGCTTGGAACTGGCGGGCGAGCCTTCGCGTTTGCGCTACGCGGTGCGTTATGTGAACGCCGCCGGCCAGCGCGCCGCTTTTTCGAATTTCCTGCTGATCGAGCCGGCCGCGAAGATAGCGGAACCCCCGGCCAACGTGAGAGCGGAGTTTTCTCAGAACGCGATCACGCTGGAATGGGAGCCGCCCAAACAGAACATCGACGGTTCCACGCCGGTGAACCTTCTGGGCTACAACGTGTATCGCGTCACCGCGTCACAAAACGAACCCGGCCAGATTCCGATCAATCAAGCGCTGATTGCCACGCCTGAATACCAGGACCGCAACTTCAAGTTCGGCGAGAAATACACGTACGTCGTGCGTTCGGTTTCCCTTGGCACGCTGGCGCAGCCGGTTGAAAGCCTGAACTCGAACAGCGTGGAAGTCGCGCCGGTCGATACGTTTCCGCCTTCAGCGCCTACCAGCGTGAGCATCGCCGCCGCGCCCGGACGGCTGGCGATATTCTTTGCCGCCAATCCCGAACCGGACATCGCGGGCTATCTCGTCTATCGGTCAACCGATGCCAACGCGCCGAAACCCTGGACGTTGCTTACACCTGCGCTGCTTTCTCGCACAACCCTGACGGACGAGAATGTCGACGCGGGAAGGACTTATCATTATTACGTCGTAGCCGTCGACGCTGCCGGCAATAGGAGCCTGCCGTCGGATATCGTCTCAGAAGCCGTTCCTTAAGCCAAAAACAAGTCGGTCCGCACGTTTGGAAACGCACGGACCGAGTTGTTTGGAAAGTCCCTTCTTAGCAGAACCGCGACCGGTAGCGCGCGGAATCAACGTTCAACGCGCGGGTTGAGTTCTGATCCCGCTCGCTCTGTAACCGGGTTCTAGAAGCCTTGCAGATTCAAGATGACGCTGAGAATCTGCTCGAGGACGCTGTACTTCCCGTTTGAGTATTGGCCGTATTGATAACGGCTGTGATAGCCGTCCTCGTAACCACGACGAAAGCCCTCGCGGAAGTAGTACTGATACTCGCCCAAATCAACGTAGTACCCATCGTAACCGTAGGACGCGTCGAGATAAGCGTCTGAGTTCTGATAGTCAAAACCCCACCCGTCTTCACGGTCAGCGACGCCGGCCCGGTAACCCTCTTCGTAACCCAGGTCGATCGCGCGACGCAGCATGTCCGCGCCGTACTGGTTCACGTAGTAGTACTGATTGCTGCGGTAATATTGATAAGTCGGCGAGCCGACGTTGACGTACACGAACCGCGTCCGCCGATCGCGATCGCGACGCAGCCGCTCCAGGTATCGCTGGTGAAGCCGCCAGTAGTTTTGGCGACGCTGGTTTTGAAGCTGCTGTTGGCGCTGGCGCCACCAGTGGTCGCGTTCGCCTTCCCGTCGCCGCCAGTCGTTCTGACGTTGACGCCACGAAGTCTCTTCCCGGCGCCGCCAGTCTTCGCGGTCGCGGGTGGACCAGGTGCGATTGACAGTGCGATTACTGGTGCGGTTGCCATTGCGTCCGTCGCGATTCGGCCCGTTGCGCCAGTTTCCGTCGTTCCGGCGACGGTCTTCTTCCCGGCGACGTTCTTCCAATTGGCGCTGCTGTTCCTCAGACAATTGCTGTTGATTGCGGCGCTGCTCCTCGAGCGCCCGGCGCTGCTCGTCATTCTGACGACGCTGTAGTTCCCTCTGTCGTCTCTGCTCCTGACCCTGTTGGTCATTTAGCCGTCGCTGGTTCTCATTCTGACGACGTTGACGTTCAAGTTCGCGCTGCTGCTCATTGTTTCGCCGCTGCTCGTCAGTCTGCCGCCGTTGCCATTCGCGCTGTCGCTCTTGATCGTTATTCCGGCGATCTACCTCGGCGCGTCGTCTTTGTTCTTCGTTGGCGCGACGCTGCTCTTCGTTGCGCTGGTTGTCCTGATTACGCTGCCTTTGAACTTGCTCGTTACGTCGCTGTTCCTGCTGTTGGCGTTGGTGGTCCGCTTGCCGTTGCCGTTCGGCGCGTTCCTGCTCCTGTCGCTGACGACGCGCTTCCTCAGCTTGGCGGCGCTGCTCCCGCGCCTGCTGATCGTTCCGACGCTGTTCCTGTGCCTGATCGTCATTGCGTCGCTGTTCGTTTCCTTGACGACGCTCTTCCCGAGCCTCATCTCGTTGTGGGCGCCGCGCGTTCTGTCGTTGGTTGCGGTCGCCCGGGTCTTGCGCTTGTGCAACGCCGGCCAGGCCCAAGGCTGCACTGACACCGAGACTGAGAGCTACCAAAACGGTTCTCAACTGACTGGATCTCATAAAGGACCTCCGTGCGTGAACTGAGGGGAAAGCGGTTTGGCCAAGCACAGAGCAATCGTTGTTCCATTATAATGCGTCTGGAAAACGGTCTCTGAACCCGGAGGCCGGCACGAAATGGTCTGAGGCGCTAGACGTAATCGGGTTTGTTCGCTTCGCGTCCCCGAGCGGTGCCTCAATTTCAGCTTTACTCTGCGGTGACTCTGCGACCTCGGCGTCTCTGCGGTGAAACGCCTGAGAATTCAATCACCGCGGAGACGCAGAGGACGCGGAGGTGGCGGAGAGATCTTCAAAATGGCCATTTCCGATTCCACCGTCACTGTCAATCGCGACGGGTTTCGCTTATCATTCTGAAAAACAACTCAGGAGGACGCATGAAGTTTTTTCTCGACACCGCTAACCTGGACGAGATTCGCCAAGCGGCCGCGCTCGGCCTTGCTGACGGAGTCACGACAAATCCGACGCTCATCGCCAAAGAAGGCAACGTCGATTTCAAGCAACACATTGCCGAGATCTGCAAATTAGTTTCCGGCCCCGTTTCGGCCGAAACGACCAGCGACGATCGCGACGAGATGCTCAAGCAGGGCCGCGAGTACGTGAAGATTGCGCCCAACGTAGTCATCAAAGTGCCGCTTACGACCGCCGGATTGGAAGCCACGCGCATCTTCGACCAGGAAGGGATCAAGGTTAACGTGACGCTTTGCTTCTCAGCGGCGCAGGCGGTTTGCGCGGCTAAAGCCGGCGCGTCCTTCATCAGTCCGTTCCTGGGCCGGCTCGACGACATTGGCGACAACGGTTTACGGCTGCTCGAAGAAATTATCGAGATCTACGATCAGTACGATTGGAAGACCGAAGTGTTGGCGGCCAGCCTGCGCCATCCAATCCACGTCATTGAGGCGGCCCGCATGGGATCCGACATCGCGACGATGCCTTTCAAAGTGTTCCAGCAGTTGTTGAAGCATCCGCTAACGGACAAAGGGCAGGAACAGTTTCTCGCTGATTCAAAGAAAGCTTCCGCGGCAAAAGGCTGAAGCCGGAGAGGTCAGAGGCTTGATGTCAGATGTTCAAGACAGATCGAAACACGTCCGACGAGTCTGTCGACCTGCGCGTGTCTTTGCGGGGCAATATTCCCGTGGCCTTTGACCGGGAGCCGGCTACGTCTGTCGTAAAGGCCACCAATCTCACCAAAATCTACGGGAAGCAGACAGCTGTCGAGGCGATCGACTTCGACGTCCGTCGCGGCGAGACGTTTGGATTGCTGGGACCGAACGGGGCCGGCAAGTCCACGACAATGCGCATGATTGCCTGCCGCTCGCCGCTGACTTCAGGCGAGCTATTTGTCGAGGGGCTTAATGTCCGCACGCAGGGCCGGCAAATTCGCTCTCTCATCGGCGTTGTGCCGCAAGACAACAACCTGGATCCGGACCTCAATGTCCTTAAGAACCTAATCGTTTACGCGAGCTATTACGGCATTCCGAAAAAGCAGGCAGCGGAACGCGCCGGCGAACTACTTCAGTTCATCGGAATGTCTGAGCGCGCTGACGCGAGGATCGATCATCTGTCAGGAGGCATGAAGCGGCGTCTGATGATTGCGCGCGCGCTGCTGCACGAACCGCGGCTGCTGGTGCTGGACGAGCCCACGACCGGTCTTGACCCGCAAGTGCGTCAGGAGATTTGGCAGAAGCTGGAAGAGTTGCGGCGGGTTAGCGGAGTGACAATTCTGCTTTCGACGCACTACATGGACGAAGCTGAGAAGCTTTGTGAGCGCCTTGTCGTTATCGATCGCGGACAGATTCTGGCAACAGGCGCGCCGCGCGAACTCGTGCTCGCTCAGGTATCGCGTTACGCACTGGAAGTTCGCGACGTGGGCGATTTACCGCTTCGCGCCACCAGTAACGGCGTCAACGCGATCGCGCGAAACAGCGCGCATATTTACTTTGCCGCTGAAGCCGAAATGTTGACGCCACTTATGAAGGAGTACGAGGGGCGGCGCCGCATGATTCGTCTGTCGAATCTTGAAGATGTCTTTCTGCAGCTCGTCGGTGATAACGAGTCGGTACAGTAGCCCGACCATTCGGGAGCGCAGCATTACAAAACCGCGAACGGTAGTGAGCGGGTTAAGGATCAACTTTGCAGCCTTCCGAAACCATCATCGTTCGCGTCCTGAAGTACGACGGCACCGAATATCGCCGTTGGCAGGCGCGCGTCGCGAGATGTAACGATTCGCTCGTCGTCCTGGATGCCGAGTTCGACTACGATGTTAAGCATGAAGTTTTGGGAGAGATTCCGCGCGGAACTCGCACCGCCGAGTACTATTGGTTTGATCGTTGGTACAACATTTTTCATTTTTTGAAGACGGACGGCAGCAGTCGCTTCTGGTACTGCAACATCAACACTCCGCCCACATTTGAAAATGGCGTTTTGAGCTACATCGACCTGGACATCGATGTCTTAGTGCAACCGGACTTTACTTACCAGGTTCTTGATTTCAACGAGTTCGAGCAAAACGCGTTTATTTTTGGTTACCCGGATGAAGTGCGACATGAAGTCCAGTGCGCGGTTGGTGAGGTGACGTCGCTGATCGAAGCGCGTCAGTTCCCTTTCATGGAAATCGAACCGGCCGCCGTGGAAAGAACGAGTTGGTCATGACCTTAGCGGTTTGTAACATTAACATGGCAGATACGCTGGCCGTGTGGCGGCGGAATGTCATGGTGCACCTGCGTCTTTGGCGACTTAATTTGGTAGCGCCAGTTATCGAACCGGTGATCTCCGTTCTCGGCTTCGGCTGGGGCATCGGAGCGCTCGTGGCTGGGGAAGTGACCGGCATTTCTTATCTCACATTTGCCGGCGCAGGCATTCTAGCCATCACCGTTCTGATGCGCGCCATGTTCGAAACCACCTACGCGTCGTACTTTCGCATGGTGTACCAATCGACTTATGACGCGATCCTGGCGACACCTGTGGATGCCGAGTCGCTGGCTTTTGCCGAAATACTCTGGGCAATCACACACGCTTTTTTCGACACGCTAATCATTCTGGGAGTCCTGGCCATTTTTGGAGGCGCAACTTCGTGGTGGGCATTACTAGCTCCTCTGCCCTTGTTGCTTGGCGCGTTGTTTATGGCCGGACTATCTCTGGGAGTCACCGCACATGTTCGCGACATTGATGCCTTCAACATTTATCTGGCCGTCTTTTTCTCGTTCATGTACGTGTCGGGCGCCTGGTATCCGCTTGAAGTCCTGCCCGTGTGGCTGCAAATCCCTGCCTGGGCGATGCCTTTGACGGAATCGATTGACCTGACGCGGGCATTTTTGACCGGCCACTTCCTTAAACGTCACGTGTACGAGGCCGTCTATCTGGTAATATCAGCGCTCGTGGCGTGCGAATGGGCGATGCGAAGTTTGCGAAAGCGGATGGCTAGTTAAACGTCAGTAGTCCGTTGTCAGTTGTCCGTTGAGCACTCGGCGGTAACAACTGACCACTGACGACTGACCACTGACAATGAGTTCCCAAAAACAGCAACCAGCGAAACTTTCGAAGCTTGAACAACTGCGCGAGCGTGAGCGACGCGCGGAAGCGGGCGGCGGGGCAGCGCGTGTCGAGAAGCAACATGCCGCGGGCAAGATGAGTGCGCGTGAACGAGTTGAGTTTCTGCTCGACGACGGCACGTTTGCGGAGTTCGACAAGCTGGTTGAGCATCGCTCGCGTGACTTCGGCCTCGACAAACAGAAGTATCCGGGCGATGGCGTTGTTACTGGCCACGGGTTGATCGACGACCGCAAAGTGTTTGTGTTCGCACAGGACTTCACCGTCTTTGGCGGTTCCCTTTCGGAAACGCACGCCGAGAAAATCTGCAAAGTGATGGACCTCGCGATGAAGGTTGGCGCGCCCATCATTGGCCTGAACGATTCGGGCGGCGCGCGAATTCAGGAAGGTGTTGTCAGCCTCGGCGGTTACGCAGACATTTTTCTGCGCAACACGTTAGCGTCCGGGGTTATTCCTCAAATTAGCTGCATCATGGGACCGTGCGCGGGCGGCGCCGTTTACAGTCCGGCCATCACCGACTTCAACATCATGGTGAAGGACACGTCGTACATGTTCATCACCGGTCCCGACGTGATTAAGACGGTGACGCATGAAGACGTCACAAAGGAAGAGCTTGGGGGCGCGGCGACGCACAATAGTAAGTCGGGCGTCGCTCACTTCGCCGCTGATTCAGACGAACACGCGCTGCGTATGGTGCGCGAGCTTTTGTCGTTTATTCCTTCGAACAATCTCGACGACCCGCCGCGCCTGGCGCCGACTGATTCGCCGGATCGCGCCGACACAAAACTAAATTCAATAGTCCCGGAAGCTTCCAATCAGCCCTACGACATTCGCGAAGTGATCGACTCGGTCGTTGATGAGGGCTACTTCTTTGAGGTGCATCGCGACTATGCGCCGAACATTGTCGTGGGATTTGGGCGGCTGGATGGAAAGCCCGTGGGTATCGTCGCCAATCAGCCTGCGTATCTCGCCGGTGTGCTGGACATCGACAGCTCAATCAAGGGCGCGCGCTTCGTGCGCTTCTGCGACTGCTTCAACATTCCGATCGTCACCTTTGAAGACGTGCCCGGCTTCCTTCCCGGCATTTCGCAGGAGCACCACGGCATCATCAAGCATGGCGCGAAGCTACTTTACGCATACGCCGAAGCGACTGTGCCAAAAGTCACGGTGATCACACGGAAGGCTTATGGTGGCGCGTATTGCGTCATGGGCTCGAAGCACATTCGCACCGACATCAACTTCGCCTGGCCTTCGGCTGAGATTGCGGTGATGGGACCTGAAGGAGCAGTTGATATTTTATATCGGCGCGAATTGGCCGAAAGCAAAGATAAAGCGTCGGCGCGGCGATCTCGTGTAAATGAATTAGAAGAGAAGTTCGCCAGCCCTTACGTCGCCGCCGAGCGTGGCTTCATTGATGAAGTGATTGAGCCTGCTCAGACTCGTCCGAAGTTGATCCGCGCGCTTTCGCTTCTCGAAAATAAGCGCGATCAAAACCCGCCAAAGAAGCACGGCAATATACCGTTGTAATAAAAGCTCCGCGGGTTGGGGCTGGTTCGGCTGTTGCGATCAGGCGTTGCGATACGGGGCAGTAGCCCGACCGTTAGGGAGGGCGTATAATCCGCAACCTCCCAATGAGAGACTTCGATGATAACGACTTTCCACTCGCGTATCTGATAACCTTCCGCTGTTACGGCACATGGCTGCATGGTGATGAGCGCGGTTCGGTGGATCGCAAACAGAATGTTTACGGTACGCCTAAGACTGCATTCAATCCTGCTTGGAAAGGTCCGACAGTAAGCAACGTAAGCAGTCGCCCTTCATTCTCGGCGCGCGTCAACGAAAAGTCGTAGAAACTGCGGTGCGTGAGGCGTGTGATTATCGCAAGTACATCCTACTCGCAATTAACGTTCGCACGAATCACGCGCATGCAGTAGTGTCTGCTATGCAAAAGCCGGAACCAGTCTTGAGTGCATTCAAGTCGTATTCGACACGCGCCGTGCGTCGAGCAGGACTTCTCTCGCCCACCGTTAAACCATGGGCGCGTCACGGTAGTACAATCTACCTCTGGAAAGAGCAGGACGTCGCTAAGGCAGTCGCGTATGTATTGCTCAACCAAGGCGATAAATTATTCAGTTTGGATGATTAGCGTGGGAACGATAAAACACGCCCTCCCTAACGGTCGGGCTGCTGCCCCGTACGTCGCTGCCGAGCCGGGCTTCATTGATGAGTTATCAGTCGGTGTCTCCTTTCCATGTGTGCTTTGTATTCAGTCTCATTGACACGCCTTCGTGACCGCTGCGTAACAACCGACACCAGGATGAGGGCATCTTAAAATTTGCCCGACGTTCTGAAACTCACAAAATAAGGACAACCGAATGAGAAGATTCAGTAAGTTCCTCATGCAGGCATGCGTGTGCCTGTTCGTCACAACCCTCACCATCGCACAGACGGCGCACACCAGCGGCGAGGCTCTGCTCATGGCTTCGGCAAGCGACAATATCGCACGGCCGAACGTTATGCCTGTCTCACAAATCAACGAACATCTGGCAGCGGCGAAACGCACACTTCAGACTCAAAATTTCAGCACGTCGGCGGTCCAGTTGGCTGCCTTCAATTCGACGACCGGGCAAATGAACGTCCTTTCGATCGACAAAGACTCCTTTCTTACGAAGGGCGGCGATTACCAAATGGTCAGCAATCTCGGCGCTAATTTGCGCGTGCGGATTGTGCGGGCGAACGGCGTTAACACGGCCGTGGTTGTGAGTGACCAGGCGACGCGCAAAGCGCTTTACCCGCTAATGGTGCGCTACCCAATTGAGAAAAGCGGCAACGTTCAGCAGGCCTTTTATGTCTCAGCGCATCCGGCTTTGGTCTCGGAAGAGCTGGCGGCCTCAGGCAAAGCTTACGTGTCGCGCATGCTCAACCAGGCAGCCGAGTCACTGGCCGCCGACGGTGTTCACATTCCCGCAGATCTGATCGAAGTTGCCTCGTACCTCGTGATTGTCGAGCACACGGATCACAAGCGTTTTCGTGAAGAGAATCGCGCGGACATCTACCCTGAGGTTCTGTCGCTCTATGCGCTGAATCGGGGCGACACCTATCGTTATTCGGTTAGTTCCGCGGGCGCGGGTGGAATGATCCAGATGATTCCGAGGACCTACGCAGCGATTCGCCAGCAGCATCCGAACGTTTCGCTCCACTCTGATTTTGTCCGCGGCATGCAGGACCATGCGAACGCCTTAAAGGCGCAATTACTTTACATCGACGATACCTGGAAATTCCTGCAGAGCCAGGACGAAGTCCAACAGGCGCTTCGCTCCGGCACCGCGACGAAGATTGAGTTGCTGGCAGCAGGCTACAACTCGAATCCGTACCGGCTGCCAAATTATCTGGCCAACGGTGGGAGCGGCTGGCGCTCGTTGATTCCGGCTGAGACGCAGATGTACCTTTCGATCTATCAATCGGTCGACAGCCACGTTGAATTTGATCGCGCCGCCACCTCGATCGGCGACGCAACTACTTTGACGGTCTCGCCGGCCGCATCGCTGGCAAGCGAGGCCACTGCGACGCTGATTTCGTGGGTTGGAAATCTCATCCCGAGGCCGTCATTGCCACCTCTGAATCTTCGATAACTGGACAGAGAGTTGGCGGTCTCCGCGTTTGCCGGCGGCTATGCCGTCTGATGTGGGGAAGGCCTCTGGCTTTCCGACCAACGAAACCTTATTCTGGGCTACGCTCGTCCTTGGGCGCAGCCCAGTTAGTTTTAGATACGACAAGCCGGAGCGCGTAGCGCTTCCGCACATCAGGTGGCGGAGCCAAACCTGGAAGCTTCGGCCGAACCGCTTGAAGGAGACGAGAGATGCCCGCTTACATCGTTGTCGAAGTCGAAGTAGAAGATCCGATCAGGTACGAAGACTACAAGAAGATGGTGCCGCCGTCGCTCGCTAAGTACGGCGGCCGTTTTCTTGTGCGCGGAGGCAAGGTGGAAAACCTGGAAGGCAACTGGTCGCCGAAGCGTTTGGTCATCGCTGAATTCCCTTCCGTTGAACAAGCGAAAGCATGGTGGAGTTCCCCCGAATACGCTGAAGCGAAAGCTCTGCGTCAGGCCACCTCGAAAACGCAGATGATTGTCGTCGAAGGCTTTTCCCAACCTTGACGTCCAAGCTCCAACGTCTAACGTCCAAAGTCCCCGGCTGGGGGCTGTACTACGGCGCGTGATCAACTCGATCATCGCTCATCGGCCATTGTCCGTCGCCCCTAATAAACCCCTTGACAAGGGACATTGGACTCCGGGCTTTGGACATTCAGCTTCCCTCCTGTTAGAGTCGCGCGGTTTTATCAATTGTTCGAATCAGGAGAATTTCATGAAGTATCTTTTCTTCACGGCAACGCTTTGCCTGGCTTTACTGCTAACGGCGGCGTGCTCGACCAGCACTAACACTAACACCAACACCAACACGGGGCCTGCGGGCGCGCCGGCAAGTACCCCGGCAACCGCGGCGGCTTCACCGGCCAGTCAAAGCGCGGCGCAGGATTTCACGCTGGTAAATAAGACGGGCGTCGAGATTCATGCGGTTTATATTGCTCCGCATGACGTGGACGATTGGCAGGAAGACATCCTCGGCCGCGACACGCTGCCCGATGGCGAAACTGTCGATATCAAGTTCAATCGCAAGGAGACCGCCGAGAACTGGGACCTGCGCATTGAAGACAGCAAAGGCAACGCCATCGAGTGGGAGAATTTGAACCTTTTGAAGATTTCAAAAGCGACGCTGTTCTACGAGAACGGCAAAGCACGCGCGGAAGTCGAGTAGCGACAGCGTGCAGTGGCCCGATCATTGGGGGAGGGCGTGCAAAAGAAAAGGCGAGCGAGAGAAATGTTTCTCGCCCGCTTTTTTTATGGAATAGATTAAGCCCTCCCTCACGGTCGGGCTACTGCCCCGTATCGATCACGCCCTCCCTCACGTTCGGGCCACTGCCTCGTATTGATTCGCCCCGGCCCGGACTACAGACCCAGGCGCTTGTAAGCCGCCATCTCAAACTCTTCCGAGGAAACGTCTTCCAAATAGAACTTGTGTCTCGACAGCCTCGATTTCGTTTTTAGGTCGCGGTTGCCTTTGCTGCGTGTAATGACTCGAGAGTTGGTCAGGTAGTTGCTGCTCTCAGAGACGACCTGGGCGGTCAGCCGATCGGCGTCGGCCAACTCAAATCCAATCAGCCTGAATCGCTGCGTCGCCGGCTCGAATCGAAACTTATAGGTGGTGTTGGTTAGGTTGCGCGAGCCGTGGTCCTGCTCAACTACAACCACTCCTTTTTCAATCGTGACACCCGCCGGCGTTTCGACAACGCCGTAGAACGCTCCGCCGCAGCGGGTACACTGCAGCAGTTTGTCCGCTACGCCCGCGCGTTTGAAAATACCATCCGTTGCAGCCAGAGCAATGACCAGCGCCCGGCCGCGTTCAGTAGGCATATCGTCGGCATCTTTCGCCGGCTTATCTTCGACGAGCTTCAACACATAATCCGGAAGTGAATCGCCGTTGAGATCGCCGGCGACTTGTTCTTCGATCTTCCAACCGGCCGGTACAAACGAAGCGGCGTCTTTCGCGTGCGCCGGGATACGCGACACATCGATCGTGCCCGCTTCGTCCTGAGCAAACGTCGTAATCCCACAAACGAGCAGAATCAGAACAGCAAGCAGCCTCGACCCGCTGACGGGGACTCGGCCAAAGTAAGCCTTCATAAAAGTTCTCCCTCTCTTTGCGCGCGGTCGGGCTGCCGGCTGTTTGATGTCCACGGTCGTTAAGGCATGGTCAACTGGAACTTATACCAGCCGGACTTCCCAAAGAACCTTTCACCCTCGGTGTCGTAGAGCGCGAGGTAGAACTTCAAATCATGCACTTCTCCGCTCTCCATGTTGAGCGCGTCATAAGGAATGAAGATTTGCAGATCGTTGTAAACCGCCGGGTCGTACGCCGGCGTAAAACTGGTTTGGGCCGAGACATTCCCGGTTTTCGTCCGGTAGCGCGCATCACTGGCTTTCAACGGCGTATTATCAGAATCGTCATAATAGAATTACGCGATCATCTTGCAGGCCACATCATAGCCATGTTTGACGGTGAACTTCGCATGCACGCGCATTCCCTTTTGACCCTTGACCGTGACGTTGTGAACGATGCGCGCGCCCTGATAAACGGCTTCTGGGTCGTCCATCGCGCGCACTGAATCGCTTTCCACTGCAGCGACGCTTTTTGCATAACCCCGGCCAAGCACGACCGGTTGGATGATAGTGACTGCAAAGAGCGCGCTGACAATGGCTCCCCGCAGAAAGACTGAATTCTTCTTCATTGATTCTCCTGGAAATATTGTTTGTAAAGATCTCGGGCCGGAAACTACTTCGTTAGAAGTGACCGGAAAAAACTTTCGAGAAGTGACGCGCGAGAATAAGAAGAAATTGCGGCTCGTGTCAACCGCGTGCTTCAGAAGGAGTGCCTACTTTGCGCGTCTTTGCGTCTTAGCGCCTTTGCGTGAACCACTGTTTTCGAAAAAGGGCCACTTCACGCAAAGACGCAAAGTCTCAAAGGACCGCAAAGGGAATATAGGACAGGTAAATTTCCGAAAGGTCGGTATAGAAGTTCGCTTTATCCCCGTGAGGCCGGCCGGGCGTCACCATTACTGCTCGTGAGCCGGGCACGTGGGTTCGCGCGGTCACCAATGCCAAACTCCGAACGTTGGCGTTGTGGGCTGTAGTCCTGCGGCCACT
Source organism: Acidobacteriota bacterium (assembly GCA_052389795.1). Lineage (GTDB taxonomy): Bacteria > Acidobacteriota > Blastocatellia > Pyrinomonadales > Pyrinomonadaceae > UBA11740. The sequence continues at coordinate 107,116 of JBQTHO010000003.1, read as the reverse complement.
CAAGCCCGCAATTGAACGGGTGCGATTCCAGCGAACGTCGAGGCGCGCTGCCGACGCTACGTGCGGCGACACCAGAGTTGCGCCCGCGCCGGTATCAACCGCAAACGTGAACGGCCCGACGGAATTGACCCAAACATCTGCTAATAATCCGCGTCCGCGAACCTCACGCAAACGCATAGGCCGCACGGTCGCGCCCGCCACAGACTGCGACGCGGATTGAGGGACAGCAAAAAGGGCAGTCTCCATTGAAACTGCCCTTCCACGTGTTGCGACCAACAGGATGGATGCTCACGAAACCCCTCCTGTCAGTTAGTACCTGGGCGAACGTTTGCGCAGCTTGTAGGTGTACAAGGCCGAACCGCCAAGGCCGACCAGCGCGCCAATGCCTGCGCCCTTCTTGCCACCAGCCAGGCCGCCCACAGCCGCGCCCGCACCCGTGCCAATCGCCATCGTCAGCTTGTCACGATGCTTCGACCAGAAGCTGCGGCCCTTCGGACGAGTCTGATAGTTCGGACGAGTCTCATAGTCGTCGTAAACCCGACGCGAGCCGCTATTGTTGTCGTAGTAAACCCGATTGTTGGAAACGCGTCGCGCGCGAGTCGTCGTAGTATAGTTGCGCGAAACAACATTATTCCGGGTCGTGCCCGTACCTAATGCCGCCGATGCGCAGGAGTTATAGCCTTCTTCGAAACCTTCGCGATACGCAACCTGTTCGGATGCCGTATTGAACTGTGACGGGTTACCAAGTTCGCGCTCCGCCGCCGTGCCCGTGTTCGCCGCTCGGGAATCCTGGACGTTCTGATAGCCATCGTTTGCGGCTTCCGTGCTCTGTGACGAGTTCGTAATCAACGCACCAAGACCACCGCCCACCAGCGCCGCAATCAGCGCAATTGCCAGTAACATTTTTTTCGTGATCAGCATCTGACTTCTCCTTCAATAATTCTGAGTTTCCGGAGGTTTCCGGTCGGGAACATTGAGGTAAGTGGCAACATGCGTGCCCCGGGCCGCAGACATCATCTATAAATCGCGACTGAGAGGCATTCAGCGCACATCACGCGATGAATCCAACGCGTTGCAAGAAATTTAGAAGATTGAAAGCGGGCGGACCGAAGGGCCTTAGAGTTCGCTGATAAAGAGAATGTTCCATATGGGATCGGGGCGTATCCCATATCCTCAACTGAGATTTACAGTGATCTATTCAGGGCAGGTCACGCGCAGCCATGACACTTTGACCGGATCGCTCCGGCCTTGCACACCTAATTGAATTTTAGTTATGCCGCGCGTTGAGCGGGCGCTTTGTCGCGCAACAACTCAAGGGCTTTCTTGAGTTGCAAATCCTCGGGCGGCGGCTTGGGAGCTTCAGGACTGGCCGTTGGGCTCGGCGGCTGCGGCTCCTCGCTTCCAGTGTCATCTACCTCGCCCGTGTCAGGCGCTTCCGGCCGCTTCACTTCAACCGACGGTGCAATGCCGGACCGGGCGCGATCTTCGCCAAGGAACGGCTTGCCGCTCGCCGAAGCCCACTTAACTGTGGTCAGTAACAATCCGTCGCCGTCACGCAGAGTGAATAACTCCTGATCGGCCCCGGAACCGAAACTTTTCTCGCCAACTACATCGCCGCGCTTGCGCTCAACGAAGGCGGAAGCAACGATCTCGGCGGCGCCAGCCGTTCCGTTGTCAATAAGAACGACGGCCGGACCATTGAACAAAGTAACTTTCGGATCGGCTTCGAACGCTTTCAAAACTTTTTGTTCGCGGCCGATCGTACGTGCCAGTGCGCCGGATTGAATGAACAAGTTAGCGACGGTCACGCCTTCCTGAATTTCACCGCCCGCCACGCTGCGGAGATCAATGATGATCTTTTGCGCACCTTGCTTCATCAGGTCCTGTAAACGCGCGCGCACGTCGTCACCTTCGCCGGCGTCAAGGCTGTTGATACGCAGGGTGCCAACCTTCCCGGGTTCCATCCGCGCTTCAACGGATGGCGCGCGAAAAGCGGTACGCTTAACCGTCAGCGTCAGCGGCCGCACCCCGGCGCGCAGAATCCGGAGCTTCACTTCTGTGCCGGCAGCACCGTTCAGCAACTGCTTCGCGTCATAGAGCGAGATGTCGCGGGTGGCTTTGCCGTCAATGTATTCAATGATGTCGCCGGCGCGAACCCCGCCCTGCTCAGCTGGGGCGCCTTTCACCGGCGCGACGACATACAGGTACGAAGCCATCTGCGACAGTTCCGCGCCGATGCCAACCTGATTCGTTTTCTTGCCGGCCCGGTAGTCCTTCACCTGTTCAGCCGTCAAATACGTCGAGTACGGATCCAGTCCGTAGGCAAGCCCGCGCAATGCACCGGCACGGACCTTCTCCATGTTCGGCTCGTCAACGTAATCGTTCTGGATATGCTGAAGGACGCTTTCGAAAATGCGCTGCTGCGCACCCGGATCGTTCGCCGGTTGCTGCGCCCGCGTCGCCAGCCATGCGCCCGCGATCGTGTAGATTGCTAAACCCGCCGACGCCAGAATAAGAGTGAATTTCTTTTTAAACGACATCAATTAGTTCCTCTAACGGTCAGAACGATTCCGCGGCCGAGAGACTTAGACGATCCGCCGAACGTCTGTATGATACAGAGGCTGTTTGATGCGCGCAAGGATAGTTTTGTTACCCGTTGACGGCGAAAATATGGTGAATGCGGCGGCGAATGCCGATGATTCGACTGAGGTTGAGAACCAGAATGCAGGCGGCCGGCTGCTCGCGATCGACATGGGGGCCAAGCGCGTCGGAGTCGCCGTCTCTGATGAACTCGGCATGACGGTCCGGCCCGTGGCCACGATTGAGCGCCGCAATTGGAAGAAACTGTTGCGGAGCATCATCGAGCAAATTGAGGTTCTTGAGGCGCGCGGTCTGGTGGTGGGTCTGCCGCTAAATCTTGATGGATCGGAAGGACCGGCGGCCGCTGAGGCACGCCAGATTGCCGCGAAATTCGAACTATCGCTGAAAATTCCCGTTTATCTTCAGGACGAACGTTTGACATCTGAGGAAGCCAAAGCGCGCCTTCAAGACATCCAAAAACGCGAACGAGCGGGTGACATTGACAGCGCCGCCGCGGCGATTATCCTTCAGGATTTCATAGACCAGCACTCAAGTTCCGCCAACCGCGACTGAAAATTCATGTCTTCCAGAGTTCGAAAACACATTACACGTTGGGCACTTCGAATCGCGATCGCGCTCGCCATTGCCGGCGTAGGCTTCAGCGCCTGGTTATACCGCGATTTGCACGCGCCGGTCGCACACGCCAAAGCCAGCGACTACATTGAAATCCCGCGCGGCTCTACGCCTGACGGTATTGCAGAGAAGCTCGTCGCCGAAGGTGTGCTGCGACACAAGTGGCCTTTGCTGCTGTACATCAAGACGACCGGAAAGGCGAAAACGATCAGGGCCGGTGAGTATCGCTTCCCTTCTCCGATTTCAGCCCTCGGCGTTCTGCGAAAACTTCAGGACGGCGAGCAGCGTCTCAGTCGCTTCACCGTTATCGAAGGTTGGACGCGTTGGGACATCGCTGATTCGTTGGCGCATGTCGAGGAACTTCAATTGAAGGACAGCGCCGAAGCGCTCAAGTTGATGGACGACACGAGTTTGATTCGGGATCTCGATCCGGCTGCAGAAAACCTCGAAGGATATCTGTTTCCCGCAACCTACAGTTTTCCGACCGGCACAAAGGCGCCGGTGATTATCGAAACGATGGTCAAACGTTTTGGTCAGACGTGGACGCCGGAGCGGGCCGAGAAAGCGCGCGCTCTTAACATGACCCCGCGTCAAATCGCGATCGTCGCGTCGCTGATCGAGACCGAGGCAAAACTGAAAGATGAGCGGCCGCTGATTGCTTCAGTGATTTACAACCGGCTGAAAAGGAACATGGCGCTCGGCGTGGATTCGACGATCATTTACGCGTCAAAACTCGCCGGCAAGTGGCGCAACAACGGCAAGGTGTATTTGAGCGACGTCAATCGCCGCTCGCCTTATAACACGAGAATCTACGTTGGGCTGCCGCCGGGACCGGTCGCAAATCCCGGCGATAGTTCAATCGATGCGGCCCTGAATCCCGCGCAAACCGATTATCTGTATTATGTTCGTGATCCAAATCGGAATGACGGCGCGCATCACTTTTACAACAACGACGGGGATTTTCAGAGAGGCGTGCGCGCGCTGAGAGAATGGGAGCGCACCCGTGACGCGCAGAAGTAGTCAGCCGTAACGCGGCATGCAAAATGATTAACCTACCCAGAGTCCCGCTCGTTTTGGCGATCGCCTTGCTGATCTCGTGCGCGACGATTTCGTTTGGCCAGGCCGCGCGAAAGATTGCGCGAATCGACACCGAGGGTCTCCAGGCGCTTTCGGGTGAAAATGTCATTGCGATGACCGAACTGAAAGTCGGCGATCCTTTTTCGGTGGGCGCGGTTGATGCCGCCGCGCAACGTCTGATCGATAGCGGACTTTTCAAGAACGTCGGCTATCGCACTCGTACCACCGGCGCCGCCGTGACGATCACTTTTCAGCTCGAAGAACTCAAAAGCAACAGCTCGCCCGTGGTCTTCGATAACTTCATCTGGTTTTCTGATGAAGACTTAACCGCAGTCGTAAAGAGCGTTCTTCCGTCCTTCACCGGCTCAATTCCCGACACCGGCAAGTCGGCAGAGATGATCAGGCAAGCGCTGCAAACGCTGATCGTCGATCGCAGATTGGCTGAAACGGTTGAATACACGTTGACGGACACCGGTCATCTGTTTCGGGTGGGCGGAATTCCGCTGACTATTTGCACTCTACATTTTCCTGGGTCGCACAATGTGCCTGAACAAAAACTAATCGAGACGACAAAGAGTTCGACTGATCTAAATTACTCGCGCCAAGCCGCGCTGACTTTTCCTAAATATGGTTTGTTTCCGCTGTATCGCGAGGTGGGACATTTGAAAGCGACTTTCGGCGCGCCCATCGCAAAGCCGGATACGACTCCGGGCTGCGAAGGTGGTGTTGACCTGACGATTCCGGTCACCGAAGGGTTGGCTTATTCGTGGGCCAAGGCCGACTGGCGCGGAAATCAAATCTTCACACCAAACGATCTCGAAAATACGCTGGGCATGAAACTTGGTGAGGTCGCGAATGGCAGGAAGTTCGACAAAGGGCTAAAGGACGTTGAGAAACTCTACGGCACGAAGGGGCGCATTGACGCTCGCTTCAATGCCGACCCGGGTTTTGACGACGCCGCGCAACGCGTCACTTTCCGAATCGACGTGAGCGAAGGCCCTGAATACCGCATGGGCGCCGTCGAGTTCAAGGGCTTTTCCGAAGAGGATGCAGAGGCATTAAAGCAAAGATGGCAACTTGGAGTAGGGGCGGTCTACGACGAAAGTTATGCTGGCCGGTTTCTGCGTGAGGGCGGCGCGCCGGTATTCTCGCGCATCCTACGCTCAAGACAGGCGCAGGGTAGGCCGGTGACGAATGTGAGCGTTGAACGCAAACCGAACCGCCACGCGCTCAGTGTTGATGTGACGATTGAAATTAAGAACTAATCGACGAGTGTTGCTTGTATTCAGGTGGGCATGGGTTTATTCTCAACTTTGTTCACCCCTTCGTGTTGGCTACGCTGAAGTGAGGTAATTTCATGAAAGTCTTACCAATTCTATTCGCCCTATCTACTGTCTTTTTGATCGCGCCGGCGGTGATCGCCCAGGAAAAAGGCGTCGATACTCAGAGCCAGAGGGTCCGCGATAGCGGAAGCAACCGCAACGCGGGAGTGAACGGGACCAAGACTGACGTAGGGACCAGCAACTCCGGCATAAATTTCGGAAAAGGCAAATCTCCGGCTACCCTTGTACTACCGAATCCTTATCGCATAACCGCACGGCGTGACGAGCTCCTGAGAGCGATTACCGAATTGATGCGCGATCGAAAGCTGATCGTTGACGATGCCGCTTCGCGACCTTCTGAAGGAATCATCGTCAGTCAACCTTTCACCTTCATCAAAGGCGCCGTCGTCGCCCAGTCCGAACTCAACCGGTATGCCGACGTTGTGACATCCGATACTCAAGGTTGGACGCGTGGACGTTACACGATCTCAGTCGAAGTGCAGCCAATTGACGGCGTGAGTGCAAACGTCTCAATCAACGCCAAGATTGAAGGACGCACGGACGGCGCAACCGGCGCCCAGTGGACTACGCTCCCCAGCAGCGGAACCGCCGAACAGGAATTCCTGACGGCTTTGATCGAGCACTTGGGCGGAACCCCGACCGCAGTACGCCCGCAACCGTAACTTAGTTTTTACACACCCTCGATCATGGACATACTGAATCAACTCGAAACGCAACCCATCCCACTCGAAGAAGAAGAAAAACGGCACACGCGACGTTTGCTCGTGGGAGTGCTCTGCGCCCTCGTGATAACCGGCCTGGTATTCGGCGGCTATCTCTTGCTGCGGAAGCGCCACGAGCGGCAGGTCGCCGCAACCGAAACGTTGGAAGTAAAAAAGACCTCACCAAAGGTCGCAGTGCTGGTTGATGACGCGGTGGTCAAAGGCAAAACCACCACCTTGAGCGGCACGGTTCACAATATCTCGCCTGAGACACTGCAAAACATCGCGGTAGAGCTGGCGCTGAGACGACGCGTTGGATCGGGCATCGAGACGCGCGTTGTGGCCACGGACGCCGTCGTCTTACCGCCCGATGGCCGCGCCAGTTACAGTCTGGAGGTACCGACCCAGGATTACAGCACCTCGACCTTTATGCGCGTCATTGGCGGCAGCGATCGAGCGCCAGTCGCTTTCAAAGCGATGCCCGGAAACGCGGCGCCGCCGATGGAATCGCCCGCCTCGAAAACCGTCGTCGTGGACAAGCCGAACTCAGGCAAGCGCGACGAATTCATCAACACTCCGAACAACCCGGGTCGTATTCCTTAATCGGGGCAGCCAACGCCAACTCAACTTTTTTCGTCACAGCATGCTTGGGAGCAATTCCGACTTAGGCTACGATACGACCGTTCCATGTTCGCGCGTATCACGACAGTACAATTCCTTCGTTTCACCTTCGCCTGCGCGCTGGTGCTGTTCGCGGCGATGTGGTTATCGGCTCAAGCCCAGACATCCCCCATGCGGCCTATTCCGCAACCATCCCCAATCGAGAGACGCCGTGACGGAATTGACTTTGGAAACCGTGCAACCGACACGCGCACGCGCCTGATTTTGAAAAAAGAAAAGAAGGAATACGAAGAACATGTCGAGCGCGCTCAAGAGGCGCGTGATCTGGCGGCCGAGCTGCAGAAGACCTACGAAATTGCGCACAGCTTTAACGCCGCGGACTACAAGAAGTTGGAAAGGCTCGAAAAGCTCACCCGGCGCGTTCGCAACGAGGTCGGCGGCTCAAACACAGACGCCGATCCGAAGGAGTTGCCCCGGACCCAGGACGAGGCCGTGTCTCTGCTTGCGGACATGGCCAAGGAACTGTGCGACGAAGTGGAGAAGACTCCTCGTCGCGTCGTCTCAGCTTCAATAATTAATCAGGCGAACAAACTCATCGCCCTCATCCAATACGTACGCGGTACTCGTGATTGAGCATGGACGTGTTGCGCTTTAACCGCCGTGCCTGGCTGATTGCGCTGGCCCTTTCGCTGACCGCGTCAGCGCTCCTTCCCATCATTTCCGCCACTGTGCCCCTGGGTGCTGACCGGCAAGCTAACGCCCAGGATCGGGATGATGTCGTTCGGGTCTCGACTGACCTGGTCGTGCTAAACGTCACCGTGCTCGACAAGAACGGAAAGTTCGTCACGGGCCTGAAAAACGGTGACTTTCAAATCAGTGAAGATGGCGTGGAGCAAAAGATCGCAGCCTTCAGCGCGGAAGAGACTCCCTTTGCGGCGGCGATTTTGCTCGACACTTCGGGCAGCATGGAAACGCGGCTGACGTTGGGTCGCAGCGCTGCTATCCGCTTCCTTGATGGTTTGCGAGAGCAAGATGTCGCTTCGATTTACAGCTTTCATACGAAGGTTGAGCAGTGGGGCGACTATTCGCCGGGTCGTGACCTGCCGCCGCGCGTTTATGGTTTGAAGACCAAAACGTGGACGGCGCTTAACGACGCAGTGGTTCGCGCCGCTGACGATTTGGCGAAACGTGAAGAGAAACGGCGCGCCATCGTAGTGCTCTCTGACGGAGGCGAGAACTACAGCAGCGCCAGCGCGGACAAAGCCCTGGATCGAGCGTCCCTCGCGGCGGCGACGATTTACGGCGTTAACATGTCTGAACAAGGACCGAAACGCGACATTGTTGGGGCCGGCACCCTCAGAAACCTGGCTGAAAAAAGTGGCGGGCGCTACATTGACACGCCGGGCGGGTTGCAACTGCGTGACTCGTTCGCGGCGATCGCGGAGGAACTCGGTCATCAATACACGATTTCATACCGTCCATCTAACCGCGCGCGCGACGGTAAATGGCGCAAAGTTGATGTGAAACTCACCAAACCGGACGTGACCGTGAGAACGCGCAAAGGTTATCGTGCGCCAAAAGGTTAGGCTTAGTCAGGTGGCGGCTTCAGATTGAATACCGCCCGATAGCGCGGTTGGCCGTTTCGTTCAAGGTAGTAAGTGAACTGCTGTTTCTCGGGGAGTATCTCGAGCGTCCAAACATTCGTTGTCGCCTCAGGAATCAGTTTTGCCGTATCAGGGTCGGCGGGAAACCGTTGTAAGTGAGCAGTGCCACCTTCGGCGGCCCAACCACCGTACATCGTAATTTCGTCGGGCGTCCCGTCGGGATGACGGTGATCGTGCTTGAAAAGCAAACCCTTTTCCGACAGTGTCAAGATCCACGCCCGCGACTTGTCTTCACCGACCAGAAATGGAATTCGAAGTTCACGGTCGCTGCACGAATCAACCGACATGACCAGCTCTTTGCCTGCGAGCGGATGGTTGGGATCCGGTGGAAACTGGGTCTCGCCCGCGAACCGACGCCCGCACATCTTTTTAAGGTTTTCGAAAAAGGCCTTCTGCGTGTCGACATCGCCCAACTCCTTATTGCTTGGATCTTGAGCGTAAGACGGAGTGGTGAGGACTAGTGCTAATGCTGCAGTGAAAAATATCTTTGCAAACTGTCTCATTCTACTTCCTTCTTGCGGCGGCTTTTAGTAACGGCCCTGCGCGCTTGCCTGGCTGTTACATTTCGCCCCTCGGGGCTGAATGTGGGCAACCACTGGCCTATATACTGGTTTCGTTTCGCGCGCGCTCGCGATGGCGTTCGATGGCAAATTCAATCAGCCGATCGATGACTTTCGTAAAAGGCAGGCCCGACGCTTTCCACATTTTGGGAAAACCGGAAACGTCAGTGAGGCCGGGCAGCGTGTTGATTTCGTTAACCAGCAGCTCGCCACCCTTCTTCCGAAAAAAATCCACGCGTGAAAGGCCTGAGGCGTCGATAGCTTTGTAGGCCTTCACAGCCATAGACTGAATCTTCCTGGTCGCTGCTTTTGAAATGCGTGCGGGAACAACGAACTCTACATTTCCTGTGCTCGAATATTTTTCGGTGTAGTCGAGAAAGCGCGCCGACTGTTCGTGAATTACGTACTCACCCGGCAAACTGGCCTCAGGCTGGTCGTTGCCCATCACCGCGCACTCAATCTCGCGCGCGTCAACCAGCTCCTCAACCATAATCTTTCGGTCGTACCGCGCCGCAAGTTCGACAGCCTTTGCAAACGACGTCTTGTCAGTCACTTTGGAGATTCCGACTGACGAGCCGAGATTCGCGGGCTTCACGAAACAAGGAAATCCGATTTCACGACTGACGCGCTTGGTTACCTTGCCCGGATCGTTCTCCCATTCCGAACGCAGGAACCATGTGTATTCACAAATCGGCAAACCCGCTTCCTTGAACAAAGCTTTCATCGTCACCTTGTCCATGCCGCACGCGGCCGCGAGCGTGCCGCACCCGACGAATGGCAGCGCGGCCATTTCCAGCAATCCCTGAATCGTCCCATCTTCGCCGTAAGTGCCGTGCAGGACCGGAAAAACAACGTCAATTTGTTCACGCGATTGGTCGTCTGCATCGAGTTTTACCAGACCGGCCCGCGAAGGATCGCCAAGGATCGCGACGTCCCGGTTGGAATTCACGTGTGTGTTCGTGGGCACGAGACGCTGCGTGTCAGCCGGTAAAATCTTCGCCGCGGCAGCCGGCCCCAGCCAATTCCCTTCCTTCGTGATGGCAATCGGCACGACCTCGTACTTTGACTTGTCGATGGCTTCGATTACCGATCGAGCGGAACGTAGCGATACTTCATGCTCGCCGGAACGACCTCCGAAGATTACCCCAATGCGAAGCTTCTTAGGCATAGGTAGCGCAAAATGTTATTTGCGCGCAAGTTAACAACTTGCGCTACAAGATCGTCTTGCCCAACGCCGATAGGATCAATTCAACTCCCAACTCGGCCGTGCGGTTATTGATATCGAGCGCCGTGTTGATTTCCACGACCTCAAGCGATCGCATCCCGCCGCTGTCGGCAATTTTCTCCATTGCGAGGTGCGCTTCGCGATAGGTGAACCCACCACGCACGAGTGTGCCTGACCCGGGCGCGTCACCGGGGTCGAGCACGTCCACGTCGAACGTTACCGCAAATCCGTCCGTGCCCTTCGAGGCAATTGCAATCGCTTCGTCCATGCAGACGCTTAGGCGACGCTCATCAATTTCGCGCATGGTGTAGAAGCGTATGCCAAGCTGCTTGATCAGTTCGCGCTCGCCCAAATCGAGGTCGCGCGCCCCCACGTGTACACAAGTCTCTACCTCGAACTTTGCGCCATGGCCGCCAATGCTGAGGAGCTCAGGCGCGCCGTACCCGAGCAACACCGCCAAAGGCATTCCATGAATGTTGCCCGAGGGCGTTGTCTCAGGAGTATTCATGTCTGCGTGCGCGTCGAGATAGATTAATCCAAGTTTTTGCCCGCGTTTGCGAAACGCTTTCACAACTCCAGACAAAGAACCGATCGCAATCGAATGGTCACCGCCAATCGTAATCGGAAGCTCGCCGGCTTCGACAATGTTTTCAGTTTCGGATGCCAGGGCCGTGCAAGTGGTGAAGACCTCGTTCAGATACTTGAGCGGCTCACCGTTACGCGGGTATGTGCGCGGTCGCTCTACCCGAAGGTCGCCGCGGTCATTTACTTCATATCCGAGTTTGCCGATGCCGGAAGCCAAGCCAGCGACTCGTGTGGCCGCCGGACCAAGCTCCACGCCTAGCATGCTCTGACCGAAAGCCAGGGGCACCCCGAGAATGCCGACTGTCTTGCCCGCCCCAGGCAACGCTTCGTGATTGATACCCGTTTTGATCAAACCATCTGCCATTGGGTTATGCCTCAGTGTTTGGTTATGGCTCCCATTCGAAGGCGACTTCGGAAACCGCCGTATCCGGATCGCTTCCGTAGTGAACTGCCGTGATGACGAATTTCACCCATCGCGTGCGAACAGCGCCAACATCCATCTTCTGACTGTCCATCCGATCCGCGAATTTCAGCTCGCGCCAGGTGCCGTCGGAGAACTCAGCACTGACGGTCGCGAGGCGATTATTCTGATTCCAAATTGCGGGGCTCTTGAAGTAGCCAGGCTGCCAAAGAATCCGGCGGAGGGTGATTTCCCGATCAAAGTCAAAGCGAATCCACTCGCCGATACCCGGGCCGTCCGCGCCTTCAATCCACGCCGTCGCGCGCTTTCCGTCGATTGCATTAGAAGCGTAGTAAGTATTCGCTTGCACCGCGAGCCGAATTGATGACGCCGAGGCGGTAATTTTCAGTGGCGCGCCATTGACCGGCGATGAAGTAACCGTTGCGTTCGCGTCACCGGCTCCTGTCCGAGTCACTGCGGTTGGCGACGTTGACGGTGTGGCCGTGCGCGCAACTTCCGGTTCCCTTTCCCGAGTTTGTCGAAAAACAAAAACGCCGGCAATCGCGACGAGCGCGAGCAGCAATAGGACGATCGCAACTACGCCCACGGTCAAGATTGGATTGGAGCTGCGCGGCTCGCGTATTTCCGGCGAAGGTCCGCTGACGGCTTGATATGACGGTACCGTCGGACCCGTCGATTTCAATGTCGGTGCGCCGCGCGCCGGAAGAATCTCAGTCGCCGGCGCATCCGAATCGCGCGCATCAAACAGCGGACTTCCGTCTTCGAGACAGAAACGCAGGGTATCGTCTTCGTAGGCTCTATGACATTTCGGGCAACGCTTCATAAGAAGTGTCCGCAGATTTCAGAGAAAGTTACAGAACCGCGAGCGGTAGCGAGCGGGGTAAAGACGCCACTTTGATAATCCGTCATATTCCGTAATGTAAACCTTGTCGCCTTGACCCGCTCGCTACCGCTCGCGGTTCTGTAACTCTGCGGACTATGCTCTGGCTGCGGCCGCAGCCTCTCGCTGAATTAGCGCCACTGCTTCTTCCGGCCTCAGCGCGAACTTCAAGAGCTTCACGTCATCGTCCGTAACAGCCAGATGTTGCTGCCATGCTTTGATGATCGGCGACCAGCAATCACCGAGCAGAACCAAAGGCCTCGGCTCGAGTACCCGCGTTTGCATCTTGTTCCAGACCAGTGAAATTTCCGTCACCGTGCCCATCCCGCCCCGCAAGGCGATGTAGCCGACCGATTGCGTGATTAATCGCTGAAGCCGCTCGTAGAAATGTTCTGATGGAATCTTCTCGGTCAAGTAACGGTTCGGTTGCGACTTGAACTGATTCATCGTCACGCCGATGACGCGGCCGCCCCGCTCGTGCGCGCCGCGGCTGGCGGCTTCCATCACGCCCGCATAACCGCCGGTGCAGATGGTGAAGCCCGCCGCGGCGAGCAATTCGCCCGCGCGATGTGCTTCAGCGTATTCCGGAGAATCTTCGCCGCACTTCGAGCCGCCGAAAATGGTAACGATTCTTTCCGAACCAACGTTCATTTCGCGGCCTTTCCGCTGACCATCAACGACCCTGTGTCCCGATACTTCACGTAATCGTCTCGGCTTTTAAACGAGCCGCTCGTGTAATCATCCGGAACCGGTCGCGGATCCAGAATGCGTTCGTCGCGCACGTTGTCGAAGCCAGCACCCTCGAATAGCGAACGATAGTCCTGGATGCTGAGCAGTTGAACAGGGACATTCAACGTCTCGATCCATTGATGCGTCGCTTCGCTTTCCCAATACATGTCAACGATGGCCACAAACAGACCGCCGGGTTTGAGCACGCGCTGAATTTCTTTCAGGGCTTTCGCGATATCCGCGTAGTAATACAACGACTCCATCGAGAAGGCGTGTGTGAATTCGTTATCAGCGAACGGTAATTGCGCTGCACTGGCCGTTTGAAAATCGATATTTGCGTACGACTGGGAAGACCCGCTCGCGAGGCGGACCATCTCGTCGGAAATATCGATGCCGGTCACCCGGCCACTGCCGGCGTAATCGGCTAAAAGACGCGTGGCCCAACCTGATCCGCATCCCACATCCAGAACACGCGCATCCGACGGCACGTTCATGAGCCCCAGCGCCTGCTCGCCCACCGGCCGATGCCCGCGCTCCATACTTTCACCTTTACCGGCGCGCGCCCACTCGTTGAACTCAGTGCGAAGTTGTTCGTCCATGTAACCTTTGGTTAGAGTCGGGCTTGCCCGACCGACGCGGGCCGTAGCTCGCTTCAAAACACACCGAGGACTACGGTCTTAACCGATAAAGCATCCGCGGAAACGGAATCGCTTCGCGAACGTGCTCATTACCGCACATCCAGGAAGTCACGCGTTCAACACCCATGCCGAAACCGCCGTGCGGAACGCTGCCGTAGCGACGAAGATCGAGGTACCACTCGAAGGCCTCTTTCGGCAGGCCGTGATCGGCGATTTGCTTCTCGAGAAACTCAATCGATGTCGCGCGTTCGCCACCGCCGATCACTTCGCCGTAGCCTTCAGGCGCCAACACATCGACGCCGAGCGCAATTTCGTCACGCGCTGGATCGCGCTTCATGTAAAAAGCTTTCACTGCGGCCGGGTAGTGATGCACCATCACCGGTTTATCAAACTTGCTCGAGATGTAAGTCTCATCGGGCGCGCCCAAGTCGCCACCCCACTCGAATTTGTTTTCGAGTGCGCCTTGCGCGAACCCTTCATGCAGGATCTTCACCGCATCGTCATAGTGCAGGCGCGGAAACGGCGGCACGATGGCTTCCAGTTTGGAAGTGTCGCGTTCGAGGGTTTTGAGTTCCTCTTTTCGATCTTCCATCACGCGCGCAGCGATGTATGACAGGATCTGTTCAGACAACTCCATCACGTCATCGAGCGTCGCGTAAGCCATTTCCGGCTCGAGCATCCAGAACTCTGTCAGGTGGCGGCGCGTCTTCGACTTCTCAGCGCGGAACGTCGGGCCGAAGCAGTAAACTTTTCCAAAGGCCGCGGCCGTCGCTTCGTTGTACAGCTGGCCGGACTGCGTCAGGTACGCCTTCTCGTCGCCGAAGTAGTCGACTTCAAAGAGAGTGCTGGTCCCTTCGCAGGCTGCCGGCGTGAAGATCGGCGTATCGCACCGCGTAAATCCGTGATCGTCGAGGTAGTCCTGCACCGCGCGGATGACGGTTGCGCGCACCTTAAGAATAGCGTGCTGCTTCCGTGAACGGAGCCAAAGGTGCCGGTGATCCAGCAGAAACTCCGGGCCGTGTTCTTTTGGGGTAATCGGAAAATCGTGCGCGGCCTGAACTACTTCGGCGTTGATGACGTCGATTTCAAAGCCGCCCGGTGCCCGCGCGTCTTCGCGGACGCGACCCTGCACTACCAAAGACGATTCCTGCCCCAGCGGCTTTAACGCGTCCCACACCTCCGGCACGATTGAGTTCTTGACGACGACGCACTGCACGACGCCGGTTCCGTCACGCAGTTGCGGGAACATCAACTTGCCGCTCGAACGCATGTTGTAGAGCCAGCCCTTCAGCGTGACTTCCTCGCCGACGTGCTTCGAAAGTTCGTTTATGTGGGTCTGCGGCCGTTCCGCCAGGCCAACAGTTTGAGTTTTGATCGCTTCAGTCATGGATTCAATCACATCGATTCAGGGCAGTAGCCCGACCGTAAGGGAGGGCGTAGCCTTTGCTTGATACGCCCTCCCTTACGGTCGGGCTACTGCCTAATTCTCTCTTTAATCATCCGCTGCAATACCGGGAACCGGTCGAGCCATTCAGCTGCTTGCAGGGTAATCACCAGCATTGGATCAATGAACTGCTTGTACGGATCAATTCGCCCGCGAACTCCAGTCTGGTATGAAAAAGTGCCGCACGCCTTTAGGCACCGTTGGACCGTCATTAATCTGAATTCCATTGAAAAGTCGTCCGGATCATACGCAGCGAGATCTAACCGTTCCCGAGCATTGAGGAGGAACAGCCGATGTTCGCGAATCTCGGCCAGCGAAGGCGAGCACGTGACGCGATCGAGCAGCAACGAAACAAGATCGTAAGTCGCTGGACCCATGCGCGCATCCTGATGGTCGATGATTCGTAAGCGACGGATCGGATCCATCATCAGATTGAATGAGTGAAAGTCGCGGTGACACAGTACGCGCGGACGTGCAGCCAACTCGGCGGCGATGTCGTTCAGTTCTACCTTGAGCTCAGCGGCTTGGCCGTGCGCGAGGTTCTCGCGGCGATAACTGCCAAAATAATGTTCGAAAAAGAAGTTTAGTTCCCATGCCAGTTTCGCTTCGTCAAAAGCGAGTCGGCTACAAATGGAATCGCGTTCGAACGCTCTTGTCGTAGCCGCTTGAATTCGCGCAATAATATCGATCGCTTGTTCCAACAGAGCTTCGCGCTCGTCTTCAGAGGCGGTCTCAAAGACTTTGCACAACTGATGGTCGCCCAAATCTTCTTGAATAATAATTCCAGCACTGCCGTCCACGTCGAAGATCTCCGGCACCGGCAGGTTGCATTCCAGGAACAGTCGCGTCACGTCGAGGTACGGCTGGACCGTCTCGTCGAATGCATCAGGATAAACCGCCGCGACTGCCGTCCCGCGCCTCCACGGAACGCGAAAATATACGCGCGTCGAAGCGTCCGGCGTGAGGGGCCTGACTCCGCCCTTCGCCGGCTGTCGTTCCAGATACATCTCCAGACGCGCTTGCGGCGTCTCAGAGAAAGTTCCGGCCGCTTTTGTTGCTGAACTCATTGCAGATGTCAGAATCCCGACGCCTCGGGATAGCGGGCGGTTAATTGGTCACGGAAGGTCATCCCAGGATCACACGCTATGTCGCAGGCGGTTAGCTTAACGAAATCTTATCACTGCGATAAAAGCACTACAAACTTGTCGTCCTGAAAACGGCCTTTCAAGGCTTTCGCCGGCGGAGTCCGGCCGGCGACCAGTTCAGCGCGGACGACGACTGAATCTGCAAACGCCTCTTGCGCGCGCACGCGAACGCCATCTCCGACGACCGAGCGCGTGACGCTTGCATCGTTTTCGACGACGACGTCGTTCCAAAGAATAGCGTCACGGATTTTCGCTTTCGATGGTACTGAAGTCCTGTCTCCAGCAAAAACGTCCCGGTTCTGAGCAGCGAGTAAATCCAAACTGATATTGAGATAACGCTGCAAAGTCGAAAGTTCCTGCCACATTCCATCGCCGACATGCGCCGCGATTCTTTCCCCTTTGGCCATTGCTTGCGGGTACACCTGCACGACCGAGTCTGAGAAGACGCCACGCGGAATGTAATCGAAGATGCGCGGCTCGAGAATGTGAATGCCCGTGAACATCAGCGGCGCGTTAACGTCGCTTTCGCTTTTAGCCGGCGGGGGCATGCCGGCAAAGCGCGTCACCAGCCCATCGGCGGTCTCAATCATACTGAACCGCTCCCGACCTTCATTTCGCTTCAGCACTAACGTCGCCAACGCCTTTTGCTTTCGATGAGTTTCGATCGCAGCATGCAAATCAATATCAGTAATGATTTTTCCATTGACGCAGATGAAAGTCCCCTCTCGAAAGAACTCTCGCGCGTTATCTAGTCCCCCACTCGTCCCGAGGATCACCGGCTCGTAGACATACTCAAGGTGCAAGCCAAACTTGCTGCCGTCACCCAGCGACGCGCGCACCGACTCAGGCTGGTGGTGCAGGTTAACCACGGCCTCAGTGACGCCGTTCTGCGCGAGGTATTCAGCCACATAGCCGACCAGCGGTTTACCCAGGACGGGCAGCGCCGGCTTGCCGCGATCTGCCGTCAGCGGCCACAGCCGCTCGCCGTAACCGGCCGCCAGGATCATCGCTTTCATGGGTCAGCATTCTAACACTTTGGAGTGCGCCGGCTTGACGGCGCTTTCAACGGTGCTGTTCCGAAAAAGCGGCGACAAGTCGCCGCACTCTAAATCTGGTTGAATCATTCTGTTTCGTATCGTAAAGTACGCGAGCGTTAATTTCAGTCACCGCTTGCATCCATGCCGAACAATCATCTCGCGTCGCTTCCGTTTGAAGAACAAATTGGACAGTTCTTTTTCATCGGTTTGCCGGGTACGGAAATCGATGAGGAAACTCGCAAACTAATCGAAGAGATTAAGCCGGGTGGCCTTATCATCTTCGGCCGTAACGTCGAATCGCCCGAGCAAGTGCGCAAGCTGCTTGATGACGGCCGAAGCCTTATTCCCACAGCCCCGCTGTGCGCCATCGATCAGGAAGGCGGCCTGGTCGATCGGCTGCGTGGGATCTTTCCGCCGATGCCTTCCGCGCGCGCGATTCGCCAACACGGCGATCTCGCCGGCGCACGTAAACTCGGCCGCGTGTCGGGCGAGTTGCTGCGCATGCTCGGCTTCGATCTTAACTTCGCGCCGGTCATGTCGATCATCACTGAGGCGCGCAGCAAGCTTACGAACGGTCTTTATTCGCGTTCATTCGGTCGGTCACCCGGGGAAGTTCTCGGCTACACAACTGTTTATATGCGCGGGTTGCAAGGTACGGGCTTACTCGGTTGTTTGAAGCACTTCCCGGGAATCGGCGCCGGCGAAATCGATTCGCACATCGAGATGCCGCTGGTGCCGCTTACCCGAGACGATTTGATGTCTCAGGATCTCGCGCCGTACATCGAGCTCTTCCAGCGGGCCGACGATCGTGTGCGCGTGGTGATGGTCAGCCACGGAGGCTTTCCGAACATCGACATCAAGAAAGGGACGACTCACGGCCTCGTAGCTCCGGCTTCGATCAATTCCAACATTGTGACGAAGCTGCTCCGTCAGGAATTGGGATACAGACACCTGGTCGTCACGGACGATCTGGAAATGGGCGCGATTGCGAAGCAATTTGAAATTGAGGATGCCTCGGTCAAGGCATTCACCGCGGGAGAGGATATGTTGTTGATCTGCGCGACGCCCGAAACAATTCGGCGCGGTTATCACGCATTGCTCAAAGCCGCGCGGGACGGCGAAATCAGCAGAAAGCGCATTCAGGCATCCTTGAGACGTATTTCGGCGACCAAAGCCCTGGCCCAGCCACCCACGCCCCTCGACATGGACAAGTACAATCATCTGTCAGACGAGATCCGGGAACTCAATGTGACGCTCGAGTACCGCTATCCAGGAGAATCTAATGTCACGTAGAACGCACATAACGCAACGCACAGTGTTCGCGCTGACATTTTGTCTGACGGCGACGTTGTTGACTTCAACTACATGCCGGCGCCGTAGCGACAGCTTCGTAATCGCCCTGTCCGACAACATCAAGACAATCGATCCGATTGGCTCGCCCACAGTCGATGCGGCCAGCGAGCGCGTGCGGGTGCTGATGTTCAACTCACTCGTTAAGAAAAATGATCAGTTCGACTACGTTCCCGAGCTGGCGTCGAACATTCAACGCTCCGACGACGGCCTGACGTTTACCTTTACGCTGCGCGACGGTGTGACCTTCCATGACGGCCGGCAGTTCACTTCGGCTGATGCGAAGTACACGCTCGATACGGTTTTAGCCAACCCGTTCGCGAAGTCAGCGAGTTTCTTCGAGGGCGCGGGCGCGAATCGTACGAACTACATTAAGAGCGTTGAAGCACCAGATGCGCGAACGCTGGTAATCACGCTGACCAAACAGTGGACCGGTCTGCTGCCAAATTTGGTTCCGATTTCCATCATTCCAAAGGACAGCTACGAATCACAGAAGACCCATCCTCTCGGTACAGGTCCATTCAAATTTAAGAGTTACGATCAATCCCAGCAGGTGGTCGATCTCGAAGCGAATGCGAGTTATTGGGACGGCCCACCGCAGATGGCGACCCTGCGAGCGCGCGTCATCAGCGACTCAAACGCGATGCAGGCCGAGCTGCAAAGCGGGCGTGTCGATATTGCGCCGCTGCCGACAAGTCTTTCGCCGGACGCGATTAAAGCGCTCGGCTCGAATCCGAATCTGGCGGTGCATCAGTTCACCGGCTCGAACGTCAACCTGCTCACCTTCAACACGCGCGAAGCGCCACTTGATAACGTTAAGGTGCGCCAGGCGATTGCTCATGCAGTCGATCGTGAAGGCCTGATTCGCGACTTGCTCCTGGGTCAGGGCAAAATCGCCCATTCCATTCTGCCGGAATCGTCATGGGCTTACACGCCCGGTCAGACTTACAATTTCGATCCGGCGATGGCGAAGCGTCTTCTCGACGAAGCGGGCCTGCGCGATCCGGATGGCGACGGCCCGCAGATGCGCATCAGCAAACCAATGCTCTTTCGGATTTCCGGCAGCAGCGCACCGGCCAGGCAATACGCCGGGGTCATTCAGAATTATCTAAAGGATGTCGGGTTGCCGGTTTCGATTGAAGCAACAGAATTCAATGTCATGCTTGACTTTGTTCGGCGGGGCCAGTTTCAGATGACCTATGGCCAGTGGGTTGGCGGCAATCAGGATCCGATCTTCTATCGCGATCTGTTCGCGACGTCAGAGATTCCCACTGAAGCGCGGGCCTCTCGTAATCGCAGCCGCTACAGCAATTCGGAACTCGATCAGATTCTGACGGAAGCCGCGAACACCTACGACCACGACAAGGCAAAGCCGCTCTACGCGCGCGCGCAGGAGATTGTGAGCCGCGACGTGCCCATACTTCCGCTTTGGTATCAGGCGAACATGGTTATCACGAAAAAGAACGTCGCCAACATTAACGTCAACGCCAGCGGGGACTGGGGATTCGTAAAGGATCTGACCGTGCAGCGTTAGAGTTGCAGGTACGAGTTCATCACTATCTGCAATTTCGTTTGAGCATCGTCTGTTAAACCCATGAATTCCACGCCTGCTCCTCTGCGCGGGTTCCCCTCCATCGTTCTCAGTTGATATCGCACGGCGCCTTTCACGTTAATCATTCCGTTCGTCTCTTCGCGCAGCCTCAGATGGATTTCATCACCGCGACTCAAGTCACGCTTCGTCGCGAGAAAACACCCCATCGGGCTGAGGCTGGTCACTCTGTCATAATACTCGCACTCAGGACCCCAGCCCCAGTCAGCAAGGAAATTTACATTAACGCGCGGATGTCGCCGTTTTTCGGTGAAACTCATTCGCTATGCCCACCCAAAACTGCCTGAATGTTTGCCCACGGAATCACGCCTTCGCGCAACAGGCTGACGTGGTTAGTCGTAGCATCTACGACCGTCGATGGCTGGTCTGTTTTCACTGGGCCGTCATCGATGACTAAATCCAGTTGTGCGCCGAAATAATTTTCAACATCCTCGGCAGTACGCGCCGGTGGCTCGCCCGAAGGATTCGCGCTCGTCGCCGTCAACGCGCCGCTGCAGGCCCGCACCAGCGGGCGAACTCTATCATCATCCGGCAAGCGCACGCCAACAGTTTTTGTGCCCGCCGTCAGTTCGCCCGGCAACTGACCTGTTCCTCGGCCGATGATTGTCAGGGCGCCGGGCCAGAATTGTTTTGCAAGTTCGGCGAATGCTGGCGAACGCCTCTGAATTAGCCGACCAAGTTGCTCCACATCGCTAATGAGAACGAGAATGGGTTTGTTCTCTTCCCTGCCTTTTAAGTCTTTAACTTTCTGAACTGCACCAGCGTTGAACGGATCGCCGCCGAGGCCATAGAAAGTGTCAGTGCGAAAGGCGATGACACCGCCGCGCGCGACAACGTCCGCGACGCGCGTAAGGTTTTCATGACTCTGCGAAATGATCATAGAGTGTCAATTTTCACGCCGTAGCCCAGCCCGTCTCCAACCGGCAAGACCACTGCTCGCAACTGCGGATGATTGACGAAGTGCGGATTGAATTCGCGCAGCGCCTCGGTTGAAGTTTTATAATCGTTTAGTTCGTTCTGGCCGGCGACCCTGCCACCCCAAAGCAGGTTGTCGCAGATCACAACACCGCCGGTGCGTAGCTTTGGCAGGCTAAGATCGAGATAACCTTGATACTCTTCTTTCACTGCGTCGATGAAGACCAGATCGAATGTCTCGCTAAGTTGGGGGATCACTTCGAGTGCATAGCCCTTTTCGATTTGCACGCGCTCGCCGATGCCAGCGCGCGTGAAATAGCCTTTTGCAGCCGCGATCATTTCATCGCTCGGATCGATTGTGACCACGCGTCCGTCGGCAGGCATGCCGCGCAAAAGGTGAATCACGGAATAGCCAATCGCCATCCCGCATTCGAGCGCTCGCTTGGCATTGATCGCGCGCGCGGTGATTTCGAGAAACAGCGCCACTTCGCGGTCGGCAATCGGCACCCGATGCCCCGCCGCGTACCGTTCCATCTCGGCGAGCAGATCGTCGCTCGGCGGCAACAGGCCGTCGAGATATTCCGCCTGCTCGCGATGAAGAATGGCGTCGAGTTTAGCTTTCAATTGTCCGGCTTTTCCTGCGGGCCATCGCCCACTGCGACGTACCGCCGCCCCAGTCCCAACTCTCTCAACTTGTGCTGCAAAGACTGTCGATGCATGCCGAGCACGGATGCTGCGCGGGTGACGTTGCCGCCTGACTCTTCCAAACACCTGGCAATGTAACGACGCTCGAACTCGCGCCGATCGTCGCGAAAATCTGATGTGTAAGGAACCACAAGACCGCCGTTCAGAGATGCCTCATTTGGCTGCAATGTTTTCGCTGGTTGGATGGCCGTTTCGATCTCGTTAACTTCCTCACCCTCGGACATGATCGCGGCGCGCTCGATGGCGTTGCGCAACTCGCGGACATTGCCGGGCCAATCGTATTCCATCAATCTCTTCAAAGCGCCGCGCGCGATTGGTCGCTCCGGCAAACCGTGACGTTCGGCTGCGTCGCGGGCGAAAGCCGCCGCCAGCAGGGCAATATCTTCACGTCGCTCGCGCAACGGAGCGATGTCGATCGTCACCACGCGCAACCGATAGAAAAGATCGGCGCGGAAGTTTCCCTTTTCGATCTCCTCTTCCAACGCGCGATGGGTCGCACTAACGATCCGCACATCGACAGGAATGGATTCGTCGCCGCCCAGCCGCTCAATACGTCTCTCTTCCAGAGCGCGCAGCAGCTTCGCCTGCACGTTGGCGCTCATGTCGCCGATTTCGTCCAGGAACAAAGTGCCACCGTTGGCCTGCTCGAATTTACCCTTGCGACGCGTTGCGGCGCCCGTAAAAGCGCCCTTTTCATGACCAAAAAGCTCAGATTCAATCAGTTCCGACGGCAGGGCCGCGCAGTTCACAGCGACGAACGCACCGCCGCTGCGCGTGCTGCTGCGGTCGTGTAACTCGCGCGCAACCAGTTCCTTGCCCGTGCCCGATTCGCCACGCACCAGCACCGTCGCGTCGGTGTCGGCGACCTTTTCGATCATGCCACGCACGCGCTGCATCGCTTCCGAGTTGCCAAGCAAAGCACCCCGTTGCGTACTCTCGATCTCAATTCGCCGTCGCAGCGACTGGTTCTCGCGACGAAGCTGAATATTCTCGAAAGCGTTCTTGACGACGAGGCGCAGATCGTCCACCTCAAAAGGCTTTGAGAGATAGTCGTACGCGCCGCTCTTCACAGCTTCAACCGCCAGCCGTTCGGACCCGTGGGCCGTGATGATGATGACGTGCGGCGCGTCAGCTTTCGAAGCTTCTGCCTCGCTGTTAATTTGCTTTAAGAAATCGAGGCCGCTCAATCCCGGCAGATTCACATCCAGTAGCAGCAAATCGAATTTCGACGTCCGCATCAATGCGTGCGCCGACTCCGCACTCTCGGCTTCGGCCATGTCGCAGCCAAATGTCTGCAGCGCGCGGCGCATGCCGTAGCGCGCGGCCTCTTCGTCGTCAACAATCAACAAACGCAAATTATTAGTACTCATTCAAACTCGGCAGTTTAATACAGATGCTGCAACTAAGCCCGCTTCCCAGGATTTTCCGAGAAGTTCGCTTGCGCGCGCTGTGCCACAGTCAGTCTTGCTTTGCGGTTTTCTTTGCGGACTTAGCGATTTGGCGTGAGATTACCTCACGCGGCAAGCGATTTCACGCAAAGTCGCAAAGACGCAAAGCATCGCAAAGAAGATCCCACGGCCTACGCTGTGCGATTCTGTAGCGAGACTCGCAGCTCAAAACACGCGCCTTCGCCGTTGGTCGATGGAGCAAGCACGGCCGAGCCGCCCGCCTCCTGCATACGCTTGCGAACGATGGACAGGCCGAGCCCGGTACCTCTCTGCCGCGTCGTGAAAAACGGTTGCCAGACCTTTTCGCGCATCGCTTCCGGAATGCCGGGACCACTGTCGCTCACAGTAAACACGAGCGATTGAGCCTCGATGGCGCACTCGATCTTCACCAGGCCTCCGCGCGGCGTGGCCTGCAAACCATTGAGAAGCAGATTGGAGAGCGCGTCACGCACGGCCGAGGTTTGCACACCGTCAAGCTTCGCGTCACAACGCGCAGCGGATCTAAGTGTAACGCCCTTTTCCTCGGCCTCAGCGCGAAACAGGCTGACGACGGTGCCGGCGATTTCCGCAGCGGTGCTCGGCGTAGAGGCCGGCGTCTGGGTGCGCGCAAAGCTGAGGAGTTGCGTGACCGTGTTGTTCAGGCGATCGGTTTCGCCGACGATTAGACTCAGGTCGCGCGCGTGTTGCGTCTTGAGCGTTTCGTCTTCGCTCATGACCTGCGCGATTGACTTGATCGCCGACAGCGGATTCTTCACCTCATGCGCAACAGTCGCGGCCATCTGGCCGAGCGCCGCGAGACGTTCGCCCTCAGCCAGCTTACGTTCGAGCCGCACGTTCTCTTCCACCAGTCGCCAATCGTCCAGGGCGACCGCGATTTGGCCGGCGAGAACTTCAAGCACAGCGCGCACGTCGGAAGTTAGGGCGCCGGGTGATGCTTCAACTCGCAACTCGCCGATGCTTTGATCCTCGCGCATTAACGGATAGGAAACGTCGTAACTATTTCCGTCGGAAGCAGCCGCAGGGCCGGCCAGGGCAATCTTCACTTTCCGCAACGGCAGCGCGCTCGCGATCTGTGTCTCAATAAAAGTGATCAGTTCCGACAACTCTCGAAACTGTCCGACTTGCGCGCCTACGCCTGCCATGACATCACGGTACAGCGCCGTCTCGCGCTCAAACAGCGATCGAAACCATCTCTCCAGAACGCCACGCATCGGCGCCGCCAAAAAGGTCAGCCCCAGGATCAGGATTGCTTCGATAACACCGGCGCGCACACCGTAACGCTCGTTGGTCCACTCGCCAATTCGACGAATTCCGTAAACGTAAACGGCGAGGACTACGGCCGCGAAGCTCGCGACCACGAGGCTCTCCTTGATGATCAATTCGAGATATCGATAGCGATAGATGTAGTAAGCGAGCAGCGCCGATGGCAGAAGCGAGCCGAGATTCGCAAACGTCTGGAGATACAAACCGGCGGTCGTTCCTCGTCCCATCCCGAGTCCAAGCGCCGACAGAATCAGCACCGCAATGGTGAAGAATGAAAACGCGAGTGTTCGCAGGATGCGGCGCTCGCTCGCCGAACCCGCACGGCGCGCCACCAGTAGCTCAGTAATCGCGCAGACGCCTAACGAATAGACGACCCAAAGCGAGAACGGCAGGACGAACGAAGACGTTTTCGCGATCATCGGCTGATAGTCGCCCGACCAGATACGCGGAATTGCGAGAACGAGAAAGACACACGGAAGATAAGACAAGACCGCGCGAATGCGTTCGGTGCGATTGAGCGGTCTGCTATGCGCGCCGGCCCACAGATGCAGATGAACGTGAAGCAGGACTGAGTAACACAGCGTGATACTGATAAGCGCGATCGTGTTAGCTACGCGCAGGGGGATGATCCACTCGGCATGTGGCAGTCCGAGCAGACTTCGCAGCGTCACGATCAGGTTTCCGCCGTGCCAGCCAATCATGCATGCCGCCAGCACCAGCAACAGCCGCTCGACTGTAACCAAGCCTACGCGCTGGCGCAGCAGCACGTATCCGAGCCACAGCGGCAGCACGGCGCCCAGGCTGTAACCGATTAGCTGGAGGGCTTCGAGCAGGGACATGGCGGTGTGAGGATACTACTTGAACGGCGGCTTACAGAACCGCGAGCGGTAGCGAGCGGGTTAAGAGATCAACTCTCCAGGACGTGTCATGGCTGACCCCGTAGTTGAGTTCTTGTCCCGCTCGCTACCGCTCGCGGTTCTGTAATTCTCTTACCGGATTGAAACCGTAAGCGCGTAGTTCGTCCCGCGGCGTCCCGTGTTGACGACCGACAGTAAATGGTCGCCTCCAGACATGTCGATGCTGAAACTTTTACCGCTCGCCGAACCGGCATTGACGATGACGGCGCCGTTACCCGAAGTGATTTCTATCGTCATCACTTGCCCGGCGCGACCGTTGACGACGTATTCCGTGTAGCCGCCGCCGCCGATTGGTCCACGCACCGTGGCCGAACTCCTGCCACGTTGAAAACGGATGCGCTTTTGAGCAAGCACATCCGTGCTAGCGACGATCAGAATCATTGACAGCGCAATTACTCTGAGAGCTGTTCTTTTCTGCATCAGAATCTGTCCTTCCCTTTGCTCGACCTACTTTTTCCCGATGTATTTGTCGAACCACTCAAGATTCGCCTGCATCGCCGCCAACTGCATCTTCGGCTCGTTCGGTCCGTGCGGCTGACGCGGCAAAACCAACATGCGCGTCGGCACTCCCTGCACCTTCAGGGCATTGTAGAACTCGTAGCCTTGTGAGATCGGAACGCGGACATCTGCCTCGCCGTGTTGAATCATCGTCGGCGTCTTGACGCCTTTCACGTTGAACATCGCCGAGTGCTTCTGATACGTCTCCATAATGTCCCAGAATTGGCCGCCGAAATAGTCCGGCACGAAAGCCGGGATGTCAGCCGTGCCGTTGAAGCTCATTAAGTTCGTCACCGGTGCGCCCGCCGAAGCAGCTTTGAAGCGGCTGGTCTGCGTGACGATCCACGAAGTCATGAATCCACCATAGCTCCAGCCCATCACGCCCAGCCGTTCGGGATCGGCGACGCCCATCGCGATGACTTTATCGACCCCGGTCATCAGATCCTGATAGTCGGCGCCGCCCCAATCCTTCGCGTTCGCGCGCCGGAATTCAGTTCCGTAGCCGGACGAGCCGCGCGGATTCGGTCGCAGAATCGCATAACCCTTCGCAGAGAAAGTTGCGAGGGGATAAACTCCGCGGCCACCCAGGAAGCTTTGCTGAAAGACGCCGGCGGGTCCGCCGTGAATGTTTAGAATGAGGGGAACTTTCTGACCGGCCGTGTAACCAACGGGATAGGTCAGCAGGCCCTCAATGTCGCGACCATCGGTCGACTTCCAGGTGACCAGTTCAGTCTTGCCGACGGCCGGCAGCTTCATACCTGCATGCGCTTTACTGACTTGCACCGGCGCGAACGTGGTCACCGGCGCGATAAAAACCTCCGACGGCGTATCGGAGGTTTGCCGCAGAAAAGCGAACATCGTTCCCGGGTGATTCAAATTGAATCCCCCGTAAACGGCCGTGCTGCTTTTGATTTCTTCAATCTTGTTCGCGGCGACGTCGATCGCGTAGAGCTGTGTCCCCGTGCCCTTCGCTTCGCTGAAGTAAATGCGCTTGCCGTCGGCCGACCAGCCGGCGACGTTCGGCTGACCGTCATAGGACGCCGCGAGCGCTTTCGGCTGCCCTCCGGCAACTGAATAAACCTGAATGAGACCGCTCTGCGCCCAACGCGGCGGATTGTCGCTCACGTTGATGGCAATCCACTTTCCGTCAGGTGAATAAGCGGGAGAGGACTCCGCAGCGGGCGTGTTGGCGAGGACGGATGTCTTGCCGCTGGCTACTTCCACGATCGAAACGTCGCCAGTCGTCCAATCGTTGGCGACAGGAGTCTTGGTGTGACTGAACACGATTCGACTTCCGTCGGGCGCCCAATCGAATCCGCCGACGTGGTAATTCTCGCTCGTTAGCTTACGCGATTCGCGTTTGCCGTTTGCGTCCTTCTGCACTGGAATAACGTGCAGCCGGGCCATTTTCAGGTTCTCATCAACCCAACGAAAATCGTTGCGCGCTTTGTCGTTCTTCTCTTCGTCTTCGGCTTTCGCGTCGGGCATCGTGAAAGCAATCCATTTTCCGTCCGGTGACCATTCGAAATTCGACACCGAGGTTTTCACATCGGTGATCTGCTCGGCCTCCCCACCGCGCAAAGGCAGCACGTAGAGGTTGTTCTTGTTGTCCTTGCGGTTCGAAGTGAAGGCAATCCAGTTTCCATCCGGCGACCACTTCGGATTCGTTGAAGACTTGTCGTTAAAAGTGAGCTGAAAGTTTTCTTTGCCGTCCGCGCTCGCCAGCCAAATCTGCGTCACAAACTCACTCTTGTCTGCTGTCATCACTGCGTCAGAGATCGTGTAAACGACTCGCTGGCCATCCGGCGACACGCGCGGTGCCCCGACTCCACGCGTCTTGACCTGAAGCTCAGGCGTCCATGTGGTGGGCGCATTTTGCGCGGCGATGGTGATGGCGAAACAGAAAACAATGGTGAGTGCTTTAACTAAGAACTTCATATTGATGCTCCTGAGAAATGTTGAAATGGTGATCCGTAATACAGCGGCGCAGCCGCCTGATGTGCGGAAAGGCTATGCCTTTCCGGGTTGAGCTAATGAATGTTTGGGCTTCGCCCCACCCCGCTGCCAAAAGCGCAGCCTCGACTCTATTCGAGAGAAAGTTTTCCGTTTAGGCAAAGCCTTACCGCACATCAGGTGGCAAAGCCACTATCGGTACTCGCGGGGCGAAACACTATCGCGTTCTGAACTATCTAGTCAATTCCATCTCGGCGGCGATGTGGCCGAAGCTGGCCCACTGGATGCCGAGCACGATTTGGCGAAAAGTGTTTTCGGCTTCGGTACGCCGGCCGTTGTAGAGAAACCAGTTGCCTACACCGTAGCCCACGGTAGCGTTGCTGAGCGAGTTTGCCGTTTGGTTAGTGTCGGTAAGCAGGTCTGAAGGCTTTAGCTTGCCTTGATAAAGTTTTATTAGCTGGTAGTAATCCGCATTTTCAATCACTTCGAGGTTGTCTGTAATCGGCGCGAGCGCTGCGCTGGCTTCTTTCTCACGGCCTAAACGCCGCAGGGTCATATAGAGCCAATGCGTCGTCGCGACCAGCATGTCAGGGTTCTTTGAAACCTTTTCCGCTTCGCGATAGGCCTTGCGCGCCCTTCCAAAGTCGCCTTTCAGATAATGCGCCAACCCAAGGTGATACCAGATGTTCGATTGTAGCGTGCTCGTGGGAATGTTCCGCGCATTCGGCAGGCCATCAGGTTCAATTTCGTCAGGTTTGCCTTTGATGAGCTTGGCGGCTTTCTTGAAATCCTTGATGGCATCAGCGAAACAGCGAAGCGTAATTAAGCGATGGCCGCGGTGTCGATAAAGCCGAGCATCCTTCGGATACTTCGAGATGCCATCGGTATAGATCGCGATCGCCTCCTTGTATCGCCCAAGATACGCGGTTCGCCGGCCAAGCCAAATGAGACTGTCGGCGCTCTGGTTCTTCTCGGCATCCGCGCGCGCCTGCACCAGCCTGGCTTGAAAGTCTCGCCGCTGCTCGGCTGAAAGTTTTGGCTGAATTTCGCCGGCAGTTTGGAGACATTTTGTCTGGGCCGGCGCCGCACCTGCGAATAAAACAAGGGCGATTAGACTTCCTATGACAATCTTCATCTTGGGTTAACTTGGATAAGTGCCGTCTCACGGCAATTTTAGAACTCGGTCATTATGGCCACGTGGATGTTCGCGTCAACGAGCTTATCTAACCCGATCCAGGGGTGGCGCGACCTCCACGCAACCACAAACAAGAGCGGCAAACCTACACCGCCCACTCTCGTGGAAAAGCCAACTCGAAACGGATTCGTCGAACCCAATGAGCGATCCGTGAAAAGTCTTTCCTTCGCCGGGACGCTGGCTTCGAGAGCGACCAACTTCTGCTCCCACCATCGGACCCATGCCGAAAGTCTCGGCTGCAGGCTTAGCCACACGAGGCAAAGGAGGACGCCAAAACCAGACATTCGCAGGACCGAAATTATCCGTGTCTCGGAATCTGACTTAATGAACGCGAGCATGGCGCCGTTCACGGCGCTCATGACAGCGAGGACCGTCCAGTAGCGTGTCGAATCCTCGCGTCGACCTTCCAACGCCGCTTTGTACTGATCGTAAGGACTACTCATGTGCAACTGCGTAGTCTTTGCTGCGCCCAACCTCTTAGTTGACGCGGGGGCGTGCGAATTCATCCTTCTGCGGATCGCCACCGTTGGCCGCGCCCTGTCATTGCCCCGTCAAACTCAATGTAATCTCCGTCCTTCGATTCTTCGCACGATTCGCGACGGTTGTGTTCGGCGCAACGGGATTTGCGGAACCCAAACCGCTTGATTGAATGCGCGTCACATCAATGCCAGCTGAGGCCAAACGCTCGGAAAGAACACGCGCGCGGTCGTCCGTCATCTGTTGCAGCGCATCAGCACGACCTGCATTGTCCGTGTACGATTCGATTGAAATTTGATAGTCCGGGTTATTCGCGATCAACGCGCCGAGTTGGTCCAGGCGCGCGGCGGCCGCAGCCGTTAAGTTTTCCGAACGCGGATTTACCCACCATGACTCGTTCAGCACCAGCACGATGCCGCGCTCAGAATCGCGCACAGTTCCAAAGCGCGCCAGCCCCTGTCTCAAATTTGCTGCGGCGGCGCGTTGTTGCGCCGCGCGCGTTTCAGAGGCTTGCCGCGCCTGTTCAGCCTGACGCTCGCCTTCGATGCGCGCCAACCTAACTTTCGCATCTTCCCCTTCAGCCCGGACGGTCTGAATCTCTTCGCGCAGCCGCGCGATCTCGGTGCGCGCGTCGCGAAGCTGCTCCTGCGACCTCAGCGAATCGCGCTCAGCGAGTTCGCGCGCGTGTCGTTCATTATCAAGGTCCTTTTGCAGCCGCGTGATTTCCTGATTCGCGGTTTCGGCAGTTTCTTCAGCAGTGCGGACGGCCTGGTCGCGACGCTCGATCTCTTCCCGGCGCTCTCGAGCTGCGCGCCGTGCCAGTGCCATCGCTTCCGCTTTTGCTGCGCTACTGGTTGCCTGTCGCGCCAGAATATCGACTTCGGATTCAGCTTGGCGCATGCGCAGCGCGGCTTCAGCCTGTTCGAGATCGGCAACGGCCGCGCGCAACTCGTTCGGTGCGTCGCGTTCCGCGCCAGCGTACCGCGCAAGGTTCAGGGCCTGCCGCGCGCCCAGTAGAGCGTTGGGAATGTCTCGGAAATCGGACTGAGCGATCGTGGGAACGCTGGCGTCGCGGAAGTAGTCGCTGGAGTTGCCGATGTAGGTCACCGGCACGGTATCAATCTGCGCGTCGCGCGGCATTGCCGGGCGCAAGTTCTCCAGCACCACCATGCGGCTCGGAGCGCGCACAAGAAAATGCGGTTCGGCCGTCACGATCAATGCGAAGGTTTGCAGCGGGGTTGTCACATCGATCTTCGAATCGATGATGCCGCTGCCGCTGCGCTTTATTTCGCCGAGGTTGTCGACCGTTCCGTCAGGTGAGATGGCCCACAACACGAAGGTCGTGTACGCCCCGCCTAACTCATATCCGCGCGGTAAATGATCGAGGCTTAACTGGACGCGGGTGCCGCGGCGTCCCTGGCGCCGCACTTTCGCATCGCCTTTTAAGCGCGGCAAACGCGTCGTCCCGCGAAACGGCACCTCGATCGTTTGATCCAATGGATAGGTGATCGCGGTCGTAGTTCGCCGCACGTCGCTCTGGGCAAGAGTGCCGACACAGAGAACAACAACAATTATTGGAAGAGAAAGGAACGACAGTAACCGGCGAGCTATTTTCATCAAACCCTCTATTGAAGAACAGGCTACCTGCCTGTTCAGTTTATGTCGAGCAGAACAGGCTAATTCCTGTCCTACGTCCTAGATGCACGGCCCGAGCTTAATTGTTGCCGAACGGTGAGAAACTGACAAGAAGGTTTGTGGTGATGGTAATGCGTGGCGCTGGTTCGGGGCACTAGCCCGACCGTCAGTGAGGGCTCCAAATGCAACTTAACGAGCCCTCCCTGACGGTCGGGCTACTGCCCCGCATCGACAGGAGCTTCCCGCTCTCACGTCCCCCAGTGGGAGAGGGAAAGAAGTTTTAAAGGCGGCGTCGCTCGCGCTCGTACTGCCGTGTTCGCAGGTGCTGCACGAATTGAGCCGCGATGAAACCAATACCGGTCAACAAAAGCGTGTGGACGAATCCACCCTTGTGCATCCCGAACTTCAGGACAAGCCAGATGATGAGAAACAATGATCCGATGTAATAGAGCATGTGGAGCCTGGGACCCGTCGGCCCGAACAAGAGGCGCATTGTAATTGGAGAACTAGCGTTTAGGAAATTCGATCGCGCGCAGGCCTGTGCGATTCGGATCGGCGGCGATAATCAAAACGCCGGAAACGGAGGGCACGGCAAGCGTCCCGCGTGGAGCCGCGCTGGGGGCATGATTCGCGGTGACACTCGAGACTCGTTCGTCTTTCCAAACCACGGAGCCATCGCGGCCGGACAGAGCGAACGCGAATCCCTCCCTGCCCGCCAGTAACAAGTCGAGCACTCGATCGCCGTTAACGTCCGCGAAGGCGGCTGATTCGGCGCGACCGGCGTCAGCTTCCCAAACGATTCTGCCTTCATCGGACTTGACGATGACAATGCGACCGCGTTCCGTAAACATCACTACTTCCGTTCGTCCATCGCTGTCCAGGTCCTGCGCGATCAAACTTCCGCGCGGCGTATCGTCTTTGAGAGTTACGCGGCCGAGCGGACGTAGGTCCTCGGCGGCGAGGGCCGTCAGTCCACTTCGCGTTCCGACCAACACGAGTTCCCCCAGTGCTGTGCGTACCATCAAGGGCGCGGTCGTCGCGGGGCTTCCTGCGTTCGCGGCGATGATTAACTTGCCTGACTCGTCAAAGACGCGCTGGCCACCATCGTCAAGCGCGACGGCGACAGCGCGCGCGCCGCGGTAAGTAATGATCGCGGGGCTCCCCACCGCACGGCGCGGTAAAGCCGCTTCTGAGATCACTCTTCCAAGGTTGGGGTCGATCACAAACAACTTTCGGAGCGAGCTGTCGACGACAAACGCACTCGTTCCCGACGCTATCGCCGCGACAGCGTTTCCCGGCAGCATGGTTCGCCAAAGCTCACGACCGGTTCTGCCGTCGATCAATATCGCGAGCTTCCCGGCTAAGACCAGAACGTTGTCACCGCCGCGTGCGCGGATTGCTGTCACCTGCGTGTTCAGCGCGGACGGCGGTCTCTGCGCTGAACGGGCCGTCCAAAGTGCGATACCGCGTGTCGCATCCAACGCGACAATGCGACCATCAGTCGTCACCGCCACAATCTCGGAACTACTCGGCCCTCTAAGACGGGCAACGATAGAACAGGTGACATCGCCGATCGCCGCGTACCAGCCGCCCCTCGAAGTCACCGTGGTGGTTGCTTTAATTGATACAGCGGGCGGTGTTGCGCTCGGCGTCTTCGTGTCGCCGTTCGCACGGACTTCAATTACACCCGCCGACGAGAACTCGCCCCGTTTCGCGTTCAGCGACGCGACGCGCCAGTAGTATCTTCCAGGCAACAAATCATTCAGGCGGTATTCGTGGCCTGAGACTACTCGGTCGAAAACGATGTCGATGAAGGTGGCGTCATTTGCCAGTTGCAGACGGTACCGGGACACACCCGGGCGAGCACCCCAACGAAGCGTCACCAACGTCGGAGGCGGATTATCCTGAACCACCGCCCAGGCAGGCGCTAAGCACGTTAACGCGGGGCCGGCGCAAATCGCGGCCACGCAACCCCATCTGAGCAGGCGACTTTTGACTGAACAGACCTTCACCATTAATCAGTAAACGACGAATCGCGGTAGGTTCCCTCCCGGCCGACTCAGAACCCCGACGCGTCGGGGTAGCGACCGGATCAGGCAAGCACGTTGAAGGAAAGTGATTCGGCTTTTTACTAGGAGTGAGCTCGATCCGGTCCTATCCCGATGCGTCGGGATTCTGACACCCTTCAGGGATTCTCGTTCAACTTGTAGCCCACGCCGCGAACTGTCAGTACGTAATGAGGGTTCTTGGGATCGTTTTCCAGCTTCTTTCGCAGCCGATTGATGTGAGGGTCGATGTTGCGTTGGTACCCTTCGTACTCAGTGCTCCAGACGCGATCGAGGAGATCGTTGCGTGACCACGCGCGGCCGGGCTCAGACGCGAGCAACTCGAGAATCTGAAACTCGAGCGGCGTGAGATCGACACGCTGGCCGGCGCGTGAAACTTCGTGCCGTCTTTTGTCCACGACGAGATCGCCAATCTCGAGACGCTCGCCGTCGCCCGCAGTCTCCGGCGCGAGCTGTCCGCGGCGCAACAACGCTTCGATGCGGTACTCAAGCTCGCGCGGACTGAACGGCTTGGCGAGATAATCGTCGGCGCCGGCCTCAAAGCCCGCCACCTTGTCGTCCAACAGATCGTGCGCGGTGAGAAAGAGCGCCGGCGTGGTGATGCCGCGCTCGCGCATCTTCTTCAGTAAATCGATGCCAGACATCTCCGGCATGGCCACGTCGAGAATGAAGCAATCGAAGTTGTCATTTGAAACGGTCTGCAAAGCGGCCTGACCATTCTCTTTTTCGGCGACTTCAAATCCCAGCCTGCGAAAGTACTCAGCCAGAAGCGCACGCATCTCGGCATCATCATCGACGATCATTAATTTCTTAACGCGTTGTGTCCGTTCGGAATCCACGTCAGTTTCCCTCAAGGCTCTTGCCGGACGCCGCAAGGCGGGCCGGAATAGCTACGCCTAATTTGCTGTCAGATCAGGGGTTGCGTCCTAGTATGAACAGGACGATGGCCTTGCGTCAAACGATCTCGCTCAGTTATATTCCGTGGTTGCAATCGCTTCGGCTCCTGGCCCTTTTCCTGTCAACCGGTCTGACCTTCGATTTCCATGCGTGATCTCCGGCGTCTGTTAAAGTACCTGCTCCCTCACGCGGGGATTTTCGCCATTGCGACTCTGGCGATGGTGATTGTCAGCGTCCTGGAAATTGCCATTGGCGCCCTGATCGTCCCGATTTTTGATCAAGTACTCGCCAGCACCCAGCAGCAAAGCTCCACACTGTTTGGTCTTCAGAAACTGATTCCGGCCTCTGGCCTGGCCGCCTGGCGCACGATTGCCATCCTGCTAATTGGCTTCACGCTCGTAAAGGGTATTGCGGATTACTTTTCAACCTACTTGATGGCGCGCATTGGCCAGTCTTCGATTCTGCGACTGCGGCAGGATCTTTATACGCATGTGCTCGCGCAATCAGCGGCGTTCTTTGAGCGTCATCGCACGAATTATCTTGTCTCGCGCTTGATCACCAGCGCAGCGGCGATTGAAGCAGCCATCACGCATACCTTGCGTGACATGCTGAAAGAAGGATTAACGCTGATCGCTTTTCTGATGGCCGCCTTTTACTACAACTGGAGATTGACACTCGGGTCGCTGCTAATTGCGCCGCCAATCGCCTGGTTAACGATTCGGTTTGGCACTTCCCTGCGAAAACTTGCGCGCGAATCGTTTGAAGGCACTAAACACCTGACGGACACCGCGCAGGAAGCCCTGGCGAACCAAAGTATTGTAAAGGCTTATCAAGCCGAAACCCGTGAACGAGAGCGATTCACACGGGTGTCCGATCACATCCGGCGCGCAAACCTTCGTTCGGCCAGCATTGCTGGAATGTCTCCTCCGATCATCGAATTCATCGGCGTATTGTTCGTGGCGGCGCTTCTGTTTTTCGCCGAACGGGAGATTAGGCTCGGCCGTATGAATGCGTCGCAGTTCATTACGTTTCTATTCTTCCTGTTCCGCAGCTACGATCCGATGCGCAAGCTTTCGCGTTTGCAGAATTCGCTGTCACAGGCGCTCGCGGCCGCGCGGCATGTTTGGGAAGTACTGGACGAGCGCTCGGAGATCCCCGAGAAGCCCAATGCGGTCGAGCTCAGTCCGCTGCGAAGCGAGATCGAACTTCGCCAGGTTTCATTTGGCTATGCCAATGAAGGACGTAAGGTGCTTCAGGATGTGGATCTCACGGTGCCTGTGGGAAAGATGGTGGCTCTGGTTGGCGAATCCGGCGGGGGCAAATCAACCCTAACGAAGCTCATGCCGCGTTTTCACGATCCAACTTCCGGCGCGATTCTGTGGGACGGAACCGATTTGCGTGATGCGCGAATCGCCAGTTTGCGGCGTCAGATGGCTTTGGTGACCCAGGAAACGGTTCTCTTCAACGACACCGTCCGCTACAACATCACGTACGGCCGGCCTGGTGCTTCCGACGAAGAAATGCGCGACGCCGCGCGAACAGCTTTCGCGCACGATTTCATAATGGATTTGCCGAGCGGCTATGACACAATCATCGGCGAGCGCGGCATTTTCCTTTCCGGCGGCCAGCGCCAGCGGCTGGCGATTGCGCGCGCTATTCTGATGAATGCGCCGGTGTTAATACTGGATGAAGCGACATCCGCACTGGATGCTGAGTCAGAACAACTGGTGCAGCGAGCGATTGCAAACCTGGTGCGAGACCGCACGACAATCGTAATCGCGCATCGTCTTTCTACCGTGCGGCGCGCTGACAACATCGTCGTCATGGAAGCCGGGCGCATCATTGAGCAAGGCACTCACAAGGACTTGCTCGCCCGTGGCGGCCAGTATCAAAAGCTTTACGAGATGCAGTTCGCGGATGAAGAGGAGCTGTCCGTTGTCAGTGGTCAGTAGTCAGTCGTTCAATGCGTGCTTTGTGCTTAGTACTTCGATGTCGGTTTTGCAGAGTCGCTCTTCGCTGAAGTTGTCAATTATGGCAAGACGTCAAAGCATAAAGCACAAAGCACAAAGAGCAAAACCAAACCACTGACAACTGACAACGGACTACTGACAAGCGCTATGAAATCAATGACTGGATTCGGGCGTGGGGCGGCAAGCGGCGACGGCTTTACCGTGGGCGTCGAAATTAAGGCCGTCAACAATCGCTACCTCGACATTCACTTGCGGGCTCCGCAGGAGTTGAACGCGATCGAGATGGACATCCGCAAGCGAGTGAAAGCCCGTTTGTCCCGCGGACGTGTCGATCTCAACATCAGTTTCGATCGGACCGGTTCCGAGGCGACATACCAGATCAATCAATCGGTTGTCACGGCCTACGTTGGCGCGCTGCGTGAGATTCAGCGGCAGTTCAACCTCGGCGGCGACATCGACGTGACTTCCATCGCCCGCCTGCCCGGCGCGCTGTCTTCTCCGCGTGACGAGTTAAACCAGGACATTGCAAGCGCAGTTGACTCTGCCATCGATCAGGCGCTGGACAGCCTGGAACAGATGCGCGGCGCCGAAGGCGCGGCCCTGGCTGACGAAATGCGGTCGCGGCTCGGAAAAATCGACGCCGCCATCCCGACGATCGCGTCCGCCGCTGACGGTTTGATCGAGAGTTACCGCCAACGCCTGCATAAACGAATCGCGGAATTGCTCGCTCGGGAAGCTCAAACAATCGAAGTCGATAGCGCCAGACTGGCCCAGGAAGTCGCCTATTTGGCCGATCGCAGCGACATCACGGAAGAACTGGCGCGGCTCAAAAGCCATGTGGATCAATTCCGTGAAGCCATTGATTCGCACGATGAAGTAGGCAAACGTCTGGATTTTCTGCTGCAGGAATTCAATCGCGAAGCGAACACAGTCCTCTCGAAATCCACCGAGATTCCAATCAAGGAAGCCGCCTTGGCAATCAAGGCTGAAGTTGAGAAACTGCGCGAACAGGTGCAAAATGTCGAGTGAGCTGATAAACAAGCCGGATACCGACAGCGCCAAAGGCGGTCGCGGCATGCTGGTAGTCGTCAGTTCCCCGTCGGGCGGCGGCAAAGGCACTTTGATCGATCGCGTCCTGCAAACAGTGCCCGGCGTCAGCTACTCGGTCTCGTACACAACGCGGCCCGCGCGCGCGAAAGAGCAGGACGGCCGCGAATATTTCTTCGTTTCGACCGCCGCGTTTGAAGAGATGATTCAGCGCGGCGAATTTCTTGAATGGGCGAATGTGTATGGTCACCTTTACGGTACCAGCCACAAGCAGGTAGAGCGCGAGCGCGCGGCGGGCCGCGACATCATTCTGGAGATCGACGTACAGGGCGCAGACAGCGTGCGTGCGTTGATCGAAGATGCAGTCACCGTTTTCATCCTGCCGCCGTCATTTGAACTGCTGCAGAATCGGCTGGTGAAGCGCGGCACAGACTCAGCGGAAGATCTCGCGCGACGATTGCGCGGCGCGCCGGCGGAGGTTGAGCAATACCGGAAGTTTCAATACGTGATACTGAACGACGACATCAACCGGGCCTCCGCGCAGCTCGCGTCAGTGATTTACGCGGAGCGCGCCCGCCGGGAGCGACAGGAAACGACTTCGAGCGAAGCGCTTGCTGACTTTGCGCGCGCCGGCACAGTCGCCCAGACCTGGTCAACTACTGAATAACACCGATCGATAGACTGAGGAGCAAAACGATTTATGACGATGGCAAATATTAACGAAGAGTTTGAAGAGGCATCTGAAACAGTGCCAGAAATTGATGCGAAATACCGGTTGATAATTTTGGCCGCCAAGCGCAGCAAGCAACTTCAACGCGGC
Source organism: Acidobacteriota bacterium (assembly GCA_052389795.1). Taxonomy (GTDB): domain Bacteria; phylum Acidobacteriota; class Blastocatellia; order Pyrinomonadales; family Pyrinomonadaceae; genus UBA11740. The sequence continues at coordinate 69,068 of JBQTHO010000003.1, read as the reverse complement.
GCGCGCCCGCGTATCGACATCGATGCCACGAAACACAAGCCGACGCGTATCGCGCTGGAAGAAGTAATCCGCGGTAAAGTTCCATTCCACTTCAAGCCGATAGAAGGCAAACAGAACTGAACTTCATAAAGTTCAAGTCGAGTTCTGATCCCTCCGTATCTCGCCACTAGGCCTTTCCTGGAGTTGATAGTCCGCACAGCCAAGGTGCGTGGTTAATTGAAAAATCTCTCAGGTTAGGAAGGGGCCGCTTACTCTCTGTCTTTAACTCAGCGGCGTAAACCACCCTTCCGAACCTGAGAGGAAACGTTATTTGCCCAGCACCTCAACAAAGCTTCAAAACATCTACTTACAATCTCCTTCTCTTTCGCCGCGAAAAAGGTGGCGAATTGGGTTGTGCCTCTGATGTGGCACGTGGTGCGCATGGCAAACTGATTGGAGGATAGGACTAATGAACACTGTTATCGGAATCTTTAATTCATTTGCTGATGCAAAGCGCGCGGCGGCTATGCTTCGGTCACTTGGCATACCTGATGAAAGCATCGGAGTGCTTTCACCGCGCACACCTGAAACTGAAATCGAAGCGAACATTCCCACGACGGAAACCGAACAGCCCGGGGTCGGAACCGCCGTGGGCGGAGCTGTCGGAGGGGCTTTGGGCGTCGCCGGCGGCATGCACGCCGGATTGGCCGCTGCGACCGCTCTCATACCCGGCGTCGGGCCGATATTCGCGCTCGGGTTGATCGGCGCCGCACTATTCGGCATCGGAGGCGCAGCCGCAGGCGCGGCCGCCGGTAACGCCGTCGAAGGCAACCTTGATACTGGCTTGCCACGCGACGAGCTTTTCTTGTATGAAGATGCTCTGCGCAAGGGACGCTCAGTTGTGATTGCGCTCGCCGATGCTGATCAACTGGCGGAAACGGCGCGCGCCGAACTCGGCCGTGCGGGCGCCGAATCAGTCGACGCGGCGCGCGATCAATGGTGGACCGGTTTGCGTGATGCTGAACAAGAGCATTATTCGAATCAGGGCGGCAACTTCAATGTCGACGAAGCGGCGTATCGGCTCGGCTTTGAGGCATCGCTTCACCCGGATCGACGCGGCCGAAACTACGAGAGCACACTCGAGAATCTACGAAGGCGATACGCGGACAGCTGCGCGCTTGACGCATTTCGCCGCGGTTACGAACGGGGCCAGGCGTATCAGAGCTCGGTTGAAACGCAACAGACGGAACCAACGGCGAGTCGTAAGGCTGCTTGACGGCCGCCGTCGAGAACTAGCCTGAAAGAAACTTTTCTGAACATCGCCATAGCTGTCGCCATCCTCGGCGGCAGCTATGTCGTTATGCATCTGTTCGCGCGCGCGATGTACGTGCGTTGCGCGTCTTGCCACACGCTCAACGCGCGTCGTCGCTCAAAATGCCGCGCCTGCGAATTGCCGCTCGCCTAGTGTCCGAACGCCTCAGGATGTTCCGACACTTCCTCGATCGCTTTGGTCCGACCGCGACTTGTCACGACCGCCACGCCCGCAAACACCAACAGCGACGCGATGATCACACGGGAGTTCACTCTTTCCCCAAGCACGATCGGCGCCAGCACAAATGCCATGAGCGGCTGCAAATAAATGTAGACCGCCACCGTGCTCGGCGGCACGCGCGCCAGGGCCCACGAATTCAGGTAGTAACACACGACGGTCGCAAACAAAACGATGTAAGCGACCGCCAGCCAGACCGAGCCGGGAACGGAGCCAAAGGACACTCCCGAGAGGCTGAACGCCGCGACGGGAGCGGTGGGAACACATCCGACTATGAAGACCCAGGTAATCACGGTCAGCGCGTTGTAGCGGCTCAACAGGCGCTTTGATATCGCGATATACGTTCCATAGCAGAGCGAATTGAGAACAATCAGCAAATCTCCGACTACAGAGCTCTGCGAAAAGGACGCGCGGTCAGGGCCAATCAAATAAACGACTCCCGCGCCGGCGAGCAGGATTCCGATAATGCGCCGCACGGATGCGCGGTCATTCCCGACGGCGATGCTCACCAAAAGCGTAAACACTGGAATCGTAGTCCCAAGCAGGGTTGCGTTAACGGCGGTAGTCAGCGACAGACCCTTCACAAACAGCCACTGATTCAATACGACGCCCAGCAAACTCGAGACCACGAGCAGCAACCAATCTGATCGCGCAATTCGCTCGAGCCGTTGCGTCGCAAGTCCGATGGCCGTGAGAGCCACGGCTGCCCCCAACACTCGGATACCAACCAGGCCGAGGCTCGGGATCGTTCGCAAAACGATTTTCCCGAACACCGGCCAGGTAGCAAACATCACCTGGACCGCGATCAGGGCAATGTGCGGAGATGCATTTGAAGAAGGCTTACTCACGAGTTATTCCGGCGAGACGGGGCAGTAGCCCGACCGTGAGGGAGGGCATGGTCACTTTGCACACGCCCCTAATGACCAAAAAAAGATCGGGCCGTGTGTTCCCGATCTCGACAGCTTCCAAGACTTGATCGGTTGCTCACGAACCGAGAAACAAGTACAGGGGGTTCTCAAGAATCTGTTTGAAGGTCTGCAGGAACTGCGCGCCGACCGCCCCATCGACTACGCGATGATCGCAGGACATCGTCACGCGCATCATTTGGTGAATCTCAACTTGGTCCCCGCGAGCAACTGGCTTTGGCTTCATCGCGCCGACCGCGAGAATCGCAGCTTCGGGCGGATTGATGACCGCCGTGAACTCATCGATGCCGAACATGCCAAGGTTACTGATCGAGAAAGTCGCTCCCATGTACTCTTCAGGTTTTAGCTTGCGCGTGCGGGCACGACCGGCTAATTCCCTCACTTCAGTTGCGATGTCCAGCAAGGATTTCACGTCGGCCGCCCGCACTATCGGCGTGATCAATCCGTTGTCGGTCGCCACCGCGACGCCGATGTCCGCGTGTTCGTAGTGCCGCACGGTCTTGTCCTGAAACGACGCGTTCACCTGAGGGTGCTGAATCAAGGCGACCGCGGCCACCTTGATGATGACGTCGTTGAGGCTGACGTTTGCGTCCGTGTAGAGCGTGTTGATTTGCTGCCGCATGTCCGCGGCGCGATCCATTTCAATTTCGGTTGTCAGGAAGAAGTGCGGGATGGGTCCGAGTGAAGTAACCAGACGCTTCGCAATCGTCCGGCGCATTTCGCTCATTGGTTCGTCGCGATAGGCCGACGGGCCGTAAATGGCGCCCGGTTGACCTTTAGGCATTGCCATCGGTCGAAGTTGGGGTGCGCCCGACGATGCAGCCTTGGGCGCCTTCATCGCTTCTTCAATGTCGCGCTTGATGATTCGACCGCTCGGACCGCTGCCCTTAATCGAATTGAGATCGACACCCGATTCCGCTGCCATGCGCGCCGCAATCGGCGAAACCAGCATGCGACCACCGGCTGGGCGTTTCCCGTCCGTCTGCACTTCGCGGGCTATTTCGGGTTGAGGCGCAGCTTCTTTCTGTTCGACCGCGGGAGCGTCGTCTGATTCAACTTTCGACGGTTCAGCAGCTTCTTTTGGCTGTGCGACCGCTTCTTTTGGGGGATCTGCGGTCTGGCCACCCTTCAACAAATCTGCAATGTCTTCGTCAGGCTCGCCGATGATCGCGATGGGCTGACCCAGTGGCGCGCTCTCGCCTTCCTGGACAAGCACTTTACGCAAAACGCCGGCCGACAGCGCCTGCATCTCCATGGTGGCTTTGTCGGTGTCGATTTCGGCGATTGGCTCGCCCATCGAGACCTTGTCGCCTTCTTTTTTCAGCCAGCGCGCAACCTGCCCCTCCTCCATGGTGGGCGACAGTTTCGGCATGACGACTTGGGTTGCCATTTTGGTCAGTGGTCAGTGGTCAGTGGTCAGTTGCCAACTACGACTGACGACTGATGACTGACCGTTCTACAAGTATGCAACTTCTCTAACCGCGGCGACGATCTGCGGCACATCCGGAATCGCGAGCCGTTCGAGGTTCTTCGCATACGGCATCGGCACATCCACGCCGGAAACCCGTTTGACGGGCGCATCAAGATAATCGAACGCCCGCTCTTGAATCTGCGCGGTAATCTCGGCGGCAACGCCGCAGAACGGATGCGACTCTTCGGCCACGACCACGCGATTGGTCTTCTGCACGGAAGTAATTATCGTATCGATGTCGAGCGGCCGGATTGTGCGCGGATCGATCACTTCGCAGTGGATGCCTTCTTTCTCCAACTCCTCTGCGGCTTTCAAAGCCGTCGGCACCATCAACGAGCGCGCGATAATCGTGGCGTCCGTTCCCTCTCGCTTTACATCGGCGACACCGAGCGGAATCGTAAAGTCTTCGTCTTCCGGAACCTCGCCTTTCATTCCGTACATCCGCTCCTGCTCGATGAAGATCACCGGATCGTCGTCGCGAATCGCAGTCTTCAAAAGCCCTTTGGCATCGGCCGGCGTTGAAGGCATCACGACTTTCAAACCCGGAAAGTAGGCGTACCACGATTCCAGCGCCTGCGAGTGCTGCGAGGAAACCTGGTAAGCCGAACCGCCCGGACCGCGAAACACGATCGGAATCTTGAATTGGCCGCCCGACATGTAAAGCATCTTTGCGGCCGAGTTCACTATTTGATCCGCAGCGAGAATCGAAAAGTTGAAAGTCATGAACTCGATGATGGGCCGCAGGCCGACCATCGCCGCGCCCACGCCCAGACCGGCGAAACCAAGTTCAGTAATCGGCGTATCGATGACTCGCTTTGCCCCGAACTCTTCCAGCAATCCGCGGGTAACTTTGTAGGCGCCCTGGTACTCGGCGACCTCTTCACCCATTAGAAACACATTTGGATCGCGCGCCAGCTCCTCGCGGAGGGCGTCGTTCAAGGCGTCGCGCATCGTGATTACAGGCATTGGATTCTTCAGCGGAGCGGATTCGCGTAAACGTTCGTCATCAATTCTTCCGGCGCGGGCTCAGGACTCTCTTCCGCAAACTGGGCTGCCCGCTCAACCTGCTCGCGCACCTCGGCTTCCATCGCGGACACGTCATCCTCGGTCAACATTCGATTCTCTTCCAGTCGGGCTCTGAAAAGCTTGATCGGATCTCGCTCTTGATATTTTTCAATCTCAGCGCGCGTCCGGTACTTGCCGGGATCGGACATCGAGTGGCCCATGTAACGATAGGTTCTGGCTTCAAGCAATGTCGGCAAAGACTCTTTCCGCGCTCGCTCGACCGCCCGCTGCGTCGCCTGGCGCATGGCCATCACATCCATGCCATCAACAACCTCCGACGCAAGTTCGTAAGCACAAGACTTCCCGGCTATGTCCTGAAATGACATCGCGCGTTGCGCCGACGTGCCCATGCCGTACATGTTGTTCTCACAGAGATAGATGCAAGGCAGCCGCCACAACTGTGCCATGTTCAACGATTCGTGGAACGCACCCTGATTGACGGCAGCCTCGCCGAAGAAGCACACCGTGACTTGCCCAGCTTCTTTGTATTTGGAAGCAAAGGCCGCACCGGTGGCCAGAGGGATCTGTCCGCCGACAATCGCGTGACCGCCGAGAAAGTTCACGCTCGCGTCGAACAAGTGCATCGAGCCACCCTTCCCTTTCGAGCAGCCCGTGGCTTTGCCGTAGAGCTCGGCCATGATCGCATTTGGCGACATACCTTTCGCCAAGGCCTGACCATGCTCGCGATAACTCGTGATGACGTAATCGTCTGTCCGGAGAGCCGAGATGGCGCCTACGCCGACCGCTTCCTGGCCGATGTACAGATGGCAGAAGCCGCCAATTTTTCCCAGGCTGTAAGACTCAGCGCACTTCTCTTCAAAGCGCCGAATCAACAGCATCTGGCGGAATAGCTTGACCAGCGTATCGCGATCTTCGGTCAGCGCTTCCGCGCCATCGCGCGTGGTTGTCGGTTGATCGATGACGCTAGCGGTGGCGCTCGCGTTCTGTCGCCGGTCAGTCGTCTGGCTGCTCATGTTTTCGACTCGCCTAGTGCGAAGCGGCCAGCTATGAGCTGGCCGTGCACCTACTTGCGGAGTTCGACACGATTATACGCGACCCTTGCATCGAGGCAAGTGCGCGAATCTCGGAGCGGCTAAAGCGAGGGCGAGATTAAGTGTATTGATCGATTGCTGCGGGCGTAGGCATCGTCGTCAGGCTCAGCAGATTCTTGCGCGCATGCTTGTCCTTCTGCATGTTGCGCGCGGCCGTAGTCAGCAACTCTTCGCTCGTTTCGCCGTCCACGGGGAAACAAGCAATGCCCGCGCTGAGCCCCACTTCAACATACTTGCCAGTGCGCACGGAAAACTTTTGCTGCTGGACTGCGTTGCGGATGCGATCGGCAGCGGCTTCAGCCATCGCCTGCGAAGCCATGGGCATGATCGCGACGAATTCATCGCCCGCATAGCGCGACAGAATGTCCATTTGCCGCAACTCTTTGCGAATGATTCGGCCGACGTTCGCCAACAAGCGATCACCGATCGCATGTCCCCACTGATTGTTGATTCGCTTGAAGTCGTCAACGTCCATGCTGATGAGCGAAAGTGACTCACGACCAAGTCGCTGGCATTCCGCGAGACGCTGTTCGAGCATCATGTAGAAGCCGCGCGCGTTGGGCAGTTCCGTCAGCGGATCCGTCAGCGCGCTCTCTTTCGTGCGTTCGAACGTTAGCGCGTTGTTCAACGCCGACGCCGCGTGCTGAGCAACTGACTCGAGCAAGCGAACGTGTTCCGTGGTGTAGGACGTGCGGCCTTTCGAGTACAGGGTGATGGCGCCGAACGCGCCGTCTTCTCGGATCAGCGGCGATACCAGCACACCGCGATAGTTTTTCACGACCTCGTCGGAGATTCCGACCAGGTCCAACTCAGGCGACGAATTACACATCGAGCGCGCGTTCGCAATCACCCAGCCGGTAATGCCATCGCCGATGCTCATGCGCCGACCCTGGAAGAGATCTACGTGATCACCGACGGCATGAATCGCGACGGCTTTGCCCAGGCGATCGTCAACGATAAAAATCGCGCAGCTGTCGAAAGGCACGATCGCATGCAGCTTGTTCGCGATTAAGGTCACCGTGTCGTTCATGTTGAGCGACGATCCAATTGTCTGAGCGATTTCGTGCAGTGCGAATACTTCTCGTTGCGCCTCAGTAATCGAGCGGAAGCCCAGACTTTCATCAGGCGATCCCATGACGTCGGACGCCAGGCCTGCATCCGGACGAGCCTTTGAGTTATCGACGGTAAATGGCTGCACTTGCTCCTGAATGTCCGTGGCGTCAATTAGCTTGTCGAATTCAGTAACGTGCTTCGTAAACAGATCCACGACTCTGGGATCGAATGAACTGCCGGACATTTTTTGCAATAGCGCGAGCGAGTCTTCACGCTTCATTCCTTTGCGATAAGGGCGATCGCAGCGCGTCGCGTCATAAAAATCCACGACGGAAATAATACGGGCGACCAGCGGAATGTCTTTGTCACGCAGACCCTTGGGATAGCCACTGCCGTCCCACTTTTCGTGGTGGTAACGCACAATGTCTTCAACCGGGTACGGGAAGTTGACGCGTTTCAGAATGTCGCCACCCACCGTTGGGTGAATCTTCATTTTTGCAAATTCCGATTCAGTCAGCTTACCCGGCTTGTTGAGAATGTATTCTGGGACCGCGAGTTTGCCGATGTCGTGCAAAAGCGCACCAGCGACTAGTGCTCGCAGTTCCTGCTCCGTCACTTTAAGGAGCTTGCCCATCTCAGTCGCGTAAATCTGCGTACGGCGAACGTGGCCATGCGTCGTCTGGTCCTTCGCATCGATCGCAATCGCCAGCGACTCGATAGTGTTCATGTGCAGGTCGGCGATCTCTTCAATGTACTTGAGCTTCTCGCTCTGCCCGCGTGTGACTTCGCCAACCCGCTTCTCATTAAAGCGGTAGAGCAGATGGACCAGCGCCGTAATCAGAAGTCCTACGAAGAGGAATGGAATCCCCGCGCCGTGGAGCGCGCCATAGAACATGGCGGCCGATGTCACATTCGCGACTTGCGTGAGCAAGGTCCAGATCAGACTCTCTTGCGTAAGCTTGACGCTGACGCCTGAACTGAACGCATGCGACGCAAGGACTCCAACTGTCGTCAAACCGTAATGCACCAATCCAAAAACGCAGAGCGGCAACAACACTAAGTCGAGGACCAAACTCTGGTCTGCTGCGAGTCCATTGCCCACGAGCGCCAACACCAAGAACTTGTAAACGAGAGCAGCTAAGAATGTTGCGATCACCGATGTGCAGATCGAAAAGATTGACGCCAGACGCTGCCTTAGGTCCAACGAAGCCACGCTGGCCCCGGCCGCCGCTAAAATGATCGGCGGACCAAAGTTGTTCGCCGGCGCGAGCGTGTACATCATTACCGCGAGGAAGATGAGCGTGTCAGCCACAGACTTCTGAGTTTGGCTGGCGCCATCAACGTGGGTAACGGGGACTGTCAAGCGACTGGTCACCAGCGTCACGCCCAGCAACAGAAAGAAGGCCGCAAGTCCGCTCCAACTAAGGAAGGGCAGCCTTAAAAGGGAATAGAGGCCATAGAGCAACAGGGCAGCGCCTGCGGACGCCACAATCGCCGTGGCGATCGCTTTCTTGAAATCTATTTTCGGCATTTGATTCACCCGAAATTGAAGGACGCCCGGAGGGAAAATGGGAGGCCTGGTGACTTACACAGGCTTTCATAAGCCAACACCGTTGGCCACTCAGAGAATAGCGGGTCGGCCGCAACGGCGTCAACGATTTCTTTCGGATTCGACGGTTCTAGCGGATTGCCAGCTGATCCGCGAATTCATTAGGTGTTTCGGCAGGTTTTTGGCAGGTGTACGCTTCACAGACATAAGCACGTGGCGCGCTGGTGGCTCGCCGATTGGCGAGCAGAGGAATCAGCCTTTCGGCGGCCTCGTAATCCGCAGAGCCGAGCGCGAGGACGCGGTTAGGAAGGTATTTTTCCCAAAATGGGCGCGTGAATCCGGCCAAGCTTGGATCACCGTGCTCTCCGACGATTGCGACTTCTTTGGGGTTCGACAGGTAAAAATCTGTCGCGCAGAGCGCCCAACTGTAAGCCGAAGGGTAGCGACGAATCTGATCAGCAAGGAGGCGAAGGATCGTTGTGGCGTGACGCTGGTACGTTTCGTTGCCAGTCAACAAAGCAAGTTTCTGAAGGGCGAACGCGGCCACGGAATTTCCCGACGGCGTAGCGTTGTCCATGAAATCCTTTGCGCGTACGATCAGTTGCTCGTGGCTCTTTCCCGTGAAAAAGAAGCCACCGTCCTGTTCATCCCAAAACTCTTCCATCATCTTGTCCGTCAAGCGAATTGCATTCTCGATCCACTTCAGAGTACCGCTTGCTTCGTAGAGCGAGATCAACCCTTCGATCAGCGACGCATAGTCTTCCAGATAGCCGTTGAGCTTCGCCTCGCCATCCTTGTACGTCCGCAGCAGCAAACCGTCATGTTGCATGTTTGAGAGAATGAATTCAGCGTTCGCTTCTGCTACCCGTATGTAATCGTCACGTTCCAGGATCGCGCCGCCTTCCGCAACGCTGGCGAGCATTAGGCCATTCCATGCGGTGAGGGTCTTTTCGTCCCTTCCAGGTTTGATTCTTCGCTCGCGAATGTCGAAGAGCGTCTTTCGCCCAAGGTCGATGATCGCGCGTGCTTCTTCGACCGGCACACTATGACGCGTTGCAACCTTTTCCATGGGCGCACTCACGTGCAGAATGTTTTGGCCTTCGAAGTTTCCCTCTTCAGTTACATCAAAGTAATCGCAAAAGATTTCCCCGTCACTTGCGCCGAGGGCGGCGACCACCTCCTGCTTCGACCAGACGAAGAACTTCCCTTCCTCGCCTTCCGAATCAGCGTCCTGCGAGGAATAGAAGCCGCCGCGGGCATCCGCCATCTCGCGCACGACGTAGTCGAGCGTCTCTTCGGCAATCCGCCGCGCGAATTCACTCTTGGTCAGCTGATAGAGATGCAGGTAAACGCGCGCGAGCAGCGCGTTGTCGTAAAGCATCTTCTCGAAGTGCGGAACCAGCCAACGCGCATCGACTGAGTAACGATGAAAGCCGCCGCCGAGCTGATCGTACATTCCGCCTTCGGCCATTTTGCGGCAAGTGTGCTCGACCATCTCGAGCGCGTCGGGCCAGCCGTGGCGATAATGCATGTGCATCACGAACTCTATCGTCATCGCCGGTGGGAACTTGGGTGCGCTGCCAAACCCACCGTTTGCGCCGTCGTAGTTCTTCGCGATTCGCCGGTACGACGCGTCAAGCAACTCTGTCGTCAGCATCTCGCGTGAAGGCGCTGCCAGGCCCGCTCGTCGTAATTCCCCAAGGATCGCCGTCGATGTATGTCCCACCTGATCGGGTTGCGAGCGGTACGCGTCAGCGACACTGAGCAGTACGCGTGGGAATCCAGGCATGTTGTAGCGGTCGGCCGGGGGAAAGTATGTGCCGCCGTAAAATGGCACGCCCTCAGGCGTGAGGAACATTGTCATGGGCCAGCCGCCCTGTCCGGTCATCATCTGCACGGCATTCATGTAAATCTGATCGAGATCCGGCCGCTCTTCACGATCGACTTTGATGTTGATGAAGTTCTCGTTCATCAGCTTGGCGATGGCTTCGTTTTCGAACGACTCGCGCTCCATCACGTGACACCAGTGACACGCGGAGTAACCGATGCTTAACAGAATTGGCTTCTCTTCGACGCGTGCTTTCGCGAGCGCCTCGTCGCCCCACGGATACCAATCGACGGGATTGTGCGCGTGCTGAAGCAGGTACGGACTGGTTTCGTTGATGAGGGCGTTGGTGTGTTTGTGTTTAGTCACTGGTGATTAACTTTGCGATCCTTTGCGCCTTTGCGTACGACAGCCTCCCGCAAAGGCCAAGAGGCAGAGAAACGCAAAGATCATCCGTTGAACCAATATGGTGTCTGTTTCGCCCACGTGCTGTTCGGATACTTGCGACGGAGCAAATCGAAAGCGGCCCTAGACCAGCGTCCCGTCTCTTTGTCCGTGCAACCGTAGCGCGTCGATTTCACCGCGAGGTGCAAAGCCTCAGGCGCTCTTCTATCAGTCGGATTCTTCGTCGCCCAGTTGATCGCCGTCTGTGCCAGGTAGTTAGGGCCCGGCCCGAGCGATTGCACCAGAGCGACTTCGCTCTCTGCCGCCGCTTGAGACGGTTTCAGAAACTCGGGCGGGGGCACTTGCTTTTTCGCGGCATCGCCTCCGTCAGAAAAATACCCTCCGAAACTGGTCGGCGGCTCGGCGCACCACCAATTGTCGCGATAGCTATCCATCTCAGCGATGTCAGTTCCGCGGCCGACACCGAACGAAACGTACGGCCGCAAGCCAGGAAACTTGAGCGCCAGATAAGCAGCCGCAAAGCGCCGCGCATCGGGCGTCGTCGCTCGTTGATAAGCCGTCAACAGTTCTTTCGTCTCCGGATAGGCAGCAGCCAGGGTGGTTGCTGACTGATTGGCGACCGCTGTGCGATCCGTCAACGCGGCCCGCATAAAAGACGCCTGCGCGACATGCCGTTGGAGATTAGCGGGCAGAAGATCGCTGCGCGCGGCGTCCGCCCAAATGCTTACCGGCATCAGCTTGTTAAAAACCGTCGCTGCGTCAGCGTCAAAGAAAAGCTTGGCTCCGCGTGTAATCTCAGCCGCCTCCTTCTCTTCAATCGGTCGTTCGCGCCCATCATCGTTATAGCTGAATCCCGCCGCCTCACGCTGAGCTGCGCGCAGAAATTCATTCAGGTTCTGCGCCAGCATCATCCGTTGGCTCAGAAGCAGATTGGCCCCCGAGCGCGTTAACCTCGTTCGATCACCGGCGAGCGTCTGATCGAGAAGCGCTCGCGCTTCATCACCGCGATTCATTTCCGCGAGCAGACGGGCCCGGTTGAAAATGAGCGAGGCAGCCGCTGGCGAGGTGGATTCAACTCGTGCAGCAGCACCAATCAAGTCGTTTGCTTTCGCCGATTGACCATCGGCTTTCGCAATCGCGGCCACGAGCCATGGCAAATTCTGTTTTTTCTGCCATTGCTCGATAGCATGTGCCGTCGCAGCTTCCGACTCGTCCTGAAACGTCACAATCCAATCCGTTAGCTCGTCCGTTCGCACCGCCGCTGGCACCGATGTGCTCTTCACCACACCGTCTTCGTTGTCGGCGATCCACTTGTCGAGCAGCACCGTGTAATCCCAAACGCTCTGCTTGAAATCCGCGGCCGCACCTTTCTTAGAAATCGTTTGTGCCAGGTTGCGAACGGTCTCTTCAGGACGCAAACGCAGCCGCGTAAGATTAAGGAGGCGGCCCGCGGCGTGATGAGACTTTGCAAGCCGGCTGTCGTCGACAATTGATTTCAGACGCGCCTCAGCATCCGCCAAAGCGGACTTCCCCTGCTCCAGTTCGGCGGCCAAACTTCCCTTTCGGAGGAGAGCGCGCGCGGCAAGATACGGCGCGATCGTCCGCCAGGGCGATGACCCATCATCCGCGATCGCGTCAAAGTTCTTTGCTGCATCATCAAACTTCGTGGCGTAGAAATTTGCAGCCGCGATTTGGTACGCGCGATCCGCGCGGAGCAGAGCGTTCTGTTCCGGCGCCGCTGGCGGAATGTCCTGACCGGTGCGGCAATTCTTGAAAACGATATCCTGCGCTGTTATCCAGTCACGCACGGCTGCGCTGTCAGCACCCCATGTATTGGTTCTTTCCTTTAGTGTCGCCACCGCGTTTTGAAATGCGTCCGCCTGACAGTTAAGAAATGACTCGTATTCATGCGGCTTGTCGCGATCGCGGTAAACGCTAATCTCTGGCGGCGCGCCGACGCCCGGAACTCGCGCGCGCGCCTCTTTCCACTTCTTTAACCAATCCTCATAACTCTCGTCCCAAGAGTTGTTCAGCCGGTCATCCCACAGCCCTGTTAGTCCCTTAACCTCGGCGTCACTTAATGTTTCGCCGACCAGGTTTCGATAAGCAGCGACGAGATACGAGCGCGCGTAAGTGGGCTGCAGCACGCCCATGTTTCCGCGCGCGAACTTCTCTAGTGGATGGTCAGGATGCTTTTGAAAGACAAAGATTGCGTCGGTGAAGAACGGGCCACACGCTTGCGCGGGCTGGGGCGCGAGCGTCATGAAGAAACAAAACAGCAAAAGGACAACGACACTTCTTTTCCAGGCAAAGCGGATCATTTAATAGGCTCCTACGTTTCCGATACGTGCAGATTCGTGCTCAGTCTACACTAGCTTGTGTCAGTACCCAGAGCGGTAGCGACGGGATCGGCGAGCCCCGTCGAGCGTCCTGATCCGGTCGCATCCACCACCCCACGCGGGCTGCCCGCGCGGGGACCCCGGTCCGCTACCGGTACTGACACGAGCGACTTCGCGTCTGTTATACTCGCGACTGAATGGTCATTCATTTTGTAGCGCAAGCTGGTAGCTTGCGCCTCGCAAGTTGACAACTCGCGCTACAGATTAATGGAACGTGAAAGTTTAGAAATGGACGTGGTCTTCGTCGGCGCAGGGCCGGCGAACCTGAGCGGCGCTTTGCACCTTTCGCGCCTGATCGCAGAACACAACGCCGCGGTTGAAAGCGGCGCCCGCGAAGGAAAACCGCTCGGCGAAGTTCAAATCGGAGTGATCGAAAAAGGTGCGGCGGTGGGAGCTCATGTTCTCTCCGGAGCCGTCATGGATCCGAAAGGACTTGCCGAGCTGATTCCGGATTTCGTGGAACAGGGGGCGCCGCTTGAATCTCCAGTCAAAGAAGATCAATTCCTTTACTTGACGAAGAACCGCTCCATCCGTTCGCCGATCAATCCACCGCCACTAAACAATCACGGCTATTACATTGTCTCGCTCAATCGTTTGACTGCATGGCTCGGCGAAAAATGCGAAGAAGCGGGAGTCAACATCTTTCCCGAATTTCCCGGTGCTGACTTGCTGTTCGATGACAAGGATCGAGTCCTCGGCGTGCGTACCGGCGACAAAGGCATCGACAAAGAAGGCAAGCCGAAGCCGAACTTCGAGCCAGGCGTCGACCTGCTGGCGAAAGTCACCGTGCTCGGCGAGGGCGTGCGCGGATCGCTTACCAAGAAGCTGGTTCGACGTCTGGGTCTGGATGAAGGTCGCGAGCCGCAGGTTTACAGCCTTGGAGTGAAAGAGCTTTGGGAGCTTCCCGACGATCGCTATCCCGCCGGTCGCGTGACGCACACGCTCGGCTTCCCTTCTGATCAATGGACGTACGGCGGCGGCTGGATTTACGGCATGCAGAACAGGGTGCTGAACATTGGTTACGTGACAGGACTCGACTACCGCGATCCCTTGATTGATCCGCACGCGGAATTCCAAAAATTCAAGACGCATCCGTTCATCGCAAAGCTGCTTAAAGACGGCAAGATGATTCGCTATGGCGCGAAAGCGATTGCCGCCGGCGGCTGGAACGCTATGCCGAGAATGTATTCCGACGGCGTTTTGATCGTCGGGGACAGTGCAGGCTTCCTGAACGCCGCGCGCCTGAAAGGAATTCACTCGGCCATCAAGAGCGGCATGCTCGCGGCTCAGACGATTTTTGAAGCATTGGTGGCGGACGACTACTCAACGGCGACAATGCAATCATTTGAAGCTCGCGTGAAGGAAAGCTGGATTGCGTCAGAGCTGCGCCGTTATCGGAACTTTCATGCGGGGTTTCGTCACGGCCGCTGGCTGGGAATGGCAAACGCCGGTTTGCAATACCTCACCGGCGGTCGAGCCTGGGGCATCCTTGATCGAGATCATCAAGAGCCCGGCCACGACGCGATGCAGAAGCTCTCTGCGTATGGCTACTACGGAAACGGATCGACGGCGCCCCGTTACAAAGATCTTCGTTTCGACAAAAAACTGACCTTCGACAAGGTGACTGACGTTTACCACGCCGCTGTCGGTCATGATGAAGATCAACCGGCGCACTTGCACGTGCTCGACACGAACATCTGCGCCACGCGCTGTACTGAGGAATACGGCAACCCGTGCCAACGGTTTTGTCCCGCGGCGGTTTACGAGATGGTTGAAGTCGGTACGTACGCCTCAGGCGTGCACGCTGCTTCGTCGGGTACGGACGCCTCCGGCGTGCAGTCAGAACCGCCTGCGTTAGCGGGCGGGTCAGGTACAGAACCGCGAGCGGTAGCGAGCGGGACAAATGCTCAAGTTCTGGGTGCCAGCGTTCCGCGCCGCCAACTCCAGATCAACTTCTCGAACTGCGTCCATTGCAAGACATGCGACGTCATGGACCCGTATCAGATAATCAACTGGGTGACACCCGAAGGTGGGGGCGGGCCCGATTACGTCGGAATGTAAAGAACAGTAGGCAGTCGGCAGACGGCAGGAGGCAGGAAACGCGAAAAACTAGCGCAGTCCGCGTAGCGGACGATTGAGTGTAGCCCAGCGCTTCAGCGCTGGGATCGGAATCGTAAATAGTTTCAGAGCCCGCTTTAGCGGGCGGCAGAGAAATCAGGGCCTAACAAGCGTCAGTACGCCGCAGGCTTGACAGAAGATAGCCCGGGGCAAGCGAGCGCAGTGCGGGGTCCCCAGCGGAGCATCTCCGCTGGGGTGCTAGTTGTGACACCCCCGTTTAAAGAATGATTCCCGCCCTGAAGGGGCGTGAAAGTGAATTGCTCCGGTCCACGGAGCGGAGGGTTTGAATTTAGCCCAGCGCTTTAGTGCTGGCATCGCGTTCGATTTAGAATTCTAAGCCGGCTTTAGACGGCGACAGAAGCAAAATGCAGATTCGAATCTAATCGGCTTTCACGACAAATTCTAATTGAGCGCTGCTTTCAACCTATGCTAATCTCGCCCGCAACATGACAGCCATCGAGGAACAAACCGCGTTCGACGTCGTCGAAAAGGAATGGCCGATGTCGGTTGGTGATGGGAAGGCTCAGCGCAAGAAGAGACCGCGCATTCTCGCCATCACGACCGACTGCTGCACTGGTTGCGCCGGCTCGCCTGCGTGTATCGAGTACTGTCCAATCGAAGCCTGCATGTTCTGGGTGACGGACGAAGATCATCCGCCTTTCGGTCGCATCGAAGTCGATCCCTATCTCTGCATCGGCTGTCAGAAGTGCACCAGCAAAGGTCCCGACGGAGCTTTTCTTGATGGCTGTCCCTGGGATGCGATTGAAATGATTCCGACAGACGATTGGGAGTCGATGCACGGAATTAGTCTGCCGGATTTACCTCCACCGGCGCCCACGACGACTGCCGCACTCCCGGCATCATCTGACGTAACAATGCCGGCGGAAGCACGATAAGTCTTAAGCCGCAGAGCGGCGAAATATTTATAGGTCCGAATTTCGGATTGATGGTAGAAAGCGAATTGAGGGAATCTCGATCCATCGAGATTCCCTCAATTCGTAAATAGGTGGTGATATGGGCGCTCTATAAATATTCCGCGCCTAGCGGCTTCTTTTTTGTTCCGGCTAACTCGAAACTCGGAACTCGAAACTACCTGCTCACTGCTCACCGCTCACTGCCAACTGTTTGGGAAACGCCTTCATCGACGCGACCGCCGCCAAAACGTAACACGCGCTGCCCATCAGCATTGCCGCCTGAAATCCCCAACTCAACGCGACGAACACAGTCGTCACCGATCCGATGACAGACATGATGCCGTTCAGTCCCCAGTAGAACGGTGGCGCCGGCAGCGGTCCTTCTCCCGTTTCTTTTAATCCGCGCGGGAATGGCATGCCCATTGCCAATCCCAGCGGCGCCAGCACCGCAATCGCTACGGCAATTCTTCCCCACAGCGGAAACCACAGAAGCATCGGAACGAGCCTGGGCAAGGCGAGCGCGCCTATCGTTCCAATGATGGCCACCGCCACGCAGGCTTTCCACATCGGCCAGCGCGGACTCAGAGCCGCGCCGATGCCTCCGAACAAGAGCAGAGTGAACAACAGCACTGATAGAGTGAAAATCGGATGACCGACCAGCAAGGTCAGATGCTGCAAGAGCGCCAGCTCAACTGAGATGAAGCCAAATCCAAGCATCGCAAAATAAACAAGTGACGCAACGTAAGGACTGCTGCCACTCGGGAGAGCTTCCTGCCGGCTGCCGTCTGCCGTCTGCCTCCTGCTTTCTGCTTTCTTCCTTCTCGGCCTTCCAAACACCGCGAACACCACGAGCAGTAAAACGCTTGGCGCGAGCAGCCATTTCAGAATGCGTTCAGCAATCGCTCCCGGCATCCTCCACGGCCGATCGATCGCAAAATAGAAAGGACTGTCATCCCAGACTGGCCCAACGTACCGCGACGACTCAGCTTCGTACTGATCCAAAGTCTTCGTGCCCGCCAGCACCTCTTTGATTCCGGTTGGCGCAGTTCCGCCCGGCGCGATCACCGCATTCGCTTGCGTCCAGTTCTCGCGGATCTCTTTTAGCTCTGCCTCGCTAAAAGGCCGCTTGCGCAACATGAAAAGCATCTGCGGAAAGTCGTTCGGCGCCGCCTGCTTCTCCATGAGCACCACAATGCGCTTGGCCGCCTCTTCTGAGCCTAACGTGGCCACCGCATTCGAAGTCAGCCGCGGGATGTCCATCTCCCAGCGCAGCACCACCAGGATTCCGTTGTCCGAAAGATGATCGTAAAAGGCGCGCATCGCTTCGGCCGTGTAGAGATAGTTTTCCGAAAGCGACAGGCCGCCCGACGCTACTGACGCCCACGAATCGACAAACCCCATGAAGATGATGTCGAACTTGTTGTCGGTGCGACTGATGAAGTTGCGCCCCTCGCTCTGAATGGTTTCGACGTCGGGCCGGTCGTAGAGATTGCCGGCGCGCGCGCCGTAGCTGCGCACAAATTTCAGCATTAGCGGATTCAATTCGACCGCGGTCACTTTGCGGCTGCCCGATGCCAAAGCCGAAACGACATCAGCGCCACCTCCGGGACCGATGACCAGCGTCTCGGCGTTTGGTGTCAGCCGGAATGGCAGAGCGCGGTAAGAATCCCGCAAGCCCTTCGCGCTTTCCAGCTTGCCGTCCCACTCATTGATGCTGGTCCAGGCGTCGGAGTCGATGTAGAGCCGGGCGACGTGACCGGGCGCGACACCTTCGACGGCATCGATGCGTGAATAAGCATTCCAACCCGTGTACGCGATGCGAGCTTGCGGATTCTCATCCATCTGATTGCGCATCGCTTTAGTCCGGCCGGGCTTCACGCGAAACGTTTCATACTTAATCGCTGAGACCGCCGCGATGATTGCGAGCACGACTCCAAGCGCCGCCGCCCCCTGCACGACCCGCGGCACCCACCTGGGAGCGCGGGCATCCTGCCCGCTCGTTTCACTGGGAACGCGAGCATCTGGCCCGCTTCTTTCACTGGGAACGCGGGCGCCTCGCCCGCTTAGTTCGTCGTTCGTGCTGCCGTCTGCCTCCTCTTCGGCGACCTCTGACCTCTGGCCTCTGACCTCTGACGTTGCCAACAATCCCGCCGCAACCGCCGGCGCAATCGTCGCGACCAACAACGCCGCTTCTCCGCCGAATACATGCAGCAACAGCGTCACCAGCACCGCGCCCAACGCAGCGCCGATCAAGTCCCAGAAATACAAACTTCCCGCGACGGCTCGATGAATATCGAAAACGATCGACAGTGCCATGCCGGCGAGGAAGAACGGGAGCAGCGGCGCGAGGAAATACAGCGGCAACCGATCCATCTCGAACGGATAACGCACTAAGAGCCAGAGGCACAGCGGAATCGCTCCCGCATACAGCAGCGTCGTTACCGCCGCCGCATTCATGGACAGCGATCCTGGGAGCGCAGGCATCCTGCCTGCATCCTGCGGCCTGCCGCCTGCCTCCTGCTTTCCGCCTTCTGAATTCCTCTCCCTGTGGGAGAGGTTGGGTGAGGGTGTGGAGCTTACTGCCTCCTGCTTTCCGCCTTCTGCCGTCCCATCTCCTGCCGCCTGCCTCCTGCCGCCTGCCTCCTGCTTCGCCAGCCACTGTTTCATCAAGTGGATGGTGAAGCCTCCGAGTCCCCACCCAAGCAGAGCAACCGAGATAGCGACGAAGGCAAAGTGATACCAGATGCTGGCCGAATAAATCCGCGTCAGCCCAACTTCCAGAATCAAACCTGAAAGAGTGATCAGAAAAACCGCGATACGAGTACGCATAGGCGCACTAGTTAAGAGAAACTAATTGCGAAGGTCAAGCTGGCAGAGATACTCAGCAAGAAAAACATTTTGGCCGACAGAAGAGACGCAAGCACTTTTGTGCATAGCGTGAAAGAAATAGACAGTGGTAGGCAGGAGGGACCAGGCAGCAATTACTGCGACGAACGCGAGCGGATTGCCTTCGCTGTGGTGGATGCCTGACTCGCCATTTCTGAATTACCGCCTGCTTGAGCCAAAGATTCGACCAGCGACAAATCCTCTGCGGTGCCGACGTAGGCAAGCGCGCGTAGCGCGGCACTGACGGAAGCTTCGTCGGGTTTCAGCGTAGCGATTGTTTGGCCGGCAGTGACAGCGTCGCCTTCCTTGACAGCAAGCGAGGCGATTTCGCCGTCAACGGCTGCGCGGAATTCCTGAACGTCGCCAGAAACTGGGAGGGGTGTCGGGTGTTGGGTGTTGGGTGACGTTGGACTAGTGATGGGTGATGAGTGATGAGTGATGAGTGAAGCCGACAAACTAGCGGAACGGATGCGGGCGAGAAGGGCGCCGGCGCGAAGTTCGGAGCCAACAGGGAGGATGCTGACGATTGTCCCGGCGATGGGCGACTTGGCTTCGAAAGGTTGCAGCATCGCGCGAAGTTCTGGACGGCCGGAGCCGTCGGGCTGACCGTTGACGGTAAAGCGCACGAGCTGCAAGGCGGCGTTGCGACGAACCAAGGGTTCAGGGTCAGTGAGGAGAGACAGGAGAGCGCGGTGAAATTCTTCGGAAGTGTTGTCCTGGCCCATCACCCAAGCGACGGTCTTGCGGACTTCGGCGCTGGGGCTCTTCGTTAACTCAAGGATGCGTGGATAGAACTTCCTGGCCGTCGGATCGTTCTTTTCCATCCGCGATTCAATTTGCGTGAGCGCGTGCTGAATGTTGCGCGGTTTCTTTTCGTCGGCGAGGTACTCGACGATCTTTTCATCTGAAAGCGCGCGGCCGAACCAGGTGAAGTACCACGTCAGAAATGGAACGATGATGAAGAGCGAGGCGACAATTATTAGCCAAATGTTGGAGGGGCGACGCGACACGTCAGTCATTTAACCACAGAGGACACAGAGGAAGAACTATCCACAGATTACGCAGATTACACAGATTGAAAGAAAATACTCTAAGAGGGGTTGATGATTTCTAAATCTGTGGAATCTGCGTAATCTGTGGATGAAATTCTTTACCAAATCAGATATCGCGGCGTCTTGTTTCGGTAACGCTCGTACGGTTCGCCGTACCGCTTCCTCAGGAATTCTTCCTCGCGCAGAATTTGCCAGTGCAAGACCGCAATCGCCAGCACCGCGAACACCAGAAAACTCAGAGTTCCATTGATCAGAAATGTCCCGATGAACCACAAACGAAAAAACACGTAAATTGGGTTTCGCGTGATGGTGAAGATGCCTTTCGTTACCAGACGCCCCGCCCCTTTGCGATCGATGCCCATCCGCCACGAATCGCCGAAATTGAAAAATGCCAACGCAAAAATAAACAGGCCCACGCTCACCAGAACGACGCCGGCAATCCGGGCGGCGGGCGCGTCGAACAATTGAAAATGAGTGACTTCAGGAAGTAAGGCGCGCCGCGCGTGTAGCGCCAATGACAGGACCTCGACCCACCAAACAATCAAGCCAAAGAAGGCGAGCGCCTCGATGACCCGCGACATTGCTGTGCCGGTGCGCGCGACGGCAATCGGATTAATCTTTCGGACAAACTTCAAATACGCAATCTTCGCGATGATAAAGACGAGCACTATCGCGATGATGGCGATTTGGAAATAGTCGAAGAAGGTCATTGGAAAATGGGCCGCGGATGAACGCGGATTTACGCGGATATACAGAAACAGAAAAGTTAAGCCGTTTGCCTTATCTGCGTAGATCCGCGTTTATCCGCGGCTGATTCTGGCCTATCGCGAAGGATAGAGGTGATAGAGCATCAAGTAAACCAGCACGCCGGTTACAGAAACATACAGCCACATCGGCAGCGTCCAGCGCGCGATGGCTTTATGGCGCAGAAAGTCGCCGCGTTTGGCGCGGCGGAAGGTAACAATCACGAACGGCACGATGACTGCAGCCAGGATTGTGTGCGTTGTCAGAATCGTAAAGTAGATGGGCCGCGCAATTCCCTGCCCCTGAAACTTAGTCGCGCCGTGCTGGAAGTGATACGTCAGATACGAGATTAAAAACAGGACGGAAACAGACAGCGCCGCGATTTGGCAGTTGCGATGGGCAATGATGTTCTTGTGGCGAATAAAGAAGTAGCCACTGACGAGCAGTACGAAACTTGTGAAGTTAAGAGCGGCGTTGAAGTGCGGGAGAGCGGAAATCCAACCGGCAGCGAGCAAAAAGAAGAAGGCAGGCGGCAGAAGGCAGGCGGCAGGAATTAGCATAAGAGGTCAGATGTCAGAGATCAAAGGTCAGTCAACGTACGCAAGGTGAGATGAAGAGCCTTATTTGTACCGCTTTCTGTCGCCCGCTAAAGCGGGCTGTTAAATCTAACCTTTACGTCTTCCCAGCGCTGAAGCGCTGGGCTAGAGAAAAGTAACAGGTTTGTCGCGCTAACTTCGTCCCTCGCCCAGAGGGAGAGGGAGACCAATACTGCTTTCTGCTTACCGCTTACTGCCTTCTGTTCTCCTCATTTCGGCGACCATGCGATTAACGTCTGGAGGCATGGCGCGGCCGCGCACGTCCTTCAGCGCCGGCGGCAACTTTAGAGCAGCCGGCACTGTGCTGGCGGATCGCGCCGCTTGTTTAGCCGCGGCGGCGGTGGGCTTCACTTCCTCGCCGCGGGCGATGCGTCTCTTTTCAAGTCGTCGCGTCAGGATCTCCTGAGCCGGCACGGCCAGAAACGAAAGCGCGATTACGATGGGAACGACGGTGAAGAAAAGACCGTCGGTGCTGATGACCGTGCCCGCCGCAATGAAGTTGTATGCGACAAAAGCGAACAGGCCGAGCGCCGCAATCACACAAATCAGATTCAGAAGCCTTTGTTCGTTCTTCATTTGAAATCGTTCGGCTGTTGCGGTCACTCGATTTATTGTCCTTTTGGACTGCCTCTGTTGCCCGCTAAAGCGGGCTCTCGAATCTTAACTTACCTGGAATCTCAGTCCCCGATGAATCGGGCCTCTACGGAAAAACTTCGCATGTCAATCGGCGTCCGCTGTGGGGGAAGCAACTTCTGTCGCCGCTACAGCGGCTTGCAATACCTATCTGCTCCCGATCCCAGCACTAAAGTGCTGGGCTAAATTCAACCGTCCGCTTCGCGGACGAAAAACAAGTCTGCTTTCTGCCTTTCGCCTTCTGCCTTTCGCGTCCTGCCGTCTGCCTCCTGCTGCCTGCGGCCTAATGCTTTTTTGCCGGCTTCAACGGTTTTTCCGAAAGCTCTTCATAACCACAGCGTTCGCACTGCCACACCGGAAACACCACGTCCGGATCAGCCTTGTTTTCATAAACCGCTCGTTCTGACGGAACGATTTTGCCTCCGCATTGTGGGCAGACACGCCCGCGCGTCGTGCGGCGTTCAATATCGATCTGTAAGAGCTCGGCTACGTCTTCAGGCATAACATGCGGGCAAGATGCCCGCGCTCCCACCTATCCCTTTCGATTGCGAAACGCGACAAAGAAAATCGCCAGGAACATCGTAACCGGCGGCACAAACAGAACGAGAATCGCCAAGTTAAGGTTCTTTGCGAATGCCTGAGTCACCGAGGCCCGGCACATGGCACATTGAGCCAAAGCGGAGTCGGACATTGCGAGAGCGCATAGTGCGACAATCGCGCCGACGATTATCATGCGAATTACGCGTAAAGCCATTCTCTTGATCCTCAACCCCGCTTGCTCGACTACACCAAGTACCCTCTCGATCGGTCGCATCCACCACCCCACGCGGGCTGCCCGCGCGGGGACCCCGGTCCGCTCCCGGTACTGACACGCGTGCTACCTATGCCGTTCAGCAATTCTGTCGCCCGCTAAAGCGGGCTAAATACTCTTAACTTATCTGCAATCCCAGCGCTGAAGCGCTGGGCTACGGAAAAGTCGGAGCGAAGTGATTCTCGCGCTAACTTCGTCCCTCACGCCAACCCTCTCCCGAAGGGAGGGAGAAAAACTCTTTTCGCTTTCATCCCGGTGGTGGTGTCCCGACAAATCGGGACTTACCACCGGCTATTTTATCTCACGCCTTTAAGCGCTCTAGCCGCGCCCTCCCTTACGGTCGGGCTACTGCCCCGGTCTGCTCGCTGCTCACAGCTTACTGCACACTCCCCGTTCAATGACTCGGCTGTCCAGCCGGCGGCGCGGTGGCTGGCGGCGTCGCCCGCAGATCGCGTGAGCGGAAGCTGTCTGGGAAGAACACGAGCAGCAAGCAGATACAAATCACGACGGCCGGCACGATTGTCAGCACCAGGGGCAAACGCTCGAAGCGCAAATGCATGAAATAGGCGACGATCAGCGCCGCTTTAATGATCGACGCACCCATCAGAATCACCAACATGTAAATCACGGGCAGATGGATGTACCCGAGGAATACCTCAAAAGCCGTTAACAACAGCAGCCAGATCCAGATCGAGAGGAACAGACGGTTCGACCCAGCGAAGTGTTCTGTGTGTTCGGAGTGTGCGCTCATATGTGATTCTCGCAGTGGCACAGACTTCAGTCTGTGATTTCCAACGGCCCTGCGACACAGACTGAAGTCTGTGCCACTAAAGACTACATATCAATCGACAGCAAATAGATCATCGGGAAGACAAACATCCAGACGAGATCAACGAAATGCCAATACAAGCCGCTGATCTCGACGTCTTCGTGATTTAGTTTTTTGACCCTCGCGCCCACGACCAGTAGATAAATGCAGCCGGTCAAAACGTGGAACATGTGCATGCCGGTGATGCCGAAAAACGTCGCGCCAAACAGAGGCGACGCGCCCGGCCACTTCTCGGCCCATTCGTGCGGTAGCGCAAACGGGGTGAGACCTTCGTCAATCAGGTGCTTCCACTCGATCGCGTGCAAAATGATAAACGTCGCGCCGAGGACGGCCGTGGCGATGATCCATTTGCGCGCGGCCGACAGCTGCCGCTTGGCCGACGCCGACACCGCAAACACCATCGTCAAGCTGGACGAAAGCAGCACCAGCGTCATGATTGATGAAAAGACTATGCTCGGATAAAACTTGAAGGGCGTGGGCCACACGTTCGAGGCGCGCACATATGCGTAACCAATCAACAACGCCGAGAACGTCAGCGAGTCGGACATGATGAAGAGCCACATGCCGAGCTTGCGATGGCCGACGCGATAGGGGTGAACTCCGCCGCCCCAATCGTCTGTCAGAGCTTCTGCTTCAGTTGCCACGAGTTACCTCCGCAAAGGGGTTTCGTCTATCGCCCGCTAAAGCGAGCATGAATCAAATTCGCAATTCGCTTTTCCCAGCGCTAAAGCGCTGGGCTACGGAAAAACAAAAAGGGGCATCGTCCAGCTAACTTCGTCCCTCACCCCAACCCCTCTCCCAAAGGGAGAGGGAGAAGAACACGCAAATTATCAATTTGCGCTAGAACTCACTTCCAAAAGAACAAAAGCAAGAACAAGCAAATCCAAAGTCCGTCGAGAAAGTGCCAATAGGTCGTCGCCGCGTCGACGGCGCCAACGCGCTTGAGCTCGCCTTCGACCGTGTCGCGTTTCCTGCGCGTGCGCAGCAACAGATAGGCCAGGGCGCCCAGACCACCAAGCACGTGAATCGCGTGCGCGCCGGTGAACAAATAGAAGAACGAGCTGTGCGGATTGCTGGCCACGAAGACGCCTTGTCGGGCCAGTTGCCGCCAGGCAAAAAACTGCGACGCCACGAAGACGATGCCCAGCGCGGCCGTAATGGTGAGCCACATTCCGTACTGCGCGTCACCTTTTCGTTTCAAAGACCGTCGCGAAATTTCGATCGTGACGCTGCTAATCAAAATCGCTGCGGTGCTTAGCCAGAGCACCTTTGGCATTACGATGCGCACCCAATCGTCCGCCGAAGCCGAGCGCACGATGTAAGCGCTGGCGAGTGCCGTGAAAAGCATCACGATGCTGGCAATCGCTACCCAAATACCGACGCGATAACGCGCGGGCGAAAACCGAAAGCCGGTGCCATCGTCGCCGCCACCGTTTTTGCGAAAGCCGTTGCCACCGCGCGACTTTGACCGGCCGCCGACGCCAACATCGACAACCGGATTAGTGTTTGTGACCGTCGCCGCCATTCCCGCTTGTCTCCACTCCGGCGTGCGCCTGGACGCCATCCGGCTCAGTCTGCATCACATAATCCTTCGGCGCGTCAGGTACCGAAAACTCATATGGCCCGCGATACACCGTCGGCATGACGCCCGCAAAGTTGTCATGTGGCGGCGGTGAAGGAATGGTCCATTCCAGCGTCGTCGCTTCCCAGGGATTGTCGCTGGTCACCTTCTTGCCCTTGAACATGCTCCAGAAGAAATTGAAGTAGAACAAAAGCTGGACAGCCACAGTGATGAGCGCCGCGACCGTCACGAACTTCACCAACCCGCCCGAGTTATTCAGGAAAGTGTATTCGTCAAACTGTGAGTAGCGCCGCGGCATGCCCAACATGCCCATCGCGTGAAACGGCACGAAGATCGCGTACACCCCGATAAAAGTCACCCAGAAGTGAAACTTGCCCATGCCTTCGCTCATCATCCGGCCGAACATCTTCGGAAACCAGAAATAGGTGGCCGCGAACATGCCAAAGATCGACGCCACGCCCATCACCAAGTGAAAGTGCGCCGTCACGAAGTACGTGTCGTGAAAGAAAAAGTCGAGCGACGTTTGTCCCAGCACCAGGCCGGTAATGCCGCCGGCGACGAACAACGATACGAAGCCGATCGCAAACAGCATCGGCGTGGTGAAACGAATCTTGGCGCCCCACAAGGTGCCGATCCAATTGAACGTCTTGATGGCCGATGGCACGCCAATCGACAGTGTCAGGACCGAGAAGGCCACGGCTGAGTAAGGGCTCATGCCGCTCATGAACATGTGATGGCCCCAGACGAAGAAGCCGAGCATGCCGATCGCAAAGACGGCGAACACCATCGCGCGATAACCGAAAATTGGTTTACGCGCGAAAGTGGAAAGAATGTGCGACGTCGCGCCCATGCCAGGCAGAATCGCAATGTAGACTTCCGGATGGCCAAAGAACCAGAACAAGTGTTGCCACAAAAGCGGCGAACCGCCACTATGCAGAGGCACCGGCGAACCACTGACGTATAATCCGCCAGGAATGAAAAAGCTTGTGCCCGCCATGCGATCCAGCAGCAGTAGAATGCCCCCGCCAAGCAGCACGGGAAATGAAAGCAACGCCAGCACCGCGGTCGTGAACCACGCCCAGCACGTGAGCGGCATACGCATCAGGGACATGCCGCGCGTGCGCATATTGATCAACGTGGTGATGAAGTTCAGGGCCCCCAGCAGCGAACCCACACAGAAGATCGCGATGCTGATGATCCAGAGATTGACTCCGGCTCCCTGCCCCGGCCCGGCAGCTTTGCCCAGCGCGCTTAACGGCGCGTAACCTGTCCAGCCTCCTATCGGCCCGACCGTGCCGCTTCCTGCGGACCAGGACGCGCCCAGACCGGTGAACCACCCGCCGATCGTTGCATTACCTTCTGCAAAAATCGCCAGCAGGATTACGATGAAGCCGACAAACGTCACCCAGAACGACAGCATGTTCAGCGTGGGAAACGCCATGTCGTCCGCACCGATTTGGATGGGCAGGAAATAGTTTCCAAAGCCGCCCTGTGGCGCCGTGGTCAAAACGAAGAACACCATCAGCGTGCCGTGCATCGTCACCAGGCTGAGGTAAAACTCGGCCGACATTACGCCACCCGGCGCGCCCTGCGGAAACAGCGTCTCGAGAATCGAAATGCTCGTTCCCGGCCACGTCAGTTTCACGCGCATCAGCACGGACATCAGCATGCCGACAATCACTGCTGCTAACGCGAGCAGGATGTACTGAATACCGATTATTTTGTGATCGATACTGAAGATGTACTTGCGAATGAAGCCGGTCGGCGCCGGGTGCCTGTGGACTTCTGCATGAGCTGCTTCTGCCATCTCGGTTCTCCTCTACGGGGCCAGCTGAAAACTCAGTACTGCGGAAGCTGATAACTGTTGAGTAACTCGTTCTTCTTATCCTGGAACTGGGCGGGGTTCAGTTGCACCAGCGCGTCAAACTCGGCTTGCGGCAGGACGAGCATGAACGTCTTCATCTTGAAGTGGTTCATGCCGCAAAGTTCTGCGCACGCCAGTTCGTACTTGCCGACTTTGTTCACGGTGAAGTGAACGCGAATCGCCATGCCGGGAACCAGGTCCTGCTTGAACCTGAGCTGCGGCACCCAGAAGTTGTGCGTCACGTCTTTCGATTTCAGGATGAGTTCAACCGGGCGGTTCGCCGGAATGACCAGCGTCGGAGTTACCACATCGTCTTTGGCGCTCTGATCGGTGTCAACCAGTCCAACCGGGTTCGTCGCGTCGTCAATGTAATCGATTTTCGTGCTGCCGAAGATCTTGTCAGGGCCCGCATAGCGAATGTTCCAGGCGAATTGCTGTGCGGTGACTTCAATCTGCGTTGCCCCAGCGGGCGCGGGATTCAGGTGCAGCGCCGCCCAAACTCTCTGACCCATCACGCCAAGGCTAATGAAGACAATCGCGGTGACAATCGTCCAGACGACCTCGAGGCGATTGTTGCCGTGCGAATAGGTTGCGCGCGTTTTGTCAGCCGAATCGCGATATTTCCAGACCACCCAACCCAGGCCAATTTGCGCGGCGGCGAAGGCAATGCCGCACACGATGATCGTGATCAGGAACTGGCGGTCGACACTCGGCCCGTGGTCGGTGATAGCCTCAGGGAACCACCAACGCTTATTGAAGAACATCAGGACCGAGGCGATCGTGATCACCCAGATAGCTACTGCCAGAAGACGTCCCATCAGTTAGCTCCTTTTTGCGCGGCCAAGAGCAAGGTGGTAAGAGCAAAGTGTGACCGAACTTGGCGCTTTGCTCTTTGCACTTAGCCCACTCACCGATTCAAAACCATCACGCCAAATAACAGCGGCAGATAAAAAACGGAAGCCATCAATAGTTGCCGCGCGTGCTGATTCGATTTTGAAAACGCGGCACGAACGCCGCTCGCCAAAAACAGCAGGCCGAGTATCAGAGCGGCGACAAAATAAATCCTTCCGGAAACGCCGAGGATCGTGGGCAACAAACTCACCGGCACTAGCATGACTGTGTAAGCAATGATTTGCTGGCCGGTGACGCGGCCGTCGGGCTCGACGACGGGCAGCATGCAGATGCCGGCGCGGCCGTAGTCTTCGCGATACATCCACGCGATGGCGAGGAAATGCGGAAACTGCCACAGGAAAAGAATGGCGAACAGCACCAGCGCGGTGGCATCAAGCTGTCCACGCGCGGCGGTCCAACCAAGCACCGGCGGCATCGCCCCCGGAAACGCGCCCACAAAGGTTGAAAATGTCGTGCGGGTCTTCAGCGGCGTGTAAGCGAAAAGATACCCGGCTACCACCGTTAAGCCAAGAATCGATGTGAGCGAATTTGTGAACAGCGCGAGATAAAGTTCAGCTACGACGATGAGGGCCAGGCCCAGCCAAAGCGCTTCGTATGGCTGTACCCGGTGCGTGGGCAGCGGCCGATCCGCGGTACGGCGCATCAGCAGATCGAGGTCACGCTCCATGAACTGATTCAGGGTGCCGAGTCCGGATGCCAGCAAACCAATCCCAACCATCGCGTGCGTCAGCAGTAAATAATCTGTGCTGCCTTGCGAGCCGAGCGCAAATCCAGCTGCGGCGGTCAGCATGATGAGCGACGTGATGCGCGGTTTGGTTAACTCAACGTACGCAGACAGCTTGGCGCGCAGGCGCGATTTCGCGAGGGGCGCCGCAGGAGAAACTGGATGGACTTCGATTGCAGTAGTCTTCATGAAACTTAACTTCTCTGTTGGTTCTCTGTAGGCCCTCTGTGTCTATGTGGTTTTCCTCTCTCGCATGGTTAATTCCCCACAGAGGCACAGAGAATTCACTAAAACACACAGAGTTTGTACTTCGAAGTCTTAAACAGTCGCGAGAACGCCAACATCGCGAGACTGCTGCTCAGCACGCAAAACCCGGAACACGCGCAACGTGAGCACGATGGCCGTCGCAAATACCAGAGCGCCGCAGGCGACGTGCGAAACTGTTACGGTAATCATCGGATTCAGCGGCTGTGGCTCGTAGGGCGACGCGGCGCGCGTCAGATACGCAGCTACCCCCAACATCAACTGCACAAACAATAGCCCGAGCGCGATTGTTGCCGGACGGGTTAGAAACTTCTCTTCGCGATGCCGCAGGAACACTGTCATTGCCGTGACGCTAAGTGAAACCGTAACGATAATCGCTCCGGTGATGTGCGCAATGAGAAGGCTGGTCGGCAGCCACTGGTCCCAACTGGCCGAATGCCGCAAGGTTGCGCCCAGCACCAGTTGCGCAAGAATCAAAACCAGCGATGCGGCGCACAACGAGCGCAACGAAATGCCGTCGCTCGACTCGTGCACGCGCGCCGGCGCCTCAATCCAGCGGCGCGATGTGAACACCGCCAAACTTACCGTGGTGAGAAAGAACAATTGAGCCAGGGTCCCGTGAGCGGACGAAACGGCGAGCGGCAGATTCATCTTGACGGTTAATCCGCCGAGCAATCCCTGCACGATCACCAACCCAAGAGCCGCCCAGCCAAGACGCTTGACCCACGAACGCCGCTCGCGCAATTGCAAATAGATCGCCAGGATAATCGTCAGGAAGCCGACGCTCGCGGCAATCATCCGGTGACCGTGTTCCCAATAGAGGTTACCCACCATCTGGGGAAAGAACTGCCCGTTCGACAGCGGCCAGTCTGAGGTCGCTAGTCCGGCATCACGGCTGGTGACATTTGCGCCCGCGATGATGAGAAAAAACGTTGCCCCCGCCACGAACAGCGCGAACCGATGAACCCCTTTGGACATTTCCGTTTTGGTCTTTGGCCTTGGGTCTTTGGCCTTTGCTGTTAAAACAAAGACCAAAGCCCAAAAGTTCTAAAACCTATTTATGCAGCATCGGAAACTCGATCGCCGGCAGCATCGGCAATGAGCTCGGCTGTCCACGCAGAGCTGCGCTGGCGCCGAAACTGAAATCTGCCGTCCCGCTGCCCTTCGCCGGAACCGTCACTTGCATCGTCTTCTCAGTTCCTGCTCCCGGACCTTCATGCCACGCGACCACGGTGTAAGTCCCCGGCGGCACGTTGCTGATTGTGAACTTGCCGTCTGCCGCGCTCACCGCAAAGTACGGGTGTTTCACAACGCCGACGTACGCCTTCATCCATGGGTGCTGGTTGCACTTCACCGGCACCATCGCCTCTGCCGTGTTCAGCTTATGGACGAGTGGCGGTGCGCCGTTGGCTTGCCCCTGGTTCCAGTCAGGATTGAGCTTCGGCGTGAAATGAACGTTGTGCGTGGTCGGATCGCTGTTGGTAATACTGATCGACTGCCTTGCGACCACGCCGATGACGTGCGGCTTATACTGGCATCCATTCTGATCGAGGGTCGCAGCCGTCGTAGGCGCAGCCCAGGTGTAATCGGCGACCTTCTTTCCGTCAGCAAGTGTCCCGTCTTTGATGTAAACGAACGTATTCGCGACTTTGCCGTCTGTCACCTGCCACTCTTCGGACATCAGATTTGCCGCTTTCGCTGCGCAATTCGGGTCGGCAGACGTGTCGATCTTCTTCGCTTCGGGTGCGGCGCCGGCATAAGCAACGACCCCGGTGATCGTGCCTTCGTCACCCTTTGAAGTGTAAGCGGCGCCGGTATCGCTGCCCGTGTCCTCAGTCGTTTCAGTCTTGCTGCATGACGAGCCCAGCGACGCCACGGCCAGAGCCGCCATCAACCCGAGCCACAAACGTGCGCGTTTAGTGAACATAATTTTTTAGTCCTCCAAAAAAATTGAAACTGTCTGTAAATTTGCGTAAAGCATACCGTAAACAACGTGTCAGAACCACCTGCTTGGAACGCCGACATCTTGTCGGCGGGTCGCGAGCATCCCTGCTCGCGCGTCTTACCGGCAGGATGCCGGAGGCCCGCAGGCAAGGATGCCTGCGCTCCAGTCGCTCATCGCCTCAGTCGATGACTTCCCAGTCGCCGACTCCGATTCGCATGATGTCCGCTCGTTGCCGCCGACTGTTGAGCCGCCGGCGCCGGTGTCGTCGGTGACGCTGACAACAATCTGCGCTGCTCGTCCGGCGTCATCAGGAACATATAGCGCACCAGTAATTTTGCGTGATCGCCGTGATAGTTCGTCACGGCCGCGGGCGGATTCGGAAGGTTCACCACCCACCGCTCGCCTTCTTTCTTAAACAGACCCGTCGGCATCGCTGTCCCGGGCGAAATTTGCGCCGGGTCGAGCAACCAACGGAACGTCCAATCCGGCTTCAAGCGCTCAGACGCCAAAAGGAAGTTCGGCGCGATCGCCGTTGCATCATGGCCCGGCTCGCCGGTGATGTGACACTTCAAACAAGGAGTGCCCGACACGAACATATCGCGCGCGATGGTGCGTTCAGCCTCGGTCAGCGGCAGCATCGGCTCCTTTATATATGGATCATTCTGCGACGACACGGCGATGAAAAACCGCACGAGGGTCCGCAATTCGTTCGGCGAGAAATTGAAGGTCGGCATGTGCACTTGAATGTAGGGCCGCACACCGTTGCGATTCGCGCCCGGCTGCGCAATCAAGCGTCCATTTCTTTGGTCGTTTCCGTTCGCCGCAGCGCTGGGACTCGGTGTTCCGTTAGCGGCAGGCGAGGCCGACGGCCTAGCAGGCGGCGCGGTTGGCGCACTTGCCGGCTGCGATGGTGGCTCGCCTTCGCGCAGCATCGACGGATCCTTCAAAAATCTCATCAGCCATTCTGGATCGACGCGCGCGCCTTCGCTGGTAAGCATTGGCGGCAGCAGATCCTTGTTCGTCGCATAGAAAGGTAACGATGTGAGCGAGGTGCCCTGGACAGTCGTCGGCTCAGCCGAGTTGTTGTAAACCTGAATACTCTGGCCCGGCTGAATCACGTGACATCCCATGCAGTTGTATTTCTTAATTACCCACCAGCCGTTCTGAATGTCCTGCCGTCGTTGATCGGCCGGGACGTAGAAAAGCGACTTCGGCACGTTCGCGCCTTCGATGCCACGGCTACCGAGCAAGAGGGTTGTCAGGCTCGTTCGCCACGGCGCAGGAAGATGAGGATCAGGCATGCGCAGACGCTCTTTCGGTTCGAGATATTCGGACTTGCCATGATCGTAAATCCCCGGCTCGGCGAGCTTGTGCTCGAAGAACCCGCGGTGGTTGTACCAGTTCTTATCCTTCTTATCAGGATGAAGATCGAGCGGTTTTCCCTCCTTGTCCTTAAGAACTTTCTTTCCATACTCGGCATCATGAGTGAGCAATGCGAAGTCGAGACGCTCAAGCGGCGTCGCGCCTTCGGTCGTCAACTCTTTACCGATGCGCTGTTCTTCTTCGAAGCCTTTAATCTCGTGGCAGCCTGCGCAGCCGTATTGTTTGATCTGCGACCGTCCGCGTTCCACCAATTGCGGGTCGTCCATGAATGACGCATCTTCGTAAGAGGGCGGCGCTGAAAGCGAGAACAGATACGACGTAATGTCGCGCGAGTCTTGTTCAGACAGGCGCAGATTCGGCATCACCGTCATGTTCTGGACCTGCAACTCCGCGCCGTCGTTTGGACAAGTCGAATGCAGCTCAGTGTCGAACGTGAAGGGTTTGCCATGCTTCGCAAAGTCGTCAGGGGTCAGGTCGCGCTTCTCTTCCGGACAGTATGGAGCCCAGCGTTCGCGCGGGTTGTAAATCCAGCGCACGATGTAGTCGTAGTTCGCCTTTTCGCCGACGCGCGAAAGATTCGCGGCAAACACGCCCCCCATCGTGCTGTCGCCCTGGCCGATCGAATGGCAACCGAGACAGCCTCGCGATTCGAACAATTCTTTGCCGCGGGTTTTGTCGCCCGGCGCTTGCGCCGGAACTTTGCCGTCAAAGCTGTTCTGCCACAGATAGGCCGCGATGGCCTTTAAATCCTTCTCACCTTCGTCCTTGTCATGCTCGAAGCGCCAGAATTTCGGCATCTTCGTGCCCGGCCGGAACCCTTCCGGATCTTTCAGCCAAAGGGGAACCCATTCCTTCCGCAGCTTTAGCCTGACGTCCTTTAGGTTTGGGCCGACCTTTTTCTGATCCTGAAGCAAGTAGCGCGTCTGCAGGTTGAGTTCGTCGATGCGGGCGGCGAGTTGGCTATTGATGACTCGCAACGATTCCGCCCGCGCCAGCAAACGTCGAATTTCAGCTTCGTCACCGGCGTTTGCGCTCGCGTCGGTTTCGCGTCTGGCTTCGCGATCATTCGCGGCGATCTGATCCTGTAGTTGCAAGACTTGCTGGCGAGTATTCGTCAGCGCGTCAGCCTCGCGATCGAACGCTTCCATTCGGTGACAGCCAACGCATCCACGCTGATAGAAAAGATCCTTCGCCAGGTTAAGCTGATCGGCCCCCTGCGTTACGCGATCATTCGCGTGGCACATCTGACAACCGGCCTCGGTATTTTCTTTCTCATACATGGGATACAGCCAGTATTTGTGCCGGCCGTGACCCTTGACGACGCTCGTCGTGGCGCGGCCGTTACCACCGTGGCAGGACGAGCAACCGAATTTTTGCGGATTGTGCGTCTGGAGCAGTTCTTTGCGCGGATGACTGACAAACGCGCGGGCAAGTTCGTCAGGCTTCTTGCCCGGCCCATCCGGCGCCATGTCTGAAGCTTTGATATTCAGCGGCTCGCGCGTGCCGAGGTGGCAGACTTCGCATCGATCCACTATGCCGTATTCGTTAGAGTTGATCTGATGGCCCAGGATCGAATAGTCAAATGAGTTCTCGTTTTTTCGAATCAGATCGTCAATGGTCTTTTGCGGCAACGAGCTGACCTGGTTCTTCACATACTCGTCGCGCTTCTTCGCCAGCTCCAGCGGCTCTTTCAACAGTTCAGCCTTCTCGCCCAGGAACTTCGCCTTCTCTTCGCGCAGGTCGTTGAACGTCTTTTCCAGCTGCGCATAGTTCATTCGCTGGCGCACCATCTTGCCCTGGTCATCGGGCATATCCACCGTGACCTGTTCGTCCTTCTTTTCCTTCAATTGATGGTTGTAACGGTTCTTCCAATAATTACTGTGCGCGGTCTGCGCTTTGAACGTGATGACCACGATCCGGCCGCGCTGGTTCTGAAACGGGTCGGTGACGGCATCGAGCTTCGCCTGAATCCGGCGGACTTCCTTATCGATTTCCTTGCGCCGATCTGTCGTGTTCTCTTCCGCGGCCGTGGCGGCGGCATGAAGCTGTTGATACTCGGGTGTCTCTTTAATTTCCGATTCGGACTTGCCGGCGTCGCGGCGAATGCTCTTCAGGTAGGCGGTGTAGCGTTTGACGTATTCGCGCTGAATGCCGCGCCAGGGTCGCTGCGCGAACGCCTCGTCCCAAAGGGCCCAAACGGCCGAGCCCACCAGCAGCAGCGTGCAGATGAGAAGAATCGAGCTGGTCGAGCGGCTGACGATCGGATCGCGTGCAGGCTCGGCTTCTCGCTTGACGAGTGATTCGGTCGGTTCTGTCGGCTCTGCCATGATCCTCAAAAATGGTTCAGACGTTGAACCAGGGGGTTACCCAAACGTACTTGATCGTAAATACCAACCTCAAAATCAGTTTTACCGGCATCGCCAGCAGGACGCTCACGGCGAAAAACTGAAACGTCATGTATTGGAGCAGCGTGGTCTGGGCGAGCAGCTTGCGCTCGAATTCGCCGGAGACGGTGGCCCAATGTTTTAGGGCGGTCCAGGACTTCAGGTAACGCAGCTTGAACGGCGCGCGCATCATCCACCAATGGAAGAACAGTCCGCCCACGATGAAGAATCCGCCGACGACAATCGCCCCGAAAATCGCTTTCCATGGGTAAGCATTCAGAAACGGCAACCCCCAGCCGGCGATAATCTCGTGCAGGTCACGATTGCGATCGAAGACTACCGTGTTGTGATCCCAGGTCTGGCCCGGCCAGAACCAAATCCAGCCTGGCCCGCGGATAAACGTGCCAATGAAAATAAGAACGATCCACGTCAGAAAGCCCACGCCGAACATCCAGATCGCAAATCGTCTCTGTTTAAACGTGTAATAGCCGTTGCCCAGCGGATTCGAATCGACGTACGGGAACACCATCAGGCCGATCATAATGAGCGACGGCATCACCACCCCCGCGATCCACGGGTCGAAGTAAACGAGCATCTCCTGCAACCCGAGGAAGTACCACGGCGCCTTCGACGGATTCATCGTCAGATTTGGATTGGCCGGCTCTTCGAGCGGCGCGTTCAGCGTGATCGACCAGACATAGAGAATGACCGTAACGATAACGGCGGCAAGAAACTCGATGCGCACGAGATAAGGCCAGACGTGCAGCTCTTTCGCCCAGCCCGGCCGCCACGGTTCGGCTTTGCGATGATGTGTTTTCGCGAGTTTCGGATCCGCTTCGAGCCGCTCAATTAACTGGTCGTTCGCGACCGCCTGTCTGACGCCGAGCCAGGTAAAGAACGGCACCAGAAAAAGCATCCCAACAATGGGCACGTTGTCCGGCGCCGACGCGATCTTCCAAAGCTGGTACCAGTCCTCGACCCACCAGATGTACAAACCAACAAGCAAAAGGACCACGGCCCAGCCGATGAGCTTGTTGCGGCGCGATTTTGGCTTTGGAGTTTCTTCCATTGACGGTAGCGCAAGTTGGTTAACTTGCGCGCGCAACTTAGCAAGTTGCGCTACAGCTACTTCTTCTTCACTGCTTTCATTTCCGACTCGAGCATCATCGGCGCCGGGCCGCTGATGCCACCGTCCTTACGTATGCGCCAGAAGTGGACGGCCATGAATATCGACGCGACCAGCGGAATACCGATGCAGTGCCAGATGTAGGCGCGCAACAACGCGTTCGAATCGACGATCGATCCGCCCAGCAATCCAAACCGCACGTCGTTGTATGGCGTCAGGCCGAGTTGCGGGCCGAATGGCCCTTCACTTCCCAGCAAGGGTGTTGCGCGCGCCATGTTCGTTCCCACCGTCACCGCCCAGAATCCGAGTTGATCGTCAGGCAGCAAGTAACCTGTAAACGAGAGCAAAAGCGTCAGCACCAGCAGCACCACGCCGACGCACCAGTTGAACTCCCGCGGCTTTTTGTATGACCCGGTCAGCACCACGCGGAACATGTGCAGCCAAGTCGTGATGACCATCAGGTGCGCTGCCCAACGATGCATGTTGCGCAAGAGCTTCCCAAACGGCACATCGTGCTCGAGATACAGAATGTCCTGGAACGCCTGAATTTTTTGCGGGTGGTAATAGAACATCAGGAGCACACCGGTGAAGGTCAGCACGATGAACAGGTAGAACGTGATGCCGCCCATCCCCCACGTGTATCCGTAACGCACCGCGTCGCGATTGATTTTTGCCGGATGCAGGTGGAGAAAGACATTTGAAAGGATTGCCAGCGAACGATTGCGCGGATCGGAACGTTCGTGCGAGACACGAAAGATCGATTTCCACACCTGCGTCTGCTGCGGGTCTTTATATTCTTTCGCTTCGTCCAGCGCGCGATCCTTCAAAGCGACGGCCGAATCTTTCGCGCGCGTCACCAGGCCGGCGTTGGTCTTCTCGCCGGTTAGCTGCTTCGGTTCTTGTGCGTCTTTCGGCTCGTCCATCTTTTTCTACCAGCCCGCTATGGCTTTTAGCCACCCTCACCTAACCTCTCCCAACGGGAGAGGAACAATCTCAGGCGGTTCTGACTCTTTGTCCACTCGCTCATGTGGGCGGTCATGAATTAGAGCGGGATGTAAGCTCCCGGTCGCTCAAATTGATTTTCGCCGCCCTTCTCCCACGTATAGAGACGGCTTTTGTTGACCACTATCTGCCCTTCAGGATCCACTTCTACGTGCGCGCGATCCATGGGACGGGGCGCGGGGCCTTCGAAGTTAATCGCCTCGATGTCGTAGCCACTACCGTGGCACGGGCACTTGAATTTGTTCTCGCTTGCTTTCCAGTCCGGTGTGCAACCCAAATGCGTGCAAACCGCATTTATCACGAATAGTCGATCTGATGTCTTTGTCACCCAGATTCTATACTGTTGCTGCCACTTCGTATCTACGCCCAGCGCATAGTCACCGGGAAAGCCAATCTTGAAAGTGTTGGGGGGTTCAGTGATCGACCGCGGCAGGAAAAACCGCACGAACATCAGAAAGCAAGTCGTCAAAAATCCGG
The DNA here is from genome assembly GCA_052389795.1 of Acidobacteriota bacterium. Taxonomy (GTDB): domain Bacteria; phylum Acidobacteriota; class Blastocatellia; order Pyrinomonadales; family Pyrinomonadaceae; genus UBA11740. Next base: position 31,549 of record JBQTHO010000003.1, on the reverse strand, counting down.
CGACGCTGTACCAGACAATCCGGCGACGAGTTTTGTTGACTGGAGGTTCCGAAGTGGATTCGACAACGACCGCCGGCTTGGCGGCGGCCTTTGCGACAGGTGTCGCGGCCCCGCGCGCCGGCGGCGGCGTTGGGGGTCCGGCAGGTTTCTCAGTTGCCGCTATAGATTCGGTGTTTGGATTAGTATCCACTCCGACGACCTCGCGCAAGAGTCACGGATCCAGAAAACTAACAGTTACCTACCAATTACCAGTTACACTACGGCCGTTGAGGATCGCGACAGCTTATACAATCCCCCGCCACACAGGGACTCAGGAATCTCTGCGAATCAATTGCCAGTGTGTTCACTAGAAGAGCACCGCGCCAATATAAAAGTATAAACTGGCTGCGACAGCGCAAAGTTATACCTCGACTTTGACAGAATTGGCAAGAGAATATTGAGCTGTTGGGAGCGCGGACGCCTTCGTCCGCCTCTTCATCGTATCGCCAAAGTAGAACAGTCATGACGCAGGCACGAATCATCCTGTACAGCAAACCCGGCTGTCACCTTTGTGAGGTGATGAAGAAAGAGATGGCGAAAGCCCGCTGTGCCGAGCTGTACGAACTGCAAGAAATCAATATCGAGGGCGACGCCGAACTGTTTGCACGTTACCGCCATGACATCCCGGTCCTGATGGTCGACGGCCTGGAAGCCTTCCGGCATCGACTGACGGCTGATTCTTTTCGTGCCTGGCTGGAAAAGCGCGCCCGATAAGGTCCCGCGCGCGTGTTAATATGACCGCTCGCAAAACAGAGTGTCAGTACCGGGAGCGGCCCGGGGTCCCCGCGCGGGCAGCCCGCGTGGGGTGGTGGATGCGACCGGTCAATGCGTCAATGCGGACTTAAACCCAGTCGCTACCGCTCCGGGTACTGACATCTACTCAGACGAATGTTAGAAGCGATCAACCTGACCTGTGTCCGTGGCGACCGGCTTCTGTTTCGCGGCGTGAATTTCACGCTCGGGCCGGGTGGCCTGGTGGAACTTCGCGGGCCAAACGGTGGCGGAAAGACGAGTCTGCTGCGAATTCTCTGCGGCTTAGCGACACCGGCCGACGGCGAAGTGCGCTGGAACGGCACAAACACTCGCACACTGCGCGAGGAATATTTCGGGTTGCTGGCGTATGTCGCACATCTGAATGGAGTCAAGGATGAGCTGACCGCGCTCGAGAATCTTCTCGCCGCACGACGTGTGGCTGGTCACGAATTAACCAGCGAAGAAGGCGAAGCTACGTTGGAACGCGCCGGTTTGATCAACCAACGTCATCTGCCGACGCGCGTTTTATCGGCGGGCCAGCGACGGCGTCTGGCATTAGCTCGGTTGCTGGCATCGCGCGCGAAGCTTTGGCTGCTCGACGAGATACTCACGTCACTCGATGACTCGGGCGTCGATCTGGTTCGCAAACTGATCACAGATCACATCGACAGCGGCGGCCTCGCGATCGTTGCCACGCATCAAGAGCTGAATTTGTCGCCCGCTGGCTTACAAACTATGAATCTTGCGAGTGCGCCAAATACAAATGCGGACAGGATGTCCGCGCTCCCAGGCGCGCTCCCAGTAGCGCTCCCGGGATGACCGCGCCTTCTATCCTTACAATGTTTCGTTGGGTCGTCTGGCGCGACCTGCTGCTGGCTTGGCGACGACGAAGCGATGTACTGGCGACGTTGTTCTTTTTCATCATCGTAGTTAGCCTTTTTCCGCTCGGCATCGGACCCGAACAGCAGTTGTTGCGAACGATCGCGCCCGGCGTCGTTTGGGTGGCTGCCCTGCTCGCCTCGATGCTCGCGCTGGGTCGAACGTTCGGGAACGACTACCAGGACGGAACCCTTGAGCAACTCATGCTGACGCCGCAGCCGCTTTACCTGATTGTGCTGGCGAAGGTGCTGGCGCAGTGGCTGGTTTCCGAGGTGCCTTTGGTTTTAGTCGCGCCGGTGCTTGGACTTCAGTTCGGTCTGTCGCAAAATACGCTCGCGGTTATGACCGTTTCGCTGCTGTTGGGAACGCCGGTGCTGAGTCTGGTCGGCTCGATCGGAGCCGCACTGACTTTAGGTCTGCGCTCAGCCAACGTCCTGGTTGCGCTGCTGGTGCTGCCGCTTTACATTCCGGTGCTCATATTCGGCGCAGGCGCGATCGAAGCGACAGTCAGCGGGGCTGACGCGCAACCATACCTATTATTACTAGGAGCAACGCTGGTTCTGGCTCTGATCTTTGCACCCTGGGCAACCGCAGCGGCGTTGCGAATATCTGTGGAATAGATATTGATGCTGGGGTACGCTCTGCTGAAATGCGAGAATGAAGTCCTTATATTAATGAGCAAATCGAAAATCAACTGGTACAAGTACGCGGCGCCTGCGAATTTTTACCCACTGGCTGGTAAGATGTTGCCATGGTTCACAGGCTTGGCAATCGTTCTCTTCGCGATCGGCGTGTACATCGGTTTCTTTGTTGCGCCGCCTGATTTTCAGCAAGGCAATTCGTACCGAATAATCTACATTCACGTGCCTGCCGCGTGGATGGGCATGCTCCTGTACGTTTTGCTGGCCATTTACGCGGCTATCGGTTGGGCATTCAATGCGCGGCTAGCGTCAATGATGGCGACTGCGATCGCGCCGACGGGAGCAATCTTCACATTCATCTCGTTGCTGACCGGCGCACTGTGGGGCAGACCCGCGTGGGGCGTCTACTGGGTTTGGGACGCGCGCATGACCTCAACGCTGATTCTGATGTTCCTGTACATTGGTTTCATTTCGTTGCAGTCTTCGATTGACGACACGCGGCGAGCCGATCGGGCCGGCGCGGTGCTGGCAATCGTCGGCGTCATCAACGTGCCAATCATTTATTTTTCGGTGCAGTGGTGGAACACTCTGCACCAGGGCGCAACGATTCGTCTCGGCAGCAGGCCATCGATGGTGCCAATCATGCTGGCGGCAATGTTGATTATGACCGCCGCCTGCTGGGTGTATTCGATCGCCGTCGTGCTGGCGCGCGTGCGCACAATTATTTTGGAAAGAGAGCGCGAAGCGCCCTGGCTGGCCGAAGCAACCAGTTAAGAGTTCAACCTTTAGGTTGCGCTCGTTTTCCAAACTAAAGTTTGAACTCTAAACTTCGCGACTGAACATCATGCAGTGGAATAGCTTTTCTGAATTTATCTCGATGGGTGGTTACGGGTTCTACGTTTGGGGCTCGTATGGCGTGACCCTTGTTCTTCTGGCCGCCGAACTCATCATGCTTCGGTCGCGCAGACGGCGCGTAGCACAGCAAGCGCAACTAAGTCGTAGAATGGAAACCCGCAACGTGGAACCAGAAACGGTTTTATAAATCATGAAGAGACGTCATAAACGAATAATTTTCATCTGCGCGGCTCTGGCCGCAATCGGTTTGGCAACATTCCTGGTGCTGGGCGCGTTCCGAGAGAACCTGGTTTTCTTCTTCAGCCCAACGCAGGTCGCCGCCAAAGAAGTTCCCGTAAACAAGACATTTCGCATTGGCGGACTGGTTGGCGAAGGAACGCTCAAGAAGGATCCCGACGGCTTGACCGTTCGCTTCACCATCACCGACACAGCGAACACAATTCCGGTCGTCTACAAAGGAATACTTCCCGACCTTTTCAAAGAAGGACGCGGCTGCGTTGCCCAGGGACGGATGAATGCGGACGGTGTTTTCTACGCTGACACGATCATGGCCAAGCACGACGAGAACTACATGCCGCCCGAGGCCGCGGAGGCACTCGACAAGGCGAAGCGGGCGGAAAAGATCCAGAAGCATACGAATGACGCCGCGAAAACGTTGGCAAAGTAAGTCGTAATGATTCCTGAAATAGGTCAGTTCGCATTAATCCTGGCGCTGGCGGTTGGGATTGTCCTGGCAGTCCTGCCGCAGATCGGCGCCGCGCGCGGAATTCAGCAACTTGTCGCCGTCGCTAAACCCGCGGCGCAGGTGCAGTTCCTGTTTGTGCTGATCGCCTTCGCGTGTCTGGGATATTCATTCATCAATAATGACTTTTCTGTTCTCAACGTAGCGACTAATTCAAACTCACGACTGCCGCTTCATTATCGACTGGCCGCGACCTGGGGTTCGCATGAAGGCTCACTGCTGCTTTGGGCATTCATGCTGACGTTGTGGATGGCCGCAGTCACGCTGTTCAGCAAGCACCTGCCGGAAAAAGTCGTCGCGCGCGTGCTGGCGGTCATGGCGACGATTAGCGTCGGGTTTCTGCTGTTCATGCTGCTGACCTCGAATCCGTTCCAGCGTTTGATTCCCGCCGCCGCCGACGGCCGCGACTTGAATCCGCTGCTTCAGGATCCGGCGATGGTGGCGCACCCGCCGATGCTCTACATGGGTTACGTCGGTTTCTCGGTAGTGTTTGCCTTTGCGATCGCGGCGCTAATCGGCGGCCGGCTCGACGCGACCTGGGCGCGTTGGTCGCGACCCTGGACAACCGTCGCCTGGTGCTTTCTCACGTGCGGCATCGCGCTGGGAAGTTTTTGGGCCTACTACGAACTCGGTTGGGGCGGTTGGTGGTTTTGGGATCCGGTTGAGAACGCTTCGTTCATGCCGTGGTTAGTTGGCACAGCTCTGATCCACTCGCTGGCGGTGACGGAAAAGCGTGGCGGCTTTAAGAGTTGGACCGTGCTACTGGCTATCGCTGCTTTTTCGTTGAGCCTGCTCGGCACATTTCTCGTTCGCTCAGGCGTGCTTACTTCCGTTCACGCATTCGCGACCGATCCAAAGCGCGGCGTTTTCATTCTCGGATTTCTCACGTTAGTCATCGGCGGCTCACTCGCTCTTTATGCCTGGCGCGCGCGGCAAGTTGGCTTGGGCGCGAAGTTCGACTTGCTCTCCCGTGAATCGCTTTTGCTGACGAACAATGTCTTGCTGATAGTTGCTTGCGGCTCGGTTCTGCTCGGCACTTTGTATCCACTATTCATGGACGCGCTTAACCTCGGCAAGATTTCGGTCGGCCCGCCGTACTTTAACTCGGTATTCGTGCCGCTGATGGCGCCCGCAATGTTTCTGATTGGCGTCGGACCGATTGCGCGCTGGAAACAGGCCAAGCTGCCTGAGATAGCTGTGCGTTTGCGTTGGGCATTCGTCGTTAGTCTGATCTCAGCCGTTGCCATTCCCTTCCTCCTGGGTGGCTGGCAGTGGCGTGCGAGTCTGGGCATGCTGCTCGCTGTTTGGATTGTGGCGACGGTCATTCAGAACATCTGGACCCGCATTCGCACCGGTTCGGGCGAACTAAGTCTCATCAATCGCTTCAAGGCGCCGTCGCGCGGATTCTACGGCATGCACCTCGCGCACCTCGGCGTGGCCGCGTTCGTGGCCGGCGTGACTGTCGTAACCGGCTATCAAACTGAGAAAGATGTGCGGATGAACATCGGCGAGGTCGTCAATGCCGGCGGCTACGAAGTTCGTCTCGATCACGTTACACAACTGCAGGGACCGAACTACCAGGCCGTGCGCGCTGACATGCAGGTCTCGAAAAACGGCGAATTCGTCGCGATGCTGCATCCCGAGAAACGTGCCTTTACCACGGCCCAGAGTGTAACTTCGGAGGCCGCTATCGACCGCAGCATCTTTCGAGACATCTACGTTTCGCTTGGCGATCAAGCCGAAGGCGGCGGCTGGACCGTGCGCGTCTATCACAAGCCTCTGGTCAACTGGATTTGGGGTGGCGCGTTGCTGATGGCAATTGGCGGAGCGTTCGCGGTGACCGATCGCCGTTACGTGCTGCAGGCGAGGAAGGAACGCGAAACGGCAACGGCTTCGACACCGACGGTGGCCGCGGCGACCACGGGAGCGAGCGAGTAGCAATGAAAAAACTCGTCCTCGTTCCGCTGGCGCTTTTCATCGTGCTTGTGGTCTTTCTATTGATTGGACTGCGACGCGACCCACGCGAGGTGCCCTCGCCACTCATCAACAAACCGGCGCCGGCTTTTCAGTTGCCGCAACTTCAGGATCCGACGAAAACGTTTTCCGCTCAGGACATGCGCGGCAAAGTTTGGCTGGTGAATTTTTGGGGCACTTGGTGCATCGCGTGTCGCGAAGAACATCCCTGGCTGGTTGAGTTCGCGAAATCGAACGCCGTGCCGATTGTCGGCGTGGATTACAAGTACTCGAGCGACACAAGTGACGAACGAGCCGCGGCTGTGCGCTGGCTGGCCGAGCTTGGCAATCCGTACAGCATGACTGTTTACGACGCCGACGGCCGTACCTCGATCGATTTCGGCGTTTATGGCGCGCCTGAAACTTTTCTGATCGACAAGCAGGGCGTCATTCGGTTCAAACAGATCGGGCCACTAACGCCGGAAGTCTGGCAGAGCAAGGTTTTGCCCTTGGTGAAACAATTAAATCAATGATTCTTCGAAAGACAAACTCTGTGTGTCTCTGTGGACCTCTGTGTCTTTGTGGTGAAAGATCTTTTCGGAGACTCCACCACAGAGGCGCAGAGATCTCACCGAGATTCACTAAGATCTTATTGGTGACGGTCCTCTTGTTTGCTTCAGGTTTTCCGCCGGCGGTTCATGCACAGGTAGCGAAGCCAATCGAAGATCCGGTAATCGAGGCGCGGATGAAACATCTGACGAAAGAGTTGCGCTGCCTGGTTTGCCAGAACGAGACACTCGCTGATTCGCAAGCGCCGCTGGCTGAAGACCTGCGCCGAGAGATTCGTGAACAGATCAAAGCCGGTAAGACCGATCAGGAGATCCTGGCTTACGCGACGCAACGTTATGGTGACTTCGTTTTGTACAATCCGCCCGTCAAAGCAACGACGTATTTACTTTGGTTCGGCCCGTTCGTCTTGCTCGTCGGCGGAACCGCGCTCCTGTATCGTTACGTGAAACGACGGCGCGAGTTGATCGAAACGAATCCGCTGACGGTGGAAGAACGGCAGCGGGCGGAAAAGCTTTTAAAGGAGATGTAACGCGATCCCGAGATAGCGCAACTTGGTAAGTTGCGCATCCGCAAGTTATCAACTTGCGCTACAGAGACTGCGGACGCAAGTTAACAACTTGCGCTACAACACACATGGTCATCTTTTGGTTTATCTGCGCGATGATGGTTTTGCTGGCGCTGTGGTTTGTCCTGCCTGCCCTTTGGCAAACCGGGCCGGATGCCAAAACCGACGATGCGCGCGCCGCGAACTTGCTGGTCTACCAGGATCAGCTCCGTGAATTGGCAGCGGATCTCAAGAGCGGCTTGCTTTCGGAAGCCCAATACGAACAAGACAAGGAAGAGTTAGAGCGCCGTCTTCTCGAAGACGTCGGTGACGGAAAAGCAAAGCCCCCTTCAAAGCAACTCCGCAGTCGCGCGCTTGCTTATACTCTGGCGTTCGCGATTCCGGTCGCGGCGGTTGCCTTCTATTTTGTGGTTGGCAATCCAAAAGCTCTCAATCCAAACGCCGTTAACCCGCCGATAATACGCACTCGGTAATGTGAAGGCGGCCTTGCGTTGCCGCGTCACCGTCCTTCGCGTTAGACTCCGGCGAAATGAGTCAACAAATGGAGCGATAAACATGGCTGATACTCAAAGAAAATCGATCGACTGTCGCGATTATCCGAGCGACTGCGGCTGCACGGTGCGCATCGAAGGCACAGAAGACGAAGTGCTCGACACTGCCGTCAGCCACGCGATTGCGAAGCACGGCCATACTGATTCCCCAGAGTTGCGCGACGAGCTTCGCAAGCTGCTCAAGAATGCCGGAGCTTAGGAGACGAGATTGTGACGAGAGAGAATTTTCTATTTGGAATCATCGGCGTTCTGCTCGGTTTCATTTTGGGTTTCATGCTGCACGGCGTCATGAGCCAGCGCGACGCCGAACGCGCGGCGGCTTCGACCCAACAGCGACCGCAGCTGCCTACCGATCATCCGCCGATTGATAACGCCGGCGGCGCTGATCAGCAACAGTCGATGGAGCAGGTGCAGCAAACAATTGCGCGCGCGCGAAACGATCCGAAGGACTTCGATGCGCAGATTATGGCCGCGCGGCTCCAATATCAGATTCAGCAGTACGACGAAGCGATCAAGTTTCTATTGACGGCGAATCAAATCAAGCCGGACAACTACGATGTGCTGGTGATGTTGGGAGAGGCCAACATGGACGCCCAACACTGGGACGCGTCCGAAAAATGGTACAAAGCCGCGCAAACGAAAAACCCGAAGGACCTCGCCGTGGCTGCAAGTCTGGCGTTCGTCGGTTTGCAGAGGGGCGACGTGAAAGTCGCGGAACGAGCAATCGCAAATCTCGAAAAGCTCTCGCCCGACAGTCCCGACCTTCAGAACTTCAAGAACAAGCTCAACGAGCTGAAGTCCGCTCAATCGAAATAGCCAGGTGGCCGCACGAAAACTGCTCCTTGTTCGAAGTAGAAATCTCGCCATGGAAATGAACGAAGTCAGACTCGAAACCGAACGGCTATTGCTGCGCTGGTTTCGCGACGACGATTTCGATCAATACAAGCGGATCTGTGCCGATCCGGAAGTGATGCGGTTTCTTGGCGACGGGAAACCGATGTCGGAACTCCAAGCCTGGCGTCACATGGCAGCGATTATGGGGCATTGGTATTTTCGCGGCTACGGCGTGTGGGCAGTCGAAGAGAAAGCTACCGGAAAAGTCGTAGGTCGGATTGGCTTGATGTATCCGAAAGGCTGGCCGGGATTCGAATTGGGATGGACGCTCGCGCGCGCCAGCTGGGGCAAGGGTTACGCGACTGAAGGCGCGCAGCGGGTGATGGAGTACGCGTTCACAGAGATGAATCGCGATCATGTGATCAGTTTGATCGCTCCAGCGAACGTTGGATCAATCAAAGTCGCCGAACGTCTGGGCGAAACAGTCGCAGGTGAGACTGAGGTGATGGGACACCACGTTCTAATTTACGGCATTAGTCGGGATCAGTGGAGGAAAAGACGTGAAGAAGATTCACAAGATTAGTCGATCTCTTTTGTTGTGCCTCCTGGCGTCGAATTGCGTTCTGGGAATGGCGTCACCTGGCACCACGAAACTTGCCCATCATATTCCGGCAGCGCGGCTCGGCCGCCTGATGTGCGGGAGGCCTCTGGCCTTCCCGCAAAATTCAATATCAGATTTTAGGCTATGCCCAGTTATGGGGGCGCAGCCCCGAATCTTTGCGATTCTGAACGGAAGCGCAGAGCGCTTCCGCACATCGGGCGGCAAAGCCGAACCACCGCTAGCTGAGTTTTTGGCGCCAGCCGCGCAGCAGAACGATCCAGCTGTCGAACAGTTCTGGGCTAAATTCACAGCCGCGGTTCAGAAAGCGGACAAGCCCTCCGTCGCTTCCATGTCGCGATTTCCGATCGAGATGCCTTACGGTGTCCCAAAGATAAGAACCCGCACGCAGATCGTGCGGCGGTGGCGCGACCTTTTCAACGTGCAGGCGAACGCCGCGAAATGTTTTGAGGATGCTAAACCGGTAGCTGATCCCGCGGCGCCAAATCGCTTCACCGTCGGCTGCAAAGACGAGGCGGGAAATGAAGTGGTAGTTTATGGATTCTTGCGCACGCGCAATGGCTGGAAACTGATTTTTTTGGACAACATCAACGAGTAGAAACGGAGCGCGGCCATCTCTGGCCGCCTGAGCGTGCGCAGCAAACTCACCCCCGTATTCGCGCCTCGCGCTCAGGCGGGCAAGGATGCCCGCGCTCCGGTTATCGTCATTAAGGTTCGATGGCCATTCTCGCGACTGAGGCCATCGGAATTCGTTCCGTCCGTCCCGTTTTCAGAACAATCACAATCACATTGGCTTCGACGATGATGCGCCGCACGGTGGACATCGGGCGGTCGATGCGCGTGCCGTCGGTTTGCTCGATGATGAGCCTGGCGCCGGGCGGTGTTTCCTGAGGGGGCTTCTCAGTTGCCGGCTTCTCTTCAGTCTTCCGTTCTTCTTCAGCCGGCGGCTTCTCTTCTTCGGGCTTTGGTTGCTCAGTTTCCGTCTTCGTGGTTTCAGTTTTTGGAGGAGTCGTCTGCGAAGTTCGTGGCGGCGTGCGTCCACGCGGGTTCCGCCGCGGCGGTGTTCTTGTAGTGTTCCGGCGCGCCGTCGGAGCCGGCGTTACCGGTTTTTCTTCCGCCGGTTTTTCGACCTCAGTCTCAGCCGGCTTCGGCTCTTCCACTGCTACTTCTCCGGGCGGCTTGGGAATCGTCGCACCGACTGATGAAAGGCGTCGCACATTGTTGTCGGCCCGTTTGTCGGGCTCAGTTTCGGTCGGAGCATTCTCAGCCACCGGAATACCGCCGCTGAATGGCTGAAAAGATCCGCCCAGTGTAATGCGATACGTTCCCGCATCGTCGTTGGGCGTCCTCGCTTCAACGCGCAAAATCACAATCTGGCGCGTGCGAAAGTACAGACTCTTCTGCACTTCCGGCGGAATCGTGCCGGCGTAAATAGTGATCTTTGTCAGCGGTCGAAACGTGACAGCGGTGAAAACATCGACGTCGCCGTTCAAGTTCCGGCTGTTCACCGTCACGTTTAGATCACCGGGCGTCGCTTCGAACGCGTAGTAGTGGCGCGTGAAGCGCGAGTCGCCGAGATCAAGTACCGCGATCGTTCCGTTGATTTCGTTGCTGAAGACGGGTGTCGGCAACTCCGGGTTCGTCGACTGTGCGGCAACATGGCACAACGCGGCGGGCGCTAGCGAAGCGACTAATAGAATCAGGATTGAACGCAAGAACTTCAAAATCATGGACCTTCAGTAACGAGCTCTTTCAGTTTGATGCACTACCAGGGTTTGAGCGATGCGATTCTACAGGCCGTAACGATGTCGTGGCAAAAGCGTAGATGTCGACCTATTCATAGCGTCCCAGACAAGCGCGCAGCACGTCCCGCTGACCGTTGTTTGCGGGAGCGCAATATTGGACTGATTGCTCTCTGAGCCAAAAGACCCGCCGATTGGGTATTTTCATACTGCGGCCACGTTTATCGACGTTCACCATGGAGCGACAATACTGCGATTTTAGTCAACTTTCGGAAAGGAACAGTCAATGCTCTTCTAACTTGATCATCACAGCTTTTTCGCGCGAGAACCCGTCTTCGACTCTCTCGTGTTTTGCAAGAACAACGGCTGGAAAACTCTCCAGCGCGCCAATGGCACCACGTTCAAGAACCAGGGCGACTGTATCCAGTACGTAAACACTGGCAAGTAGTCACCATCAACAAACGTTCTGAAGACCCTCAGACACAACAAAAGGCGAGGCTTCGTGTCTCGCCTTTTCTTTTTTTTTAAACGTGTGCTGCCGATTTTTTGAAGAGTGGCGCCGAAGGGGGAGACGACTCCTCTGCTTCCTCTAGCTTGTTCTCCGGGAGAGAGTCTTTCCACAACTCAATAACTCAGCTCGATTTAAGAAATTTCCCTAAAGTTTCTCTGATTTTCTTTAGTCTCTTCAGCGACACTCTTAACGCCTGGCGATCCGTCCTCATTAACGCCATTGGCGGCATCTGCTGTCTCAAGCCTCGGATCGCGCCCACCATCAACACTCTGCTCAGTAGCGGTAACTGGTTCGCCACCAGCCTCATACTCTTCGCCATCCGCGTCAGACTCAACGACCGGAACGCTCTCGACAACCGGAGCTGGCGGCTCAATAAAAGGGCCATCAGTGTCCTCGGGTGATTCAGGTGCAGAGATCAGCTCGACCGGAGGCCGCTCGTGTTTCTTCCGTTCACTCATGTAGAAGAGGACAGGCACGGTCATGCGCGAGAGCAAAAGCGAAGCAACTTCTCCGGCCATGAGCGAGATTGCCAGACCCTGGAAGATCGGATCAAACAAGATCACCCCCGAGCCGACGATGACGGCCGCCGCCGTCAGCATCATCGGGCGAAAGCGAACCGCTCCGGCATCAATCACAGCGTCCGCTAACGGCATCCCCTGATTCAATCTCAGCTCGACGAAATCAACCAGGATAATCGAATTGCGCACGACGATCCCCGCGCCGGCAATGAAACCAATCATCGAAGTGGCGGTGAAAAAAGCACCCATCAGAGCATGCGCAGGCAAGATGCCGATCAGCGAAAACGGAATCGCCGCCATGATCGTGAGCGGCGTCTTGAAGGATTGAAACCAGCCGACGACCAGGAAGTAGATCAGTATGAGCACCGCGGCGAATGCCAACCCTAAATCGCGGAACACTTCATAAGTGATGTGCCACTCGCCGTCCCATTTCATCGAAAGCTTTTGATTGCTGAAAGGCTGGCTGGCGACATAGCGTTCGAGTCCGTAGCCTTCCGGCAGTTGCAAATGCTCCAACGCATCGTTCAGTTGCAGGATTGCATAGACAGGGCTTTCCACCTTTCCCGCCACATCCCCGGTGACATAGACGACCGGCATCAGATTCTTGTGATAGATGCTCTGGTCCGCCATCTGCTCGTCAACCCGCACGAGTTCGCCAAGAGACACCAGGTTCCCGTGCTGCCCCATGACCTTAATCTGTTTGAGGTCATTAACACTCGAACGCTCGGCTCGTGGCAGTCGTAGAACAATCGGCACATCCTCTTTTTCCTGTGGCGAGTGAGTGAGACCAACGTTCATTCCTTCAATCGCGATGTGTAGAGTGGCCGCCACCTGCTCGGCCGAAACACCGTTCAGGGCCGCTTTCTCTTTGTCCACCACGAAATGATATTTGACCTGCGGATCTTCGATATAGGAGTCAACGTCAACCACCCCTTCAGTCTTATCGAAGATAGCTTCAATCTGCCGAGCAACCTCAATTTGGCGCTGGTAGTTTGGGCCGTAAACCTCAGCGACGAGCGTTTGCAGAACCGGCGGACCGGGTGGCGTCTCGGAAATTTTGACGCGGGCCAGGTATTTCGCGGCGATCTGTTGAATAGCGGGACGCACTCGTTTGGCAATGTCATGGCTTTGCGCCGAACGCTCCCCTTTCGGCGCCAGGTTCACCTGAATATCTGCGACGTTCGGTCCTCGTCGCAGAAAGTAGTGCCGGACCAGACCGTTGAAGTTGTAAGGCGAGGCGGTGCCGACGTACATCTGATAGTCGGTCACCTCCGGCACCGTGCGAATGTAATCGCCGATCTCGCGCGTCACCGCCGCCGTGCCTTCCAGCGTCGTGCCTTCGGGCATGTCAACGATCACCTGAAACTCGCTCTTGTTATCGAACGGCAGCATCTTGACGCGCACAAACTTCAGCGCGACGAGTGAGAGAGCGCCCACCAGCAACAGAGCCACGCCAAACAGAAAGATGTAGCGCCAACGGCGATCGTGAATCAGCGCGCCCATCACTCGGCGATACCCGCGCGTCGTCCAGCCTTCACGACCGTGCGAATCGTCATGATCGTGGTTCTTCCGCTTCAGCAGACGCAGAGTGGCCCATGGCGTAACCACGAACGCCACCAAAAGTGAGAAGACCATCGCGGCTGAGGCGCCAATGGGAATAGGCCTCATGTAAGGCCCCATCAACCCGCTCACAAAAGCCATAGGTAAAATCGCCGCAATTACTGCAAAGGTCGCCAGAATTGTGGGATTGCCTACTTCGCTCACGGCTTCCAGCGCAATCTCCACCACCGGCCGTTCTCGGTTTTCTGGCAGACGATAGTGCCGCGTTATGTTCTCGACCACCACGATGGCGTCATCCACCAGGATGCCGATCGAGAAGATCAAGGCGAAGAGCGTGATTCGGTTGAGCGTGTAACCATAGAAGTAGAAGACCGCAAGGGTGAGCGCCAACGTCACGGGAATGGCGGTGGCGACAATGCCTGCTTCTCGCAAACCCAGGACGATCCAGATCAGTAGTGAAACGGAGAGAATGGCGATCATCATGTGGAGCAGAAGTTCATTCGACTTCTCACTTGCCGTCTCGCCGTAGTTGCGCGTGACTACTACATTGACATCGTGCGGAATCGCGGCGCCTTGCAATTGCTTGACCTTCTCAATCACTTGATCCGAGATCGCAATCGCATTTGTACCTTTGCGTTTGGCCACAGAGATCGTGACTGCCGGCAGCACATCCGTGTCTGCACCCCCAGCGGACCGGGGTCCCCGCGCGGGCAGCCCGCGTGGGGTGGTGGATGCGACCGGGTGCCTGTCAGAACCGCCTGCGTTAATGGGCGGGTCTCTGTCAGCACCCCCAGCGGACCGGGGTCCCCGCGCGGGCAGCCCGCGTGGGGTGGTGGTGGCGACCGGATCATTGGAGCGACTTGAATGACTCGATCCCGTCGCTAACGCTCCGGCTTCTGCTACGGCCGGGCCAGTTCCGTAAAGCACATAATCGGCCGGCTCTTCGGCGCCGTCTTCAATTCGCGCAACGTCACGGAGGTATACGGGGCGGCCGTTTGACCCCCCCACCACCACGTCGCCGACCTCTTCGGCGGAATGCAGAAAGCCCCCGGTCTCGACGAGAAACTCGCGGTTGCCCGATGAGAAACTGCCCGACTGTAACTGTTTGTTCTCCTGCTGGAGCATCGGGACAATGCTCGCCGGGGCCACGCTGTAAGCAGCCATGCGCGCGTCATCAAGCAAAACGCGAATCTGACGGCGCTGCCCGCCGATGATCTTTACTTCAGAAACATCTCTGACTTCCTTGATCTGATCGTGGACCTGCGCCGCAATCCGTCTCAGCGTGAAATGGTCATAACGGTCGCTGGTGAGGGTGAGCGCCAGCACGGGCACGTCGTCTATCGAACGCGGTTTGATGAGCGGCTGGCTGGCGCCGGAAGGAATCAAATCAAAGTTGGCGAACATCTTCTGGTTGAGCCGGACGATGCTTGCCTCTTCATTCTGGCCGACGTAAAAGCGGACCACCGCCATCGAGTAACCGGGGGCTGAAGTCGAATAGATATACTCGACACCGGGAACCTCCCAGAGTAGCTTCTCCATCGGCTTGGTCACCCGCTCTTCAACCTCTTTGGCAGATGCGCCCGGCATCTGGACGAAGACGTCGATCATGGGCACGACGATCTGCGGCTCTTCTTCTCGCGGCAGCAGCAGCACCGCGCCAACACCCAGCAGAATGGACGCGACGATGACGAGGGGCGTCAGTTTGGAATTAATGAAGGTCTGCGCCAGTTTTCCGGCGGGACCAAGTGCGACTCTGGTCACTCGTGCACCTCGGCTATTTCGTCGCGGGCGGCAGACCTGGAGCGGCTTCTCGCACCCGGCTGCCATCGTGAACCGCTGCGACACCGTCAACCACTACCTGCTCGCCGGCGCTTAACCCGGAAAGCACCTCTACCCTGTCGCTGTAAGTTTTGCCGGTCTGCACCAATCTCATGCGGGCGATGCCCGACTGGTCGATGACGTAGACGCTGGTAAGTTGGCCGCGCACGACGACAGCTTTTTGGGGAATCGTCATGGCCTGCGTCTGGCCGGTGATAAAGCGGGCTTTGCCGTAGAATCCGGAACGAATGATTTGTTGGTTGCCGCTGGGCAGAGCGATTCTGATCTTGACGAGGTAAGTTCTGCTTGCCGGATCAGCAGCGGGCACGATCTCGACAACCGTGCCCGCAAGTTCCTGCTGGCCCAGAGCATCTATTTGCACTTGCACCTGGTCACGCAGATGAATCTGGTTGATTTGGGATTCTTGTACGGCGGCTTCGAGGCGATATTCCGAACCGCTCTCTATGGTGAGCAAAGGCGCTCCCGGCGCAGCCATGTAACCAACGTCCGCTTGCTTCGAAACGACAATCCCGTTTATGGGAGCTGCAATTCGAGAGTAACTCGAATAAACCTGCGAGCTGGCGATATCTGCCTTTGCCTGATCAATACGGGCCAGCGCCTGTCGCCTTCGCGCCACCAGCGATTGCAGCATTCGGCCGGCACGTTCACTTTCGGCATCGGCCACCTCGCGTCGGGCGCGCACTTCGTCAAATTCCTGCGGGCTGATTGATTGTCGTTCGAGCAAATGCTGGTAACGTCGAAAGGTAGAATTAGCGAGATGGCGATTGGCTTCAGCGGCGGCCTGACTGGACTCGGCGGCTTTGATGCTTCGATCGACTTCATCCAGGCCTTCCGTGGTTTCAACCAGTCCGGCGCCTGATTTCCGGGTCTGAATCCGGGCCTCGCGGCTGTCAATTTCAACCAGGATCTGGCCGGCGCGCACGGTGTCACCTTCGCGAACCTTCATTGCCACGATGCTGCCCATCACCTTCGAAGAAACAATGCTGGTGTTCTTTGCGCGAAGTGTGCCGACCGCCTCATAGGTCTCATCAACAACCTGCTTTGCGACAGTTTCAATCTTTACGCCTTGCACCATTGTTGCTGAGATTGCTGCTCGCTCCTGTTTTCTGGCGCAGGAACTTGCTCCGGTAAAAGCGAGAACGACGATCGCTAACGTAAGCAGGTATTTCATCGCGGCCTTTCGGTTTTCGGCGTGGATTATCACCTTCGTGCGACAACAAGGTCACAAGACAAATGGGCGAACATCTTTCAGTCTTCCTGTCGCGAACAAGACATTGGCGTAAGCGACGTAATGGTCATGCCGGGCCCTCAGCACATCGGTGCGAGCGCGCACCAGGGCCAACTCAGCTCGCAGTACTTCCGTAATTGTGGTCAGCCCTTCACGATAGCGAGCCTGCACTATGCGTAGAACTTCACCTGCTTGCGTGGTGGTTTGAGCGACTACTTGCAGGCGCTCCCGAGCAGAAATGAATTGCTGATAAGCACGAACAACTTCAAAACTGATCTGATTCGCCAGTTGTTCCTGTTCAGCCTGGGCGATTGCCTCGGCCGCGCGAGCTTGGTTGATTCTGGCTTTGCGTCCCGCATCAAATACATTGAAAGTGACCGAAGCACCTACTGCGTAGTCCGAACTGCCGGTCACTGGATTGCGGCCGCTTATTCCAACGCTGGAGAATGCGTCGACACGCGGAAGCACTTCGTCGCGTGCTCCGCGTACCTGTCGCGAATTGGCTCGTACCGCCAGTATTGCGCGCGCGTACTCGGGGCGATTTTGCAGCGCCTGGCGATTGAGTTCATCTGGGGTTTCAATACTGAAGAGTCGTTCACTTAGTTGATCAGTAATTGTGTGCGGCGAGTTTACCGGCAGGCCGAGCGCGGCATTTAAGGCCGCTCGGGCGACGGCCACTTCACTGGCAGCTTCAATTTTTTGCTGGCGGAATTCTGACACCTGGACCTCTGCTGCGAGCAAATCAGAACGCACCACGAATCCAGTTTCAAATTTGTCCCTGATCCTTTTCAGATCGGCCGTGCCGATCTCGATAGCCTCATCAGCTACGACCACTTTCGACTGCGCCAACAACAGTCCGTAATAAGACTTGAGTACTTCGAATCGGATCTGCTGAGCAACCAGTTCAGTCTGTTGATCAGCCTGTTGTTGCCCCAGTTTGGCCACCTCAATGCGGGCTTTACTCTGCTTCTGATCAAAAAGCGGAACCCGCACTGATAGTCCCGCGCGGAAATTGGTAAGAGCTGCCGGGTTGTTGAGCGAGTTGATCAGAAAATTGTTCGGGCCGAACCTTCCTTGTTCCAGGAGCGAGCCAAATACGAAGACGGGGTTGTTACTTGTGGTAACTGATTCTGATGCCTGCAACAACGGCCAGCGGGTAGCACGCGCGGCGCTCAGTTGCGCGTCCGCAAGCTGGCGACCTCCAGCCGCAACTCGCGTCAAAGGGTTCTTGGCAAGCGCGATCTCTACAGCTTGAGAGAGTGTCAGCGGCTCGTCCAACTGTGACTGGCCGAACGCTAAATGACCAAGGTTCATAAATGCCAGGCAAAGGCCAAGCGCCACTACCTTCCTCACCTGTCTTTTTATAACCATCTGAATTTTCGCGTGGCTTTCTACAACAGCAGAGCGTGGCGGCTGGGCGCTGCAGGCAGCCCTTAAGCGATTACTCAAGCTCTACCCGACTGAGGCTCTTCGTCTTTTCTAACTCCGAGTGTTCTCAGGAAACTCATCATTGGACACCAGTTTGTAAAAGCGGACTGGATTAAATTGAGGGCGACGAAGCCGGTAAACAAAAACCAGTAGGGAGTGTGAAAGTAACCGAGCAGAAGGGTAGCCAGCACAAAACAACCAGCGATTAATCTCAAATATCGTTCGACTGTCATAGAACTCTCCTTATCCAGTGCATGCTCAAGTGCAAGAGCCATTCCAGCGAGTTCGAGGAATTTTGCTCGGCAATTTGGGGCACGACAGAGTCCAACAGTTGCGAAATTACGCAACTGTACGCACCAGGCTGCGAAGTTTTGCGCTGCGAGGATGGTCGCAGTGGGGGTTCGTCGAGCGAGATTCCCGGCGGCCCTGGAAAAAGACGGACAGAGTTTTTTAGCTCTTTGCGAGTCGCCTAAAACACTTCTTAGCAATGCCAGGTTATCGAGGGCGATTTTGCCAAGGAAGCGGCCCGTAGTTTGCAATAATGAGGTTTAGCTATTTCAAGGTCGTGTGTAATTCAACGAGGCCGCTTTGCTTAGCCCAAGCGAGATCGAGTGGCAGATTCCAGCAATGCCTGGTTGGCAGAAAAAGGTATGGCAGCCAATAGAGTACAAATAAAGAGAGACGCAGAAATCTACGAGCGGCAGGCCCGTATTTGCAAAGCGTTTGCTCATCCTGGCCGCCTGCAGATCCTTGACCTGCTCGGGCACGGTGAACGCGGAGTCTCTGAGTTACAGGAAGCTTTAGGCATTTCGAAGACGAGTATGTCCCAGCACCTTTCCATCTTGAAATCGGCGGGCGTGATGGCGACCAGACGCGAAGGAAAACAGATCTATTGTTCTCTGGCGATGCCCGAGGTAAAGCAAGCGTGTCAGTTGATACGCAAAGTTTTGCAGGCCCAGATCGCGGTTAGCCATCGCCTGGTTGCTTGACGAATACTCCTAAGAATGATCACAAACTCTGGCCGTGAAGCTCACAAATATGAAAACAATCATTGAACCTTTCAAAGTCAAAGTAGTCGAACCCATCAAGATGACTACGCGCGCCGAACGCGAACGTTATCTTGAAGACGCAGCCTACAACCTGTTCCTCCTCAAAGCGGAGGACGTGATCATTGATTTGCTCACCGACAGCGGCACGGGAGCGATGAGCGCGGAGCAGTGGTCGGCGCTGATGCGCGGTGACGAGTCCTATGCCGGCAGCCGTAGTTTCTACCGTTTTGAAGCAGTCGTGCGCGACATTTTTGGTTTCCAGCAGGTGATTCCAATGCACCAGGGGCGCGCCGCAGAGCGCATCCTCTTCTCGGTCATGTGTAAGAAAGGAAGCATCGTCCCGAATAACACCAACTTCGATACCACCCGCGCCAACATCGAGTACCTCGGAGCAGAAGCAGTGGATCTGCCAATCCCGGAATTTTATCAACCGGCCGTCAATCATCCATTCAAAGGCAACATGGATACGGAAGCGCTGGAACAGCTCATCAATCAAGTAGGTCCTGAGCGCATTCCACTCGTGATGTTGACGGTGACAAATAACTCCGGCGGTGGTCAACCGGTCTCGATGGCGAATATCCGCGAAGTACGAGCAATCTGTTCCCGTTTGGGCCTGCCGCTCTATCTTGACGCGTGTCGCTTTGCGGAAAACGCTTACTTCATCAAATTGCGCGAGAAAGGTTACGCAGACAAAACGGTGAAGGAGATCGCGCGTGAGATGTTCTCGTTTGCGGACGGCTGCACGATGTCTGCGAAGAAAGACGGCCTGACGAACATCGGCGGCTTCCTTTGCACTAATGACGATCAATTGGCTCAGCGTGAGAAAGACCTGCTGATCCTGACCGAGGGGTTTCCTACTTATGGTGGCCTCGCCGGGCGCGATCTTGAGGCCATCGCTGTGGGGCTTGAAGAAGTGCTACACGAGGACTATCTCCAGTACCGCTTCGCTTCAATTCGCTATCTCGGCGAGCACATCTCGCGCGCCGGAGTTCCCATTGTGCAACCGCCCGGGGGTCACGCGATTTACATAGATGCCCGAGCGATGCTCCCACATATCCCGCCGCTTCAGTATCCGGGGCAGGCGTTGGCGATTGAGCTTTACCGGGAAGCAGGTATTCGTTCCTGTGAGATCGGGTCAGTCATGCACGCGGAGAAACATTCCGAAAGCGGCGAGGAGGCGCCGGCAGCAATGGACCTGGTCCGTCTGGCGATTCCTCACCGCGTCTATACGCAAAGCCATATTGATTATGTTGTCGAAGCGATCCTTCAGGTCCATGAGCGTCGTGCGTTGATCGGCGGTTATCGGATCATCAGCCAACCAAAATTCCTGCGCCACTTCACGGCCCAGTTTTCACCGTTAGAGATGTCAGCTACAGCGTAAGGAGTAATTATGGAAAATCAATACAGTTATACTACCGAGGTCGAATGGACCGGAGGACGCCGAGGCGATTTGAGTGCGCCGCACCTGCCGGATTTAGCAGTTGACGCTCCACCCGAATTCAAAGGGCACGAAGGGGCGTGGACACCGGAACACCTCTTCGTCGCTGCGGTCAATTCGTGTTTCATGACCACATTTCTGGCCATCGCCGAAAACTCAAAACTGGAATTCGTCAGCTTTAGCGCGGATGCGAAAGGAAAGTTAGAGAAGCTGGAGGGTCAAGGTTTCATCATGACTGAGGTCGTGCTGCGTCCTAAACTCCTGGTTAGCCACGCCCGCGATCTTGAACGCGCGGGCCGCATTCTGGAGAAAGCGGAAAAGCACTGTCTGATCTCAAACTCGATCAAAACAGAGACACGACTTGAGCCTAAGGTCGACTCCGTGGGCGAGTGATTCCGGGTGACAAGAATAAGGAGTTAGAACAAATGGCTGAACTGTTATGGGTCGCACTATTCCTGGTGGGCTACGTCGTGCTGATGCGCTGGGTGCTGCCGCGTCTTGGTGTCCCCACTTGAATGGCCAACTCGTGCCGGGTCGAGTCTCGACCCGCTGCAATAAAGGAAAATAGGGATTCAACCGCAGTGGGAAGAGCATCCGGTTCAAGTGCTTTAGAACGCGAGCGCGACTAGCTCCGATAACCTCGGTCCCGCCTGCGGTGGCCTTCGGTTAGAGGCTTTAGAGAGGACCTGCGTCATCAGGACCTGCAGGTTGGCCTGGTGCTCTAGTTCGACCGTTCGATAGACACAAAGCCCGAGAGGTAGTGCCGTAGCTATTAGTCTCAGGGTTGATGTTGGTGCCGAAGGGGGGACTCGAACCCCCACGAGTTACCTCACACGCCCCTCAAACGTGCGCGTCTACCAGTTCCGCCACTTCGGCTCGTACGGGAAAGGTTATCAAACCCAACGCGGAATCGAATTCAGAAACTCTACCTGCTCGGTTGGGGCGACGCAGTTATAACCGTCGAGAACGGTGTCGGGGTCGGCGCTGCTGTCGTTGGCGAGGCTACGGGCGTCGGCGTTGTCACAGGAGCATCTGCTACACCGGACTGCAAAATTGAACTCGTGCCCGTGAGCCACGGCAGCGAAAGCATTAGCGCAATTAGCATGAAAGCCGCCGCCGCTCCGATCGTAATCTTGGCCAGCAACGTCTGCGTGCCGCGCGGCCCGAACGCCGTGCTCGAAACTGAGCTGGTGAACAATGCGCCGGCATCGGCCTTACCCGGTTGCAGCAATATGACAAGGATCAGGACGACGCACGCCAGAATAAATAATCCGTATAAAACGTAAGCGATCATAATTGATACTTCGTACCTTGTGCTTTGTGCTTTGTGCTTTGGACTTTGATTTCTTCACACAGACCCACCTTCAATTTAAAGGTGCTCTGAACGACACATCAAGGTACAAAGAACTAAGTATAAAGAACACGAACGAACAACTGACGACGGACAACTGACCATTGACTATCTGTTGTAATTCACAATTTCCGCAAAACTCTCGGCCTTCAAACTCGCGCCGCCGACGAGTGCGCCGTCGATGTCCGGCTGCTTCATCAAACCTGCGATGTTGTCCGGTTTGACTGATCCGCCGTACAAAATCCGCAGTTTGTCCGCCGCGGCCGGCGAGTGTCTTTCCGTAAAAACGCGCCGGATAAACGCGTGCATTTCCTGCGCTTGCTCCGGCGTCGCGGTGCGTCCAGTACCAATGGCCCAAACAGGTTCGTAAGCAACGATGATACGGTCGAGGTCTGAGGCTGTCAACCCGCTCAAACTGCCGGTTAGCTGCTCTTTCACCACATCAAGCGCCTTGCCCGCATCGCGCTGATCGAGCGTTTCACCGACACACACAATCACTATCAGGCCCACGGCGAGTCCGGCCTGAGCTTTCTTGCTCACAATTTGATCCGTCTCAAGAAAGTATTGGCGGCGTTCCGAGTGGCCCACGATGACATGCGAGCATCCTGCCTCACGCACCATGAAGGCTGCGACT
This sequence comes from Acidobacteriota bacterium, assembly GCA_052389795.1. Taxonomy (GTDB): domain Bacteria; phylum Acidobacteriota; class Blastocatellia; order Pyrinomonadales; family Pyrinomonadaceae; genus UBA11740. The sequence goes on along the minus strand of JBQTHO010000003.1, from coordinate 9,250 downwards.
TCTCCGGTAAAGGCGCCTTCGGACTGTTCAGTCGAACAATTCTGCGCCGAAACGCGAATGTTCGACCCCTCCAAACGATCAGCGACAGGTTTCAACGCCGTGAACACAGGCGCGATAACCACTTCACAGTGATTCGCGTTAGCGACCAGCAGCTTCAGCGCGACGGCCGTCGCGACCGCGTCGCCGATCGTCTTGTACATCTTCCAATTTCCAGCAATGACAGGTTTACGCATAAGAAAAGACTGTGCTTTGTACTTTGAACTTTGTACTTTGAACTTTGTACTTTTTACTTCGATGCTTCATAAAGATGCGCTTCCTGACTAAGACATCAAAGCACAAAGTACAAAGCACGAAGTACGTTGATTACTTATCGCTCAACGCCGCAACTCCCGGTAGGTCTTCACCAGCCAAAAACTCCAGCGTGGCGCCGCCGCCGGTTGAAATGTGTGTGATGCGATCCGCGACTCCGGCCTTTGTGACAGCAGCAACGGAATCACCACCACCGACGATTACAATCGCTCCGCGGTCCGCGGCTTCCGCGACAGCGCGAGCGATTCCAATTGTGCCCTGATCGAATGGAGGCTCTTCGAACACGCCCATCGGACCGTTCCAGATGATCGTCTTCGCATCTTTCAAAGCGTTCGAAAAGTGCATCGCCGTCTCGACGCCGATATCCATCCCCGCGTGACCCGCGTTCGTGAATTCAATCGGAATCGTCTTCGCCACAATCTCGCTTCCCTTCACTGGTTCGTAACTATCGACCACTTGATGATCCGTCGGCAAAAGCAGTTGCACGCCCGACTGTTCGCAGCGCTCTTTGATTTCCGATGCCGTCTGAAGCTGATCGTTTTCCACGAGCGACTTGCCGACGGTGAAGCCTTCAGCCTTCAAAAACGTGTAAGCCATCGCACCACCAATGAGCAGCCGATCGACTTTACGGTCGATGAGCGCGTTGATTACCGGAATCTTATCCGAGACTTTGGCGCCGCCGAGGATTGCTACGAATGGGTCCTCAGGATTCTGAATGACACGGCCAAGATATTCGAGTTCTTTTTCCATCAACAGGCCAGCCGCGGCTTTTTCGACGAACTTAGTGATGCCAACGGTCGAAGCGTGCGCGCGATGCGCCGCGCCAAACGCATCATTGACGTAGAGATCGCAAAGCGAAGCTAATTCCTTCGCGAATGCTTCAACATTCTTTTCTTCTTCAGGATGGAAACGAAGATTCTCAAGCAACAGCACGCCACCTTCCGGCAGGGCGGCGACCGAAGATTCTGCAGCTTCGCCAATGCAATCATCTGCGAAAACGACTGAGATCGGGGCTGCTGCACCAATCGGACTGTCGGTGACGACATCGGCGGATGGCGTTCCCAGCAGCTCCTGAAGTCTTTCGTACACGGGCCGCAGGCTGTACTTATCTACGCGTTGTCCTTTCGGCCGGCCCAGGTGTGAGGCAAGAATCACACGCGCCCCGTGTTCAGTCGCGTAGTTGATTGTCGGAAGCGCCGCGCGAATCCGCGTGTCGTCATTAACCACACCGTCTTTGATGGGAACGTTGAAATCGACTCGGATGAAGACGCGTCTGCCGGAAAGATCAAGGTCGCGGATGGACAACTTAGTCATGAGTGGACAACTTAGTCATGAGTGATGAGTCATGAGTGATGAGTTTCTTAGCGATGCGTTGAGCCCAATTCTTAACTCATCACTCATGACTCATCACTCATCACTTCTTTAGAGTCCTTTTCCGGCAATGTACTTGATCAGGTCGCGCACGCGGCAGGAGTAACCCCACTCGTTGTCGTACCACGAAAGAATCTTGATCATGTTGCCGCCGATGACTTTCGTGTACTCGGCATCGACGATAGAGGAGTTCGAATTTTGTTTGAAGTCTGAAGAAACGAGCGGCTCTTCAGAGAAGCTCAGTATTCCCGCCAACTCTTCGTGCGCCGCGTCCTTGAGAGCTTTGTTCACTTCTTCGGTAGTCGTTTCCTTTTCGACAGCGATGACCACATCCACCAGTGAAACGTTAGGCGTCGGCACGCGGACGCTAATGCCGTCGAACTTCCCTTTTAATTCAGGCAGCACCAATGCTACGGCTTTCGCCGCGCCCGTCGAAGTTGGAATCATGTTCAGGGCCGCGGCCCGCGCGCGTCTTAGGTCGCTGTGCGGCAAGTCGAGCAGTTGCTGATCGTTCGTGTACGAATGAATCGTGGTCATCTGCGCATTGCTGATGCCAAATTTTTCGTGGATGACCTTCGCGACGGGCGCCAGGCAGTTCGTCGTGCACGACGCGTTGGAAATGACATGATGAGCGGCCGGGTCGTATTTGTCCTCGTTCACTCCGAGCACGATCGTGATGTCTTCGTTTTTCGCGGGCGCCGAGATAATCACTTTCTTGACGGTGCCGCGCAGGTGCTTCTTGGCATCTTCGGCTTTGGTAAAGCGCCCGGTTGATTCGATGACGATTTCAGCGCCGACTGATTCCCACGGAATCAATGAAGGATCTCGTTCTGAAAAAACCTGAAACTCTTCGCTTTCGACGGTAATTCCCTTTCCCGAAGCCTTGATGTCGTGTTCGAGATTGCCGAGCACCGAATCGTATTTCAGCAGGTGCGCCAACGTCTTTGTGTCGGTGATGTCGTTAACGGCGACGAAATCGATGTCCTTGTCGCCTAAAGCCGTGCGAAAGATGTTGCGGCCGATGCGTCCAAACCCGTTGATGCCAACTTTAACTGCCATTCCTGCCCTCCGAGAAACTTTGCGGATTTGCACACTTCAGCCGCCGTTTGCCGACCTAACGATGAACTGAAGAGGCTAAACTTAGAAAGAAATTGGAAGATAATGCGCGCGCCATTGAGTGTCAAGCGCGTGTTAGTTAATTGATGGTGACGACTCGCACAAGTGGACGCTCAAGGGCTTCACGTGTCTTAACCTATCAGCGTTACGACTTGACCGACACGAAGCTCCCCCGCCCTGACCACCGTGCCGTAACCGCCGGCGTAATTCTGGTTGAGACGAACCACAGCCTTCATTACTGTGGAATCTTTCTCGGCCGTGTCCGGATCAAGATTAACCATGCGACATCGCTCATCCTTCATATAAATCTTGACGGCGGCACACTCGTCACCTTCACCAAACATCAATGTCTGGCCCACCCACCTGTCTTCCTGAAACGGTTCAGCCCTGTCACTTTCGATCACGACGTTTGGACGAAATCGACGAAGGTCAATCTCTCGGCCTGATTCGCGCTCGATGCACTGCACTGTGCTGCTCGTGATTACCGAAATCGAGGCTTCGTCGAAAACGCCGGCCTTCAGATTCATCAACTCAACATCACTGCCATAGCGGCTTGAAATTTCCTCGCGTAGTTCGTTGCTTTGAAGTTCGTACTCGTTCCCGTCCGGCGTACGAACATGCGTCGGAAGTAGTTCAGCGTTGTTGCTGTCGAGCCCGAAGGGTTTATAGAGAATCAACTCCGGTAGTTTGCTCGCGCTCAGCCAAGGGAAATTACTTTTGTCATTGAGTCGCCGAAAAGCGAACCTGCGATCACCGTCAATGCCATGCCAACCAAGCCTGGCAACATCCAGTGATTCACCGGCCATTGACTTAACCGGATAACGAAAGATGGAGGTAATGCGTCCCAGGTTCATGTGACTTCAAAGCAACTCGTACTGTGATGATTTCCGGCCCAACGTTGAGTTGACCGGCGCGGCGTTACATTTTAGACCACTTTCTTAACGACCCATGTCGTCATACATCTGAGATTCTCTACATTTGTTGTTTTTAGCGGTTCTACTCTCGTGGCTTTTAATCGTTCACTTGCTGCGGCGAGCATCTCTTCATCTACCAGGAATCGCTCGGTTCCATCTGGTAACAAGTATCGTCCTGTTACTGTTGGCTTGATCAACTCCTCGATCCCTATCGAGCTCGCGAGCCGCGCGAACAACATCCCTCCCGGCTTGAGCACCCGCCACATCTCATCAAGCATTCCATCAAAGTGTTGCTGATCATTTGCAAAATGTAGCACTGCGCTGCTTATAACCAGATCGAATCTCCCGTCGGGAAATGGCATCTCTCCCACATCTGCACTAAGAAAGTTTTCTGAGGGAAGGTTGGGAGCTATCTTTGAAGCAAGCATTTGAACCTGTTGAATCGGCTGCGGGTTTGAATCAACAGCCCATACATCGAAGCCATGGCGAAGGAAATAAATGAGATTACGGCCATCGCCACACCCAGCGTCTAAGAGAGACATCGGTGGTGTAATTCTGCCCTTAAGAAGCTGGTCAAAGAGGTAAATATCGATGTTGCCAAACTGTTCGTGGAGATCCATCCCTCACCTCGATATTCAGATCAATCTCTCAGCGGCTAATTGAGACGTAAATGTCAGACGTAGCGTCCACTCTTATTTCCCTACGGATCCAGCGGGTCATTCGCATCAAAAAACAGTGAAGCAACCGATGGCTTGAACTCCGCTGTGACTGGAGATACTCGGGTAATAAACTCCATCGGAAAATAACCCAATTCCGTCGAACACCGAATGCGAAAGCCTTCCTTCGTCGTGATGGCGATGTGGTCTTCGCTTGAGGTGACCAGGGCCTTTAGCTCAGTCGGGATCCCGTACCGAAACGCGAGGCGCCCCGCATTTCGAAAATTTGTAGTTGTGTGACGTGCGTATGGGTCGATCAAAATACTCTTTTCCGGTATTTTGAATTTTTCCATCAAGTATTTTTTCATCTCGATCGCCTCGTTAAACGGCGTCTGCATCGGGTGAACGTGACCACCAGACAAAATGATTACTGGGGCTTTGTGCTCGAGGAACAGTTGGGCACCCTGGTCCGCTCTACTAGCAGCTATCTTACTTAGATTGAGCCCGGCCGGGGGGCCAGAGCCCAGAACTAGAATGAATGAATACGGATAATCGCTCCACCTGATGTTTTTTAAATCTTGAACGGTCGCTTTGTTTTCTCCTTCTTCCAATGGCTCGTAACGGCCTGCTTCATCACGCCGATTGGCTTCCAACAGTTTTAGAGCGAAACTGAGTGTCGGCTCAAAAAACAGTGCGTCCCTGGTGAGCTGAATCTCCGCAAGCTTGGCCTTAACGAGTCCCCGGTATTCTTCGCTCGAAACATCAAAGCTAACCCTATCGATATCTTTGTAAAATGGGTTCTTGCCCAGACCGTAGACACCTAGCAAACGGTTCATTCCGTTGGCAGCATCTTTCCACGCCGCAATGAGCATCTCTGAATCAGATTGTTGGCTGTATTTGATGAATGCGCCCGAGGGACGCATATCTTTCCTGACGAGTTTTCTGAACTCGGGACGCCTACTCAAGATCCCGAGTTGGGTTGCCACCCTCTCGATAGTTGGACCACTAAAACGAAATTGCCGATCAAGGCAGTTCACATCATCGCAATTCGCGGCCCTTCTTAAAGCCTGAACCTTCTGGTTGGATAGACTTTTCAGGACTGAGTTTCGTCTCAAGAGTTTCCCAAGTTCTGGATGTCTTTGAAACAAACTCAACAGATAAAAGTTTTTGTCCTGAACCGCGTTACGAAATGTCAGCTTGTAAGTGCTGTCAAAACCTGACGAGTTGAGTCCCGCACTTTGAGTAAGCGAAGTACTTGTGCGGGACTTGTCAGCCGCAGAGCCAGACGCGCTGAGCTGCGCGTGCGATAGAACCGAAGTGTTCGTTAAGAGAACAAACGAGAGTATTAGCCGTCGAAGCATTATTATCTGTCCAGCCTTCGGTTCAATCAGAGTGCTGATAGCCGGTTTGGATTCTTAACCCCACAGCGAAGAGAAATTAATACCTACCTCCACGGACGCACCGGCGCCGACAAACCTCCTGAATTCGGTTTGGGAGGAAAAGTAACTTTCGAATACGGCGCGTTCATTCGTTTTGCTGTGGACCCGCCTGATGCCTCAATCGATCCACTGAAAAAGCCCTGAAGCATCCCAAACCCGAGTCGTCACCGTCCCGGTGTGAGTGAGAGCTGCCTTGTCGGATTGAGGCAGCGTTACGGAAGAAAGACCAAAAACTCAAAATCCAATTTAGATTCTTAGCGAGCCGCGAAACGCCCTGGCGCCATAGTAAGATTCTGCACCGTTGTGATACAGGAAGATATGGTTGTAGCGTTGATCACAAAAGATCGCACCGCCGAGTTTTCTAATATCAGAAGGTGTCTTCACCCAGCTTGACGTTTTGGTGTCGAAATCTCCAAGTTTCTGCAGCTCTCGATATTCGTCTTCCGTCAAAATCTCGATGCCCATGGCAGCCGCCATATTGATAGCGCTATCTTTTGGTTTGTGTTCTTTCCGGGCCTCCAGCGCTTCATGGTCGTAACAAATACTTCGGCGGCCTTTAGGACTTTCGGGTGAACAATCAAAAAAGACGTATTCGCCCGTCTTTTTATCATGACCAACAACATCCGGTTCACCGCCGGTTTTTTCCATTTCACCGAGTGACCACAGTTTTTTGGGATTAGCTCCAGCTTTGCCTGCACTTTCGCCCACTCGAGACCTCTATGGCGGCCCATACTCTTCTCAAAGCGGGCCTTCAGCGTCTTGAGCAGTTCTTCGCGTTCTCGGGGGGCCAGTTCCTTTTTTGTTCCGACGCGCTTCATAGAGGTCTCCTTTTTCAATCGCCGTGTCTGTAACCGATTTGTGCTCGCTCAAACGTTTTCCGAGTAGCGCATGCTTGATCGTCGTTCCAAAAGGCAAACCGGGTCGTCATGGGAGCCGTTGACTTCAGAGACATGTATGTTGAATGTCAGGTCGAGTCTCTTAGAATGAGTTGCCAGGCTCAGGAGGACAACGACGATGACGATTCAAGCTCAAGTCTCAGTTTACGCTCAAGTATTTGTGCCGCGCGTTGCGAAACACGCCCCGCCGCTTGAGTCCAACGATTCGTTAGACGGCCTTCTCTGACCAGAGCGCATATCCTAGTGCGGCCCAGCCAAGCGCGATGCCGTACACCATCAAGGCCGGGGCAAGTCTGCTGACGACGTCTCCTGAATCGATCCAGTAAGTGAGCATGAACGCGCTGACGACCAGAGCCAGCATTAGACCGAACCCCAACGGGACGGCGCGTCTCCAGCCCGTGAACACGCCCGCCTTGAGGGTGCCAATACCCAAGACAATAAAGCCCGCTGGCAACAGCATTACCCCGACCCCCATCGCCCTCCAGCCCGGTGTCCAGCGCGCCTCAAGGACCCCGTGAAGGTACTTGTACACCCAGATTTCTGTGACGTTGCCGAGGAGCATGAGACCAGTGCCAAGCAGACAGATTGCAAATCCTGCTGCGCCCAACCGGCCTGAACGCTTAGCTTGCCTTTCATGGAAGCCCATCAGGCCAACGATGAAAAACAACAGAGCCGGATTCATGAGCACAGTCCGCAGGACCGCTTCTCCACGAGATCCACCACCGCCAGTGAACCCGAAAAGAAGGCCGGTTGCGACCCACAAGAGACTGCCCACCATGGCAAATAGACCACGTCGGCGGCTGAGTTTTGCATTGTCCACGGCCACCTCCTGACCATTGACTAACGCACGCTTCTGTTCTTTGCGTGCGGTTATGGGTCCCAGGACCGTCTGACGTCTGAGTTGACGCGGCGGCGCGATTTCACGCATCACTCATTACTCATCACGCATCACGCATCACTGTATTCACGCCCCCGCCGCTCCGGTCCAACGATTTGATAATCAATAGAGGTGGCCGAAAGCGAAGGAAGTAAACTTCGTTCGCTTTACCAACCTTTCGACCAAAAAAGGGAGGCCACCTCTGATGAAGTTCTACTGCGCAATCGATTTGAGTGCAAGAGATTGTCATGTGTGTGTGATCGATGAACAGCTTAGGGTCATAGGGCAGCAGAAGCTGCGTAACGCTTTGCCAAAGATAGTGCAGCTGCTGGAGCCCTACAAAGCCAATCTACAAATCGTCGTCGAGAGCACCTTCAACTGGTATTGGCTGATCGATGGTTTGCAGGCTGAGGGTTTCAAGGTGATTCTGGCCCATACCCTCGGTCTCTATCTGATCACCCGAGCCAAAGTGAAAACCGATCGGCGTGATGCTTACGCCCTGGCTAAGTTGCTGCTGGTCGGCGCGGTGCCGAAGGCTTACATCTATCCCGTGGAGACCCGGCCGGTGCGCGATCTGTTGCGCCGGCGCCTGCATTTGGTGCAGGTGCGGGCCGGCGAGTATGGCAGTCTGCGCCGCGTGTTGTTGCGTCAGGGGATCCTCTCCAGCAAACAACAAGAGATCAAGACGGCCACGGAAGCTGAACTCGAGCAGTGGTTCGAGCACCCCTTGGTGCGCTGCACGCCAGCCAGGAACTGCAACGGATTGAACTCTACTCGCAACAGATCGGAGAGTTGGAAGCGACCATCCTGGACTTGGCGCAGACCAACCACGCTTACGATTTGCTGCGGCAACTGCCGGGTGTCGGTCAGACCATTGCCCTGACTATTCTGTATGAAGTAGGTGAGCTGTCGCGCTTCGCCAATGTCAAAGCCTTCAGCTCTTACTGCCGCGTGATTCCCGGGGTGGCCCAGTCGGGCCAGGTCACGCGCCGCGGGCGAGGCAGCAAACAGGGCAATCATTATTTGAAAGCCGCCTTCTCGCAGGCTGCGGTGCACGCGGTCCGTTGTTATCCAAACGTGCGGTGCTATTATGAGCGCCTATTGAAACGGCATCAGGGCTCTGGGCGCAAGCTGGTTTGTTACAACATCATTGCTCACAAACTGGCCCAGGCCGCCTTCCATGTATTGAAGGAGCAGACTGAGTATCGCGCCGAGCTGTTGTTTGGGCGTTAAGCTCGGCGCGCGGGGAAACGCCTAATCCCGAGCGCCTAACTGAGCCACTCTCGAGTGAGCTCCGCGATTTGATTGGGAGGCGTTTCCCCTTGATTGGCTTCGACGAATGTGACGCTGCCCGTCCCGGTATCTCGTACCTAACTGGTGAGATGGCCCGGCCATCAACCCGACGATCTTGAGTGAGGCCGGTGACGGTACCGTGGAACTTCTGGTGCCTGTTCTGGGAAGTACAGAACACCATGAAAGCTGACTGCTTCATGGTGAGCCCGCTTGGCTGTTTGGTGCAGTTCACTCACTCCGGAACTCAGGTCTGGGATCGTTGGCAAGCTGATCTCATCCGACTTGGTTCCAACCACGCGGAGCGCAAGTTACAAATGCCGCGTGACGTGAGGTTGAATGCTCCGCCTAAAACGAAGTTGCGAGTCAGTCGGAATCGTTC
>JBQTHO010000002.1:0-72333 GCA_052389795.1 Acidobacteriota bacterium | reverse complement strand
TCCTGATCTGGCAAAGATAGTACTGCGGTGCTTACGTAAGGATCCGGCGCGGCGGTATCAGACGGTGGCGGATTTAAAAGCGACGCTGGAAGACTTGCGCGAGCAGCCCAGCGCGCGCCGCCAGGTTCGGATACCTTCACGGTGGCTTTGGATAGGGGCTGGCTTACTGCTATTAATTCTGCTGGCTGTGGGAATATTCATGTGGCAGCCGTGGCGGACCGAACCACCTGCCGAGCCGCTCCGAGTTGAGGCGCTCACCACATTTCCGGGTGAGGAACTTTATCCATCCCTTTCTCCCGATGGCAACTACGTCGCGTTCACGTGGACAGGACCGAAGCAGGACAACACCGACATCTACGTGCAGCAGATTGGATCGGGCTCGCCCTTTCGACGAACAACCGACTCACTTGACGACTACAACCCGGTTTGGTCGCCCGATGGGCTCTGGATTGCGTTTCTGCGCGGCAAGCCTGCGACGGCCCTGGGTCAAAGCGCTCGTGAACTTAGATTGATGGCTCCCTTGGGTGGGCCGGAGCGCAAGCTGGCCGACGTGCGCGTGCAGGAAATCACGGACTTGCCGGTCTATCTGGCGTGGTGCGCGGACGGCAAATGTCTGATCGTTACCGACTCTCCTGGTGAAGGCAAACCCGACGCTTTATTCGTAGTCTCAATTGAGACCGGTGATAAACGGCAATTGACGAACCCGCAGCCTCCAGTTGTCGCCGATTCAAACCCTTCTCTTTCCGCGGACGGCAAATCGTTGCTGTTCCTGCGACGAACCACTTGGGCGCGAGGTGAATTGCATGTGCTGCCGGTACGTAGTGACATGACTGCCGCAGGTGAACCCAAACACATTGCGGCTTCATCTCTGTTGCCGGAAACCACAACGTGGGCGCCGAACGGCAAGGAAATTCTCTTTTCAACTAACCCGGGGAATTCGGGCAGCGCAGCTCTCTGGCGCATATCCGCAACTGGCGACGGCGAGCCGGCCCGCGACCCGTTTGTCGGTGAGGATGGCGTAATGCCCGCAGTCACTCAGCCAGAACCGGGGAAACCGGCGCGTCTGGTCTATGTTCGCAGCTCCTCCGACGAAAATATCTGGCGCCTCGGTCTCTCCGGGCCCGGCGTGGCAGTGTCGTCTGCCCCCGCCATCGCCATCTCCTCGACCAAGGCGGACATCCATCCGCGATTGTCTCGCGATGGACGCCGAGTAGCGTTCACCAGCACACGGTCGGGAGCGTGGGAAATCTGGACTTCGGACCCGGATGGCTCTAACCCTGTCCAGCTTACGTTTCTCAAAGCGCCGACGGGGACCGGCGCTCCACACTGGTCTCCAGATGGCCGCACGATTGTGTTTGCATCAGACTCAGAAGGCCAGTTCGACATTTTCACCGTGCCAGCCGCCGGTGGTAAGCCACGAAACATAACCTCGCATCCGGCGTTTGAGCACGTGCCGAGTTTTTCGCAGGACGCGAACTGGATTTATTTCAGCTCGACGCGCAGCGGGCAATATCAAGTGTGGAAGACTCCGGTTTCGGGCGGAGAGCCCGTGCAGGTGACGAAAGACGGTGGCTGGCATTCTCATGAGTCCATAGATGGGACGGAGCTCTATTTCATTCCCACCGCAGCTATCGGCGCACCGACTCAGTTGTGGCGCATGCCGACGACCGGCGGTCAGGCAGTCGAAGTCGTTGACGCGGTTTCGAATTCGACATTCGCGGTTCTTCAACGAGGCATTTATTACATCAGCGAGTCGTCGGTAGGACCGGAGCTTCAGTTTTTCGACTTTAGCAGGCAGAAGTCGGTGTCAGTGACTCGAGATCTCGGTACTTTCGCCGCCGTGGGAGGCTTTGCCGTGTCATCAGATGGACGCGCGGTTTTCTTTGTGCGGCGCGATTCGGCAGTTAAGGATCTGATGCTGGTCGAAAACTTCCGGTGAGCAGTACTTGTTGAAAGATCTAATCTTAGGCCGTCGTGGATAGCTTGAGCTTGAAAGGAGGACGACAAAATGCGCATCAGAGCCGGGGACAAAGGGTTCGGGACTAACTCGCGTCTGAATATCGCCGCCTCATACATCACGATCTTAAGCGTGGCTTACTATGCGAGCGCGATTGCGCTGCTCCATATTCTCCGGACTGATTACGATCCCGGCTATCGCTCCCTCAGCGAGTATGTCGTCGGGCCTTACGGAGCGCTCATGACTTCAACCTTCTTCGTGTTGAGCGTTGGATCGTTTGCGCTCTCGTTTGGCTTGTGGCGTTCCGTTTCCTCGAAGCTGCGGTTCTTGCCCGGCCTGTTGTTGTGGCTGGCGTGGGCGGGCGGCGTCTTTCTCGCAGGTATTTACCCGGCAGATCTGCAAGGCTCGCCAGAGACTCGAATTGGCCAGATTCATAATCTGATAGGGATGGTCGCATTTCCCTGCGCGACCCTGGCTCTGCCGCTCTTATCGCTCCCTTTGCGTTGGGAGCAGAAGTGGCGGTCAGTCTGGCGCGCCGCAGTCGTCTTGTCGCTCATTGTAGTTGTCTGTTTTTTGACGGTTCCCTGGCTCTTTCAGATTAGGCTCCATGGCCTGGGCCAGCGCGTGTTTCTGGCCGGCACGCTGACGTGGATGTTTATCCTTGGCAGAAAATTGCTGACGCTCGAGCCGCCGCCCAAAGGGTCACAGACCGGCTGAAACGGACAAAGTAAAAATGAAAGAGAAGATGTGACCCAAAAAAACATCTCGCATTATCGGATCATCGAGAAGCTCGGCGCGGGTGGGATGGGAGAGGTTTATCTGGCCGAGGACACGCTTCTCAATCGCAAGGTCGCCATCAAGCTTTTGCCGCCGGAGGCGACCGCCGACAAGCGCGCCGGAAAACGGCTCGTCCGTGAAGCGCAGGCCGTCGCCGCGCTTGATCATCCGAATATCTGCTCGATCTACGAAGTCGCGGAAGAAGACGGCCGTAGTTTCATCGTGATGCAGTACATCGAGGGCCAGACCCTCGACGCCAGAGTGAAGCGCGCGCCGCTGGCACTTTCGGAATCGCTCGCCATCGCCGCCCAAATAGCGGACGCGCTGGCGGAAGCCCATTCTCGCGGCATCGTGCAATCGAGACATCAAGCCGGAGAACTCATGCTGCGACGGGACGGCATCGCGAAGGTGCTGGATTTCGGTCTGGCGAAACTAACTGAACGAATGCTTTAGCATTTTTTACAGCTAGGTTCACTTTTGAAGACCTTCGCTCCGACCCGCGCTACGCCGACCTCGTGCGCCGCATGGGACTTCAGCCGTGAGTTTGGCTGCCGGGGATTCTTTTCCTTCCGGGGAAATCATCCCCCTCGGCAGAGGCAATTATTCCACTCTTCTGTTTCCATCTCTTGGTAGTCGCCCAGTTTCGTGGCTTTTGATGACGCGCTTCCGTGGCATTGTCCTTGCTCACGTGACGAGCAAAGGTCAATCTCGGCCTTAACTATTCAATGGAGGATCAAGCATGCCAAATATGAAGGAAGTAACGATCAAGCTTACCGAAGACCAACGGAGCCAGATCAAGAACGCCATTGGTCAGGACATCACCGAGGTGAAGGTGAGCGCTGATCGCGGTAACCCACTGGCGGCCACTCCGCTTTCAGCTCGCGCGAACCCGCTGATGGCAGAGTTGTCAGATCGGGCCAACCCATCTGCGCGACTCGAAGACAGAGCCAACCCGTCGGCGCGACTTGAGGACAGGGCCAACCCGTCGGCGCGACTTGAAGACAGGGCCAACCCGTCGGCGAGACTTGAAGACAGGGCCAACCCATCCGCCGCACTTGCGGACCGTGCTAACCCGTCGGCTGCGCTTGCAGATCGGGCTAATCCCAGTGCCGCGCTTGCGGACCGGGCTAACCCCAGTGCGGCGCTTGCAGACCGGGCCAACCCCAGTGCCGCGCTTGCGGACCGGGCGAATCCCAGTGCCGCGCTTGCGGACCGGGCCAACCCAACTGCGGCAATCGAGGAGTAAGGGCGCCCACCCTCTCGGTAATCGAGAGTCGAGCACCCTTGCTCACATCGCTTGAAAGCCCGTACAGGTTTTTTGTACGGGCTTTCGTATAATGAGGGACTCACCGGCGGCAAAACAGAGAGTTGGATCCGCCCATCACCACCAAACGCGCGAACGAAACCAATCACGACCGCCGCGCCACAGCATGACCGCCAGAGAGCGCTTCGGACCGTAGACCTTTGCTTCACCAGACATACCAGGCTTCAAAGTTGGATCAGGACCAATTTCGATTAATGCATCGAAGCGAGTCAGCGGAGCTTCGAAAGGTGAAGTCGCTTCATCGGCGGCGGCCTCGGACTGTTCGCGCGCCGAACGTTTCTTTTTTGGCGCGGCTTTTTCTGTGCTCGTTTTCACGATCGATGCTTCGCCTGAGTAAGGCTTCGCTTCTCTGTCACTCGCGGCGTCTGGCTTCACGTAAGACGAAAGTCGCTGGTGCAGCTCAGAGGCCGTGGCCAGCTTCGTAATGTGCCCGCTAATCGTGGCGCCTTGCGACGCGTTGACCCGAAGGGTTACGGGCGCGCCGACCGCGACGTCCTGCAGATCCCAATCGTCGACCCGAATGCGTGCCTGCATAGGGCCTGACTTGGCGATCTCGCAGAACTGATCGCCTTGCTTCAACATGACTCCGATCTTTTCTTCAACCTTCGGCGTAACCACGACGCCGCCGTTCGGGGCGTGAATGTTCAACCGGCCAAGTTGAGCTTCAGTATCGGCCAACTGCTGATCTAATTGAGCGCGCCGGCGTCCGGCCACCCGCGATTCGGCCACCGCGCCCTGAGCACTCTGAGCCAGAATGCTGCGATCCAGCACGGCTATCTGCGACTCTAGCGAATCGCGTTTTTCTTCCAGGTTCCGATCGCGCATGACGGCGAGCAGCGCTCCCGCGGTCACTTTGTCGCCTTCCTTCACTAAAATGCGCGTCAGAAAGCCTTCGGTGGCTGCCCGGACCGGCACGGTCTCAACCGGTTCTATAACGAAGGTAGCGCGATGCGAATAAGGCAACGGCAGAAACACAAACAGTCCCACCACCAGAGCGACGACGGTGATCGCCACGGCAAGTCCTTTGGGTGTTCTGAGCACTTCTTTCTTGTCCTGATACAGAAACCTTACGCCATTCTTCAATGCATTCAATCTTTTCTTGAGCAGACGAAACGCTACCAGGGGAAAAACAAAGATTCCGTTCTCGGGAAAGAAGAAACTCACGATGCGATAGAAGAAAAACAGCATCACAAACGTGATGAATACCTTATAAAAGAACGACAGCACTCCGTAGATCAAAAGAATGCGCTTCATTCGCCGGTTGTAGTTGGGAATCGCCACGGGCACGCGGAAGATATACTTGCGGGCCAGCGCCGTAAGGTAAGCGGCGGCGTCTTCCGAGAGGTTGGGGATCTCCAGGTAATCCACCAGCGCAAAATACCCGTCCAGCTTTATCAGCGGATTCATATTGATCGCGATAGAAGAAAGGCCGGCAACCAGCATAAACGTGAAGGCGAGTTCGTGAGTGAAATAACCGGGCGCCGAAAGATACCAGACAAATGTCGCCACCGAGCAGATGACCAGTTCCACATAGGAACCGGCAAAAGACACCCAAAGCTTGGCCGCCTTGCTCTCGAACGTCCACGCATCGGAAACGTTGCAGTAGAACGCCGGCATGAAATAGATCAGCATGAAGCCGAGTTCGTGCACCTCGCCGCCGTAACGCTTGCAGGTCAGCCCATGGCCGTTTTCGTGCAGCAGAACCACCACCAAAAACACGCCAATGAACATCAGGATGTCTCGCAGCCCCTTATCGGAAAACGCCCAGAGTTGTGATAGGCCGATCTGTACGGTCTCCAGATTGGCAATCAGCACGGCCGCTGCCAGGCCGAACATCAAAACTGAGAAGATTAGAAATCCGCGGGTCCAGATGAAGGAGATGTACTTAATGAGCCAGTTATAGAATTTGTCCGGATCCATGATCGGAAAGCGCAGGTAGTTTTCGTCGCGTCCATTGGCGGCCTCGTCGGCTTTTTGCTTCCGGTTCTTGCGCAGGCGCTCGAGCAACAGCAGACTTTTTTCGCTTGCCGACTGCTCGATAAAGTCCATCTTCTTGAGATTATCGACAAAGGCCATCACTTCGCTGCCGGGAATCAGTTCGCCGGTGTCGGCTGATACCAACTGACCAACTTCATCGTAAGAATGCCGGCCGTCGAGATAGGCGAAGACTTTACCGACGATCTCAGGGAAGCGATAGTACTTGACCGCGACGGGATCCTTGACGATGTAGGCCACCTCGCCGCTGTGTACCTGGCGAATGATCTTTAGATCTGAACGGAGCTTGTCCATGAAGATTTGCTTTGTACGACAAACTTTTTAGTTTGTCGCCTGGGTAATCGAAAGCTTCCCAAACCCAACGACAAACTGAAGTTTGTCGTACACGACCTTCAGGGTTTGACCGCCACTAAATCGCCGTCCTTAAGTTCCGCTGGCGGAGAAATGATCACGCGATCACCCATGGCCAGTCCCGAGACGATTTCAACCTGATCGCCTATTACTGAATTCACCCAGACCGTTCGCGCTACACACTTGTCTCCGGCGGCCACGAACACGGTGCTGGTGGTTCCCTTGCGCACGTCGGCGCCTGCCGGAAACGCGGCTTGCGGAATCCACATGCTGGGGCCGGCGTCGCGCCTCGGCACGTGAACATTCACCGCCATTCCAGGCATCAAACCGGTGCCACTAATCAGATCGGCAAGGAAACCAATGGTGTTGCTGGCCGCTTCCGCCACCGGATCGGTCCGGCGGATGCGCGCGCGCGCAATAATCTGATCGTTCTCGGCCGCCGAAAGATTCAGGACGCTGCCCGGGCCCAGCGCTCCTCTCTCAGTTTGAGGCACCTGAAACTTTACCTGGAGCGGCGCGAGTTGGGTGATCTCGAACAGCCTATCGTTCTTGACGACATTGGTGCCCAGTTTCGCAAAGCGGTGCGTGACGATTCCGGTGATAGGCGCGCGCACGGTGCTCTTGTCCAATTCGGCTTTCACTTCAGTTACCCTGGCCTGCGCTACCTGGCTGGCAACGCGCGTCTTCTCGAGTTCGAGCACGGCGCCATCATATTTGAACTGCGCGCGCTCGACCTCACGCTCAGGAGCAAAACCCTGTTTGAAGAGATTTTGCTCGCGCTCAAGCTCGTTACGATTCAATTTTACCAGCGCGTCATATTGACGCTGTTCGACCTCGAGGCGCTTCACCTCCAGTTCAGCTTGGCGCAACTGGGCCCGCAATTCGTCGTCACCGATGAGCTGCGCAATCACGTGTCCTTTAATTACACGTGATCCTTCCTGGCCACTCAACTGGCTGATGGCGCCGTCACGTCGGGCCAGCACCATTGCGGTTACCTCAACTGACAGAGCTGCGGGCACCAATAGATCGCCGGCCGGCTCAGACTGCCTGGCCTCGACCACCTGGACCGTGATGGGGGTTTTTGTGTTTGGCGCGGGTGCCGTTCTCAACGCATTCGATCTCGCGCCACAACCGCCGAACATAAAGAGCGTCGCGAATGCGATGCCTGCCAGGGGAAATCTCATATCAAACCTCGCCATTTGCATTTGATTTGCTTTTTGACATCGCTGCCTATGGCATCCAGCTCCAAAGCTTCTTCTGCAACCAGCGCAAAGGATCTCGCAGCAGTACGTAGCCGACACTTCTTGAACCAGTGAGTATCTTCACACGTCCAATCATGCCGGTGCGCAACGATTGATCGCGGTTGTCGATTTCGGCGCGCACAATAAAAACCCGTGCGCCCTGTTCCGTGGTCGCCTGTGGACTGATCTGCGTCACCCGGCCAATGAACTTGCTCGATGGGAACGCGTTAGCCTTAAGCCAAACCTGCTGGTTGAGGGCGACCAGACCGACATCGTCCTCGGGCACGGCCGCCTCAACAATCACGGGATTAACGTCGGCAGTCTCACAAAAAGCCTCGCCACGCCGGATAAACTGACCGCGCTTCTCTTCAATTTTTGGCGTCACGATGACGCCGTTCATGGGCGCGCGAATCTGTGTCTGGTCGAGCTTGGTCTGGTTGAAGGCGATCTCGCGCTGAGTTTGTTCCAACCTCACGCGCTCGATCTGTGACGCAGCGGCGCCGGACGCGGCCTGTACTCGCGTCAGCTCGTGTTCAAGGATGGCGTAACGCGAACGCGCATCGTTCAGGTTCAAAAGGTATTCGTCGTTTCGCAGGGCGGCCACCACAGATCCGGCCGGCACCACGTCGCCTTCGCGGTAATTCACTTTGTCGATTACGCCATCAATCTCAGCGTTGACCGTCGCCGTGCGGGTTGGCAGAACGTAAGCGTTACCTCCAACTTTCAGATTCCAGGGAAAGAAAACGAGAAAAAGCAGCGCCGCGATGACCACGGAAACTGCCACGATGCGTTTGGCTTTCGGCATGGCCAGGAACGCGCGTTTTTTCGCGCCGATTGGTCCCAGCGCGCCGATCAAGGGGACCTGCCGATAGAGTTGCGCATTGCGGATTGCTACCGTAGCCTGGCCGGCAAAGATCTTGAGGAGTTCCAGGTGCGAGGCATTCAGGAAGCGTGGCGTCTTGCTCTCCAAAGCGAGCACCCCAAGCGGCCCTTCTTCGTCTTTCAGAGGCAGAGCATAGAAGCCCTTCATCTCGCTCGCCGCAAAGTGCGCGCGAAACTTCTCGCGGGTCTCGGCGCGGTCGGCATCAATCTCGCCGTTCAACTCTGAAACGTATACTTCTTCACCTGTATTGCCCGCCCAGTCGATCGTCTGGTTCCACGCTTTGATCTTCGGATCTTTCAGATTGACTTTGACCTCGCCGGCAATCGCATCGATCTCATAGCGTCCCTTCGCGAGCAGCGCGATGGCACAACGGTCGAAAGGAATCAGGGTCGCGACCTGGTTGGCCACCACCGTGAGCATGTGATCGAGATCTAGTGACGAGGTTATCTCGCGACTGGTGTTGAGCAGCGCATGAAGCTCCTTGACCTTCCGCTCTGCCTGATGACGTTGCGCGTTCCGAATCGAGTTGGCGGCCTGATCGGCAATCTCAACGAACAGGTGAAGATCCGCTTCAGTGAACTTCGCTCCGTCCCGCTTGTTGACGATCTCCAGGGCGCCGAGCCAGCTTTGCTCGTGCTTAATTGGCGCGCAGATTAAAGCGTCGATTGAACCGTCGTCGAGATGCCCAAATCTGAAAGCGAGACGCGGGTCAGCCGAGTCGTTGATAGCCAGCGGCGCGTCGTCGCGCAGCATCTCGCCGATCACGCTGCCGCCTTCCGACTCGGCGTGGCCGATCATTTCAGGCCGATATCGGCCGACCACTGCGCAGCACACCATCTCAGTCCCATCAACCAACCAGAGGCTGCACGACCTGACATCCATAACGCTGGCGGTGCGGTTGCAGATGATTGGCGCTAGCTCGGCGAATTCGATGGTTGAGTTGAAGGATTGACTTACGTCATAGAGCTGCGTCAGGCGTGAGACTGCTTGCAGCATTCCGGCGCCGGTCACTTCCTGCGTACGGCGAGCCACAATCGCCGGCGCTGCAAGTTTCGCAAACTCGTCGAGCAGCGCCATATCGTCGCTGGTGAAGTGGCCGGCTTGCATATTAACTGTCTCGATGACGCCGACCGGGTTGGCGCGGTCGCGCATCGGCGCAAAAATCGCGGCCCGCAAAATTATCCCGTCGGCTGGCTCAACCAGGTGGCTATTTGCTTTCAACTCGGTGAAACCGCGCGGCGCATCAGCTTGCAACATCTCGCCCAGGAGCCCGCTGTCGGCGGGCCGCGCCTCGCGCGCCAGCGCGCGATTGAGCGTCGTCAGAGTTGATGCTTCGCAGCGCAGAGCCTGGCCCCGATCGTCATAAATCCACAGCAGGAGATTTTCGGCCTTGAGGCTGCGACAGATTTCCTTACCAATTATCTCGAGCAGCGAGTGATAGTCCGGCGCCGAGCACAAGGTGCGGGCAAACTCAGTGATCTGCTCGATGTGGTTTCCGTCAGTCATTAAGTCTCATCTGACGAATAGGATTAGCGGGCTGATGCGCGCTAAAAAAACCGGCTGCTGTCGAGTCTCGACCGGTAAGCAGTCCGGATATTGATTAGGAAGGCCGAGTCGGATTGATTGTTGCCCTCGACGAACACAAGTTCCGATCCGGCCACGTCTCAGAAAAGACCGGAAGGGACTACATTGTGATGGCGTTTTATGCCAAATCCCTTGGCGAGTCAATAGCAAGCTGCTTTTTGAAAGAGTGCGACTCCACACATCGGCAGATTCCAGACATCAAAGGGTGATTTCGGGAGTGATAAAAAGTTGCAGACAAAAGTCTGTGCTCACGGATTTGTGCTATTCCTGCGTCCCTAATTTGAAGACCATTCAAGATGGAACGAGAAGCACTCGGACTAATTGAATGTCGTGGACTGGTCGCGATGATTGAAGCGGCGGACGCGGCAGTGAAATCCGCTCGAAGATCGGCGCGGTGGAATGGGTGAAGTTTACCTGGCGCAGGATACAAGACTCGATCGCAAAGTGGCGCTGAAGATTTCCCCATCCGAACTCAAGTGAGTCGCGATCCGATGGAACGCTTTATACCCGAAGCAAAGTCGGAGCTGGTGCACTGAGCGCTGAGCAGTTACTGGCGCGAAACTGTATCTCGAATCTTACGATATTTTGGGTGTTTACGCCTTCACCAAAGATGAGGGGAAGATGAGGACTTACGTGCTCGGACTAAGCATTATGTAACTTGCTTTTGACGGCTGAAACGCCGGTAAATACTGCTTGGTCATTGCGTAGTACCATTAGGTCAGTCCCAATGAAACGCACTTAAAATCAGTTGACCGCTAACGAAAGCGTCGGCTCTCATGCATCGCAAACCGCGCGTCCATTAAAGGTCCAATAACGATCCCCGTGAGTCTTTTAAATGCGGTAAAGTGCTATCCATGCCGCTAAGTTACCTTGAATTACAATAGGTCGCTTCCCTTTCACGGCGGCGACACGGGTTCGACTCCCGTACGGGACGCCACTTTTCCCAGGAAATTTGAAGATTCGTCTGAGTAGAGAGCGGCCAATACTCGTGTTGATGGAAGCGCGGATCCACGCTTCTTTTCACCAACGTCAATACTGCCGGCAAAAAATCGGGGTTTTTGGTTCTGAAGATGAACGGATGTTACCGCAGCCCTGCGGCGGTAACCTTTGTGCATTTTAAGGTATTTTGCGGACTTCGCCCACACTAAAACGTGAGGTCGCGCGTCAGTTTGATTGGCAAACTGTAAGAAGGACGTTCGAGTCCCGCACCGGTCGTCTGATTGAAAATGATAAAAAGATCGCTGTTAGGGCGATAGATGTAACGGAGGCGAACGTTGATCGTTGATATCCGCGCGGCGAAATTAACTTGCATCAGAGCTGAAGTGAGAAGCTTGCGCGAAGTTGTAGTTGACTTTTCCAGCGATCAGGCTGGTAGTGAAGTTGCCTTGTGGCAGTCGAACACTATCGAAACTATCTCTGAAGTCGAACAGCAGGTGATAGTTCGGTCTGAAGCTACCAACTTGCGCGCGTTGATGCGAGACGCTTCGGAATCGAAAGCATGAATACCGATGTAGAAGTTCTTTTTGTCGAACAGCAGACGAACTTCGGTTTTTTCGTAGCGGGTGAACCCTCGTTGAGTTCCTGTTGGCGGAAATCGGTCGCTGCCTTCAACTTGCGGCCCGGCGGGCTCATCCAACCGTCCATCGATCTTAATAGGTTTAGTGATATGAAGGATTAGAATGCGTCGCAGGTCATTGGTCTGCGCCGAGGACCGTTCCAAGCTGTTCTCATCGTGATGGGCAGGTTCCGCAAGACCCGTATTTGGGCGACTGACAGACCTCCAAAGCTGGAAAAGATCAGAAGATTTACGCAGACAACTGTAAAGCTGCGTAGGTTCTGACAACGGAGATCGCGAGCTATCTGTCAGCCAAATAGAGATTTGCATTGAAAATAGTATGCGCGGTAACGGAGGTTACGATACTATTCTGCTCCCCCTAAGCTTAAGGCCAGAAGCAGTTCCATTAATAACTATGGAACGACGAATAAGTACAAGGGCGATGGTTGCCACGTTGTTGGCTATATTCGTACTCAGTCAAACTGCTTCACGCTCAACTGAGGCCCAGAGACGTCCGCTTCAGCGGCGTTCGCCTCCGAAGACACCACAAAAGAGCACCCGCGACAATTCCGTTTTCAAGCATGAAGATCATCGGAAGGATTCCAATGGTAAAGAGATGCTGTGCTCCAGTTGCCACACGATTTCTTCGGCGGATCACCCTGATCGAATAAGTGCGGGGACGAAACCGAGCATCATCGGATTCCCTTATCACGATTCGTGCCTGGAGTGTCATCGGCTGACTCCTCCTCAATTCTTTCGCGGCACTGCTCCGATTGTTTGCACCGTCTGCCACACGCGTTCAAGCCCGCGCCTGACAGCAAAGGATATGCTCGCTTTTCCGAAACCAGCAGAGGTCAGAGCCCGCGAGTTAGTTGGCTACTTTTCGCACGGCATTAGGGAACACAAAAATGCAACAAGGGACTGCGCCGTCTGTCATCTGAAGGATGAGCGCGTCGCCGTAGCGATCTCTGTCGGCGGCGGCGACTCTCCCTACACGCCTGTCACTGGAACTTTCAAGACGACTATCCTCAGCCATGCTCCGTGCTTTCAAAATTGCCACTGGGACAAGGACGAGCCCAAGAAAGACAATTGCGCGGGATGTCATTTGACGAACACGATCTGGGCCACGAAGAAACGCAGTCAACTTTTGTCAGCCACCGCAGATTGGTTCAAAGATTGGCCGCGCGAGTGGCCGCGGCGCTTCTCTCTCAAGTTCAGTCATGAATCAAAGAGCCATCGCCTGGAAGAAAATCCTGAGCTCGTATGCACCGAATGTCACATTAAGATAAGGCAATCAGAGCCGCTCGAAATTCCGGATGTGCCGATTTCCACCTGCGCGAAGTCCGGTTGCCATTTCGAACGAGCGAGTCGCACCAGTATTCGCAAAGAGATGCTCGCAGAAGATGAAGATATTGCCTTAGGCCGAGACAACGATCCGGCTTCAAAAGGAGGAGAGAATACCTGCACGGGCTGTCACACGAACGTAATTGGCAGTGTACCGCCACCATGCAGCCACTACCTGTTATTCGAAGAGAAGTATTTTGATGTCGCGAACTATCCGAAAAGCGCGAAGCAACTGTCCGGGCGATGCAAGAAGTGAAATTCGCAGTACTGCCTTGAAGTGGAATGGATTTCAATCTCAATAGTGCCGTAGGCACATGATGCTTATCGAACGGCGTACATCATTGAGGGAATTACCCTCGGATGCAAAGAAAAGATCCGTCTCGTCGGGTTATAAACATTTCGCCGGTCTGCGGCTGCGTCTGCCGCCGCTACTAGCCGCGGCAGTCTTTGTCATCGCGCTTTTCACTTGGGCCATCGCGGGCGTCTTTGGCCCGCGTACTTCCGCGCAAACGAAGGATTATTCAAAATTCTCGCACTCAAACCCGAAAGAGCATTCAGACTTGATGGGCACTTGCGGTTCGTGCCATCGGCGACGCGATAGTTCCGTCGAACCGGCATTCCCGTTGCACAAAAACTGCACTGGATGCCACATAGTTCAATTCACGGCATCCAGCGGGTTGTCTTCCGTCAATCCAATTTGCACAATTTGCCACAAGGCTGAAGGTCTTAACTCGCCGGCCGCGCCCCTTAAGACATTTCCGCGTTTGGGTAGCTTTACCGCCGAATTCGATCACGCGCAGCACTTGCAAGGAGTCAGCGAAGCGCGGCCTGGAAGAGGCTGTGCCGCCTGCCACGTTCCGGCGAACCGCGGCGTCGCCGAAAGTATTCCCGCCCGCCTGAATGCGCACCGCGTCTGTTACGAGTGTCATTCACCCGGAAGACAAGCGAGCGCTACTTCCTCGTGCGGCTCATGCCACATATTTGGTCGCTATTCTCCTACCGCCACTACGTCCCGAGCTTATCGCCTGGGTTTTAGTCATGCAGACCACGGATCGCGCGCCCGTTTGAATTGCAATCGCTGCCACGATGTGCGACCACGCGGATTCCCACAACGGCGACAGGTCACCTCAATCGCGCCGGTGCAACATCTGTCGAACTCTCGCGCTTGCATTACTTGTCACAACGGACAGAGAGCCTTTGGCGAACACGTCCAAGGCAATTTTGAGAATTGCCGCCGGTGCCATACGCGCGTGAAGTTTGGCTCGTGAAGGAGAAAATATTGACCGCGTCCGACTGGCCTATTATAGTGGTCGCATCGATTTCGAACCCTTCCCCTTTCGGTCAGAAAAGTTAGCGGAGCGACTGCGATGAGAATGCGAGTCTTGACTGGTTTCGTCATTTCGTTGGGTGTCTTTGCGGCGGTCGTGGCATACGGCAAGGCTTTTTCGTTTGACGGTCAAAACCCGCCTCACGCCGTCACGATAGACGGAAAGGCGATTCCGGAATCGAGCGCGACGCAGCCGGACAAACCGATTATCCTGTCGAAGGACATCGACGATCCGAAATATGGGGAGATGAAGCCGGAAGCTGCCTTCGATCACGCGAAGCACAATACCGACGCTCTTCACACGATTGACGGCAAGACCATGACCGCCTGCGTTGAATGCCATCACACTGATCAGCCCTCCGCGCCAGGTAAGCCCTACCTCAAACGGTTCGAGCCGAATTGGAAAGAGCCGCTCACTGCCCAGTCTTTAGAGAAAACAAAAGAGCCAGTGAAATCATGCCGAGCCTGCCACTGGCAGACAAAAACTACGCCCACCGCTGAGTTTCCACCGAAGAGCGTGAGGTATCCGACGGAAATGGCGAAGCTGATAGGCGATACCGAATCGGGGCAACTGACGAATGAGACGGCCTATCACATACGATGTATTACTTGTCACACCGCAGCGACCGAACGAGACCCCAAGTTGAAAGCTCCGACCGGATGTCCGGACTGTCATATTAAGAAATAGCGCGCGATTCTAATTCGGTTTATTGTGTTGAGCTCCTCGATTAAATCGCTGAACTTTGCTTAGGGCCTGCCAGGGGATGGGTGGGCGCTAGGCGTCCGGAATCACAATTCCAACCGATTTCAGAAATTGCGTCGGCGGTGCGCCGCCAATCAGTGCCAGGACATAAGTATTCGGGATTATCCCCTTATCGGCTTTCGTCCACGTGTCTTCAATGACAACTTCAGTTTCCCGGATTTCTCGGATGGCCGTAGTGAAATGAATTTTGACCTTGCCTTCATCGATGCAGTGGTAGAGTTGCTGCTTGTTTAGGAATTTCACGTCGCGAGTAAAATCGGTGCGCAGCAGAAAAGTAACATCGTTGATTTCGTCGGGCGGACGAAACTCGAACTTGTCGCCGTGGCGCCGAGCCACGAGATCGACGACCGCCTCAACCGACGCGTTGCCGCCGCCGACGACAATTAGCTTCTCGCCTTTGAGCTTCTCAGGGTCGGACAGACCATACGTGACCTTGTCTTCGACGTTTCCGTTGCGCTTGATTTTGAGATCTTCCCCCGTAACACGCAGTTTCATCGGAGCACCGCGCGCGCCTAGCGCGAGCACCACGTGCCGGGCAGTGTAGGTACGCGGCTCGTGCTTTTCGCCTCTTGCGGTTTCGACAGTGAAGTAATCTCCGTCAGTGGCCCGCCTGACAGCTTTGCACTCCTCGTATTCGTTAACGGCGACGCCATGACCGGTCATTGTTTCAGTCCATGAATCGAGAAGATTTTCGCGCTGAATACCGTCACCCTGAATCGGGACCGCGCCGCGTGCTTCCATCGATTCCGGTTTGAAGAAGAGATATTTGTTTTTGGGATAAGCCGCGATGGTGGCGAGTACCTGGGCTCGTTCAATAGCGATGTAGTTTAGTTTGTAGCGCTTGGCCATTATGGCAGCGGACAAACCGCCCGGCCCGATACCGATAATCGCGACTTCAAATTGAGCTTTTGGTTCAGCGACGCCGGTCTTTAATTCCTTGGTGATGTGCTTGATCACATCGGCGCCTTCGTTAGCTGCGTTCTTGATTAGAGGCGTACCGGAAACATCGCCAATCAAATAACAGCCGGGCACGTTGGTCCTGAAATTTTGGTCACGGACAGGCACGGGCCGTGCCTTAATAACTTTCGTGGTGTTGACCACGATACAGGCTTTGGGACTGACAGGACAGGCAACCTGACATGAGGTGTCTTCCATGCATTGTTCGCGCGCGACCGGCACGGCAAGGTTGCCGACCATCGCCAGAACGTCGTGCGGACAGGCTTCCACGCACGCCTGGCAGCCGATGCAGCGATCGGCAATCACAACCGGATGAGGATAATCGGGTCCACCAGGATCGTACTTTTCCAACAGCTCTTTGGACAACTGCATCTTTTGCTTGTTCTCATCGAGGTGTTTCTCGATGGGCTCTTCGAGCAAACGCCGCGCGCGCGCGCCATCACGCAAAGCGAACGCGATTCCCGTAAAGGACAGGAATAAAGCAATGCCGGTCCAGCCGTACCATGGCAATCCGCCAAGGTATCGAACTTCTCGGTCGATGAGCGATTCTCGTGGTGAAGTCAGATACGGATCCGGTGGCCTCGACGCCGGTTGCGTAAAGAACTGATTCAGCGCGAGCAGTAGCGCCAACAGAGCCAAAATGATCAGTAGTTGCGATTTCTTCATTTGCTCTGTTCGCCGCGAGCAGCTTCAGCCACGTGAAGTGACGCCGCCCAATGCGTGTCGCGCACATGCTGGACATGACATGACGTGCAACTCGGCGTGTCAGACTTGTTCGTGGCGGTTGAAGGCTCGTTGAACACTTGCGCATTGTGGCACTTTCCGCAGGTTGCGCGCGGGAACGAGCGGTCCACGTTCTCGCCCATGTATCCGGTCTTGTGACAACTGCTGCACGACAGAACTATGTTGCCGCTCTCATCTGGCGTGCCATCGATGCCGGAAACAACGCGAATATTATTGAGATGGATGCCGTGAAACTGTGCATTTCGCCATTCGTTGGTGTCGTTTGAATTTACGCGATTCTTTTTCAGAAAGATCACGATTTCCGGCTTCTGCCCGAGCTCTTCAGCGTCCAGCCCCTTCCAAATCCACACGCCTTTATTAACGGGATAACCGTAAGTTCCTCCGTGCGGCGTGTGCACGCCTTTCCCGTTATACGTTCTCTGGTTGCGATCGTTATGGCATTGCGTACAAGACTCGAGCGCCGCATTCAGTGGACGAAAATCCTCGCCGCGGTGCTCTTTATGACAGTTCGTACAGCCGATGCCTGCTTCACGATGCGCGGGAATGACGCTCGCGATAAAGCTTTCGGTTTGATGACAGGCACTGCACTTTTTGTTCATCCGTTCACGGTTGCGCGCGTTGACCCCAGGCGCATGACATGAAGTGCACGCACTTCGGCTAACCTGCTGTGCAATCGCGGGTGTCAAAGTAAGGTTGGTGCGTGCGTGCGCAGCGGAGATCGGCTGATCCGGCGCAAACGCTGACTTGTGAGCGAACGCGGCAATTGCGGAAAGTGTCGCGACGAATATGACTGCCCAGACAAAGATTGCGAACGGCCATGGCCGAATTAGGTCTCTCGTCGGCGTCCAATTAAATCGAAACTTGCCCGGACGCGGCGGTGTTCGCGGATGCAAAGGCGAAGGACGACCAGCCTTTTCCCGAGTTCGCTTCTCCCAAAAGACTTTGAGAGCGTTTGATCGATCTGCGACGGCGCCAGTCTGATACTTTAGTTTTCTGAGTTTCGTAGAATCCAGATCGCCAGTGGGTAGGCGCAACGCGCCGGTAGTACCAACTTCCTGACGTAGTTGTTTTTCGTGCGCCTCTTGTTTATGAACAGGTTCTCGCTCGCCGGCGTTGACGGCGAACTCCAGCGTCACGGTGATGTTGATCTGCTCATCCGCTTGCTGGATCTTGAGGAAGAAGGGCCCAATTTGTATCTCATCACCCTCAGCTAGCAACTCGATTTCGTTGAAAGGTACGACACGGCCGTTCAGCGTTGTCGCGCTCGAAGCGCTCAAATTGATCAGCAGGAAGTGGTCTTCAAGGCGATTAATTCCGGCGTGCAAGCGCGAAACGTGGGGGTGATTGAGCCAAATGTCGGAATCTGCCAAGCGGCCAATCTTCAGGCCAACAGCCACGACAGTCTTTGGATCTTCGGTGCGATCTTCGCGGACGATAGTGTACGTAGTTTGCTGAACTTCACTCACGCAAAACACCTGTTAGCTACAACGTTGCGATCTGCCTACCGAACAGTGAAAAGGGTGACCTGAATGATATGAACGCACATCAGGGCCAACATCAAAGAAGCAGCAACCACGTGCGGGGCCAACCAAAGCTTGAGCAGTTGATGCAAGTAGATTAGCGCATCAACTCGCCGCAAGGTGACTGTGGTTTCCACCGCTTCGATCAGTGACCTGCGATCCTGCGGGTCGCTCAAACTTTCGGCGCCGCCGCGAAATTCTTCACGCGCGTCTGCCAATACTCGCGTGAGTTCTTCGCGCCGGATGTACTGACGTAGAAGATAACGCAGTGAAAAGTATCGTCGTCTTACTGTCGTCTTGACCAAATAGCGCAAATCGGCGTTGCTGGTATCAATCGAAGCAAGCGTTTCGCGCAGTTCTTCGCGACGCGTGCGCAAGTCCTCGATAAGTAATGGATCGCCCTCGATGCTGGTCATGATGCGCGGCACAATGAAGTAACAAAGCGCCCCGAAGAGGCCGGCGACGATTACGACGTCGAACGAAACCATAAGCATCGAGGTGACCAAACCGCCCGAATCGCGGCCGCCGTGAATCAGCAATACGATCCCTGCAAGCACGCCGAGATACGCGTGGGCCAGCCGCCAGTAACGCAACGGTCCAACCCGTCTGCGATAGATTTGTTTTCGCGCTGAGTAAGTAACGGCGGCGGCAATGCTCGCCAATCCCAGCAAACCCGTAAGCCAACGCAAAGTCAGCCACGTACCATGGAAATGCGCGTCGAGCGTGTAGCGATTAGCCGCCCAAAGAATTGCCGAAGGAATTACGATGACGGCCAGCAAGCCAATTATGTGCATTAGCCGCGCCGGAATATCACGTTTGTGAATGTTGCGACCAATCGCATGTGTTTGGTCTTGAAAGACGATGCCAATGGCATTCTTCGCTTCACTGAAATACTCGCGCGGATTGACGCGCACCAGCGCCCCGGTCGGACAGTTCTCCTGACAAGAGTAAGCTTCGGCCTTTGCTCCCGGTGGATTGAGCGTCGTGTTCGCGCACAGATTGCATTTCACGGCGAGCAGGTCTGTTGTCTCTGAAACCGCGGGCGGGACCGTTGGCATTGCCAGGCTCAACCATTTACCCAGGCGATGCTTCAATCCGTGGCCGTTTGTGGCGACCGACTTTCGTGGAACCATTGAGATTGCGTTGTACGGACATTGCGTGGCGCAGTCTGCGCAGCCGATGCATGTCTGCGGATCGATATCAATATGCCCCTTGTCGAAACGCGCGATTGCGCCCGTCGGACACCCGGTCAGGCATTCCGGGTCCTGACAGTGCAGACAGACTGATGGTGAAAGGACATGCTGAACGGATCTACCGTTCGGCTTGAGAGGTCGGGTGATATGTATGCCGCGGCGCAGCAACCTCGAATAACCGTGGACCTTGTGACACGCCATTGAGCAGTTCCCACAGCGAACACACTTGTCCATGTCCATTACAAGTAGGTTGGTTCCTTCGATAATTCCCGTTGAAATCTCTTTGGCCGTGGCAACGACGGTTCTTTTGTCGGCTGGTCGTTCGGGTGGTCGGTCGTCGGCGGCTGAGAATTTAGGAAAGTGCTCGGCGATGGTTTTCGCGAGGGCACGATCTGTCCGAAGATCCGCAGTCGATATCTCGAGAACTTCCGTGCGCGACATTACGGTCGCGGTATAACTCCACGTGTCCTGATGTTTAGCGAAAGCATCAAGTCCTAGCCAATTCCCGGCGCCGAGAAAATCTAAACCCGCATCATCATCTAATTCCAAAATCAGATCACCGAATGCCGCCGTCGACATAGCCCGAGCCGCCTTTACGTCCGACGCAACGCCACACAGCCGACGAACCCAACCGTTCTTGATAAAAATCAGCTTGTCGGCGGCATCGCCCTCACGAAACAACACGTGATCTTTGGCGTAGACAGTAAAACGACCGGCTCGCTTAAGTTTCTCAACGAGCTCTGCGCTCAGGCCACTGTGGGTAGCTTCCTGAATGTCTATTAGGGTGTGATGCAGCCCGTAAACGCGATAAGTTTGTTCGAGCCGCTCGCCAAACTTTTTGAGCTTGCGCAGCAGCCGGAGAGCGGGGCGTCGGATTTCCAGGACGGTCGCCTCACCACCCGCCGGTACCACGACAGTAGCGTTGCGAGGTTGGCCGGCGAGGACTGACATCTCGCCGAAACTGTTTTGCGTTTCGATCTCCCCTATTCTGCGACTAAGGCCTGATGGATCTTTTGCGTGGACTTCCAGCCGACCCTCGATCAGAACATAGAAAGTATTGCCTCCCCAGTCTCCTTCGCGAATGATTTCTTCACCGGTTTCGTAAACCAGCAGCCGCGCGTAGGGACCAATTCGCTTATCGGCGTAGGTGCGGCCGTAAACGATCAGTTCCAGATCCAGTTCGTATTTGTAATGATTTTCGTGAGTGTCCAGCAGCTCAGAAAGAAGCCCGCTGCTGCGAATTGCGTCAATGACCCGATCGTGATGTGTGTTTTCGCGGGGCATAAGTGGATGCTCATTATACCCTCGTAATCGGGATGAAATTGTAACTTCTGTCGGGTTGTGGTTGAGGAGAACCGCACCTAACTCTCAAATTTGTCAAAAGGTATAGCGCACGAACACGCTGCCGACGTTCGCGTGATAGCTACCGTAACGCGCGTCCTGGAAAAGATATTTCGGCGTGTCACTCGTGAGATTCCCGTGCACATAGGGCGCGAGAACGTTGTAGCTGAAGTCATTCTGGTGGTATGGCTCGTACCAGTAACGTGCGCCTATTTCTAACTTGTCGCTTATGCGGCGTGAAATGGCGATATTCACGTTGTGGCGCTGTACCACCGTATCGGGATATGGATTTGCTCCCGCATGAAGGACCGAATCCGCGCGAACCCGGAACGGGTTCACGGTAGTAATTTGGTCGCGGGCCAACGAAACCGCATAGGCAAGATCAAACTGCCACTGTTTCAGCTTTCCTTCCTGCGGTGTCCAGTTGATGCCGAATTCAAAACTATCAAGACTGTTTCGGCTGGCACGCTCCCAGGTATTGGCGATCGGGAATTGAGCAAGCGTGCCCTGAACGATAGCACCCGGCGGTGCCGGCGGATTGGGCAGAAGATGCGCAAGGTCGCGATACTTGAAGTGGTTCCTTTCCAGAGCATACGTGGCATAGAATAAACTGCCGTTCTCGAATGCATGCGTGAACTGAGCATCGACAAACGAGGAGCGATTAAAAAGTAGCCCATAAAAATTCTTGTCGTACTCGTCTCCCAGGTAGTGATAAGAAACCGAGAAATTTGTTTTCTCGCCCTTCAGCAACTCCAGCGTAAAGCTTCCGTCGTTTCGCTTCCGGCCCGTTTCATCAAACCGGCGCAGGAGGTTGAATTCGATTGGAAAGCCATCATTCATCACTGTAAATGATGTGACTACCCACGCGGTGTTCGGACCGCCGGGCGGAGAACCGGCAAAATTTGTAACGAAGGTCAACGGCTGCGTGTTGTACGCCACTGTGCGCCGGTTTGCGTACGTGTAGTCCAATTTAAGTCGAAGGGTTGTAGGGGATTTCGGATCAACTGCGGGGCCTGTGCGGCCAGGTGTTGTAACTCCCGAAGTTGCGTCTTTGCGTGTGGCACTGCTGTTTCCGAAAAGGTCGATTTCAAAATCCAGCCGATTGCGAATACTGTGTTGATTGTTCCGATTCACATCCCGAAACTTGCGGTTCCATATCTCCCAGTCGTAATCCAGCCTCCAACTAAGCTGAGGCCTTCGTTCGCTGGCGTTCCTCACCAGGCTCTTAGACTCCTTCCGCAAAAGATCCCATTGAAAGCCGCCTTCGATATTCTGGCGTCTAAAATCCCAGTCCAGGTTCTCGATCGGCAAGTTGTAGAAATCTGTCCGCCCCGCCCGCCAGGTAGAATCGCCAAACGCGGCGAATCCGGGAAACACAATCATGGGCGATTGATTGTCCAGGAACTGCGACCGGTACTGCGCTTGAAAGCGGAAAGTCTTGCCGCGGTTAACCAGCGCAAATTCGTTGTTAATGTTTCGCATCTTTCCGTTTAGACTCCGCGCTGGAAGCTGATTTATGTCGGTGGGATCGGTAATAGGACTAAGCCCGTCCCAGTGCGTGGGCACGATCGCGGTGTTCAGTGTCCAGGGGAGAAACGGGTCGTTCTGCGTCCAGTAGGCCAGGGAAAAAAGGCCACGCATCTGAGTTTGTTGCGTGATATCCAGACTGCCCCAAAAAGTGATGGTATGAGCATCATTATTTGGGGCCAGGTCATTCTGCCATCGAACTTGCTTGAATCTATTCTGAGCGCCGCATGTTAGAAACAGCGGAGGAGCCGGGCCGGGAAGACAACCCTCTTCGTCAGTAACGCGAAAAGGGTTTTCGAAAATGAGCGATTCGACACGATTGCGAAAGAGCGAAAGATCGTACTCCACGCCGGCGCGCCATCGTTTTCCACTAAACTGCGCTCCTACCTTAACGTCGGTCGTCCGCTGATCAATGGGCTCCAGAAACTCTTGTCCGACCCCCTCCCAGGCACCTCCGATATCCGCCAGGCCACCGCCAGGGACGGCTCGCCGGACGAATGTGCCGGCCGACATTGGCCGCTTACCGCGATTGCGCAGCCAGCTAAACTGGAAGTAAAACTCGACATTTTCAGTGGGCTGGTAAGTCTGTCGGAAGAAAGCTTGATCTCGGCGCAGGCGCACCTCAGTGAGAGGCGCGGTTCGCAGCTCCTGGCGGACTAACGTCGGCAACGCGGCGTTTACCGGTGTCCGTCCAGCGTCAGGCAGTGTAACCGCCTGCAGACTCGCTCGCAGCGTGGGGCTGACTTGATACAAGCCGGGCGAGGTTTCTTGAAGGAATGATTGCCCGGTGCCGAAGTGATGAGGGATCTGATCCCACATAAACTGCGTTCGAAATTTTCCGATGCGCGACCAATCGGCGGTGATACGCTGGTCGCGTTCGCGAAGCTCATATCCTCTTATTGCGAGTCTATAGGGAGAATCGGCCCGATTGAAATCCAACCTTAAGTTTTGAATAAAGATTCCTCGTGGCACATCGCGCACTTCCTCGAATTTAGCAGTATGACCTCCCTGGAGATCACGAAACTGGGCGCCGAATTCGATCGTCCCGTGGAGATTGAAAGGTGTTTCTGTTTTTGATTTCGTGTCGTCCTTGTCCGACGTTTGGCTCCAAACGTTGGGCGTGACCAGGAGCATTAGGATCACAAAGGCGATGAAAGTGAACGCGAAGCGAAGAATCGTTTTGAATCTTTTTGATTGGATTCTCATCTGCTCCTCCTATCGCGTAAGGGTCCTGCCGCTGGGATGATTCGAGCCATGCACCTGGCCGTGGCAATTCATACAACCGCGATTCATGGACCAAATGTCCAGGGCTTGTCCGGCGGTAGTCGAATGACGTGGCAACATATGAATGTGGCACTGCTGGCACACCAAATGAGCGCGAGCCGTCAGAAGCTTGGGATTGTTCGAACCGTGCGGCGAGTGGCAGTTCAGGCAATTCTCACGAACCGGGGGATGATCCCAGAGAAATGGGCCACGCTTTTCAGCATGACAGGCATAGCACACATTATTGACGGTAAACTCCTGCAACATTTTCCCGCCTTCTCCCCCATGAGGGTTGTGGCAGGAAGTGCATCCGACCTTCATGTTGCGAAGCTCGGTCCGAAACAAGTGAGTCGATCGCTGGAACAGCGCCTTTCGTTGTTCAACGTGACAACCGAGACAAGTTTCCTCCGTCGTCGGTCGCGTCAACATATGTTCAGGCAAGCTGGTGCTAATAAGTTCTGCGATTTCAGCGTCGGTCTTGTCGTTAAAATTAGCCGCCATTGTCCCGACCAACTTTGTATGGTGGACGCTGTGGCAAGACAGACAGCTCATGTCTGATCTGTCATGCTGCCCGCCCGCCCATACGAAGCGACTACGATCCCGCGAGTGGCAAAGGAGGCAAGAGTCATTTGTCTCGGCAGCCGTCGGATTGGCCGGAGAATCGGCTGGCTCCCCCATCTTATTTCGCGTGCTGGTTTCGGCGTGTTTCTCGCTGTTGCGGTGGCAACCCTCACAACTGGCCGCGCGTGTGTCCTTCAGAAACTTGGCGCTCTTGCCGTGAGCATCCAGCGCAAAGGTTTGCACAATCAGCCGGTGGCATTGCTGGCAATCCTTGCCGATCACCGTCTGCTGAGATAGTCGTGCTGCCGATGTCTGCGCTTTTGCGGAAGGTTTATAAGAGTTAAGAACCAGCAGAACCGCGATGCCGGAAACTATAGAGAGGGTTAACGCCCGCCCAGTAAATGGCGATAAATGTTCTCCGTCGGGTTCTCTCATACGAGCGACCTCGAATAGAGGACTATGGTTTGAATTTCCTGAAACGAAAAGCTAGAAAGCCACAACTACAGCAAATAATTCGGCGGAATATTAGTGTGCGCAGTTTACACCGCCAAACATGGCTGTCAAGACTTTCCGAACGGACTTATATTGTAAATTCGCGACAGCATGACGAGATTGCCTCTGTGAATGATTGTTTCCCCTCGGGAGAGTAAACCTCAAAAAAACGTAGGCTGCGTGTACGCTAACTTGCGACGTGGGGACAACAGGCAGTCGCGGATGACGCTAAGATGACGACATTCTGGCGCGAGACCTAACCGAACGAAGCATAACTTTGATGTCTGCGAGTCCGGTAATTATTGCTTCAACTAGTTTCGTAAGATCAGGTAAGATGCTTTCGGTTGGACTTAAAATCCGTTGCCAACAAATTAAGAAATCTGGTGATGTTCGGAACTTGCCGGTATTTACTTCCACCCCTTTGCACGCTGCTTGAAAACCCTTGCCTTGAGATTCCAGATTGGAATGTCGCTTTGCGCCGCGTAAAGTCTATCCCGCCACGGCTGTCGCGACGCGCGAAACCTCAACACCGGTTTCTGTCAGCTTGCGCAGACGCTGGTGGCCAAGAATCGCCGCGCCGAGCGCGGTCGTAAACTGGACCATATCGCCCTCGGGCACGTTCACTTCTGTATTCAGCTTCTCGCGCACAACGCGCGCCATCGTGCCAAAGCGCAGGATACCGCCGATCAGCGTGTATTCGGGTTCCATCTGCACGCGCTTCATCAATTGGACAGCACGATCGACCAGCGACGAGATCGCGCCATGCATGATGTCCGCCGGTGGTGCACCCATGGATAATTGATTGATCACCTCGGACTCGGCAAACACCGCGCAAACGCCGGAGATGGGCACGGCTACTTTCGAGGTGGCGACGAGCGGCCCAATTTCCTCGGTCGAGTAGCCCATGTAGCGTGCGGTCTTTTCGATGAATGCGCCCGTGCCCGCGGCGCACTTGTCGTTGAGCCGGAACGACCTCACTTTCGCAGTTTCGTCCAGGCGACTCGCTTTCATGGTTTGACCACCGACGTCGAGAACTGTGCGAGTGTTGGGAAACAGAAATGCCGTGCCGCGGGCGCTCGCCGTTAAATCGGTAACGGCAACGTTGCTGAAAGGAACCATATGGCGGCCAAAACCCGTAGCTACGACATAGGCAATATCGCCGTCCGGTAATCCTGCCTGATCGAGTGCCTGGTCGAACAACTTACGAGAGATTTCAGCGAGCTTAAAGCCGGTATGGGCCATCGCCTTGCCGGCGATGCGGAAGTCATCGGAAAGAATTAGGGCCTTTGTGTAGGTCGAACCGAGGTCGATGCCGACGGTGTAGGTCATAAGGCCGCGACCTCGTGGAGCGTTGCCGGTTCGCGGCTTGCTCGTATGTGGTCCAGCGCAAAGAGTGCCGCGCCCAGGGCGCCCATGAAATGTGAATCGGCGCTTACGTTGACCTTAAGATTCATTCCTTTATTTAGCGCCGCGATCATCCCGATGTTTCGGGCGACACCGCCGGTGAAGGTAACCTCCGGCTCGATACCCACGCGCCGCAACAATCCAATTGAACGCGCCGCGATCGATTGGTGCACCCCAAGCAAAATATCTTCGATCTTCTTTCCCTTACCTAGCCAGGAAAGGACTTCCGACTCAGCAAAAACTGTGCAGGTCGTGCTGATCCTGACCGCTCGCTCGGCGCGCAACGCTACCTCGCCCAACTCGCCGAGCGGAATATCGAGGGCGGCAGACGCGGCCCCGAGAAACCTGCCAGTGCCGGCGGCGCATTTGTCGTTCATGCAGAAATCGACGATCTCGCCAATCGCGTTAACGCGGATCGCCTTCGTGTCCTGACCTCCCATGTCGACCACGGTGCGGGTTTGCGGAAACATGTGCACCGCGCCGCGCCCGTGGCAGCTAATCTCGGTTACCTGGGCGTTGCCGAACGTCACTCGATAGCGGCCGTACCCAGTGCCGATCACGTATTCGATCTCGCGTTCGTCGAGAGAAGCAGCAGCGAGGGCCTGGGCGAAGGAGTTTTCGGCGGCGGCGATAACGTTCGCGCCGGTATCGATCAGGGCACGACCGACGATCTCACCGGCTTCGTCGATGATGACCGCTTTGGTTTGAGTTGATCCGACGTCAACTCCGGCTGCGTAAGCCATAGGCTCCTTTAACAGGCTGCTAGAAGTGGAATTCGCCACTGAGTCACAGAGTCACAGAGAAAATTGATCAGAAGTACAACTAGCCTGAGCCTTCTCCTTGAGTTCATCTTCTCTGTGTCTCCGTGTCTCGGTGGCTAACCAGTCTTTCAGACGCCCGCCTATCGCGCGGCGGCCAATCGCCGCGACGCCAGGCCTTCAAAAAATGCATCGGCCCGGTTCTTCAGTTGAGCTTCAGACACCACGCGGCGGTCCATCATGTCCGACTCGATAAACAGGCTCGCAATATCGCGCGACGCCATTAACGCGCGACGGCCGTCAGCCAGGCCCGTCGAGACCGTGCGACAACTCTTGATCGGGTGGTACACCACACCGTCGACGTGAAACGGATCGATCATTTGGCCCAGCGCCTGGTCCTGATAAAACATGCTATCCATCGCATTACGCACGTAGATCAGAACCCCTTCGGCAAAACTCTCGAGCGGCCGGTTTAAGTCGTACTCGTAACCCTGGCTAACACCACCCGCGGCGAACCAAAGATATGTAGAGTTAACAAATGTGCCGCCCCATTCAGTGAACAGCTCGCTAAAGCGCCGGAAGATTGGATAACAGGGAACGCCGACGAACACTAACCGGTACTTTTCATCTGTCATCGTGCCGATGCCTTGCGCGGCCTTAAACTCCATCTCTTCGACCAGATCTTCGAAGTACTTCGCACCCTCGGAGGTGCCGCGAAAACCGTTCGCCACACCCAGATAAATGGTTCCGTCCGTGAGCGCATTGAAGACCGATGGCTTGCTTTGGTTGAGTTCGAGCACCCGGCGCCAGCCGCGGCTCATGACGTTCGCGTGCTGCAAAGTCTCGCGCAGGCGATCGATGTCAAACTTCTTTCCGGTGAGCCGTTCGCAAACGGTGATTAGCTCTCTTATCTGAGCCAGAACGTACCTGCCATCATTCTCGAAATCCGGGTGTCCGGGCCAGGTCTGTTTACCGCATGCGCGGGTTCCGGGAATATCGAGGGTGAAGATCGGGATGTGGTACATGCGTTCCCAGATTTCCGCCCACTTGATGTACGTGTTGCAGGCATTAGTCAGCACTGCGAGCGAAGGCGGTGGAACGCGACCCATCGGATGTGCGCCGTGTCTAAGTTGGACGGCGACGTCGGCCTTGACATACCCGCAAATATCCGGCGAGTAACCATAGTCCTCCGCTTGATCGAGGTATTCATGCGCCACGCGCCGCACCGCCGTTTGCAGCGAGTTGATCTCCGGCATCACGATCGGCAAATCAAAGACGCGCAGCAGTTCAGCCATACTGCCCATGACGAATACATACGCGGCTTGACCGCCAGTTTCGGCAGTTTGGTTCAGCTCAGTGAACCACCTTTGAAATAGCGCCGCGCCATCACGATTGCCACGGCCGACGATGTCACGTGTCTGAGTCATGTGTCTGGACAATTAGCTAAACAAAATATTTTCGACGAACGTCTCCAGCTGAATTTCCATCGAATCAAAGCTGGTCATGCTCTCTTCAAACTCGCCGACGAAATACGGGATGCGTGCTTCGTCGAGCGCGCGTGTGTAAGCGACCTGTTCTTCGAGGCCCGGCTCGCACATCTTGGCGGCCGTGATGATGGCGGCGTCGGCGCGCGCGTTGCGAATGCGAGCGAGCAGCATCTTCTCTTTGGGCTTGCGCAGATCGTGCTGGACCGGGCTATATGACGATTTTTCAAGATAGGCTTCGGCCAGATTCGTCAGCGAATCGCCGTCGAGCGAAACGTCTTCGAGTAACCAGCGCAGCCCAATCAGCAAGTCGTCATCGACTACATAACAAGAGCGAGCGATGGCGCGAATCAAGTCCAGCGGCGGCTGTTCGCAGAAACCGCCTTCGAACACAACCCGTACTTTGTCCTGCGTCCGCTTTTCGCGCGTGCGAATCTGGGGTAGAAGCGTGCGCAGCAGTTCGTTGTGTTCTTCGCGCGGAATCAATCCGGCAAGCGCGACGAGTACATACGCTTCATCGGCAGAAATGAGCCAGGGAGTGTCTTTCTTTATCTCGTACAACTCACGAATCAGCCGCCGATTCTCGTTGAAGACAGCGATCGAATTCCGCAGCGCATCGTTAGTTATCGCCTCGCCGGAGATCTCTTCAATGGATCTTTTCAACCGGTCGTACTCGTCGCGCAGATAGATTACTGAGTGCGGTGAGTTCGGGTTCTGCGGCAGATACAGGATCTGACATGGATAGGATACATTCCGTCCCCATATAGCTGCGAGATTGCGCGCCGCGTCGCAGATAGGATGTGTAATGAACAGCTCCAGCGGGACGGTGTTGCTCAGGGCCAGTTCGAGCGAAGTTTTGAGAATTGAGCAGAGGTACGATCCAAAGTGCGAGTCTGACTGAATCGTTTCAACCGGGGCGCCACGAACTTTGTATGGCAAAAGACCTGCGGCATGAACAATCTCTTCGGGAAAAGCAACCTGAAAATGGCCCACTACTTTGCCGCCGCGTTCGCGCCAACGCTTCACAGTTGGAAAAGTCGTGTCTTCGAACAGCTCGCGGCATTCGTAGAGTGCATCGTCGGGCGACCGGTCATGCCATTCGTAGAAGATCGATTCAGACATCTCCAATATTTTCAGCCAACCATGTTCAGACCACCGTTGATACTTACCACCTGGCCGGTGATGTAACTGGCCGCATCGGAAGCCAGAAAGACAACCGCAGGTGCAACTTCTTCGGGCTGTCCCAGCCGCTTCATGGGAATGAGGTTAACGATCGAGCTGAGAATCTTTGCGGTGAATTCGTCCTCACGCATTTCTTCAATCAAGGGAGTTTCACAAAGTCCCGGCGAAACCACGTTAACCCGAATATTGTCGCGCGCATGTTCGCGGGCGAGCGTCTTCGAAAACGCCATGATGGCGGCTTTTGAGCTGGCATAGATCGCTTCACCGAAAGAGCCGACTCGCCCTGTGTCGGAACTGATGTTGATGATTGTTCCCTGCTTGCGCTCCACCATATGCGGCAAGATCGCATGACACATATTGACCACGCCCATAAAGTTAATGTTCAGCACCTTCTGCCAAAGCTCCGGTGTCGTCTTGAGAAAAGGAAGCAAACGATCCCAGCCGGCACAATTAACCAGCACATCGATCTGGCCGTACATTCTCAATGTCTCGTCTCGGAGTCTGTCAATGTCCTCACGTTTGGTGACATCGGTTGGCACGGCAACGACGCGCCGACAACCGCAATGGCCCAGATCCGTGGCCGTCTGGTTGGCATCTTCCAGGCGGAGATCGGCGATGACGACGTCGGCGCCTGCATCAGCAAAAGCCTGAACGACGGCGCGGCCAATACCCCGAGCGCCGCCGGTGACGATGATCGATTTTTCCCGGAAATCAAGTGAATTCTTCTGTTGCGACTCATCCATGGCGCAATGCGCAAGGCAGCTCCGGGCGTTATCATCACTCATGGTCTTACTACAACCGCGGTCTCAGGCAGGGGACTCCTGAATACCGCATCTTCGAAGCTGTTTGATGTCGCGGCCACGTTCAAGTTCGAACCGAGTTTGAATAATTCAATCGCATTTTCCCGCAGAAGTTTTTTTTGCACTTCTTCCTTCAACCCTAAATCGCAGAGCTGCTTTAAACTTTCCTTCCAGGGCAGACCATTCGTTCCCCAGATACAACGATCGCGGCCCATGCGGCTGTTTAGAAACTGTATGATTTGCGGTGAGAGGTATTTCGGCAACCAGGCATCGATTCCAAACCAAATGTTCTCCCACTTGTAACAGACCGACAGCAGTTCATCGACCCAGGGCCAGCCCGTGTGCGCACCGATCATCTTCAAATCCGGAAAATCGCACGCAATGCGATCGAGGAACATTGGCCGCGCGCCTTCGCTGGGTGAAGCCTCGAGCACGTGGCCCACCTGCATCGACACCGGCACATCCAGTTCCACGCACTTCGCGAAAAGCGGATACATCTTCACGTCGTTCAGCGGGATGTCGAAGCCATAAATGTGAACATAAACGCCTTTGAATCCGTGTTTCGCAACGGCGAGTTCGATCTCTCTCAGGCTCTCTTTAATGCGAAACGGGTTATAGCCGGCAAGACCAACAAATCGATCAGGATATTGCTCGGTGTACTGGAGCACGTCCTCAAGTTGTGTGTCCATGTACATCCACTTGCGCCAGTATGACCACATTTTGCATTGGGTGATGAAGACTTTCTCCACACCCGCGTCGTCCATTTGCCGTAACATCTCTGCGATGGAAACAAACCGCGGCAATCCGCCAATCGCTTTCTCCATGCGACAGACCAACTCGCCTTCCTTGGCGCGGTCCCATTTCTCCATGAATTCGTGCGTGGCCACGTAGTACATGAAATCGATGGCTTTGATTTTCTCCACCTGCGTTGCTCCTTTCGCTCCGAACGTCAATGGGCGTCAACTAAATCAGATTGGCCGCGCTATCGCGCAGCCACAAATTGACGCTCAGCGAGCAAAACGCTGAAACCAAGTGTTCCATTGATTGCGCGCGCCGCTTACTTCGGTCACTTGCGCACATCGGTGGCCGAGTGGGCAACGTTTGTGCCAACGCAAAAAAGCCCCTTTCTCGAACTATCGACTGAGATTTATTGCGAAATATGCCGGAATGATGCGCAGAATTCCGCAGGCTGGCGCCACAAAAGAGCTATTCCCTGAGACACGTCGCAACCGCGAAACCATCTTCAAAGTACTCGATCCAACTGCGAGACCTTTCGTAAAGTCGCGCGTCTGAGAAGAAGCTTGACCGTTTTTAAAAGATCCGGGGAAGGTCTGGGGCCGGTCAGGGGAATAGTGTGGCGCGCCGGTTGCTCTTCAGTCCTAGGTGGAATTGAAAGCTATTTTCAATTTTGCCCTGAAAGGGACGAGACGAATTGAGGAAAAACGAGAAGAATACCAAACGCATCGATGCCGAATCAGGATCGCTCGATGCGCTCCCCTCCGGTGTGGCCGCGCGAGTTGTCAACGTACAGGGATCGTGCGCGATCGCGCGTCGCCTCATGGAAATGGGCGTCGTGCCTGGTGCCCCCATAAGAGTGGTAAGAACCGCGCCGCTCGGAGACCCGATTCAAGTTTGCTTGCGAAATTGTCACCTTGCTTTGCGCCGTGTGGAAGCGCGCGCAATCACGGTCCTCGTTGGAATTTGATCAAGGCAAGAAGAGGAGGTCAGATTCACTTTCAAATCATTCAATCGATTCCCAGATGAGCTCGGCCATTCCATTACTATCCGAACCTCTTCAGCTCGAGCCGATGCCGGCGCGGGTGTTAACGATCGCGCTCGCCGGGAATCCGAATGCAGGCAAAACTTCTCTCTTTAATGCGCTTACAGGTTTGCGACAGAAGGTCGCGAATTATCCAGGGGTCACTATTGAAAGCAAAGTCGGATTGTGGTCGCTGTCGGAGGAAATGCCGCTAGCACGATTAATCGATTTGCCGGGACTGTACAGTCTTGATGCTACTTCGCTCGATGAACAGATCGCGAGCGATGCCTTACTCGGACGTACCGAGGCAATTCCATCGCCGGATGTAATCCTCGTCGTGGTTGACTCTACGAACCTGATTAGAAATTTCTATTTCCTTACCCAGTTGCTCGAGACGGGCCAGCCAATAGTCGTCGCGCTCACGATGTTCGATCTGGCCGAGAAAAGCAAATTGCGGATCGATATCGATAGACTAAGCAGGGTGCTGGGTGTTCGCGTCATCCCAGTCGTTGCAAAACGACGACTGGGAATCGCAGCATTGGCAGATGCGGTGGTCCAAGTTGCCGGCAAGTCGCGAAGGCCGGCAAGGATCTGTCGACTCTCTCCGGAAGCGGAAATCGAAGTGAGTCTACTTTCGGCTGTCTATCCTAAAGACCGTTACCGGGCATTAACCGAGCTCTATGACGAAAAACTTCCGGAAGAGCCGGGTCGTCGCGAAGTAGTGAAACAGGCGCGCGCGCGCCTGGCCAGAGGGAGTCAGCGGTGGCAACAGGAGCCTTTGATAGCGCGTTACGACTGGATTGAGCGCGTAGTTGGCGGCGCGGTGCAGCAGGAACAAAACGGCCAAAGGAGCGTGACCGATCGAATCGATGCGGTGACAACGCATAAGATCCTTGGCCCTGTAATTCTCTTGCTGG
Source organism: Acidobacteriota bacterium (assembly GCA_052389795.1). GTDB lineage: Bacteria > Acidobacteriota > Blastocatellia > Pyrinomonadales > Pyrinomonadaceae > UBA11740. The sequence goes on along the minus strand of JBQTHO010000002.1, from coordinate 39,330 downwards.
TGATGCTGGTGGTCTTTCAGACGATCTTTTCGTGGGCCAACCTGCCGATGACTCTGATTGATCACGTCTTCGCGGCGTTGGCTGACGCTGTTCGCAATCACCTACCTGCTGGTGTGTTCACAGATCTGTTGACTGACGGCATCATCGCCGGGGTGGGTGGAGTGCTGGCATTCCTGCCTCAGATTCTGTTGCTGTTTCTTTTCATCTCGCTTCTCGAGGACAGTGGTTACATGGCCCGGGCGGCGTTCTTAATGGATCGACTGATGCGCGCCGTAGGCTTGCATGGTAAGGCTTTTGTGCCACTGCTGAGCAGCTTTGCCTGCGCAGTGCCGGGAATAATGTCCACGCGCACGATCGAGAGTCCGAAGGATCGCGTAGCCACAATCATGATCGCTCCCTTCATGAGTTGCTCCGCTCGTCTGCCCGTCTACACCCTGATGATTGCCGCGGTTTTTTCCGGGAGGAAAGTCTTCGGAGTCGTTTCCCTGGGAGCGCTAATCATTCTCGGCATGTACCTGCTGGGGATCACGGTGGCGATACTCATCGCCTGGATTTTGAAACACACGATCCTTAATGCGCCGCCGCCACCCTTTGTAATGGAGCTGCCGCCATACCGTCTTCCTGATTTTGGCAATGTCGCGCACGCTTTACTCACGCGCACCACGGTCTTCCTCAAGCGCGCCGGCACGGTGATACTCGCGATCTCCATTTTGCTTTGGGCCCTCGTTGCTTTCCCTCGCACGAACGTAACCAAGCGCGCGGACCATCCGGTCGTAGTGTCAGAGCAAGCCGCGCATGGATCAGATGCATCGAGCAGACAGATACAGAATAGTTTTGCAGGCCGCGCGGGCCGGCTGATTGAGCCTGTGATTGCGCCGCTCGGCTTCGACTGGAAGATCGGCATTGGTTTGATTTCGTCGTTTGCAGCCCGCGAAACGATCATTTCAACGCTCAGCATTGTTTACAACGTGGGCGAGAGTTCTGATAAGAAGTCTTCATCATTGGTTGACGCGATGCGCAACGCCAAACGCGCGGATGGCTCGCCGGTGTGGACGCCGTTGGTAGCGCTGTCATTAATGATTTTCTTTCTACTGGCATGCCAGTGCATGTCGACCGTCGCAATTGTCAGGCGCGAAACCAACTCGTGGCGCTGGCCGTTTTTCATGGTGGGCTACATGCTTGTCCTGGCGTATGTCGCTTCATTGCTCACGTTTCAGGGCGGGCGACTACTGGGCTTTGGTTAGAGATTGTGTAACGTAACCTGTTATTTGCAGCAGTGGTTAAATCGTTCTGATCCAAGGTTATGTTTAACTGGCAAATAATCCTGGTTGTATGCGCTCTGTTGTTAGCCTGCATCTATGTGGGCCGTCGTGGTTGGTTGCGCCTCTCTTCATTGTGCCTCTCTAAGCGGAACGTACCATCTTGCAGTGACGGTTGTTTAGGCTGCAGTGCGAAGCGGCCGATGAAACAAGACGTTCCATCGATACCGTGTCCGAATTACAGTAGTTCTCTTCTCTTTCACGGCGGCGACGCGGTTCGACTTTCGGACGGGACGCCAAACTTCCAACGAACTGAGAAAAGTTCCCGCGTGGCAACGTATTCCCCTGCCTTGATAGGGCGTGGCTAAGTAGTGAGCGGCGGGCAACGTTTGTGCCGACACGGGCTCGACTCCCGTAGGGGATGCGAATCTTCCTAAGTCATGAGATTTAAAAATCTCTTGTCCGAAATGCCCTAGGGTTCGACTCCCTCACTCGGCACATCTATTCTCTGTTTGTTTACCCACTTCTTGCCAGTTCAACTTCACCCGTGACAACAGATCACCAGCATCGTCGGCTACCCTTGCTTGCTCTTAATCGTGAAATCTATCGGCTTACTAACTGTCCCGATGATTCGGAAGGTGGAGTTACCGCACGCGACGGAACTTAGCCTAATTTTGCCGTTCTCCGAAGTGGCGATCACCTGGCCATTTTTATCCAGCAATTGCATGATCACGTTCTCCTTGTGTGGAGAATATAGAAGCGTCGCGTCCAGCGTCGAACGACGAAGACTGAAAACGATGTCCGTACTCGGTTGTCCCACGGCCAGCGTGCCGGAATAAGCTTCACTGAACTTTCCTTCCCCGGCACAGGTTGTCGGATCCGGAGTTGGCGTTGGTGTCGGATCCGGAGTCGGGGTTGGCGTCGGATCAGGCGTTGGGGTTGGCGTCGGATCTGGAGTTGGGGTTGGCGTCGGATCTGGAGTTGGCGTTGGGGTTGCGTCGGGCGTTGGCGTCGGTGTTGGATCCGGAGTTGGGGTCGGCGTCGGATCGGGATCGGGCTCCTCGCCGACCTTGAAGTCCACGCCTGACGCGGAGTCAGCATTCAGAAGCAGACCACCTGATACTGAAGTTCCGATTAGAATCTGCGCCTGGGCTGAAGTGTTCGTTGATGTGGTGAAAAGCACATTCGAGCCGACTGCCGCATTTATCTTGTCGAGTCCGAGGCGAACGACGATCACGTTGCCCGTTATTGAGCCGGAGTCGGCCGCGCCGAGATTCTGTTGGTTGCGCGTGCCGGTAGCCAGCGTAGTGATCCTCCCGTACCTAAAAGACGTGGCGAGTTCGTCGATCGAGGCCGTCACGAATATATCTGTGGCGCCAAACCTTGAAGTCATGGTCCAGCGCATGTTGGGTGTTTTTGGGGACATATCTTTAACTGTCAACGTATAAACGACCTGATTAGTGGCCACATCGTAGGCGAAGCGACCCGTGCGGATGTCCTGAGCGGTTGTGCCGAGTTGGTCGTCTTCGACGTCGAAGATTTCAGGGTCGCCTGGCTTTCGGAAGAGGTCTGCCGGATGCGGGACGGCCGAAAGTGACATCACCGCGCGAACCGCGTTGTGGGCGTCGACATAGCCTGCGCCGACCACGCGCTCTTCGAAAGGCATTGGTGTCGCTGTCTGCCGGAGGATCGTGACCACTTCGGCAGGCGTAAGTTGCGGATTAGCTTCGAGCATCAGAGCTATGACGCCCGCGACATGCGGGCAAGCGAAGCTGGTTCCCTGCGAAGTCAAATAATTGGGAAGAAATGCCGGCGAAATTCGCGTCGCATCATTTTGCAGCACCCCGCTAGCAGTCATGAGTGGCGAGGCGCCGTGTGCGCGCACCGAGATGATTGCAACTCCGGGGGCCGTTATGTCTGGCCTCAAATTCGGAGGTGCGGTCGGGTCGGCTGGTTGGGTCGTAGTATCTGTGCCCGTGCCGTTGTCAATACCGCGAGAAGAGAAGCTAGCCGGCGAGCCTAAGCCCTGCTTTTCGCCGGCCGCGACCGAGATGGTCCATGGCATGGTCGAGTACGGATTGATGGAGGTCACCGTATCACCGGCGTTGCCTGCTGCGAAAACTACCACGATGTTAAGATCGTGGGCCCGTCGGGTAGCGACGTTAATTGGATTATTGGGACTGGCACCAGCCGCGCTATATCTCGACCCCCATGAGTTATTAATCACGCGGATGTTGTAGGTAATTTGGTTAGTCAAAAGATAATCATAAGCACCAAGAATGGCCACCAACGGAAGACCTTTGTCGTCACCAGACTGAACGCCGACGAGATGTGCACCCTGTGCCACACCTCCATAGAAGGTGCCGGAATTGAATCCCGTCCCCGCCGCCACGCCGGCGCCATGTGTGCCATGTCCGGATTCAATGTCTGAAGTAGGAACATTTTCAACGTAGATCGGCGGAACAAAGCCCGTCCCTGCGATTAGATCGGAAACTGAGACGCCCGGCGCGGTAACGAGCCCAGCGGCAGAAATCACTCCGTTAGCAAGCGGCTGTTGCACGTTCTGAACGGTCTTCCTGCCGAATTCCAGGTCTTTCTGAGTTCCGTCGATACCGGTGTCCACGTAACCGATTCCGATGCCTTTGCCTGAAATCGGGAAGCCGGGATTACCTGTATTGTTCTTCGTGACTTCTTTATCAGCCATCATTTGAGGCACGCCAATAAAGCGCCGGCTCTCATTGGTAAAATTCTGCATCATCTGATTGCCCCAGACGGAAATCACACCTGGCTGCGTGCGCACTATTGAAAGTTGAGCAGCGCTTATATCCGTAATCACCATCGGCAGTTGCTGCAGCGCAAAACCCTTTGTGATGCCCACGAGCTTAAGGCTATCTAACTCAGCGGCCCCCGGTTGATGAGCGTAGGTGATGACTGCGGGCAGCGTGCCGCCTAGCGGTTGCGCCGCAAGCGTCACTTCCAGATCAGGATCGACGGCGCTACCGGCAGCCGAAGCTACCGACCCCGTTCGTTCACCTATGATCTGAAATGCAATTAGCGCGAGGGCAAATACCGATATCAGAAGAGATGCTTTTTTCACTTTCGTACTCCCTTTCAATTCAACCGTAAAATCTTTGGCCTTAACTCCGTTGGAGCCGTTGACGGCTAGTTACCCGCCATGAACCTCTGTTCGAAGATATTGATTTTCGTTGCCGCCGCTGCACGAGTGACGAGCGCGTTTGGCTCAACTCGCGGTCCAGGAATAGCAAGGAATTGCCCCGGACCAATCTCTCGCACCTCGGCCGGATATACTTCCAGCAGGTTCTTATCGATGGCGATTTGGACGTACCCTCGCAGGGCGCCCGGAATCTGACCGTTATCAATCACGGTTTGACCACCGAAAGTAACGTCCGTATTCGCTTTGGCCTTTGCTTCGGCATCAAGGCCGAGCGCTCGCACCATAGCTACCGCCAAATCTAGACGGCTGACCGTTCCATCCGGGTTAAACGTTGAAGCATCAGCACTCATCAACCCTGCGCCCGCCGATAAGCTTTCAGCGGTGAAAAAGTCGCGAAGAGTCGATCCCTTTGCGGTGATCGCTTCAGCGATGGACGCAAGATCGCCCGACACATCCGAGAACCGCGCAGTTGCTCCCAGTGACTGCCGCACTGAAGCATTAAGCGCAAGAACGCGCGCGAAGTCGGCGCGTGTAATGTTCGAATCAGGCTGGAAGGTTCCGTCAGAGAGAATGTCCATCCTGCGATTGAGGAGCGCGTTGCGAATCGCCGCTTCAGCAGCATGACCCTGAATGTCAGCCACGTCCTGGAGAGTGATAACCGCGGTTTTGACATAGCCGTTAACCTGCTCGGGAATTGCGATTCCCACCGGAGAGGAAACCTGCGGCACGGCTGCAAGTCCTCGTATCCCACGGACTTCAGCAACCCACTGGCCCGCCACAGGATTCCGAACTATCACCTGGCGATAGGGCGAATTAAGAATGGGCAAAGTAAGCCCACTATTAAAGGCGCACGGGGGCGGCGCAGCCGTTGGATCTGTCTGTGGCGTTTGACATCCCGGCGGGTAAAGCATCAACCCCATTGAATTGCCTGTCTCATCTGTCGCGGCATTAGTGCCAAAGTTGATTACGACGTTGAGCAAACCACGGCCCGAATCCACAGTGAACCGGTATGTATTAGTATTTGTGCTTTGTGGTCCCGGCGGCTGCGGAATATACGTCAGCGAGAAGTTCGTCGGTTCGGACCAGGTGGTCGTCATCTGAGCGTTGAAGCTGGGATTAATAAAACTTCCGTAATTCCGCGAGCGATTGAAAACCTTGTCCACAGCGGCGAAGGCGTTGATGTAGCCGGCCCCTACTTCAAATTCTGCGAAGACGGGCATGCGAGTCGCCGTCTGCTGAATGATTTGCTTGACTTCGTCGGGATTAAGCGTCGGATCAGCGTCAAGCATCAGTGCCACCACTCCGGCGACGTGCGGGCAGGCCATGGAAGTGCCGCTGATCTGCGTGTAGTACGGCAAGTACGCCGTGGGGATTTCCGCGTCGTCGGTAGTGCCGTTGGAGACTATGTTTGATGTCGCGCGTGTCGAGACTACATCGGTTGTAAATTTACCGGCATTCGAAGCGAATTGGCGTCCCGTGCCGGGCGCCACGATGGTTGGCGCGTCGCTATCGTCGTTGGGATCGGAATTATTAAGTCGTTCTTCTTTAGGTGTGCCGCGCGACGAGAAGTTCACTAAGCCGCCTTCCTTTGTGCCCGCGCCCACGGAAATCACCCATGGTGCTTTTGCGTAAGGATTGTGCGTGTCCCAGCCGGGGCCGGAGTTGCCGGCGGCAAACACGCTGATAATGTTGTTGTCGTAAGCGCGTTTAGTCGCCACGTTGATCGGGTTGTCCGGATTAAAAGCCCCAGATGAGCCCCACGAATTGGAAATGACGCGAATGTTGTGAAGAAACTGATTTGATAGTGACCACTCAAACCCGCCCAGCGCATTAAGAATGAAAAGCCCCGCGCCAGAACCGGTGCCGATTAATTTAGCCCCTGGCGCGACACCCGCGTAGCGGCCACCTGATTGCTGGCCGGTTGCGCCAACGATGCCCGCGCAATGTGTGCCATGTCCCACGTGAGTATCTGTATTAGGAACATTTTCAAGGGCAACCAGGGTGGTGAAACCTGCCAGGGTGTCTGTGTCGGTAAGAATCTGAACATTCTGAACTACATGCGAGCCAAACTTCAGATCGGGATGGCCTGCGTCGATGCCCGAATCGTTTACCACTACCGAAAAATTCCCCTGACCGGCGACAGGCAAACCACCATTGGCTTTCGTGAATGCTGAAGTAGTGCGCACTCTGTCGACTCCGGTAAGCACGCGAGCCTGATTCATGAAGTAGTAAAGTTGGTCGTTCGACCAGACCGAGCGCACTGCGCTGTTGGCGGCGAGACCGCGAACCTGACCCGCTGTGGCCGAGGGGACGGCAACCATCGCGAGCTGTGGCAAGGTCAATCCACGCGTTATTCCAACGCCGCGCAATACCGCGAGATGCGAATCGTTGAGGCCCTCATGTGTGTTGAAAGCCACAATCACAGTACCGACGTTAAGGTCGTCCGACGCCGGACCTAGTTGGGACTCCAGCGAAGGGCTGAGAGTCGCGGCTACAGCAGCGGTGCAGCAAATAAATAGCGCTACAAAAGTGGCAGAAATTCTTTTTAACATGTGAACTCCTTTTTCAAACTACACACGTAATCCTCAAACCGGGGGCTGATGTGGTTATCCAGCACCCAAGATAGAAAACCGCCCTTGAGAAAAACTTGAGTTGTTGACCGGGTTAAACAGACGAGACTTGAGCCTTTTATGCGTGGGCTCCTAACTATTTAGATGTCAACAATTGCAGCAGGGAATCATTTGGGCTGACTCAAGCTTTACGGTTGGCTTGTTCGGAAATGGAAAAACATCTTTTTGTAAGGTGGCCGCAACCTTTGTTAACTAGGGGCGGCGGAAGGTGATGTTCGCTCGCCTGGGCGACTGTAAGGTTTGCCCGCGAGATGTGTTTCTGGGAACCTTTGGGGTTTGTCCCTCAGATGTTGCATCGCTAGAGTTCCGAATGAGCATCAAGATCCGTTGAATAACACTGGGTCGCTTCGCTTTCACGAGAGCGACCCCGACCAGTCGGGTTACTCCCGTACGGGCCGCGCAAATAAAAGCGGAGCTACGGTGAGCATCGCCCGTTTTGGCTTTTGGACACTTTCAAGGGCACATTCCCCGCATCTTCGCAACTCTAAATATTCAAAGTGATCAAAAATGTGTCGCAGCGAATTACGCGACCGTTCGCATTCGCCTAGGCGCTTAAATCTTTGCGGCAACTCGGTTGACGACCGCCATCAGCAGCAAGATCAAAAATGGCACTGAGTTGTACAGCGGACTTCTCCACGACAAGTGTCCGTTGAAAAGATCCAACCAATGAATCGCTGCAAGCATGAAAGCGAACAGCGTGAGGAAGTAGTGCACCGCTGTGCGGCGCTCTTCGTTGAAGATGCACCACACGGACATCAGGCCCAGGAACACTCCTAAGGCGCCCTGCTCTCGGACAAGGTGGGAAATCGGAAACTGGCCGGCTTCGGGGACAATCGCTTGCGGACGAATTAACGCGCCGAAGCCGTAAACCATCGCCAGCACCCCAAAAACGCCGTAGATAATGGTGTTCAGCTTTCGCACGGGACGGATTCTATTCCGGTACCGGCGCTAACTCAACCGGGCTAATCGGTAGTGGGCTTTGAATATTCTCATTCACGCCGTGGCTTAAGCCCGGCGCGAAGGCCTGATAGAACAGAAACCGTTTAAAACGGTTTCGGAACACCGCGCCCCGACCCGATCGCCGCGCTAAAGCGACGGCGAGAATGAGAGAATCGTTTTAAAACTCGCCATTACCCTAATCCGCGAAATTGACAATCATTTTCAACTTGAGCATACTGCCTGAGGCGGTTGCGGCGAGGGTCGTGCCGATTGCATCACGCAAGGGGGTTCTGTCGTGCTTCAGTCATTCATCATCGTTCTTCGCGAAGGGTTCGAGTCATTCCTGCTCGTAGCCGTCATTTTCTCGTATCTGAAGAAGTCTGGTCGTCCGCAACTGTCGCCGGCCGTTTACTCGGCAATCGCCGTCGGGTTGGCCATCAGCGCGACGCTCGGTTACCTGCTCTTCCGAATGCAGACCGGAGACCCTGAGTTAATGGAGCAATGGCTCGGCCCGACAGTGGCGGGCTTCTTCGCGAATGAAGCTTTGCGTGAAGGCGTGCTCGGACTTGCCGCCATCCTGATGGTGCTATCGCTTGTCATTTACATGTGGAGAACGGGCGCGAACCTAAAAGAGCGAATGGAGCATCGCCTGGGCAAGGTTTCGGTTCGCCCGGGATGGATGGCTTTCGCCGGAGTTTTTCTGTTCACCGTGCTGATGATCGCCCGCGAAGGAATGGAAACGGCGCTGATGCTCTTGCAGGTACGCAGCCCGCGTTTAATTTGGGGAGCGGCGCTCGGACTCGTCGCCACGATCGCAATGGCTTTGGCGTGGGCCCGCTTTGGGCATTTGATTAACGTGCGGCGATTCTTTCAGGTCACCGCAATCTTCCTCGTGCTGTTCATGATTCAGGTTGGCATCTATACCTTCCACGAATTTTCCGAAGCCGGCGTCCTTCCAAACAGCGAAGCAATTCACACCGCGACCGAGAAATTTTCACCCGACGGGCTCTACGGCCAATGGTTTTCAATTGTGATGGTCGGCGTGTGTGGTGTCTGGCTGTTGGTGTCCTGGATCGCCGACCGGATGAGGAATACGTCGGTGACGCTGCCGCGCACAGAAACGGCTCTTTGAGCTTAGTCTCCCGCCCGGAACTCCTTCGCCAATTCGCGCTTCAAGAGTTTTCCGGTCGGCCCTTTCGGAATGTCTTCGACGAACCGAACTGTCTTCGGGCACTTGTAGTCCGCGATCTTGGATTTGCAGTAAGTGATCAATTCCTCTTCAGTAACTCTCGTGCCGTTTTTCAGCACGATAAAGGTCGCAACTTCTTCGCCGTAGAGCGGGTCCGGCACACCGATCGTGGCCGCGGCCGCAACAGCGGGATGTTCGTAAAGCACTTCGTCAATCTCGCGCGGATAGATGTTCTCGCCGCCGCGAATGATCATGTCTGATTTGCGATCAACGATAAAGAAGAAGCCTTCCTTGTCCCGATAGCCAACGTCTCCGGTGTGAAACCAGCCCCCACGAAATGCGCGCTCATTCGCGTCCGGATTCTTGAAGTACCCCTTCAGAATATTTTCACCGCGCAGCACGATTTCGCCGAGTTCCCCGTCAGGAACTTCCCTATCGTCGTCGTCAACGACTTTCATTTCATTTCCGATCGTCATTCCACATGAGCCGGCGCGACGGCGCTCATCAGGTGGATTGAATGTCGATCGGCAAGTCGATTCAGATAGGCCATAGCCTTCGATGACGGGACAGTTGAACGTCTCTTCGAACTTCTTCATCACTTCGGCGGGCACGGGCGCCGAACCACACATGGCAAACCTAAGTTGATCCGTTCTCAATCCCGCGGGCACGCCGTCAGGATAGGTGTTCAATAACATCGACAGCATCGTTGCGACTGAACCGAACGAAGTGATCCGGTAGTCCGAAATGACATTCCAGAATTTCGACGCAGAGAATCTTGGACTGATTACACTCGAGCCGCCGGCGTAAAGCGCCGACATGGTCGTCACCGAGACGGCATTCATGTGAAAGAGCGGCATGATCGTCAGCAGTCGATCGCCTTCGGTGAAACCTAACCATTCGCTGATTTGCCGTGCGTTGGCGATCAGGTTGCCGTGAGTCAGCAGACACCCCTTCGGTTTTCCGGTGGTGCCTGACGTGTAGATGATTATCGCGTCGTCGTCCGGAACGCACGCCTCCGGCGTGCCAGCGGGCCCGAGGCTTACCTGCCCGGCGAAGTCCCGCGTTGTTTCGGCCTCATCATCAACCGTGATCACCGATTTCAAATGCGGAAGCTCGCCTTTGATGTTCTCAATTCGCTCGCGGAACTCTGAAGCCACGAGCACCGCTTTGGCCTCAGAGTTGTGCATCACAAACTGCGTCTCATCATCTTTCAAAAGTGAGTTTACCGGGCCGGCAAGTGCGCCAAGTTTCCAACAAGCGAAGTACGAGATGATGTACTCGGCGCTGTTCGGCATCAAGAGACTAACGACGTCGCCTTTCGTGACCCCAAGTGATTGCAGCATCGCGGCGGCCCGCTCGACAGCCGCAGCGAATCGCGCGTAACTAAACTGCCGGCCGTCGGCCTCCGACACCAAAAACACTTTTTCCGGCGCCTTTTGCACGCGATCGGTGAGCAGAGCGGCAAGGTTCTCCGGCTCATCGATGGGCTTTTGCCCGACGCTCGGCCTGCTGTCATTCATGCGGGTGCGATGATATATTAGCGCGCGCTTTCAGGCATAACAGTACGGCCATGAATCGTAAATGGTAAATCGTAAATAGAAACTGAACCGCGCTTTTTCTATTCACGATTTACGATTCACTATTGACGAGCACTCATGGAAACTTATCGCAACTTCATAAACGGAAAATGGGTTGAGTCGGCTTCATCGAAGACAGTCAACAACATCAATCCGGCAAACACAGACGACGTCATCGGCACCATCAAGCAGGCGACCCGCGAAGAAGCCCGCGCCGCTGTCGAAGCCGCCGCCGGCGCCTTTCAATCATGGCGAAACACGCCGGCGCCGGCCCGGGGAAGGATCGTCGCGAAAGCCGCGCGGTTGATGGAAGACGCCAAGGAAGAACTCGCGCAAATCCTGACTCGCGAAGAAGGTAAGACAATTGGCGAATCCCGCGGCGAGCTACAGCGCTCGATCAACGTCGCGGAATTCTGTGCCGGCGAGTCGCGCCGGATGAATGGCGAGACGATCTTTTCCGAGCTGCCATCGAACTTCGTTTACACAGTTAAGCAGCCATTGGGCGTTGTCGCCTGCGTAACGCCTTGGAATTTTCCGGTGGCAATTCCCACCTGGAAAATCGCACCGGCACTCGTCGCCGGCAATTCAGTTGTGTTCAAGCCGGCGACCCTGACACCAGCCACCGCCGTTCGCATCGTACAGATATTCGAAGAAGCAGGAATTCCGCCAGGCGTTCTGAATCTAATACTCGGATCAGGCTCGGAAGCCGGCGACGAAATCATCGGCCATTCGGCCGTAAGAGCCGTTTCCTTCACCGGCTCGAACGGGGTCGGCATTCGTATGTACGAACAGGTCTCGCGCCGCGGCGCAAAATGCCAATGCGAGATGGGCGGCAAAAATCCGGTGGTGATTCTTGAAGATGCCGACATGGATCTTGCCGTTGAGAACACGGCTCAAGGCGCGTTCGGCTCAACTGGGCAGCGTTGCACGGCGACAAGCCGCGCTGTAGTCGTGAATCAAATCGCCGATGAGTTTGTCGAACGGGTTACGAAACGCGCGCAGTCGATGCGCATTGGCCACGGCATGGATCCGCAGACTGAGATGGGGCCGAGTGTTGACGAGAGTCAGTTCAAGACGGTGCTCGATTACATCAACATTGGACGTGAAGACGGCGCAACGATGACCTGCGGCGGCGAACCCGCGACCGGCAACGGCCTCGACAAAGGTTACTTCGTCCAGCCGACGGTCTTTGATCACGTGACCCCTGACATGCGCATCGCTCGCGAAGAGATCTTCGGACCCGTCCTGAGCGTGCTGCGCGTTAAAGATTTCGAAGAAGCGATGCAGGTGGCAAACGACACCGAATTTGGCCTCTCGTCTTCGATTTTCACAAACGATGCCGCGCGTATCTTTCGTTTTGTTGATGAGATTGAAACCGGCATGACGCACATCAACTCGCCGACGACGGGCGGCGAAGCTCACGTCCCCTTTGGCGGCATTAAAGGCACGGGCATCGGCGACCGCGAGCAGGGATCGACAGCGCTGGACTTCTATACCGAACTAAAAGTAGTTTACGTGGACTATACTGGGCGGAAACGCGAAGGAAACTTGTACTGAAGCTATGAAAACGACATATACAGCAGTCATCAAGCAGGACAACGGTTGGTGGTTAGGCTGGATTGAGGAAGTGCCGGGCGTGAATTGCCAGGAAAAGTCGCGTGAAGACTTGATTGAGTCTTTAAGAGTAACACTACGAGAGGCGCTGGAGTTTAATAGAACCGAAGCAAAGGACGCTGCGGGAGTTGAGTTTGAAGAAGACTTAGTCGCGGTATGAAGCGCAAGGATCTGATTCGCTATCTCCGCTCCCAGGGTTGCGAATTCCTCCGCGAAGGCGCTCGACATTCATGGTGGAGCAATCGGGCATTAAACAGGCGGCGGCGGTTCCCAGACACAATGAGATAAGAGACGTGCTGGTTGAGAAAATCTGTAAGGACCTCGGCATTCGGAGCTTCAAGAAGCCGAATTAGAAGTAAGTATGGAATCTAGCCAACTCTTCAATTTGTTTCAGAGTTACCTTGAACAACTGCCAACGTTTCTGGCGTTGATAGCGGGCATCGTCTTCGCGATTACTCGCTGGAAACGGTACCCGAAAGTTGCGATGGTGGTCGTCATTGCGCTGGCCTTCTTGTTCCTGGCACAGATTATTTTCACCATTCTGTACGTCGTGGTTCCATCATGGGCTATTCGCTCGTCCGAAGGTTACGAGAACATTCGCATAGTAATTGGGCGCATCTATCTTGTTCTTGGCCTGCTTTCCAACGGCGCGGCGGCGATTGGATTTGGTTTGTTACTCGCCGCGATTTTCATGCGTCGAACACCCCAACCTGTGGTCGAAACCTGATTCCCTGTTCTAAAAGATACGAGTCACATGACAGTGAGATGTCCTGCATGCAAGCGAGTCTACGATGACGTAGGGCTGAAGTTTTGTCTCGACGATGGGACGGAACTTGTCTCGACGACGACAGAATCCGAGGTGCCACCGACCGCCGTAATGTCTGGATCCGAAGACGACGTGCCCGAAACGATCGAGGCCTCAACCCCCGTTGTTCCGTCTCGTCAACGTGAAATCCCGCCACCGATTGTGCCGCCAAGCGTCGCTAGGCAGAGCCTGGTTCCGCTGCTTATCACTATCGTCGTTTTGCTGCTGATTGGCGCAGTAACTCTGATCGCCTACATGGCCTTACCGACGGGCGATAATATCTTCTCGTACTTTCTCACCCGGACTGCGCGCAGGCTTCCCATGCTCTTGTTGGCGCTCGGCGGAATTGTCTTCGCCTTCATGCGCTGGAAATTACATCCACGAGCATCGTTGATGACCGTTGTCGCGCTCGGTCTCTATCTCGTGGACATGGTGGTCTACACCTTGATCCTGTATTGGTTGCCGAGCCTCGTTGACCCGATGCGGATGTCGGCATCAGCATCACGTTTCTTCTATTCGGTGGTTTACTTCATTGAAGACATTGTCACAGCAGTGACGATTCTTTTGCTTGTCGCAGCGGCCTTCGCCAACCGCCAGTCAAGACCAGGTTCGAAGATCATTTAGTCGATGAGAACAAGCTAGTAGGGCAACAAACATGAAAATTATTAATCCGGGACGGGTTATTTTTTACATTTTAGTCTGCGCGGTCTGCGCCTTTGCGCAAACGAATCGAAGTGTCTACACAAACCTTGGAGCGAAAAGCTGCCGGACGATCAAAGCTGACTCGTCCGAAGCCGGCTCGTACGTTGGCATTTGCGGCGGAGTCGGCGGTTACAGGTTGCAGGTTGAAGAGGGTGACCTCCGCCAAAACATACAAGTCATCACACCGGCCGGGCAAAAACATTCGCTCGATCTTTGGACAGTCGTCGGATCTAATTTTTCGAGCCTCGGTGAAAAGGCAGAGTGGCGCGTCAGGACCCAGAGAGGCAAGGTTGTGCCGGTTTCGCTAATCGTTCGATATAACCTCAGCAGTCCGGAAGATTCCACAAAAACGACCTCCTACCTGGCGGTCGCCAAAATTACGGCTTCCAAAATTTGCGTGACGGACAAGATCGCACCCGGCGCGGGCGCGAACGTGGCCGCTCGGGCCGCCGCGGACAAATCTGCGGATAAGCCCTGTCTCGAAAGTAGTAACTAACCAAGGAATTATAATGAGCACGCCAGAACTAAAATCGTCACCGTCTGACACAGTTCGCAAACATAAAGAATTTCTCTTTCCGGCAGTCGCGACTTATTACGAGGAGCCGCTGGCGCTGGTGAAAGGCGAAGGCGCTCACGTTTGGGACGACAGGGGCGACAAATACCTCGACTGTTTCGGCGGCGTGCTCACGGTCAGCGTCGGTCACGCGAATCCGCGTGTGAACGAAGCGATCATTAATCAAGTTAACACCATCTCGCACACGTCAACGCTTTACTGCAACCAACCGCAATCGGATTTGGCTGAGAAGCTGGCGCAGATTACCCCCGGCCGGTTGAAGAAATCTTTCTTCACCAACAGCGGCACCGAAGCCGACGACACGGCGGTTCACGCAGCTAAGCTCGCGACCGGCCGTCACGAGATCGTTGTGCTTCGTCACGCTTACAGCGGGCGTTCCGCAACTTCACTGTCTGCCATGGGACACTCGACCTGGCGGCCGCTGCCGCCGCAGGTCAGCGGTTTCGTGCACGCGCGCGCGCCGTATTGCTATCGCTGCCCGTTCAAGCTTACGTACCCCGAATGCGGACTTGCCTGCGCGAACGACATTGAAGAGCTGATCATGACGACGACGACGGGCGAGATCGCCGCTTTCATGGCTGAGCCGATTCTCGGTGTCGGCGGGTTCATCGTGCCGCCGCCGGGTTATTTCGAACGGGCCGTGGAAATCACGCGCAAGCACGGCGGGCTTTTCATCGCTGACGAAGTTCAAACGGCCTGGGGCCGTACCGGCGACAAATGGTTCGGCATTGAAAATTGGAACGTTGAGCCGGACATCATCACGTCCGCGAAAGGCCTCGGCAATGGAACGCCGATCGGAATCACGGTCGCGACGCCGGAAGTGGCTGACAAATTTCCCGGCCTGACGTTCTCAACCTTCGGCGGTAATCCGGTTTCGTCCGCGGCTGCGCTGGCCGTGATCAAGGTGATCGAAGACGACGACCTGAAAAAGAATTCAGCAGTTGTCGGCGGTTACTTCCGCGAAAAGCTCGAAGGCTTGAAAGAGAAATACCGGACGATTGGCGACGTGCGTGGCATGGGGCTGATGCAGGCCGTTGAGCTGGTGAAGGATCGCGAAACTAAGGAGCCCGATCCGCAATCTGTCGCCCGCGTTTTCGAAGAGACCAGGAAACGTCGCGTGCTGGTCGGCAAAGGCGGCCTTTACGGCAACGTTATCCGCACGGGCATGATGCTGAACTCAACGAAAGATCATGTTAACGAGTTGATTGAAGCGCTGGATGCGAGCTTTACTGCCGTTCAGCACTAGCAGGCTGCTGAAAAGGCTTGAGCGGCGTTAGTGATTCCTCTCTGTGATCCTCTGTGCGATCTCTGTGCCTATGTGGTGGTGTTTTGCTAAGTTATTTCACCACAGAGACACGGAGACCCACAGAGCTTAGACAGAGAAAATTGTAAACCAGCTAGCTCCGAAGAGTTTTTCAGCAACCTGCCTAGGTGGGTTTCTCTGACTGGAGCGCAAAAGCTTCTCTGAAACCAGTCTCCCCTTCTTTACGTACTAAGTCTTTCAGGCTAAGTCTCGAACCCTTCAAAACACCAACGAAAGAGGTAATCAATGAAATTGAAGTTCCGCACCGCCTTTTTGGCGCTGGCCCTGGCCGTCGTTTGCCTCGGCGTCTCATCAACATCCCGCGTTCTGGCGCAGCCGGCATCCGGCCTGCCGCCGCTAATCGATCGCGAACTGTTCTTCGGCGACCCCGAAATCTCGGGCGCACAAATCTCACCCGACGGTAAGTTCGTCGCGTTCGTCAAGCCGCTCAAAGGCACACGCAACATTTGGGTCAAGCGCACCGACGAGCCCTTCGATAAAGCGAAGCCGATTACGGCGGATACTCAGCGGCCAATTCCGACGTACTTCTGGAGCCGCGATGGCAAGTACATTCTGTTCGTCCAGGACAAAGGCGGCGACGAGAACTATCTCGTGTACGCCGTGAATCCTGCCGACAAGCCAGCCGCGGGTCAGGAAGTTCCCATTGCACGGAACCTGACGGATCTCAAGGGCGTTCGCGCGCAAATCGTTGGCGTGCCCCGCACCGATCCGGACGCGCTCTACGTTTCCATCAACGATCGAGACAAAGCCTGGCACGATCTCTACAAATTGAAGATCTCGACCGGCGAGAAAACCCTGGTCCGCGAAAACAAGGAGCGAATCGTGGCCTGGAGTTTCGATCTCAAGGATCAGCTGCGGCTCGCCACGCGCGTGGCGGACAACGGCGACACTGAGGTCCTGCGGCTCGACGAAAAGGGCTTCACGAAAGTTTATTCCTGCAACGTGTTTGAGAGCTGCGGTCCCATCCAGTATCACAAGGATGGACAGCGCGTGTATTTCATCACGAATAAAGGCGCGGACATCGATCTCACCAGATTGACACTGTTCAATCCAACGACGGGAAAAGAAGAGCACGTGGAATCGGATCCTTTGAAGCGCGCGGATCTCAGCGACATAACGTTTTCAGAGGTCACGGATGAGTTGATCCAGACTACGTATGAAGACGACCGCAATCGAATCTACTGGAAGGACAAGGGGTACGAAGCTGACTACAAACTGGTGCAGAGCAAGCTGCCCGGCAAGGAAATCGGTTTCGGTTCAGCCACCAAAAACGAGCAACTTTTCCTTTTGACCGCTTACAGCGACACCGATCCGGGCGAACGATACCTGTACGACAGACGAACGAAAAAACTGACGCTGCAATATCGAAGTCGCGAAAAGCTGAACCGCGCATATCTCGCGCCGATGAAAGCGGTCCGTTACAAGTCATCCGATGGAATGGAAATTCCCGCGTACCTGACGCTGCCAAAAGGTGTGCCCGCGAAAAACCTGCCGGTTGTGATCAATCCGCACGGTGGGCCGTGGGCGCGTGATTCCTGGGGCTACAACACGTTCGCTCAGTTCTTCGCGAACCGCGGCTATGCAGTGTTGCAACCGAACTTCCGCGGCTCGACCGGCTATGGAAAGAAATTCATCGACGCCGGCAACAAACAGTGGGGCGACAAGATGCAGGACGACATCACCTGGGGCGCGAAATACCTGGTCGCCGAAGGCATCGCCGATCCGAAACGCATCGGCATTATGGGTGGTTCGTATGGCGGATACGCGACGCTCGCGGGCGTCACGTTCACGCCTGACCTCTACGCCGCGGCCGTTGATTACGTCGGCCCATCGAGCTTGATCACGCTGCTGGAAAACATTCCGCCCTACTGGGAAGCCGGTCGTCAGCTCTTTTATCAGCGCATGGGCGATCCGACAACGCCTGAGGGCAAGGCGCAGCTCGAACGTCAGTCGCCGATTAACCACGCGACCAAGATCAAGACCCCACTGCTCGTCGTTCAGGGTCAGAACGATCCGCGCGTGACGAAGCGTGAAGCGGATGCAATCGTGATCGCTCTGCGCGATCGCGGCTTCCCGGTCGAATACATAAACGCGCCTGACGAAGGCCATGGATTCGCCAAGCCGGTTAATAACATGGCGATGATCGCCACGACTGAGAAGTTCCTTGCCAAGTTCCTGGGCGGTCGTTTTCAGGAAGACGTGAAGCCGGAAGTGGCCGCGCGCTTGAAAGAAATCACAGTTGATGTAAAGACTGTGACGCTGCCGAAGAAGGTTGAGGCGACTGCGAGTGCGCCGAAGACCGCACGTGACCTGAAAGCGGGCACGGCCAACTACAAGGCCAGGATTGAACTTGGCAGCCAGTCGATTCCCTTGACCACAACGACGGTCATCAAGGAAGACGGAAACAACTGGATTGTGACTGAGACTGCCGACACGCCGCAGGGGCAAATCGTCGATGTCACCACGATCGAGAAAGGCACCCTGATCGTAAAGCATCGCACGGTGACGCAGGGGCCGGTTTCGATCGAACTCGATTTCAAAGACAACAAGGCGACCGGCACGATGACAATGAGCGGCCAGTCAAAGCCGATCTCAGTCGATGTCGGCGGCGTAATCTTCGCTGACGGCGCCGGAGCATTCGAGGTGATTGGGCGTCTACCATTGGCTGATGGTTATACGGTCACGTTCCGAAACTTCGACGTGATGAAGCAGAAGTTGCAGATGAAGCAGGTCAAGTTCGTTGGCAGCGAATCAGTGACGGTTCCGGCCGGCACGTTCGACGCTTACAAAGTCGAGGTTACCTCGACGGACGATGAATCCGACAAGCAGATCATCTGGATTGCCAAGGACACAAATAGAGTGCTGAAGATCAGCGCAAACCTGGTGGCCCTTGGCGGCGCAAAGCTGACGAGTGAGTTGACGCAGTAAGAAAGGCTAATCAAGTGAGAATCTAAAGGCGGTTGGATTTCTCCCGGCCGCCATTGTTTTTGTTCTCCAGTTGCTATGTTTTTGTCATTGCACCGTAATCTTCCGATCAGATAAATAGAGATTTTCGAAAAACGGTACGGGCGGTTTGCCGCGGGATGTTGTAACGCTTCGAGGGTTGCGGCTTGGCCGCCTGATGTGCGGAAAGGCTCTGCCTTTCCGTGACGAACTTACCTAAGAGTTTGAGGCTCCGCCTCATGCATAAGATCTCCCGAGACATTCCTGCACTCTATCTCACATGCGTAGCCAAGGACCGGCTTCCGGTTTTTCGCACCGAAGCCCTGGCTCTTGTCGCATGCGCCGCGCTCCACGAAGCGAGAACATCCGGAGGTTTTTCGATCTACGCCTATGTCATCATGCCCGACCACCTTCACACGACAACGGATTCTGCTCTGAAGCCGTCGAAAGTGCTCCAATACATAAACGGTATTATTAGCCGTCGAGTTATTGATTATCTTAAAGAGCGCGGCCATAATGCGAGCCTTCGAAAGCTGAGACGCGAATCAGGCACGCGAGGGCACAAGTATTCGCTCTGGGAACACCACAGCAATGTGCTGCCAATCTTCAGCGACGATATGTTGATGCAGAAAGTGAATTACATTCATCAAAATCCCGTTCGCGCCGAGATGGTAGAACGAGCTGAAGAATACCGGTGGTCGAGTGTGAGAATTTGGAAACGTTGCGCTTTAGAGGATGAGCCGTTGATTGTGGATATCGATCGAATTGCTTGGCGGCAACGATAGCGAGGTGAACATTGGGCGGCTCTGCCGCTTGATGTGCGGAAAGGCTATGCCTTTCCGGCTGCGTAATAATTTTGAATTGACGCAGCGGCGAGGCTCAGCCTCGCCGCTGCGAGGAAAAAAAGAGGGGCACCATTCGGAAAGCCGGAGGCTTTCCGCACATCAGGCGGCAAAGCCGCAGATACAAGTTTTTCCAATTCACCACACCAAATGAAAACTCTAATCCAAAATGGCCAAATCGTAACCGCAACCGATAATTACAAAGCCGACATTTTGATCGAGGGCGAAATTGTTTCCGTTATCGGGGCGAAGCTGGACATGGAAGCTGACGTGACGATCGACGCGGCGGGCAAGCTCGTCATTCCGGGCGGCATCGATCCGCACACGCACATGGAGTTACCGTTTGGCGGCACGACTGCCTCTGACGACTTCACTACCGGCACGATCGCTGCGGCGCACGGCGGCACAACGACAATCATCGACTTTGCCGTGCAATACAAAGGCGAGTCGCTGCTTCAGGGCGTGGACAACTGGCACAAGAAAGCCGAGGGCAAATGCGCGATTGATTATGGCTTTCACCTGATCACGACTGAACTCGAGGACCGGCAGATTGAAGAAATGTACACGGTCATGGACGAAGGCGTGACCAGCTTCAAGATGTTCATGGCTTATCCCGGCGTGTTCCTGGTCGATGACGCGACGATCTTTCGCGCGATGTCCGCGGCCGGTCAACGCGGCGGCTTGATTTGCATGCACGCCGAGAACGGCATCGTCATCAACGAGATCATCAAACATGCGCTGGCCAAAGGTCACACCGCGCCGAAGTACCACGCACTGACTCGTCCGACTGTTGCCGAAGCCGAAGGCGTGCATCGCGCGATTGCGATTGCGGAAATGGCCGAGGCGCCGGTGTACATCGTTCACTTGTCTTGCACGGATGCTTTGAACCAGGTTCGCCAGGCGCGCGATCGCGGCATTCCCGCGTTTGCCGAAACCTGTCCGCAGTATCTCTTCCTTTCAATCGATGATTACGGCGATGGCTGGGACGGCGCGAAGTACGTGATGACGCCGCCGCTGCGCGAGAAATCAAATCAGGACGAACTTTGGAAGGGTCTGAAGATGGATGATCTGCAAGTCATCTCAACCGACCACTGTCCGTTCTGCATGAAAGAGCAGAAGGAGCTCGGCAAGGATGACTTCACAAAGATTCCGAACGGCGCGCCCGGCGTCGAACATCGCGTGCCGCTGATTTATACCGGCGTGGTGGAGAATCGCATCTCGCTGAATCGTTTTGTTGAGCTGACCTCGACCGCTGCCGCGAAGATGTTCGGGCTGTTTCCGAAGAAAGGCACAATCGCGGTGGGCTCGGACGCCGACATCGTCATCTTCGACGCCAATAGAGAACAGACGATCAGCGTGAAGACTCATCACATGAACGTTGATTACAGCGCCTACGAAGGCCGGACAATCAAAGGTGTTGTCGAGACAGTTCTTTCACGCGGCTCAGTCGTAATCGACAAAGGCGATTTCAAAGGCAAGTCCGGGGCCGGGCAGTTTCTAAAACGCGGCGAGTGTGTGGCAATCTAAATGCGGTTTGGAGTGCGGCGGCTCGACGCCGCTTTTGATTCGATCTGGCTAACCTCAGGTTTCGAAAAACATAAAGCGCCGTCAAGCCGGCGCACTCCAAACATGCACGACACTCCTCACAACACCCGAAACAAGTGCGCGCAGTGCGGATTGGTCAACCCTGCTTCGGACAGTGTCTGCCGGCGGTGCGGCGCTGATTTCGATGCTGAACCCGTCGCGGTTGCAGAGACAGACGAGGCTCCTCCAAAAAAGTCACGCAGCTTCCTGAAAAGAGTTGCCTGGATCGTCGGCGCGACGATGATTCTCCTGATCGTTTTTTATCTGTCTCTGCTGTTTACTTCAGATGGTCTGCAACCTGAACAGCGCGATCAGGTCCAGCGCTCGATTGCTATCCTGGAGCAAAAGGGATTCAGTACCGAGGTTTTCGTTCTCCGACGCCTGGCTTCGTATCGCACGTCCGACAATTGGCTCAACGCTTACGTCGGGCACCGCGATGCTTATGCGGCCACAAACTTCCCTTTCGAGGTCGTAACTCTCTACTCGGACTTCTTCAGCCTGCCGATTGACGACACGGAACGCGCGGCGGTGCTTTTGCACGAGGCGCGCCATCTTTTGGGTGACGATGAGGACGAGGCCCTCGAGCTAACGTGGAAGAATAAAAGACAGTTGGGCTGGACTGAAGATAAATACGGCCAGACGCGCGTTTGGGATGCGACGGAAGACTTGACGCGCCCGCGGTTTGCGTACATGTTTTCGTGCGGCGCCGATGGCCAGACCGATTGTTACCGGTAAGCTGAAAAATGCTGGGATCTCGATATTCGAAAGACTGCGAAGGAGACTAACCACAGGGGACACAGAGGAAAAAAACGGAAAACAACTCGCGCGGAAGTTTAGAAGCCGCACTTGTGCGGCCAACTCACAGGCCGCCGGACAAGTCCGGCGTCTAAACGAAAATGGACTTAGTTTTCCTCTGTGTCCTCTGTGGTTAAAGTAAAACCAATGAAACGTTTTCTAATTCTTACCGCCCTCGTGATTGCATTGTTTGTTTCGTCGCCGGCGACTCCGGCGCAAAACCCGAAGATAGTCACCGCACCTCAGGCGAACGGCGTCTATCGTTACTACGACAACGAGATTCGCATTCTCGCGCTCGGGAAAAACAGACTGAAGGTTCAGTTCGATGGCGTCTATCACACCATCTCGAAGAGCGTAAATACCGGCAATGCGAGCGGTGAAGCGACGATCGAAGGCAACGTCGCGGTTCTTGAGTTGCCAGACTTCGGCCCGTGCAAGATCACGATCGTCTTCCTCCCTCGCAGCAGATTAAAAGTAACGCAGGAAGGTGACCCTCCCGACTGCGGTTTCGGGCATAACGTGCATGCGAACGGAACGTACCGCAAGATTCGCGGCGGGAAGCCGAAGTTCGAGCCGCCCCCGGAATAAGGTCGGAACCGCCTGCGGTAGCGGGCGGTTGATCTTTAAAGACTGAGAGTTTTACACGCCTATTCCTCATCGCCCGGTCTTTTCCAAACCAAGCGGACGAACCGCGATAGACCAACCACCTGCTACCGCAGGTGGTTCTGACAAAATACTTGTCGCCTCACACATAATTCCTTACTATGCACGCCTGCTGTTGCCTTCGAATCGGTCTTGCAGGGGTTAATCGCGGATGCTCGCAATTCTCTTCTTCTGTTTCGCCCTCGTCTCTTTTGGACAGCCTGATACACAGGGACGTCCGCCCGCCCAACAACCGGCAGCAACTCCGCAAGCCGGGGCGTCGCCATCGGCTTCGCCGGGAGGTTCGGCTGCAGGACAGCAGCGCGGCGCGCCGGAACGGCCGGCACCTTCACCTGAAGAACCGCCGGTCGTAACAAAACACGAAATTCGGGTTGGCGGCAGAACGCTGCGTTACACGGCGACGACCGGGATGATGCCGATCAAAAACCGTGAGGGCGAGACCGAGGCGCGCCTGTTCTTCATGGCTTACACGCTGGACGACGCGAGCAATCGCGCGCGACGGCCGCTGACATTCTCTTTCAACGGCGGGCCTGGTTCTTCGTCGGTTTGGCTGCATCTGGGCACGGTTGGTCCGAAGCGCGTGCGAATGAACTCAGACGGCGGAATGCCTGCGCCTCCGTTTGAATTGGTGGACAACGAACACACGTGGCTGACGCAGAGTGATTTGGTCTTCATCGATCCGGTGGGCACGGGATATAGCCGAGCTGCGCGTCCTGATCTCAACGCGAAGTTTCTCGGACTCCAGGGTGACATCGAATCAGTCGGGGAATTCATTCGGCTCTATCTGACGCGTAATGAACGTTGGGCGTCGCCTCTGTTCCTGGTCGGTGAAAGTTACGGGACGACGCGGGCTTCCGCACTTTCGGGTTATCTGATTGATCGCGGCATCGCTTTCAACGGCATCATGCTGGTTTCAGCGATCATGAATTTCCAGACGACCAGGTTCGCACCGGGAAACGATCTGCCATACGCGCTGTATCTACCGGCGTACGCCGCAACCGCCTGGTACCATCAACGTCTGCCTTCAGACCTCCAGTCAAAACCGTTAACAGAGGTTGTGGCGGAAGTTGAAGAGTGGTCTGCGAATCAATACACGGTCGCTTTGGCACGCGGCGATCGCATGTCGCCGCAGCAGCGACAGGAAGTTGCCGCACGCTTATCCCGATACACCGGTCTGAGCCAGAGTTTTTATGACAACGCCAACCTGCGCGTGGATCTGAATCTTTTTCGGAAAGAACTGCTTCGATCCGAGCGCCGATCGATTGGCCGTCTCGATAGTAGATTCAAGGGCTACGATTCCAATTACTCGACTGACAGCCCTGAGTACGATGCAAGTGAAGCGGTAATTCGCTCGCCTTACACGTCGACCCTGAACAACTATGTGCGGCGGGATCTCGGATACAAAACGGATCTCGAGTACTACATCCTGGGCGGCGGCTTTACCAGTCCCTGGAATTGGGGGACCAATAACACCTACGTCGATACGAGTGTGGCTTTGCGCAACGCGCTGGCCAAGAATCCCTATATGAAGATTTTCGTGGCGTGCGGCTACTACGATATGGCGACGCCGTTCTCAGCCGCCGAATACACCATTCATCACATCAGCATCGATCCGTCGCTGCTGCGAAATTTCTCGACCGGGTATTACGAAGCCGGTCACATGATGTACATCGATGAAAAGTCGCACGCGAAACTGCGCGCCGACATCGCAAAGTTTATAGAAGATTCGCTGCGGAGATAGGCTAAACTTCTCAGATGAAGCAAGACGACCTTCACGATTTTCGCGAGCAATGTGAACGGAGCCTGCGACGGACGGTCGCGGAACGTATGCGCTATGGTTTCAATTATGTCTACAAGCCGGTACTTGATGACGCGGAATGGCGCTCGTTTGATTCGATGGAAGAATATCGACGTTGGTGCCGTGAGAATCTGGCAGAGTATCTTGGTTACGGCGACCTGACAGACTTACAAAGAAAGACGCTCGATGAGGCGTGACGTATTTCATCCAGCGCAGGCTCAAGAGGTCGCTGCTGCCTTTGGAAAACATGGCGTTGACTACATGTTCATTGGCAAGAGTGGCGCGATTCTGCTCGGCTATCCCGGCACGACGCAGGATGTTGATGTGTTTCCCAGAAAAGACCCTGAGAATGGTCGGCGAATAACGAGCGCGTTGACCGAGTTGGGTTTTACGATTGATGGTGCACTTGAGGCCGAAATAGTTCGCGGCAAAGACTTTGTCCAAATTAAAAGTGGGCCCTTCGATATCGATTTGGTTTTCGCGCCAGACGGCATTGAAAGCTATGACGAAGCAAAAGCACGCATCGATCTGTCGAGCGGATTCCCGGTCGCCAACCTTCGCGACATAATTGAAAGCAAGCGGGCGGCGAATCGACCGAGAGACGCGATCGAGCTCCCATTGCTTCAGGCGTTTCGAGAAACGTACGAGAAGCAAAAACGGCATAAGAATTGAGAGGATTCATGAAAAAACTGATTGTGCTGGTTGCGGTAACGCTGCTGCTCGCTGTTCCCGCATTCGCGCAGAACAACATCGAGCCACCGCTGATTACCGTTACCGGCCAGGCCGAAGTGCGCGTGCCGCCCGATGAAGTGCTCTTCACGCTCGCGGTCGAGAATGTCGATAAGGACATGCTGGTCGCGAACAGCAAAACCGATGACAGCGTGAAGCAGATCCTGGCGATTGCGCGCAAGCATAACGTCAAACCTGAGGACGTGCAGACGAGTCAAATCAGCGTCCAGCCGAAGTACAACACTGACGACCTGCCCTATGAAGAGCGGAATCGGACGAAGCGCGTGCTCATCGGCTATGAAGTTTCGAAAACTGTGGCAGTCCGGCTTCGCGACATCTCACGGTTTGATGAAATGCTCGCGGACATTCTAAAAGCCGGCATTACGCGACTGAGCAACCTCGAGTTCCGTGATTCACAACTTCGGAAGCATCGCGACGAGGCGCGCCGGATGGCCATTCGCGCCGCAAAAGAAAAGGCAACCTTGCTGGCCGGCGAGATTGGCCAAGCGATTGGGCCGGCGTATTCGATTACCGAAACAAGTCGTGATTACGCGCCACGAGCCGCCCTGCAAAACGTCTCGTCAGATGCAGGTGGGGCCGCTGAGAGCGAATCCGCGCTTGCTCCGGGAACTCTCTCAGTGACCGCACAGGTGACCGTTAGATTCAGGCTGCAGTGAATGCCTCCGAACAAGCCGAACACTCGATGGCCGCAGAATCAACTACAAACGATATCGCTCTGACCCACCGCGACTTTGAAGAACTGCGTCGGGACGTCTCAGACAGTCCAATTTGGAATAAGGATCTGGCGCCTACCTCGATTAAAGCCCGCACCTGGTCAACCTGGAATATCGCCGCGCTTTGGATTGGAATGAGCGTCGTGATCACCACTTACATGCTCGGCGGCAGTTTTATCGAACAAGGCATGAATTGGTGGCAGGCGATGGGAACGATTCTGCTGGGCAATTCAATCGTTTTGATTCCGATGATCCTCAACGCGCACGCCGGCACGAAGTACGGGGTCTCTTTTCCCGTGCTTTGTCGCGCCTCTTTCGGAACAAAGGGCGCCAACGTTCCCGCTATGCTTCGCGCAATTGTCGCCTGCGGATGGTTTGGCATTCAAACGTGGATTGGGGGTGCGGCGCTTGATGCTTTGATCTCGGCAATTTGGCCTGGTTGGGGAACTGCGTTTGGTTTCAACATCTTGAACGTAGCGGTGCACACGTGGATTGCGTTCTTTGCTTTCTGGCTAATTCAGGTGCTGATCATCCTGCGCGGAATTGAAGGCATTAAGCATCTCGAAACGTGGGCCGCGCCTTTGCTCCTGGTGGGCGGCGTGATGCTGTTGATTTGGGCGTCATCGAGGGCGGGAGGCTTGCTGAGAATTTTGAGCGAGTCATCCGCGCTGCAAAAGCAGCAGGCGAACTTCTGGAATGTTTTCCCCGGAGCTCTGACTGCATCCGTCGGTTATTGGGCGACGCTGAGTCTGAATATTCCCGACTTTACCCGCTACGCTCGCTCGCAGAAGTCGCAAATGCTGGGACAAGCCTTGGGCCTTCCCTTCACTATGACCGCGTTTGCTTTTATCGGCGTGGCAGTAACGAGCGCCACGCTGGTTATTTATGGAACCGCAATTCCCGATCCCGTGGCTCTGGTCGCTCGCTTCGACCGACCGGTGGTAATCGTTTTTGCCATGCTGGTGATCTTTGCGGCCCAGCTTACGACGAACATGGCGGCAAACGTCGTCTCACCGTCGAATGATTTCTCAAATCTCAACCCGAAACTAATTTCATACGTCACCGGTGGTTTGATAACTGCGCTAATTGGGATTGTCATCATGCCGTGGAAATTGATGGCTTCGATGGGCGCGTATATTTTTACCTGGCTCATCGGTTACTCAGGCTTAATGGGCGCAATCGGCGGCATAATGATTTGCGATTACTGGATTCTCAGAAATCGAAAACTTGATTTGGCTGGGTTATTTGATGTCGATGGTCCGTACTCTTACTCTCGAGGGCCGGCTATCGGACTGCTGTTTTACGTCCTGGGGTTCGTGGCGCTGGTCACGCTTGAATTGGTGTTTCTGTTTTCGACAACTTTGTCCGCCGGCTTGTGGTTTCACGTGTTCGTCGGAGCGTTGGCTTTACTGCTGCTCGCCTTCGGCGCGCGAGCTTTAAGGATGCCCCTAGAGAAAGGTTGGAATTGGTATGCGGTTATCGCGCTTTGTTTTGCCGTCGCGCCGGTCGTGCCGGGTTTTATTCGCGCAGCCACTACGCCCGGCGGGCAGGTAGCGAACCCCACATACTTAGACACTGCATATACCTACGCGTGGTTCGTAACGTTCGCTCTCGGGTTCGTCATATACTACTTCTTGATGAGTCTCCATCGTCATCTCAGCAAAAGTTAGAGGCAGTTTTATGAGCGATCGGAAACAGAGACTTTAGATTTCGAGGCAAGGAGCAGATATGCCAAGAACAGTTAAATGCGGATTGATACAGGCACACAATGCCGCGCCGACCGATGCGTCGATTCAAGAGATCATACGGCTCAACGTCGAAAAGCATGTGGCCATGATCGAAGACGCCGCCAAGCAGGGCGTCCAAATACTTTGCATGCAGGAAGTCTTCACGACGCCTTACTTTTGCGCCGAGCAGCAGACGCGCTGGTACGACGCGGTCGAGAAAATCCCCGACGGGCCGACGACGAAGTTGATGCAGGAAATCGCTCGCAGGCACAACATGGTGATCATTGTCCCGATATACGAGGAGGAGATTACCGGCATCTACTACAACACGGCTGCGGTAATCGATGCCGACGGAAAGTACCTGGGCAAGTACCGTAAGAACCACATCCCGCACGTGAATCCCGGCTTCTGGGAGAAGTTCTATTTCCGCCCGGGTAATCTCGGGTATCCAACGTTCGACACGGCTTACGCGCGCATTGGGGTCTACATCTGCTACGACCGCCACTTCCCCGAAGGCGCGCGCGCGTTAGGCTTGAACGGCGCCGAGATTGTCTTCAATCCTTCGGCCACCGTGGCGGGCCTGTCGGAATATCTTTGGAAGCTGGAACAGCCCGCGCATGCCGTCGCGAACGGGTATTTCGTGGGCGCAATCAATCGCGTCGGGCACGAGCAGCCCTGGGACATCGGCGAATTTTATGGTCAGAGTTACTTCTGCGATCCGCGCGGGCAAATTATCGCCCAAGCACCGCGCGATGAAGACGCGCTCGTGGTCGCGGATTTGGACCTGGACCTGATTCGCGAAGTTCGGAACACGTGGCAATTCTTCCGTGACCGCCGGCCGGATAGTTATGGTCAGTTGGTCGCGGACTAACTTTGCAGTGGCACAGACTTTAGTCTGTGGTTCCAACGTAGAATTCACAGACTGAAGTCTGTGCCACTTCTTGAAATGACTGACCGAGAGCGAATCTCTTCCGGCGCGAAATGGGAATCGATTGTTGGCTACTCACGCGCGGTGAAAGTTGGCAACCGAATCTACGTCACCGGCACAACCGCACTCGATGACAGCGGCGAACTCGTTGCTCTCGACGATGCCTACGGACAAGCGAAGCAATGCCTGGTCAACATTGAAAAGGCGCTGCAGCGTCTCGGGGCCGGATTCGAACACGTGGTGCGCACGCGCATGTTCGTCACCGACATCTCGCGTTGGGAAGAATACGGTCGCGCTCATGGTGAAGTCTTTAGCAGCATCTTGCCGGCCACATCAATGCTGGAAGTCAGCGCGCTAATCGATCCGCGGATGCTGATTGAAATCGAGGCAGATGCCGAATTATGAGTTTCAGGTTCCAAGTTTAAAGTTTCAGGTTCAATGCCACAAATCGAACTTGAAACTTGAAACCTGAAACTTGAAACAGGAGTTGTCATGGACCTATCGATAACCGTCAACGGAATCAAATTCCCCAATCCTTTTCTGCTCGGTTCTGGCCCGCCGGGAACTAACGCGCGCGTACTCGCAAAGGCTTACGACGCCGGCTGGGGCGGCGCGGTGGCGAAGACTGTCAGCCTCGAGTCGAGCAAGGTCGTCAACGTGGTGCCGCGTTACGGCAAACTCCGCTCGCGCACCAACGGCGAAGTGATCGGGTTTGAGAACATCGAACTGATATCCGATCGACCCATCGAGGTTTGGCTGGAAGAGTTCCGGAAAGTTAAGAAGGACTATCCGAACAACATCCTGATCGCCTCGATTATGGAGGAGTACACCAAAGAGCGTTGGCAGGAACTGACGAAAAAGGTCCAGGACACCGGCGTTGACGCTTTCGAGCTGAACTTCTCATGTCCTCATGGCATGACCGAACGCAAGATGGGTTCTGAGATGGGTGAGCATCCTGATCTCACTGAAGAGGTCACGAGTTGGGTGAAGGAAGTCGCCACTATTCCAGTCTGGGCAAAGATGACGCCGAACATTACTAACATCCGTGAACCCGCGCTGGCTGCGGTGCGCGGCGGCGCCGATGGAATCTCGGCCATCAACACGATTCTTTCCGTCATCGGCGTGAATCTTGACACGTTGCGGCCGATGCCCACGGTTGAGGGCTACACAGTTCCCGGCGGTTACTCTGCGCAAGCGGTGAAGCCGATCGCGCTCCGGATGGTTAGCCAACTCGCGCTCGGCCTGTCGAAAGAAACTTCGATTAGCGGCATTGGCGGCGTGGAAACCGCTCACGATGCGATCGAGTTCATGCTACTCGGGGCTTCGACCGTACAGATCTGCACCGGTGTTATGCTTCAGGGAGTGAAGATGGTCGACGAGCTTCAGGATGGCCTCAAGAAATTTATGACCGACAAAGGCTTCAACTCAGTGCAGGAAATTGTCGGCAAAAGCTTGCCGTATTTCTCAACGCACATGGAACTCGTCGCGCGCATGAAGGAAGCGAAGCGCCACAAAGCCGGTGAGGCGGCGCGCGACAACGAGTGGGCACAGAAAGATATTACCGAAAAGACCGCTGAATTGACCTCGAACTAAAAAACGCGGAAGAACTGTTGACAGAGTTTTTGGCGCTGGTCTATTGTGCCCTGACTTCAAAGGCCAATTTATACCCGCTCGCAAGCTGGATGGTTTTATCTTTTTAGACTCAAGACTCGGAGGCTCAAAAAGAAATGCTTGGAATCCTGGCAATGGTGCTGAGTTTGGTCAGTCTGGTTCTCTTTGTCATCGTCCTGATTAAGCAGTTCCAGAATGGCGGTGTGGTTCACGGCATCATTGGAATCATCACCTGCGGAATCTGGACTCTGATTTGGGGCTGGATGAATGCATCCCGACTCAACATCAAAAACATCATGATGATTTGGACCCTGGTTCTCATCGTTTGCATCATTCTGAATGTCATGAGCGGCGGTTTCAGCTATTCGTTCGGAACACCTGCGACTCCTTAACGATAGATCAGCAGCGTGGTCTCTATCCCGGCTTCGTCACGAGGCGCAGCAAAGGTGTGTTGATTTGCCCGGGCCTTTACGAATCCGTGTCGGCCGAAATCTTTCGGCGAGACTTCGTGGATCGACGGAAACGTGGCGTTAGTAACGAAGGTTTAAATTCACCCGAGGCTGATGACCTACGCACAATTCCAACAGCCACCATCCGCACCTTACCGACCTCAGCCATACGTGTCGGCCCACAACCGCGCGCGACTAATTACGGTTCTGTTAATCGTCGGCGCCGTGATCAGTTTGGTGACCATACCGTCGCACATTCTGGATCTGTCCGTGGATCCCCTCGCTGAAGATCAGGAGATATCGGACAACCCTGGAGGTTTTCTCGCGCTCGCTTTCACAGGCGTGCTGGGGGTGGCAACGATCGCGGTGTACATCGCAACCGTCGTTGTCTTCCTCATGTGGCTTTATCGGGTGAGCAACAACGTAGCGGCGTTCGGCGCGACAACGCAACACTCATCGGGTTGGGCCGTTGGCAGTTTCTTTGTGCCGATCATGAATCTGTTCGTGCCGTATCACGCGGTCAGGGACATTTGGAAAAAGAGTGAGCCCAACGCAACGGACGCGTTCTCGTACGGTGTGTCTCCGCCAGGATTTTTTCCGGCGTGGTGGGGATTCTGGATCGTCTCAAACATTTCCAGCAATGCTTATTTCCGGATGACGATGGCCGAAGCGCCGGTAGAAGCTTCGGCAACGGTCGGGATTTTAAGCGAGGTCCTCTCGATTGCGGCCGCCTTCTTCGCGATCCAGGTAATTAAAGCGATTGATCGAAGACAGGAAGAGCGCGCTCGGAACCTGCAACAGGTTTTCCCCACGCCACCGCCACCGCCGGTTTTAGAACATCGTGAGTCAGCGTCCTTAGCCACAGAAAGCGGCGCGGCTACCCCTCGGGCCGACACCTCACCTTTAGCAGATCCATTGGCCACATCCGATCTGCCAAAACCACCGGACCCCGCAAATCCACAGGACTAGCTAAACTCAGCCACGACGGGCGCGTGGTCCGACGGACGTTCCCAACCGCGCGGCTCTTTATCAATCCAGGTGTGGACACTTCGCAAGGCTAACGGCGCCGAAACCCAAATGTGATCGATCCGCAGGCCGAGGTTGCGACGGAACGCGCCCGCGCGATAGTCCCACCAGGAATATTGCCCGCCCGCTTCCGTGTGCATTCGAAACGTGTCGGTGAAGCCCCAGTCTTTGACTTGGTGCAAGCCACAGGGGAATCTCTGTGCTCAGCACCGCACAGTCGCGCTAGTCTAAAGCGATTGCTTCCACTCGAATTGTGTAATAGGCTTAGTCGCTAAAGCGGTTCGGCTCAAACAGGAAAATCTGGGCGCGGTTGCGTTTAATCGCCTGAATGACTTTATGAACTTGAAGGTTACCCTCACAATTGCTCTTCTCACCGTGTTAACCGTTGCCTGTGGGACAACACTCAAATCGATGCGTGACGCCGATCTTAAGCCGCGCAATTCGCCTGTTGCGGTCGGCGAAATGGCTCCTGACTTTACGCTCGAGGATCAGAACAATCGAAAAGTTACTCTGTCATCGGCGCGCGGCGACGCTCCCACTGTGCTGGTCTTTTATCGAGGCAACTGGTGACCTTACTGTGCTCGGCAGTTGGCTGAGCTCCGTTCACTTGCCACGCGTGAAGCCCAGGTTCGCATCTATGGAATCAGCGTTGACGCTCCGGCCGAAAGCAAGCAGTTTGCTGAGAAGATTTCCGCCGATGGCAAAGGACAGATCAACTTTCCCATCTTGTCTGACAGAGGTCATCGGGTGATCGATGCCTATGGAATTCGCGATCCGGATTACAACGGTCAGAAATTTGAAGGCATCCCTCATCCCTCAGTTTACCTGATCGACAAAAATGGAAAAGTTGCCTGGAGCAAGGTCGAGGCAGATTACAAAGAACGGCCTGATACAAAGGAAGTCGAAGCGGCTTTGAAAACTTTAAGAGCAGGACCGTAGTGAGCGGCTTTACATAAACCTGTGTTTCGGGCTCAGTCCGCGCCAGCGGACGGTCAACATACTTTTTCTGCAGCGCCGTGTGATCTTCGGCGCAAACGCTCGTCACCTTCTTAACGAAAATTACTAATCAATACAACATCGCTGGCGACTGTGCCGCGAGCAACCAGCAGTTGTTTGCCGTCACGCGACCACTCATACGAGAAAATGCGATCGGATTTGAATGTGGTCAACTGTTTGGGCGCGTCACCATTGACTGGCTGGAGCCAGATGTTGGAGACACCTCCGTTGGTCACAACGTAAGTTAATCCGCGCCCATCGGCGGCCCAGCGTGGCTGCGGCACGCGCGCCAGTTCCTCGACGAAAATTGGCGCGTCAAAGACACGCGTGGGCTGTCCTCCCGCGAGAGGAAAGATTGCCAACTTGAGCGGCGAATTCGGTTGCTCTTCGCGATAGAGGCAGGCCATGGATTTACCGTCAGGCGAGAACACCGCGGCGGCTGTATATTTATCGGTGAGTTGCTGAGAAGCTCCACCAGCAATCGAAACGCGCCAGAGCGTCGGCTTGCCTGCGCCCAGCAACGTGTAGACGATCCACTGGCCGTCCGGCGAGCACTGCGGATTGTCTTCGCCGCTGCCGCTGGTTAACTGTCTGGCATTGCTGCCATCGATGTCCGTGCGCCAAATGTTTGGTGTCCCGGCGCGATCCGAGGTGAAGATAATGTAACGGCCATCGGGTGAGACCAAGGGGTGATTATTGATGCGTGAATTTTCAGTCAATTGCCTTTGATGGCTGCCGTCGGCATTCATCATCCAGAGGTCCAAATTGCCGCTGGCATTCGAGGCGTAGACGATCTTTCCATCGGGGGTCCAGGCGAGTCCGTCGCGGCCATCCACCTGACCCGCACCGGAGGTCGTTCGTGTCGCCCGATTCGCATCGCCATTGGGCGCCAGCCAAATGCTGGAGCTCGTCTCAGACTGCACCGTCACGAGTCGATTAGAGTCTCCCGTTAGACTAACTCCAGTGTAATTATTTAGATCGTTGGTAATCCGTCGCGCCTCGCCTTCCGGATACGACACGTACCAGAGCTGTTGGGCTTCAAAACTACCCGCCTCTTGTTCAGACGCGCTGAGAATTAGATCCCGACCATCGGCAGCCCAAGCCAATTGGCCCATAAACATCCAGGTTTGAGTTCCAATCTGTTTCTCCCTGCCGCTTTCAACTGCTACGTCGACCACGTAGGTGTTATAGCTGGGAACAAAACTGCCGGCGCCGCACGCGATTGTTTTTCCATCCGGCGACCACGCGACGGAGCGAAAGAAGTTTGGCAATTTGCGAACCGCGAGATTGCGCTCACCGCCGCCATTTGCGTCCGCGATCATCAGAACATCTTCTCCCGCGTCCGGAAAGTTTCGAATGAAAGCCAACTGCTGCCCGTCAGGCGAGAAGGTGACAGCACTGCCCACATTTGAGATCAGCCGGCGTGGGTTTCCACCCAACGCGGGAATTTGATAGAGGTTCGGCGTAGAACTGTTTTTTTCCGCAGCCACGTAGTTAATGAAATCGCCGTCGCGCGAAAAAGTCAGCCCCGCATACTGCACGTCAGAGGGCGTCACAATCTGCACATCACCGCTAGTGTTGACCTGCCGCACGCGCAAACTCTGCTGGCCGTTCTCGCTTGTCACATGGACCAGGTATTTACCATCACGCGAGATGGCTGCTTTGTCCGCATTGCCGGTGCTGGTCATGCGGGCGATCTTCATGTTTCGCGGGGAACTGGAAACATTGGTGGATGGGGTCGGTATCGCTGTCCAGCGATAAGCCACAACCAGCACGATCGCCAGCGCGACCAAACCGATAACTCCAAGGACAAACGCGACGGCCGTGGGGTGTGATTTGATTTCCCCCATGACATATTCGGCGGTCGAGTCGGACTTCTGGACATTCACCTCAGCAGTGCGCGAAGCCATGAGGGAGTTTTCGGCGCCCGTCCCGCCGGCACTTATGCCCGATCTTGAAATTGCCGGGGCAGACGGTTGCTGAGAAAGATCGAGCTCTGCATCAAGGTCCAACTCGCGGCGCAGATTTTTCAGATCCAGGGCCAATTCTTTGGCCAGGTGGTATCGCTCCTCACGCTCCTTGCGCAATGCTTTGCGGACGATCCGCTGAAGCGCGATGGGAATATCGGGCGAATGTCGTTGCAGCGGTAAAGGTTCGGTTCTTAATATCGACGCCAAAACGTCGCTGCCCGTCTGCCCTGTAAAAGGAACCCGCCCTGCCGCCATTTCATAAAGCAGCACGCCCAGACTCCAGATGTCGGTTTGTTCATTTACTTCGAGCCCGCGCGCCTGTTCCGGCGACATGTAGTTGGCGGTTCCCATAACCTTTCCTGGTTCAGTCTGCACGACGGGCACCGTGGCCGCCTCGGAACCGCTTTGGAGTCCCTGGTACTCAGTCAGCTTGGCGAGACCAAAGTCGAGCACCTTTACATAGCCATCGCGACGCACCATGACATTCTCTGGCTTGATGTCGCGATGCACGATGCCGGCCGCATGGGCGGCGGCCAACGCGGAAGCGATCTGGCTACCGAAGTCCAGCACTTGTTCGATCGCCATTGGCTGTTTCGCCATGAAGTCGCGCAGCGAGACGCCGTCGATAAATTCCGTGGCGATAAAGTCGGTATCGTCTTCTAATCCGATCTCGTAAATCGTGAGAATGTTCGGATGATTCAAGGCGGAGGCGGCAAAAGCTTCCTGCTTAAAACGGCGCAGCCGTTCCTCGTCGCCTGTGAATTCCTGCGGCAGAAGTTTTAGCGCTACTGGTCGCCGCAGTTGAGTGTCTTGAGCAAGGTAAACCTCCCCCATACCGCCCACGCCCAGCAGTGAGCGGATCTCATAACGGCCAATTCGCTTGCCGGCAGAGGCAGACATCGTTTCAGCGAGGCATTTGTTTCGTAATCTAAACTTTGAGTCCTGCGCAGCGGTCGATCTTAATGCTTGATAGCTTTGGCTGTCTACCTGCTAATAGTCACAAATAGCAGAGAGTAAGCGAAGGGAGTTGCAAAACAAGTGGGAAGGTTAGCCTTCGAGAGGATTAGATTGGTGCATTCAAGTTTTTATTCAAACTCGGCTATCACCGGCGCGTGATCCGAAGGACGTTCCCAACTGCGCGGCTCTTTATCAATCCAGGTGTGGACACTTCGCAAGGCTAACGGCGCCGAAACCCAAATGTGATCGATCCGCAGGCCGAGGTTGCGACGGAACGCGCCCGCGCGATAGTCCCACCAGGAATAATGCCCGCCCGCTTCAGTGTGCATTCGAAACGTGTCGGTGAAGCCCCAGTCTTTGATGTGCTGAAGCGCATCTCTCTCGGGCGGGCTGAACAGAATCCGGTTTTGCCAAAGCCGCGGGTCATGCACGTCACGCTCTTCCGGCGCGACATTGAAATCTCCGCAAAGCAGAACTGGAGTGGCTG
Organism: Acidobacteriota bacterium; assembly: GCA_052389795.1. Lineage (GTDB taxonomy): Bacteria > Acidobacteriota > Blastocatellia > Pyrinomonadales > Pyrinomonadaceae > UBA11740. The sequence goes on along the minus strand of JBQTHO010000002.1, from coordinate 3,303 downwards.
GATCGTAACTTTGGTCGAAGAACTCGCGCAGGCGCTGCACCCACTTCAGCTTGAATTGAAACTTCTCTGAGCCGACGACCTGCCCGTTCGGGACATAGACGTTGACGATGCGAATACCCGCGACATCGGCAGCCAGCAGACGCGAATGACTGGTAGCGTCGTCTTCGGGATATCCGCGCTGAGCGGACGCGCACCCGGCTTTTGAAAGAATCGCGACGCCGTTGTAGCTCTGCTGACCAAACAGAACGCAGTCATAACCCACAGCTTTGATTTCGAGCAGCGGAAACTTGTCGTCAGAACACTTTGTTTCCTGCAGGCAGAGAACGTCCGGCTTCTCTTTTTCCAGCCAGCGGGTGACGTTTGGCAAACGCGCGAGGATTGAGTTGACGTTCCAGGTAGCGATTTTCATGCTTCAAGCTTCGCGCTCAGTTTAACAAACCTGAATTAGGGACGGGGAGGATTACGATCATCTATACTCCTGTCTTCAATCGAGGTGCTCGTGGCGTTAAGAGTCCCGCGGACTCACCAAAAGGAGGCTGGCCGGAATAATATGCGGAAACCAGATAAAAATTCCTGCCGGTTGGACTCCCGGTTTTAATTGTTTTCAAAGCAACAGTTAGAGGGATCAAGCTTGGCGTCTTATCCCGACCGCGACGGTGCCCGAAGTTTTTATCAGGAAACCAGATATACATAGTTGGGCCGGCTTATTCTGACTGAGCGTCAATAGAAACACTTGATGAAGGAGAACCATCAATGACTATTCGTTTTTGCATTGTAAGCCTTGCCCTCGTCGTTCTAATCTTGGAGGCGGCGGCCCAAAGTCCAGCTACAGTCAAGAAGAACAATGGTCAGCTTCTCAAAGGCTCTATACAGGGAACGGTCATTCAAGGCGAATCTAGCCCAGTAAAGAGCGACGCCTCAGGCGGCTACGGAGGGCTGTACTACATCGCCAAGGGTGAACAGATCGAATCGATTGATGAGGACGGAGTTCGCTATCGGAATGGCACGCGCCTTAGATATGTGTCAATTGGCCAGAAACAGCCGATCGACGACCTCGAGGTCGCCAAGATGGCCGTTGACCTCGACAATAACTTTATGGCGATGTTTGATTACTCGAGCAAGCACAACATGGCTTCGGTTAAGTCAGACTTTATCGACATGAAAGCGCCGTCCAAGCTGAGACTGATTGGCGAGTACCGAAACGAAGGAAAATCGGAAGCGATCCTCCCAACTCTACAAATCAATACAGCAACGGGAAAGATTGCGGTTCCCATCGCAGACATCGTCAAGTTCAAAGTCGAACCCGCGGCGCCATAGCGGAGGTGGTGGGCCCAAAGGCATGCACCCGACCCGAATCAGGGAGCTTTTCATCGAGAACTTGTCCGTGGCGTGGTTGTGTGCGGGCGGGTGATGCCGGGCGTTCGGCGGCTTTCAAGGTACCGGCTTTATAAAGCTTGTCCGGCTAGGCTCAAAATAGCCAGAATCGACCTCCGTTGCTACGCTTTATTGGAGGCGAAGCATGCTACCAAAGAATTCCTTAAGGAGGATGAAATGACGCGGGACGAGAAAATAGCTGTGGTGGAGAGTTACATTTACGGCTTGGCAAATGGTGACTTCTCAAACGTTCCTTTTGCTGAAGATGTCGTATACCAGAGTCCACTCACTACCAAAACGGGTAAGGATGCTATCGAGTTTCTGTCGGCATTATTCCCGATCATGAGGGGCGCGGACATCAAACAGCATATTGTCGAGGGTGAGTACGTAGCGACGGTATTTGACCTAAAGACGCCCAACGGAGTGACTGCAATCTTTGACAAATTCCGAGTTGTTGATGGGAAGCTGAAGGAGATCAATCCGTACTATGACCCAACTGTTTTGAAAGAGGCAATCGAACAGTTGCCTTAAGTGCAGTTAACAACACGCTCCAGCCGGCGCACTACTAGGCGGGTGAAAACTTCGCGTCAGCCGCTTTCGCTGTGGTGGCGGTCGCGGCCAAAACAACCTCCGCCTGTTCGTGTATCGGACCCGCGAACGACAGAGAAGGATTGGGTCGCGCTAGATCTGTATTCTTGGGCACTGTTGTGTCCGCCAACGAAATCGCGCGCGAATCATTGCCAAAAATCCGAAGCTTTGTGGTTCAACCGATGCCCAAATCGTTGCGAAACGCACCGGTGCGCTGCGCGTCCCGGCGCTTCACGTTGACGCGATCCCGCATCTGCTCGTAGAGTGTCACGCACAAATCGAGTTTCAGGAGGTCATATGCAGCGTCCACTCGCGATCTGTCTAGGCGTGGTGCTTACCACGTGCGTCAGCCTTTATGCGCAAAAACCGAACGACGCGCTGAAGGTGGACCCTGACGTTCACAAGCTCGTGCTCGAGAACGACCACATCCGCGTGTTCGAGGCTCGCGCGTCACGCGGCACGCGAAGTCCCATGCACAGCCACCCGCCGTTCGTGTTCATCAGCCTCGGCACGGCGCGCGTCAAGCTGACGCTGCCTGACGGCAAGAAGGCGATCCTCGATACCTATCCCGGACAGGTGATGTGGCTGCCCGATGGACTCGAGCACTCCTGGGAGCTGCTCGCCGGCGAGATCAACGTGATCGCCGTTGAAGTGAAGTCCGCGCAGCGAAAGAGTGGACCGCTACCGCCAGTCGCGCGCAAAGCCAACGATTCCGTGACCGTCGACCCTGACGTCCATCACGTGCTGTTCGAGAAAGACCATGTGCGCGTGTTTGATGGGCGTGCAACCAAGGGGCAGAGAAGCCCGATGCATTCGCATCCCCCCACCCTCATCGTCATGATAGCGAAGGGGCGGGGGAAGATCACCACGCGCGACGGCTCGAGCTTCCTTCTGGACTATACGCCTGGCCAGGTGCTGTGGGCCGACGATGGTATGGAGCACTCCTGGGAGATGGTCTCGGGCGACCCGCACGTGATCGCGGTCGAGGTGAAATCGGCGCAGCGCGTCATAGCGGCGAAGCCGCCGACTGAATAGGCGCGCGGAAGCTTCGGGGCACGACGTGGGGCGGCCGAGCCGTGCGCGCGACCGGCCCTGCCCGTTCTCAATCACGTCCCGCGTCTGCTCGTCGAAAGCGGCCCGTGCAGACTCTGCCTGAGGATGTCGGCGCAAGGAGAGCCGTCGTTCAGTCACGGCTTCACACCTGTCGAGCTCTAGCAGGGTGCTGAAAAACTGAGCGTTACTGTTGATGATCTGTTCTGCAATCAGTTTTGGTTATCAATAATGAGTAGTTTTCGTCGCGTTAACGATCTTCTGAGTGGCTCGTTTGCCACTTTCTTTCGC